>DAVZID010000015.1:0-52587 GCA_052273485.1 Lachnospiraceae bacterium
CACGAAGTGCGGTTTTGTGAATGTGCGTTTGTGAACTGAGGTTTTAAGGATGAAAAGTTTGTGTGCAGTTTTGAAGGTACATGCGAAAAGTTAGGCCCGGTGGCTCAGTTGGTTAGAGCGCCGCCCTGTCACGGCGGAGGTCAAGGGTTCGAACCCCTTTCGGGTCGCTTGCTGAAGCAATTCAGCTACAATTAAATATTTGGGGTCTTAGCTCAGCTGGGAGAGCATCTGCCTTACAAGCAGAGGGTCATAGGTTCGAGCCCTATAGGCCCCATTTAAATGGATGGATTCCCGAGTGGCCAAAGGGGACAGACTGTAAATCTGCTGCAACTTGCTTCGGTGGTTCGAATCCACCTCCATCCATTGGTTTTCGAGAGAAAACATCCCATATTATCGCGGGGTGGAGCAGTCTGGAAGCTCGTCGGGCTCATAACCCGAAGGTCGTTGGTTCAAATCCAGCCCCCGCAACTTCAAATAATCAACGGAAAACGTTGGTTATTTTTTTTTACAAAAAAATGTATTTTTGATGTATAATAGAAAACAATAACGGCCGCGGATAACAGCGGCTGCAGAAAGGAAGGAAGCAGATGAACCAGAAGGCGGTCATAGCCATGAGTGGCGGTGTGGACAGCTCCGTTGCGGCATATTTGATGAAGGAAAAAGGATACGAGTGTATCGGGATTACAATCAAGACCTTTAATGAGACAGGTGATGGGATTAAACGTGAAAATACCTGCTGTTCACTTGATGATGTGAGCGATGCAAGAAGCGTGGCCTATACACTTGGCATCCGTCATTTCCTCTATAACTTTACCGGTCAGTTCGAGGAGCATGTTATGAAGCGTTTTGTGGATGCCTACGAGAATGGATGTACGCCAAACCCCTGCATCGACTGCAACCGTTATATCAAGTTTCAAGAGCTGTATGAGCGCGCGAAGCTGATGGGTTATGATACCGTGGTAACGGGTCATTATGCGCGTGTCGAATATGATGAGGCAACGGGTCGCTACCTGTTAAAGAAGGGTCTTGATGCCAATAAGGATCAAAGCTACGTGCTGTATAGCTTAACGCAGGAGCAGCTGATGCACACGCAGTTCCCACTGGGGTCACTTCCTAAGCCTAAGGTAAGAGAAATTGCTGAGAAACAGGGGTTAATCAATGCGCACAAGCATGACAGTCAGGATATCTGTTTCGTTACGTCTGGCAGTTACACTGATTTTATCCGTCAGTATACTGGAAAGGAGTACCCAGAGGGCGATTTCGTAGATCGAAACGGCAATGTTCTTGGTCGCCACAAGGGAATCATTCACTATACGATTGGGCAGCGTAAAGGACTTGGCCTGGCGCTCGCAAAGCCGATGTATGTTTATGGAATTGACAAAGAGAAGAATCAGGTCATTCTTGCTGATGAGGCTGATTTATTCTCAAGTGAGTTGATTGCTGATGATCTGAACTTGATTTCTGTGCCGAAAATTGAGGGAAAAATGCGTGTGAAGGCAAAGGTGCGCTACCGCCATGCCGAGCAGCCAGCAACCGTAGAGCAGCTTGATGACAATCGTATTCACGTTGTATTTGATGAGCCGCAGCGCGCGATCACGAAGGGACAGGCTGTCGTACTATATGATGGCGATGTTGTGGTCGGAGGCGCGACAATATGTGAGACGGATTGCGAGAAACGTCAATAACTCCTGACTAAAGTCACGAGTTTTCTTGCACGAGTCTTCAATAAAATATGAGGAAAACAAAGCCGTAAGCACGATAGTGCAGTTTTGTGAATGGGCATCTGTGAACTGTTTCGGAAACCGTTGTGTACTTTCGGGCAACGTATAAAATCTGCTTTCTGTGCATATAGTAGGAGTAATGGCGCAAACCGCAGCCGGGTGGCGCGGAAAACTGGCCCATAGAAAAGAGATTGTGTATGGGAAGCAGAAAAAGAAAGCACAGGGAGTCGTTGTTTTGGCTGGAGGCAGCGTTTATCGTGCTGCTTTTGGCAGGTGCATATGTAATTGGAAGTTATGCACGGGCTAAGCAGAATGATCCGCTGCAGGAGGTGTTTGTTGCGGATCATGGCACAAATGTCGTAGAAGTGACAGACGAGCAGGGAACCGTAACTGGAAATGAGCTGGTAGATTATGATACAGTGATTTCGGATTACCGAAATATTCTTCTGGTGGGTGTGGATGCGAGGGATCAAAAACGCATTGACCGCGGTGCAAATGCCGATGTGATTATGATTGTAAGTATCAATGAGAAGACGGGAAAGATTCGTCTGGTGTCGGTTCTTCGAGATACGCTCCTTCGTCTGGAGAATCCGGGTAGCTATCATGAAGGCCGTCTCTATGACAAGGCGAATTCACAGCTTTGTTATACAGGCATTGCGGATATGATTAGCATGATCAATCGAAATTTGGATTTGAATATTCGGGATTATGTTGTATTAAATTGGCTGTCAGCGGCGCAGGTAGTTGATACGCTTGGTGGCATCGAAGTCTCGATTGACAATCCAGAAGTCGTTCGCTACATGAATGGCTATCTCACGGAGGTCAACAAGCAGACAGGCATCTGGTCCGAACAGCTTGATGGAAGTGGCACATTTAACTTGACAGGAACGCAGGCGGTTGCATTTTGCCGGGTGCGCTATGCCGGGTTGGGCGATGTCGGCCGGACAGGCAATCAGCGCATGGTGATTGAACAATGCCTGCAAAAGGTAAAAAGTCTGATCCTGACAAAGCCAACGACCGTGGTGCGTGCGGTCTCAATTGGAATGGACAGCATTGCAACGAATCTTTCCATGTTAGAATTGGGGAATCTGGCATTTCAGGCAGGTGATTTTGCGATTGAGGAAAGCGTCTCATTTCCATTTCAATATGTGGCAGGTGAATATCTCGGTCAGATCTATGAGCTGACAAACGGGGTAAGGGATGCTGTAGTTGCAAAGGAACTCGCCGATAATGTCGTGCAGCTGCACGCGTATCTGTATCCAGAAGCAGCTTATGCCTATCAGCTGCCAGAGGAGATTCAAAAAATCAGCGAGGATATTGCATGGATGTCTGATGTGCGAAAGCAGGTCGAGTAGACAGAATCAAGAGCAGTACAAAAAGCGAAAATATAGTATGAAAAAGTAAAGTATAAAGTAGTGTCAAAAGAAAAAAGGCAACAAAGTACAACGATACACAGGAGGAAGCAGCATGAAGATACTGGTGACAGTTCCATTTCGAAAGTCACATAAAGCGATGCTAAAAGAAGCCGCTTTGGGTGCACAATTCTTTTTTCAGGAAAGTTATCTGTCAGAGCCAGATGGAAAAAAGGATGAAGAACGCTACAAATCACTGTTAAAGGAAGCAGAGATTGTGATTGGAAATCCAACAATTGAAGAAATAGCATCGGCACCGGCGCTAAAATTTGTTCAGTCTTCGAATGCGGGTGTGGAAAAGTATACGCAGGTGCCTGGTTTTCCAAGAAATGTGCTGTTATGCAGCATGTCAGGCGCATTCGGCGGCATTATCTCGGAGTATGTGTTAGGTGCAGTTCTGACGATGTATCGAAATTTTTTCCATTACCGTGAGCAGCAGGAAGAACGTCAGTGGCAGGATGTAGGAAGTGAGCAGGCACTCATGGGAAAGACAGCGTTAATCCTTGGGACAGGCGATATCGGAACGAATGTGGCAAAGCGCCTAAAGGCATTTGATGTGCATACAATCGGCATCCGTCGCACAGTCTCAAAAACATCCGAATGGTTTGATGAAGTCTGGACACTTGATTCATTAGACGAGAAACTGTCCCATGCGGATCTTGTGATCGGATGTCTTCCGAAAACACAGCAGACGACACAGTTGCTCACAGAAGAACGACTTCGCAAAATAAAAAAGGGCGGACTCGTAGTCAATGTCGGACGGGGAAACTTGATTGTGCAGTCGGATTTGATTAAATTGCTCGAAGAAGGTTATCTATCAGGGGCAGTACTTGATGTAACTGACCCTGAGCCGCTGCCAAAAGACGATCCACTCTGGGGCATGAAAAATGTGTTGATAACGCCTCATATTTCGGGGATAAGTTTTGGTCATGCGCCGCAGGTGGAGGATAACGTAGCAAAAATTTGTGCACATAACCTGAAGGCATATTTAACTCATACAAAAATGTGGAATGTCGTAGACTTTGAGAGTGGCTATCGAAAAGTACAATGAAACTAGCGTAGAAAACTTAAATTCAAAAATTTGGTTCAAAAAACTAGTTTGAGAAAGTACTAGAAAAATGAAATCAGCAGGAGAAAAAATGCAGGAGCAATCAATTTACGAAAAATTAGAAGCCTATGCTAGGAGCGATGCATACCCGTTTCACATGCCAGGTCATAAGCGGAGAGTGGACTGGATGACAAATGTATATGACATTGACATTACTGAGATTGACGGGTTTGACGATCTGCACCATGCTGAGGGCATGATAAAGGCAGGAATGGAGCGCATGGCTCATGCAGTTGGGGCGAAACAGTCCTACTACATAGTGAATGGTTCAACGTGCGGCATTTTGGCAGCAGTATATGGAACCTGCCCACAGGGGGCGAGTGTTGCAGTTGCGAGAAACACACATAAGAGTGTGGCACATGCAATTTTGCTCAGAGGATTAAAACCAATCTATAGTTATCCCCAAAATGTGGATAACTTGTGCATAAGTGGCCAAATTATCCCCAAAGATGTGGAAAAAGCGTACGAACAATCCCCAGATATTGCCGCAGTCATCCTCACCTCACCGACTTACGAGGGCATTGCATCGGACATTCGGGCGATCGCGGATGTGGTACATGCGCATGGAGGCATTCTGATTGTGGACGAGGCGCATGGGGCGCATCTTCCGTATGCACAAAGTGCATTTGGATTGGATGTGCCGCAGATGCAGAATCCCTTAGCTGCGCAGTCAAAGGAAAACAAAGTAAGAAGAATAGAATCAACCATGGAAACACGTCTGCCCTACAGTGCAATTCACGAGGGAGCTGACATTGTCATTCAAAGCCTTCATAAGACGCTGCCGTGTCTGACGCAGAGCGCAGCGCTTCATATTTGCAGTGATCGTGTGGATGTGAAGAAAATTGAACGTGCACTTCATATTTTTGAGACGTCCAGTCCGTCCTATGTGCTGATGGCAGGGATGGATCTATGTGTGCGCTATATGCAAATGGAAGGTGCACAAAAGCTACGTGAATTGACCACGCGTTTGCAGCTTTTCTATGAACGAAGCAAGGACTGGAAACAGTTGTGGTTTCTTTATCCAGAGATGGAAGCAAAACATATACAAGAGCAGCAGATTGAAATGCAACAACTCGAGCAAAACCACAATAAGCCTTGTCAGGGGGATAACAATCTTCCAATTGTGGATTACACAAAGATTGTGTTCGGCGCAAGAGGATATGTGAACGCTGGAAGGTGTTTGCACGAAATTTTGCGCGATCGCTATCACCTCCAGCCAGAAATGTCTGCACCAGACTATGTGATTTTGATGACGATGCTGACAGACACCGAAGAAGGCTTTTCTCGTCTTGAGGCGGCGCTTGGTGAAATTAATACCGAATTGGAAATTGGTACGCTTTCCTGGCAGAAAAAAGATTGCGTTACGCCTTCGCCTGTTTTTGTGCCACTAAAGCAGGCCATGCTTCCAAGTAAGGCAGCTGAGTCGGAAACAATTCCGGTGCTTCTTGAAGAAGCCGCAGGAAGAATCAGTGCGGAAACGGTCTATGTGTATCCGCCGGGCTGTCCATTTTTGATGCCGGGTGAGGAAATTAGTAACGAGTTGCTGAATCTTGTCCGGTATTATAAGGAAAGCGGCATGGAGTTGTATGGCATGGAGGACGAGACTGGAGAGAGGATACTTACTGTACAAAATCTTGCAAGTACCAATCGTTGACAGGAAATACAGACGATTCACTTGGATGTGTTGTTCATGGACGGAGTTCGGAAAAGCCTTTTGGCGCAATGAAAGGAATACTCGTCTTAGTTAAAAAGGATAAAGAAAAAGAAAAAGGAAAAAAATATGAAAATTATCTACTTTATGGGAAAAAGCGCATCCGGCAAGGATACGATCTATAAAAAGGTGAAGGAGCAGCTTACTCCATCGCCAAAGGAAATCATACTTTACACGACAAGACCGATTCGCGACCACGAGGAAAATGGAAGAGAGTATTTCTTTGTGTCAGACCAGGAGATCGCGAGCATGGAAAGCGCAGGAAAAATCATCGAAAAACGTGTTTATCCTACGGTATATGGGGACTGGACCTATGCGACAGCTGATGATGGGCAGTTTGATGAAAACTCTGTTTATATGACAATCGGCACACTCGAATCCTATCTGCCACTGCGGGCCTATTTTGGCGAGGAGGAGATGATTCCGGTGTATCTTGAGGTCGAAGATGGAATCCGCCTTGAGCGTGCAATCGCGAGAGAACGCACTCAGAAAACGGCGAAATATGAGGAGATGTGCAGACGTTTTCTCGCGGATCAGGCTGATTTTTCCGAGGAAAACTTAAGGGCAGCGAAGATTACGCGGCGCTTCCAAAATGAGGATATGGATGCATGCCTCCATATGGTATTAGAGTATATTAAGCAGGAGTTAGGAAAGTAACGTGGATTAGCGGTGAGACGAACCGCGTTTGTGAAACTTCCGGGTAACACAATAGCTAGACTATTTCTTAAAGTTGTGCTATGATAAATGCAGTTCATACAGAGAAAAATGGATCAAATAGATCCATACGATGGGAGGCGATTTTGATATGCACGCAGGCGGTTTTTCAGAATTAATCGGAAATGAACAGATCAAAGAACATTTTTTACATGCAATCTCTTCCGGGAAGGTATCACACTGTTATGTCATAAGTGGTGAGGAAGGTCTTGGAAAGATGACGGCAGCGAAGGCATTTGCGCAAACGCTTGAGTGTCAGGCTGAGCCTGACAAGCGTCCGTGTGGCGTATGTCATTCCTGCACACAGTTTTTAAGCGGCAATCATCCAGATGTGATTTACCCTGGTCATGAGAAGCCGACTGTAATCGGTGTGGATGACGTCAGAGAGCAGATCATCGGAGATATCCAGATCAAGCCATATAGCAGCCCATATAAGATTTATATTGTGGATGAGGCTGAGAAATTGTCAGTGCAGGCGCAGAACGCTCTATTAAAGACAATCGAGGAGCCGCCGGCCTACGGTATCATTCTACTTCTCACGACAAATGCGGCATCGATGCTTGAGACGATCCTCTCGAGAAGCATTGTGTTAAACATGAAGCCGGTCGAGTCGGAAGCGTTTGTGAAATATCTGAGAGAAAAGGGCGTGGAGGAGGATAAGATTCCAACGCTTGAAAAGTTTTCGCAGGGAAATATCGGAAAGGCTTTAAAGTTAGCACAGTCGGATGATTTTAATTCCATGATTCAGACGATTACGCTCTTATTAAAGACCGCCTCGAAGATGCCGTTTTCGGAGATGCTTGAGAACATCGCAAAGCTTGAGGAATATAAGCTAAACATTAAGGATTGCTTTGGCTTTATGCAGATATGGTATCGGGATATTCTGATCTTTAAAGCAACGAGAGATCCGAATCTTCTGATCTTTGCAGAGGAGTATCGTGCGATCAGCAAGGTTGCCCAGACATGCGGCTACAATGAGATTAACTGCATTTTGGAGGCCATCAATACCGCGTCAGCCAGACTGGACGCAAATGTAAATTTCCAGCTGACGCTGGAGCTTTTGTGGCTGACGATCAGAGAGTGCCAGAAATAGGAAAGGTTTGGGAGTATCATGATAAAGGTCATCGGTGTGCGTTTCCGCAGAGCCGGAAAGGTGTATTATTTTAATCCGCTTGATATGGATATTACAACGGGAATGCATGTTATTGTAGAGACAGCAAGAGGAGTAGAGTACGGCTATGTCGTGCTTGGTGCGAAGGAGATGGATGAGGAGAAGGTATTTCAGCCATTAAAGTCCGTGATTCGCATTGCCACCCCTCAGGACGATAAAATCGCAGATGAAAACAGACAGAAGGAAAGGGAAGCGTTTAAAATCTGTCAGGAAAAGATTGCAAAGCATGGATTGGACATGAAGCTCATCGATGCGGAATATACATTTGACAACAATAAGGTCCTTTTTTATTTTACAGCGGACGGAAGAGTCGATTTTCGTGAACTGGTAAAGGATCTGGCATCGGTATTTCGCACGCGTATTGAGCTGCGTCAGATTGGCGTGCGCGATGAGGCAAAGATCATTGGCGGAATTGGCAGCTGCGGACGTCCGCTTTGCTGCAACACGTATTTGTCCGAGTTTGCGCCTGTTTCCATTAAGATGGCAAAGGAGCAAAATTTGTCTTTGAATCCGGTGAAGATTTCCGGTGTCTGTGGACGACTGATGTGCTGCTTAAAGAACGAGGAGGAAACCTACGAGTATTTAAACAGCAAGCTGCCGGGTGTCGGCGATTATGTGACAACAGATGACGGACTGAAGGGTGAGGTTTCAAGCGTTAGTGTACTTCGCCAGGAAGTGAAGGTTATTGTTACGGTGAACAAGGATGAGAAGGAGATTCGCACCTATAAGGCTTCTCAGTTAAGATTTCGTCCACATAAAAGAAAAGACAAAGCACAGCTGTCCGATCAGGAGTTAAAGGAGCTTGAAAATCTGGATAAGCTTGACAAGAGAGAAGGGCGGTCTAAGCTGAATGACAAGTGAGCCAAAAACACTTAAGCCAGGCGAGCGATTGGACGATTTGGAGCGCGACGGGCTGATGTTGATTCAACATCCGGGGCGCTTCTGCTATGGTGTGGACGCGGTGATTCTCTCGTGGTTTGCAAGAGCCACTGAAGGGGAATGCGTGCTTGATCTTTGTACCGGAACGGGTGTTGTTCCGATTTTGATGACGGCAAAGACAAAGGCGGCGCATTTTACCGGGCTAGAGATTCAAGCGGAAGTCGCCGAGATGGCGGCGCGAAGCGTGGCACTCAATCATCTGGAAGAAAAAGTATCAATCGTCTGCGGTGATCTAAAACAGACAAAAGAATTGTTTGGAAAGAGTGCGTTTCAGGTAGTCACAGTTAACCCGCCATACATGGCAGGTGGCAGTGGACTTGTCGGCGGCGATTACAGTAAGGCTGTGTCGCGCCATGAGATTCTTTGTAATCTGGAGGATGTGATTCGAGAGAGTGTGCAGGTATTGGTACCGGGAGGACGCATGTATATGGTTCATCGTCCGTATCGTCTGGGAGATATCATCTGCCTGATGAAGCAGTATCGCATGTCGCCAAGGCGGATTTGTATGGTTCATCCAAAGCGCTCTCAGGAGGCAAATCTTGTGCTGATCGAAGGGATAAGAGGTGCAAACACGCAGATTCGTGTCGAGGCGCCGCTCATTTTATTTGATGAAAACGGACAGGAGAGCGACCAAATCAAAATGATTCATGGGAGATTGTAAGTCAGAAAAGCCTTGAGGCGAAGATCTGGTGAGTTTGCCCGGATTGAATCAGAAGTGGACAAAAAGAAAGGAAAAATCTATGGCAGGAATGCTTTATCTGTGTGCGACACCGATCGGGAATCTTGAAGATATTACATTTCGCGTGCTGCGTACCTTAAAGGAAGTCGATCTCATTGCGGCAGAGGATACCAGAAACAGCCAGAAGCTGTTGAATCATTTTGAGATTCATACGCCGATGACGAGCTATCATGAATACAACAAATACGATAAGGCCGATTATCTGGTGGGTCTTATGGCAGAAGGAAAAAATATTGCCTGCATTACCGATGCGGGAACACCGGGCATTTCGGATCCGGGTGAGGTGCTGGTGCAGAAATGCTATGAGGCTGGAATTAAGGTGACATCACTTCCGGGACCGGCAGCCTGTATCACGGCGCTTACGATGTCGGGTCTTTCCACGAGACGTTTTGCCTTTGAAGCATTTCTTCCGGCGGACAAGAAGCAGCGTGCGCAGGTTCTTGAAGAATTGAAGGATGAGACGAGAACGATCATTCTCTATGAGGCGCCGCATCATCTTGTCAAGACGTTAGAGGAGCTTGTACAGGTGCTCGGGTCGCGCAAGGTGCGCATTTGCCGTGAGCTGACAAAGAAGCATGAGACCGTCTATGCAGATACGCTTGATGGCGCATTGGCGCATTATCGCGACGAGGAGGAGCCAAGAGGCGAGTGTGTTCTTGTAATCGAGGGTATGGACATCGAGAGCTTAAAGAAGCAAAAGCAGCAGTCTTGGGAAGAAATGACAATCGAGGAGCATATGGCGCTGTACGCGGATATGGACCGAAAGGAAGCCATGAAACAGGTCGCAAAGGATCGCGGCGTGAGCAAGAGAGACATTTATCACGCGTTATTAAAGTCAGAAAATGAGTAAAAACGAATCATGATGGAATGATCGTAAGATCAAAAATGGATTAAAAAATAGGTTAATGGAAATGAATAAGGCATACAATCTTTCGTTTTGGATTAGAATAGCAGTGAATAGACTGCGAATTAGAGACGAAGGTTTGTATGCTAAATTTTTTATGGACAGGAATGCTTGTGCTTGGAATTGTCTGGGGGATGGCGACCGGGCAGACAGAGGCAGTGAACGATGCGTTAATTGAGGGTGGAAAAGCAGCGGTGGAGCTGTGTATTGGCATGGCAGGCGTAGTTGCTGCCTGGTGTGGACTGATGGAAATTGCAAAGCGAAGTGGGATTGAGGCGGCGTTATCGAAAGGCTTACGTCCGATTGTCAAATTTTTATTTCCCAGAATTCCAGATGGGCATCCTGCAATGAATGCGATTTGTCTGAATCTGACGGCCAATATTTTAGGACTTGGCTGGGCGGCGACACCGGCAGGGCTTGTGGCGATGAAAGAACTAAACGCATTAAAAAAGGAATTAGAAGAAAAAGGAAAAGAAAAACTGGATGAGAAATTAAAGGATGGTAGAAAAGAAAAAACAAGGAAGCGCTTAGGACAAACGAACGCAGATGCCGCGTCGGATGAGATGTGCACCTTCCTTGTGATCAATATTTCTTCACTTCAATTGATTCCAGTCAATATGATCGCCTACCGGAGCAGCTGTGGATCGGCAGTTCCGGCGGCGATCGTAGGACCGGGAATATTGGCAACGCTTGTGAGCACCGCAGCAGCGGTGCTCATTTGCCTGATTTTTATTCATTCTCCCCGAGCAGATGGCGGGCAACGTAAATACCGCTTGCGGATGCATGGGACAGGGAATGAGTGACACCACTTCCGTCACCAATTACAAAAAGATTCTTGTGACGAGTCTCAAGATGATTGTCAATCTGGACTTCCATGTTGTAGAACTTAACCTCAACACCGTAGAGAAGGGTATCGTCGTTTGCGGTACCAGGCGCAATGTTATCCAGTGCGTAGATCATCTCGATGATGCCATCAAGGATACGCTTTGGCATAACAAGGCTCAAATCACCAGGTGTCGCGTCAAGAGTCGGTGTTAAAAAGGACTCTGCGATACGCTTTGGGTTGCTTCGCTGGCCGCGGATCAGATCGCCAAAGCGCTGAACCATAACACCGCCGCCGAGCATGTTGGATAAGCGAGCGATGCTCTCGCCGTACTCATTGCTGTCCTTAAACGGCTCGGTGAAGTGCTTGGAGACAAGCAGGGCAAAGTTTGTATTTTTGGTATGAAGAGCTGGGTTTTCGTAGCTGTGGCCATTTACCGTGATGATACCGTTCGTGTTTTCAGTAACGACAGCGCCCTTTGGATTCATACAGAAAGTACGTACGCGGTCTTGATATTTTTCCGTCTGGTAAACGATCTTGCTCTCATATAGTTCGTCTGTGATTGGGGCAAATACTTCAGCAGGAAGCTCGACACGCACACCGATATCGACACGGCTGGAGTTGGTTGGGATTTCAAGGTTGTGGCAGATCTGCTCCATCCATTTGCTTCCGCTTCGACCAACTGAGATAATACATTTCTCGCAGGTATAGGTTTCCTCATCGGTCACGATTTCATAGTTGCCGTTGTCTAAAATCTTTACATCGTGAACTGGTGTCAGGAAGTAGAAATCAACCTTATCCTTTAACAGGTTGTAGAGATTGCCAAGAACCTCATAGTTCTTATCGGTTCCGAGGTGACGAACGGATGCCTCAAGAAGATGCAGGTTATGCTGCAAACAGACACGCTTAAAGCTTGAATTTGCAGAGGAATACAGACGTGTTCCCTCACCGCCGTAAGCCATGTTGATCTCATCGACATACTCCATCAGTTCAGTAGCTGTCTTTTTTCCGATATACTCGTAAAGGGTGCCGCCGAATTCGTTTGTGATGTTGTACTTTCCATCGGAGAATGCACCGGCTCCGCCGAAGCCATTCATGATTGCGCAGGTCTTGCAGTGAACACACTTGGTTATGCGCTTGCCATCGATCGGGCACTTTCTTTTTTCAAGGCGATTTCCAGCCTCAAAAACAGCGATTTTTAAATCGGATCGTTTGGTTGCCAGCTCGTATGCAGAAAAAATACCACCAGGACCGGCACCGATAATAATAATGTCATAATATTTCATAAAAATCCTCGTTTCTGCGCAAAAAGACTTTCTTTCACTGAGGGGAGATGATATAATAAAAAATAAGGGTTTAACACTTTATTCCACTGAGTGAAATATTGCGCTCATATTACACTTTATTATAAAGCAAGCTCAAATTATCTGTCAAGCGCTTAAAAGAGACAGATGGGAAAAGAGAGGAAATACGTTGAAGACAGTTGGTATTATGACTGACAGCCATAGCAGCATTAAGCCGAAGGAAGCACAGGAAAAAGGAATTTTTTTGCTGCCGATGCCGTTTTATATTGATGATGAATGTTACTATGAAAATGTGAATCTGACGCAGGCTGAGTTTTTTGAGAAGATGAAGGGCAAGGCAAAGGTCAGCACATCACAGCCGTCCCCAGAGGCGGTTATGCAGATGTGGGATGAGGCGCTCAAGCAGTATGATGAACTCGTATACATACCGATCAGCAGTGGCTTATCGGGTTCGTGTTCCACAGCGTCAATGTTGGCGCAAGAAGATGAGTATGAGGGCCGCGTCTTTGTGGTTGACAATGGCCGTGTGGCAACACCGCTTCATCGAAGCGTTCTTGATGCGATTGAATTAGTAAAGCAGGGCTGCAGCGCAAAGGAAGTAAAAGAGACGCTGGAAAAATATAGAGAAAAAACGGTCGTATATGTGGCAGTTGAGACGCTGGAATATTTAAAGAGAGGCGGTCGCGTATCGGCAACATCGGCTGTTCTTGGCGGGCTCTTAAACATCAAGCCAATTTTAAAGTTTGATGTCGGTATGCTGGATGTGTTCCAGAAATGCAGAGGCTTTGTTAAGGCAAAGCATGCAATGATCGATGCGATGAAGCACGATTTGGAGACCGTTTTTGCAAAGGAGTATGCGGCTGGTGAGGTTTATCTTTTGGCGGCAACGAGTGCAGCAAAAGAGGTAACCGAAAGTTGGATTGAAGAGATCCGAGCTGCTTTTCCTGGAATGGAAGTGATGTGTGATGATCTGTCACTTGGTGTATCCTGTCATATTGGACCGGGGGGCCTTGGAATTGGATGCTCCTGTAGACCAAAGAGAAGCTGATAAGTCGATTCTTCTTGAGAAAGATCACGAGTTTTAATGTGAAAATCTTAAAATAAAGAGCTGACGTACATTATAAAATGTGCGTCAGCCTTTTTTCTTATTGCTGTTTGTTGTTTTTATTCAGTCCAACCTGCTCTTTTAAGACATTCAATGCATCGGCATACTTGCGGGAGGTCAACATTGGATTTCCCTTTAAGAGAATGACCTTACGAAAATTCATGCGCTTTGCGATTGTACTTTTTAATTCGCCAAGGTAAGAAAAGCGCTCTTTCAGGCGGATAACATCGGCTGCTTTTTCTTTCGGAACGAGACCGGAAAGCTTTTCAAGGTATTCGGAAACAGAAGCCTGAAACTCCTCGAGGCGGGCGTTTTCTGGCTTTTTGATTGTGCCAAGCTTGTCGCGAAGCGTCTCGCTGACAGAATCGGTCAGTACGGTAAAGCGTTCGCGCAGCTTTTCGGCATCGGACTTGAGATTGGTAAGCGACTCGAGAATCTGGCGCAGATCCATGGCGGCATGGAAGGATGATGCGAAATCAACGGCAAATACGATTGTAATTACAATCAGTGCACCAAAACACACGGTTTGTGGGATTTGCTCCAGCAAAGCGCTGACGCGCGGGTGGACAACGCGAATTAAAAGAAGCGTGAATACACCCCATGCTAACGAGGAGCTTAAGCAGATATGCCCTTGAATGTTAAACTTCTTGTCGCTGTAATCCCAGTAACGAACCTGAAAGAGAGCTTCCATAACGACACCTGTGACATACTCAAGCAGTGTAGCGGCAAACATTCCCAGAAAGAAAATGCCGATATCAGATGAGCGCACCGGATAGGTGACACAGAGCATCATGACAGCGCCACTTCCGTAAATCGGAAGCATTGGTCCGGTCAGAAAACCTCTGTTTGTCAGCTGTCGCTTGCAGACGGAGACGTAGCTGGATTCCCAGATCCAACCGATAAAGCTGTAGAAAAAGAAATACAGTAAAAGATGTGCATAGGCAGTCATAGAACAAACCATCCCTCCTTAATTTTGAAATCGTAATAATGCCATCTGTCAGTGTAAATGATATCCTTTCTCATTGCAAGTGTTTATAGCAGATACAAGAAAGATATTCTGAAAAATAATCCGAAGTGTATTGAGAAGAACTGCTAGATGACGGAGAGAGGGAGTTATAAGTTTTTTTACAGGAATCTGGCAGGGGATGATGCTCAATTGCCCAGACGGAGCCATCATCAAGGCGGATCGAGCCACCATTACTTAAATCATATGTGGCAGCATTTGCATCAATTCCAGTTCCGATCGCCTTTAAGAAGGCTTCCTTGGCCGTCCACAGACGAAGAAATTCATGGTTTCGTGCATCGCCCTCGGGCAGTGATAAGAGACGTGCTAATTCTTGTGGATGAAATACATGGTGGGAAAGAATGGCCTTATGAAGGCGCTCAATGTCGCAGCCGACAGGGGCATCACTTATCGCAAGCATCACAAAGTCATTGCTGTGCGAGAGATTAAAAAATGGAACAGGCAGAGTGGAAATAGTAGAGTCCAAGTCGGGCCGATACAAAACCGATGGCTTTCCCGCAGCGTTGTAGGAGACCGTGAAATATTCGGGGTGTTTGTGGTAGAGATGCTCCCATAAAAGCAGCCCAGCGGCGGCACAGCGTTTTTTGTCCGCCTCAAAACGAAAAGAAAACAGCTGCTCTCGGCGCTTCGGTTGAAGCGTCGAAAGCAACTGCTCATTGATTACAATATCGTGAACGGATTGGTAATAAATTTGAACAGCCATAGTGGGTTATCTCCCAAAGTAAGCGTCAATGCCGTTTGCAAGACCCTGTGCAATCAATGCCTGAAACTCAGGATTTGCCATCTTTTGATCTTCTTCCGGATTTGACATAAAGCCCATCTCAACGATCGTAACTGGGATGGTGCACCAGTTGATTCCAGTCATGCTATCATCCTGCAGCAGACCTTTGTTTGCAAGGCCGGTTGTGGAACAGTAGAAGGAAAGCATTGTGGAGGCCAGTGTGTTGCTTGCAGAAATCACGTCTGCGGATAGATATGGATTGGCAGCAGACGGTGCATAGAACATGGCACCGTTTACAGAAGAATCATCGGAGCTGTTTGCATGGATGCGGACGAAAATCTCGGCACCACTCTCATTTGCATAAACAGCACGCTCGGCATTGCTCATCGGGCAGTCATTTGTTGTTCGGATCATGACAACCTGATAGCCACGATTTACTAACTCCTGCTGAAGCATCTGAGAAACATCTAAGTTTAACTGGTACTCAGCAAGGCCAGTTGAAATACCGCTTGTGCCAGTGGTCAGCTTTGCCTTCATGACAGAGGAACCAGGTCCGTTTGGCTCCTGTTCGCTGATACCTGCCTGCTGGTGTCCTGCGTCAATACACACAATATGTCCATTTGTGGATGTCTGGTTTGCATTTGCTGTATTTTCATCAGATGCTGGCACAGCAGGTGCAGCGGTATCAACCGCTGCGTCACCTACCTGATCTGGAGAGGATACAAGAAAATCTGCTTTTACGTAGCCGTCCATCGTGGTACTGTGAATCTGCACCCATCCGTCCTCGGCAAGAGCAAGGATGCGAACCTCCTCCCCGCGATAAAGCTCACCAATCTTATTGCCTTCAGTGGAAGGATAATCACGGATGTTGAGTGAATCGGTATTGACATACCAGATATCCCCGACAGCAAGTTCTTTCGAAGCAACAGAAGCCTCAGTAGATTCTTCAGTGGATGCCTCCGTACTTTCTTCGGTGGATTCTTCGGTAGAAGCCTCAGTAGACGCTTCAGTGGAAGCTTCTGTGCCTGCTTCTGTTTGGGATTCTGTTTCTGCTACAGACTGGGTCTGTGCGCTTGGGTTATAGTATTCAGTTTCTTTTTTGCATCCAGCCAGTCCAGATAAAAGAGCAGCGGACAGTACGAATGCAGGAATTAAACGAAATTTTTTCATAAATGAACCCTCCTGGTACATAAGTTAGTTTTATTGTACTTTGTTTCTATAAAAAAAGCAAGATAAAACGCGGTACTTGTAGGATTGAAAGGTTTTCTTAAGAATACTTGTAACGAAGAATAAAATGAGGTAGAATAAAGTCGCAAAAGCAAAAAAATGTATAGCAAAGAGGAAGAGAAAGAAAAGAGAAACAAAGAAACAAAGAACCAAAGACAACAAGCGAACCAAAAGCAACAAGTGAACCAAAAGCAACAAGTGAACAAGAGGAATAAGAAAAGGAATCAGAGAGAATAAAGAAAGGTGTGTGGCTGAATATGGCAAGAGACGATTATCAGAAAGCGCTGAAAAAAGGTGAGAGAACCTATGCAAGATGCCTGTCAGAAGGAAAATATCCATATCTGCAGGTACTTGAGGAACTGTTATCCCATACAGATGTTGTGGCAGAGGAAAACTTAGGAATTTGTGCGGTTCCGTCTGAGCTTATTGTGGGAACCTATACGGTGGGACGACGTACCGCATTTGCACCGGATTTTATGCCGCTGCTTGAACCTGAGTCTGAGTTTGCGGCAAAGTGGCAGGCACTTTATAATGCGCATCTTGACGAAGGTATCCATGATCCGATCAAGTGCTATGAATTTATGAATCGCTATTATGTGTTGGAAGGCAATAAGCGCGTCAGTGTAATGAAATATTGTGGAGCGCCGAGTGTGCCGGGCAGTGTGACACGTATTATCCCAAAGAGAACCGATGAGCCGGAAAATCGCCTATACTTTGAGTATCTGGCATTTTATAAGCATTCGAAGGTGAATTATATTGTCTTCAATAAGTTGGGAAGCTACCGTAGTTTCCTCGAAAAGCTAGGATTTGAGGCAGATTATGACTGGACGGATGACGATCGCATGGAAGTGCGTTCTCTGTATGTGCGTTTTGAGAAGGCATATAAGGAAAAGGGAGGCGATCGCCCGCCAATGCCGACAGCAGATGCTTTTTTAATGTATCTAGAACTGTATCCGTGTGATTTGGAGTTGGAAGAAAAGCTTCCGGCACAGATTAAATCGGAGCTGTTAAAGATGTGGGATGAGATTATTCTCCAGGCAAAGGGAAATCCGTCTGAGATTAAGACGGAGCCACAGGAGGCACCAAAGAAAAATCTGTTTGATTATCTGCTTTCACCAGGAACGAAATATCTTAAGATTGCATTTGTACATGACAAGAATCCGCAGGATTCTGCATGGATCTATGGACACGAGTTAGGACGTATGTACTTAGAGGAGCAGTTTAAGGGAAAGGTTGAAACCATTTCCTACAATGACATTTCGCAGGGGGCAGAGCTTGAAAGTACACTTGACGATGCCATTGACAAGAAGTGTGACATCATCTTTACGACTACACCACAGTTTCTTGAGGGAAGTATTAAGGCTGCGATTAAAAATTCAAGTGTCAAGATTTTAAATTGCTCGGTTGATACGACCCACCAGTGCATTCGAACCTACTATGCGCGTCTGTTTGAGGCGAAGTTTTTGTCCGGATTGGTAGCTGGTGCACTGTGCAGAAATGGAAAAATCGGATATATGGCAGACTACCCGATTTGTGGTATGATTGCCAATATTAACGCATTTGCGATCGGTGTTAAGATGGTAAATCCAACCGCTACCGTGCAGTTAGAGTGGACGACCGTGCGTGACAAACAGGAAATTATCGACGATTTCCGTGCAAATGATGTAAATCTTGTATCTTGCCTCGAAATGATTGTACCGAATTCGCCGTCCCGCTATTTTGGACTGGTTAATATCGAAAAAGAGGATGAACCGGAGAACCTTACCGCTGTTATGTGGAACTGGGGAGCATTGTACAAGAAGCTTGTGGAGACCGTGCAGAATGGTGCATGGGATAGCGCCGGAAGTGATGGCGTAGCACTCAATTACTGGTGGGGAATGTCAGCAGGTGTAGTAGACTTTATTTGCTCACCGAAGGTACCTGCCAAGACAAAGCAGTTAGTTGAGTTTATGCAGCATCAGATCATGGAGGGTGGCTTTAGTCCATTTTCTGGTGTGCTGTACTCACAGGATGGTATTGTGCAGAGTGAGGAAAACCGTTGGCTGACACCGGAGGAGATCATTAACATGAGATGGCTGGCCGACAATGTAGTGGGTAGTTTGCCACACTGGGATAAACTGAACGAGGATGCAAAGGCCGTAGTTGAGGTTCAGGGTGTGGATAACATAGAAGAGTAGAAAAAGTAGAGGTAAGAATGAGAATACTGGTAATTGCAGATATAGAGTCCAAGGCACTGTGGGACTATTTTGATAAATCAATGCTGAAAGATGTGGATTTAATTGTTTCCTGTGGAGACCTGAATCCGAAGTATCTGTCTTTTTTGGCAACGTTTACAAAGGCTCCGGTGCTCTATGTGAGGGGAAATCACGATGAAAGGTATGAGGTGACTCCACCAGAGGGCTGTACCTGCATTGAAAATGATATTTTTGAATTTAACGGGGTGCGTTTGCTTGGCCTTGGCGGCTCGATGCGCTACAAGCCGGGAACAAACATGTTTACAGAGAAGGAAATGCAAAAGCGTGTGAATAAGATGCGCTTTAAGCTTCGCAGAAACAAAGGATTTGACATTCTGGTTACGCATGCACCTGCCTATCAGCTAAACGATGGCGATGACATTCCGCATAAGGGATTTCAGGTCTTTCGGGACTTACTAGACTGCTATAAGCCGCTTGTGTTTGTGCATGGCCATGTGCACGCCAATTATGGGGGACATTACAAGAGGGAATGTAAGTACAATGAGACGCGAGTGATCAATGCCTATGAGCGCTATTATATTGACATTGATGATAAGCTGATCGAAGAAAACCGAAAAAAAAGAGGTCCGAAGACCCCTTTAATTGGAAAAATGTTTCCAGGATAAGTTTTGAAACGTTCCAAACGTATCCGGAGCGGGTTACTCGTCCTCCTTTGGGGGACGAGTTTTTCCGGAAAAAAACTGAAAAAGGTAGATAACAATCGGGATAAAGAACGTGCAGAACAATGCGCTGTGCAAGAATCCCTGTGCGGTCGGGCTGTTGAAAAACGAGGCGATGAGCGCAGCAATATAGAGTCCGACTAAAAGTACAATGCCGACAATGGCAAGAATGCGCTGCTTTTTTGTGTATTTTGATTTCATGAGAAAACTCCAAATTTATGATGAAAAACATAGTTAGTATCTGAAAATACGTTTTGTATTATTCAAAAGTGATGTTTGTCAATGTCGGTGTCTGCGTGCCATACACGATCATTCCAAAGGAGATAGAAGAGCCGGCGGGGATGGTCGTGTTGTAGTCTACAGGAATAAACAGACGATTGTTTCCAGAACCGCCAACCTCACAGGACCAGTATTCCTTCGGAGCGATTTCCTCATCCCAGGTAATGCGAAAACGCCAATTGGATACATCGGCGGCAGAGGAGTTGGATACGGTTACATCATAGGATGCGTATTGCATAGACGCATCGGCCCAGGTATCAGTACAGCAAATAGAAACATTACAGCCGTTGCTAAAGCTCCAGTAATCATCGGTTGCGTAGAGCGTGGTCGGGGTATCGGAAGCGCCGGTCTCTGACGTTGTTTTTAACATTGCATCACTAGTCAAACTAGTAGAGTCCAAGCCTTGTGTCTGTTGATTCTGCAAAAACCATTGTCCAGCAGTTGAATAGTCCTGAGCAGCCCAGTTTGATACAGACGTGCAGGAGGAGAGAAGCAGCGAACTGGCCTCGTCCTTGTTGGAAAGATTCCAATAGATATAGCCGATGCCATTTTCCTTTAACAGAGCCATCCAGGTATCTGCACTAGTTGTATCAATTGTGCCGTTTCCAGAAGCTTCGGTGATGCCAAACTCGGATACAAAGACTGGAAGACCGTTTGTGATTGCTGTCTTTAATTTATTCTGAAGATCTTCTTTATGGGTAGCCGCATAAAAATGAAGGCTGTAGAGAAGATTTTCACGGTCAATCGGAGACCCGGATGCAATGTCTACATCCTGGCTCCAATTTGGAGTACCAACGATCACAATGCTTTGTGGTGCATAGGTGCGAATGCAGTCAATCACATCAGGAGCATAGCTTTTGATGTCATCCCATGAGGTATCACCATTTGGCTCGTTACAAATCTCATAGAGAATATTTGGTGTATTGCCGTAGGTGGAAGCAATTTTTTCAAAGAAGGCAAGTGCTTTTTCTTTGTAGGTGTTTGGATTGGAATCCGATAGAATATGCCAGTCTACAATCACATACATGTCCAGTTTGATCGCCGCTTCAATACCGGAAGTCAAACAGTCAAACATCGCCTGTTTCGTGGCGTCATCACTGACACAGTAGCCGCCATTTTCAGCCGTGTACATAGCAAGACGGATGGTGTTGACATTCAGATCATCTCGAAGCGTTCGGAATGTATCAATATTGACATACTCGGGATACCAGGCCAGATTGTGGGTGCTGATGCCCTGAATCTGAAAAGCTGCCTGGTTTTTATCAACTACAATGCCTGAAGAAGAGACGCTTAGCTGACCGTGTTCGCTGACAATTCCGGCGGTTTCCGGCTCGATGGCTTGAGTTGTCTCTGCCTGCGAGTTCGTTTCGTCTGCGAGAGCAGGACGAACAAAGCAGGTGATAAGAAGACAAAGAGCAAGGGTAAAAACCACGCGTGATCGGAAGGTGTCAAAAAGATAATGTGCATCAAAATACATGACAGCACCTCCATAATAAAGTATAATAGAAAAACGATAATAAAGAATACAATCATTACAATCAATTCTATCATATAGCTTTTTGGGAGAAACACAACCGCTTTTTGGGAATTGTAAGAAAAAGTTAAATAAGCAAAGGAAAATAAAATGGAAAACAAGAAAATAGGAAAAAGCAAAATCGGACCATTTGATATGGACTTGACAAATTGTCATCTTTGCCCGCGTGAATGTGGAGTCGACCGAACACAAGGGATTGGGGGATGTAAGGTAGGAAGCACCATCACGGCGGCACGCGCAGCACTTCACATGTGGGAGGAGCCATGTATTTCTGGTGAGGAGGGCTCGGGAGCTGTTTTTTTTTCGGGCTGCAACTTGGGCTGTGTGTACTGCCAGAACCGGGAGATTGCGCTAGGTCATTCTGGCAAAGTCATTACAGAGGCGCGTCTTTGTGAGATTTATCTGGAACTTCAGGAAAAGAAGGCAAATAACATTAATCTTGTGACGGCAGGTCATTATCTGCCGATCGTGATTGACAGCATCAAGCGTGCCAGAAAAAATGGACTTCATATTCCGATTGTGTACAATTCGAGCGGATATGAGAAGGTAGAGGCAATTCAGGCACTAGACGGTGTAGCCGATATTTTTTTGCCAGATTTTAAATATATAAATAAGAAAACAGCGGCAATGTACTCGAATGCGCCGGATTATCCAGAGGTTTCAAAGCGTGCGCTCGCGCAGATGGTAAAACAGACAGGCGAGGCACAGTTTGATGAGCGGGAGATGATGATGCGCGGTGTCATTGTACGTCACTTAATCTTGCCGGGTCATATCGAGGAGTCCAAAGAAGCAATTCGCTACCTCTATGAGACTTACGGTGATCAAATTTACATCAGCATCATGAATCAGTATACACCGATGCCTGGGATTGAGAAGCGTTTTCCAGAACTTGGCCGTACGATCACACAGGCCGAATACGATGAGGTCGTGGACTATGCGATTGATCTTGGCGTGGAAAATGGATTTATTCAGGAAGGGGAGACAGCGAAGGATAGCTTTATTCCGCAGTTTGATAATACGGGTGTTTAAAGGTTGAAAAAAATGCATAAAACAGGTATAATACATAGCAATATGAGCTTCAATTTGAAAAGCTAAGGTGTATACAGGAGGAAGGGATCATGGAAAGAATACGAATTGATCTGGCAAGATTAAAAACAGAAGAGGAAGCACTTAAGCGCTTTGGGCGTTTGGAGGGAATGCCAAAGGATTACAATAGCGAGCTTGAGGAACTTCATGGGTTGTTAAAGGCGTGGGATAAGCCATTAAAGATCGAGATTGTGATTGGTGGAAACATTGGTCCTTTTGCAGAGCTGATGGAGATGTTAGAAGACGTCAGAACGACAAATACGAATTTATTGTTTGTTGTCATTATGTATATGGCATAAAAATGAGATAGTAGTAGAGGCTGATTTTGGGTGTGTAAAACGAGAAATCTTTTTGCACGCCTATATTTGTTTAAAAACAAGAGGGCAATAGAAACCGTTATGCCTGTGGCTTTGCTTTCTCAGAAGATTATCCGGGCGTCGGATTATTGGAACTGTTAAATCAGGCAGATCAGAAAATGTATGAAGATAAAGTGCAATCAAAGAAAAATCGCAAGTAAAGAGAGGAACATTTTTCAAGCGGATTCTGTAATAATTTGTTGACAAACTTGAAAGCATCTGATAAACTTTATCAAGTAATTTGAAACTTAATATTCTATTCCATGAGGGAGTAGTTAGCGCGAAAGTGTGATTTGTCAACATTCTGATTTTATTCTCATAAAGATCTGATGATGATTGAACAAAGACCAAAAAAAATCGGATCAAGAGTAGAATCTGGCAAATCTTAAATAATGAGACTCATGTATATCAGTTACCAGTTTATGTGTGTAATACACTTGCTGGCCATTGATATACATGAGTCTTTTATTATTTGCTGAAGATACACGCGTAATAGCAGTTCTTTTGGCTGACGACACTTTGGTGGAGACAAAAAGGAGGAAAATGGAAAAATGTTGTTTTTGAAGGTGTTTTTAACCGAATTCATCGCAGAGATGGGCGATAAAACCCAGCTCATGCTGATTGCTCTTACTTCGAAATATAAGTTAAGAGACATTATCATGGGAACGGCCGCAGCAATTCTTGTATTAAATGGACTGGCTGTTTTAGCGGGTGGACTTGTCAGTGAGTTCATTCCGGCATGGTTGATTAAGATGGTTGCAGCACTGGCATTTCTTTATTTTGCAGCATCGACAATTGCCGGTGATGATGACGATGAAGAGGAAGAAGGGGGAAAATCAAAGATTAAGTTTGCACCACTCGCTGTTTTCTGTACATTTTTTATAGCAGAGCTTGGCGATAAGACACAGCTTACAGCGATTACATTTGGTGCGAACGAAGGTATGGGATCTGCGCTTATTGTGTGGCTTGGCTGTTCATTTGGACTTTTTGCAGCAGATATTCTTGGAATGTTAGTTGGTTATCTATTAAAGAGTAAGACTCCAGAAGGATTGCTTAATACACTTGCATTTGTAATATTCTCTGTATTCGGTATCTACACACTTTATCAGGGACTTAAGCTGATAAGCGGAAGCGTCTGTCCACTGCCGGTATGGCCGGCCCTTCTTTTTGTGACTGTCGGTTTTGTAGTTTTGTGTGTCTGTCTTTTTATCAGAAGAGAGAAGACGGTAAAATAAAGGTGTGGCGTTGAAACGTTATAATAAATAGGTTAACAAATTTAATAAAAATATAGATTGTTGGGGCAGGTAACTGCTTTTGCCTGCCCTAATTCATTAACTCAATTGTCAACCAAAACACAAAAATAAGTTGACAATTAAAATAAAAAAGAGTACAATCAACTCGAATTTGCCTGTAGGAGGAAAAACAACATGGATATGCAAAAGCTGGCAGAGGAGATTATTGAAGGAAAGAGACTGACAAGAAAAGATGATCTGTCTTTTTTTCTGGACTGTGATTTAGATGACCTGTGTAAAGGAGCGGACAAAATCCGTGAGCATTTTGTAGGAGACAAAGTCGATCTTTGTTCGATTATTAACGGACGAAGTGGTCGTTGTCCGGAGGACTGTAAGTACTGCGCACAGTCAGCACATCACCACACAGACTGCGAGGTATATAGCTTTTTACCGGAGGAGAAGATCGTAGAGGCATGTAAGATGAACGAGCGAGAGGGTGTTGATCGTTTTTCAATCGTTACGGCAGGAAAGGCACTGACAGGTGAGGAGTTTGAAAAAGCCATTCATGCGTATGAGACGATGAAGAAGGAATGCAGCATTGATCTTTGTGCTTCAATGGGTTTTTTGACAAGAGAGCAGCTTCATAGACTGCATGAAGCTGGTGTATCAAGCTATCATCACAATATTGAGACTTCAAAGCGCTATTTTCCGCAGATTTGCACGACGCACACCTATGAGCAGAAGATCGCTACATTAAAGATGGTAAAGGAAGAAGGTATGTATGTCTGTTCCGGCGGAATCATTGGCATGGGCGAGACTTGGGAGGACCGTCTTGATATGGCAATAAGCCTTTCGGAGTGCGGTGTCGATTCGATTCCGATAAACTCACTAATGCCAATCAAAGGAACACCACTTGAGAATCTTGAACGAATCTCGGAACCTGATATTTTGCGTACTGTCGCGTTATTTCGCTATATTAATCCAAAGGCAGATATTCGACTCGGTGCGGGACGTGCTCTTTTGACAAATGACGGAGAGCTTGCATTTAAATCTGGTGTATCAGCAACGATCACAGGAAATATGTTGACAACAGTTGCCTGTGCGACCATCCGAAGTGACAAAAAGATGCTTGAGGATATCGGACGAGATGTAACACCGGAGTACCAGAAGGTACAAAATGCAGAAAAGAGAGCATAAATAATAGAAGGAAAAAATAAGACAAAAGAAAAGATAAAACAAGAAAAAATAATAAAACAAAAGAGAGGGAAAAACAATTATGAGAAACGAATCTGTCAAGACCATGACAATGTGTGCGATCATGGCGGCACTTATGTGTATTTTGGGACCAATGTCCATTCCGATCGGAGCAGTTCCGATCTCCTTTACGAATCTGGTAATTTACCTGACTGTTTACCTGCTTGGTGCAAAGAAAGGCTGCATCAGCTACTTGATTTATATGCTTCTTGGTGTGGTTGGGCTTCCTGTATTTTCTGGTTACACAGGCGGTATTGCAAAGCTGGCAGGCCCGACAGGCGGTTATCTTGTAGGATTTATTCTGCTTGCCTTAATCAGCGGAATTGTTCTGGAAAAGACAAACAGAAATATCATCTGGAGCTTTGTTGGTATGGTAGCTGGAACAGCAATTGCTTATCTGTTTGGAACAGTTTGGTTTGTAATCCAGGCACAGTGTACAGTAAGCTATGCACTCAGCGTATGTGTAATGCCATTCATTCCATTTGATTTACTCAAGATGGTAATTGCTATTGCACTAGGTAAGGTTGTTTTTATAGCATTAAAGAGAAGCAGCTTGCTTCCGGCGTAAAATAATTTATTTTTAAGGGCTAAAAATAAATTAGGACAAAGGAATTCCTATATTAAAAAGAAGGATAATGGTTTAATTGATATAATACCTCTTAAGTAGACAAGGTAAATAACCTAAATCTATTTAAGAGGTATTTTTATGTACAGAGAATCAAAGTATTCTATAGAGAAACAAGTATAACTAATTTTTTAGCTATTTGCAGGTGACTTTAAGAGATATAAAAGGTTTGAAAAATAAAAAATGGCTATATATTTCAAAAAATAAGAAAAATAAGGTGAAAAATAAGACAAAAAGCCTATGAAAAATAAATAAAATATAAAACCACCATACAAAATGAATGGAAAATCAAAAATAAAATATAAAAATATGTGAAAAAATACTTTACAAATCAAAAAATGAGTGCTATACTTGCGGCATACTAGTATACAACCTATAGTGGACGGGTATGAAAAGGTTGTAATTTTGAGAAGGGAGTTGTCTTATGGTAAAAAAGAAAAATAGTATGGTGGGTGCTGTGGCTGTTCCTGTAAAACGGCGCGGACTATGGAAAACAATCTGGCGCTACAAGTGGTTGTATCTTATGCTTGTGCCGGTAATTGCGTATTATGCTATATTTAAGTATGCACCTATGTACGGTATAGTTATTGCATTTCAGAACTATAATGTTTTTAAAGGTGTTTTTGGAAGTGAGTTTATTGGTCTGGATGTATTCAAAAAAATATTTGCAAAGACAAATTTCTGGACAGCGATCCGAAATACAATTTTTCTCAATTTTGCAACCATGGTGATTAATTTTCCGCTTACCATTATTATTGCGCTGATGTTAAATGAGCTTCGGAATTTGCGTTTTAAGAAATTAACCCAGTCTGTATTATATCTTCCGCATTTCATTTCATGGGTTGTGGTATACGGTATCGTACAGAATATGTTTACGACGAATGATGGAACAATCAATAACATTTTAAACTCTATGGGTATTAGTTCTAAGCCATTTTTGTCTAACACAAGCTGGTGGACGTTTATGTATGTTATAGTAAATGTATGGAAAGAAGTAGGATGGGGAACAATCATTTATCTGGCAGCGTTGACAAGTATTGATGAGAGTCTATACGAGGCTGCATATTTGGATGGAGCAACCAGATTTCAACGAGTTGTGTATATTACGCTTCCATTGATTCGTTCTACTGTTGTTACGATGTTGCTTTTGACAGTGTCTAAGATGATGAGTATTGGATTGGATGCACCATTATTATTGGGAAATTCGTCAGTTATGGATGTTTCACAAGTTATCTCTACTTACGTTTATGAACTTGGTATTTTGAGACAGGATTATGCACAGTCTACAGCTATTGGCTTATTCCAGTCAGTTGTGAATATTATGATACTTATTGTGTTTGATAGATTTGCAAAGATGATTGGTGAGGATGGTATTATTTAGGGAAGGAGGAATATGAGATGGCTTCAAAAAGATCAGAAATAAGAGCTGAAAGAAAAGCTTTAAAGGAGAAAGAAGCACTCCAGAACGCATCGAGCGGATTGAAACATAAATTTACAGTAGTAGATGCACTAATGTATGCCTTTATAGCAATTCTTTCTTTAATTTGTCTTTATCCGTTTGTGAACGTAATTGCGTATTCTCTGAGTGGTGCAGATGCTGTGCTGGCAAATGATGTGACATTTTATCCCAAAGATTTTACACTGGCTGCTTATAAAAATATTGCAGCGCGTCCAACAATTTGGATTTCTCTTAGAGTAACGATTATCATTACGATAGCTGGTACGGCTTTAGGATTGGTTTTGACAACAGCAGCGGCGTATGCTTTATCGCGACCAAATTTGCCAGGAAGAAAAGTGCTTTCAGGACTTATTTTGTTTACAATGTATTTTTCAGGTGGAATTATTCCAACTTTCTTAGTGGTAAAAAGTTTAGGAATGTATGATACTTTGGCAGCACTTGTTATCCCAAATGCGATGAATGTTTTTAATTTTGTTATTATGAGAACATTTTTCAGACAACTACCTAGAGAGTTAGATGAGGCGGCTCAGATTGATGGAGCAACGGAGATGCAGGTACTGTTTCGTATTGTACTTCCGCTTTCAGTTCCAATTCTGGCAACAATTGGCTTGTTTTACGCAGTACAATATTGGAATGATTATTTTCAGTCATTGCTGTATATCATTGATCCGGATAAATTCACACTTCAGCTTAGATTGCGCTCACTGCTGCAAACTGAACTGAATACAGATGTATCAAATCCAGAGGGTATTGGAAATCAGGTTATGACACAGTCTTTGAAGATGGCATCAGTTGCCATTGCTACAATTCCGATTATTATTGTATATCCGTGGCTGCAAAAGTATTTTGTAAAAGGTATGATGCTTGGATCTGTGAAAGGATGAGATCTAAATAATTTGGCATCAAGGAGAGAGTTAATAAAATTAAGGAGATAAGGCATTTGATAAATGCTAAATAATAAAGAAAAAAAGGAGAGAAGAAAATGAGAAGAAAATTAATTGCAGGTTCATTGGCAGCTATGACATTACTTTCAGTGCCGGTTTATGCTAGTGGAGCAGAGGGTGGAGAAAGCAAGTATCAGACAACGTATGGAAGTAAGCAGTTTGATGGTGTTACCATTTCAGTAGAGTTGTTTGATCGTTCCAATGCACCGGAAGGAAGCACAATTCTAGAAAACAGATGGACAAAGTATGCACAGGATGCTATGGCAGAAGTCGGCATTAATCTTGAGTTTGTAGCTGTTCCTAGAGGTGATGAGGTAAGTAAGATGCAGACAATGGTGGGATCAGGAACAGCTCCAACTATCACACTTACATATACTTACACCTATGCGAGAGATTACTATAATGATGGTGGAATTTGGGATTTATCAGAATTTGTTGATGGAGAAGATCAGGCACAGAATTTGAAGGAATATGTAGGTGACAGCTGTCTTGAACTGGGAAGAAATGCAGATGGATCTTTGATTGGAATAGTGGCAAGACGAGCAACAACAGCAAATAGTAATCTTTTCATCCGTAAGGATTGGCTGGATGATTTGGGACTAGAAGTTCCAACAACTACAGATGAACTAAAAAACGTTTTACATGAAATGGTTTATAATAATCCTGATGGCAATACAGGTGTGGTTGGTATTTCACTTCCTTCAATGGTGGATACGTATCTTACAGGTCAGAGAGATGCTGAGTCGTTAGCATTTATGGAGAATGTGCATGATGAAAAAGCAATGGCAATAAATGACGGATACGATTATTATGCAGATCCAGGATATAGAGAGTATCTTAGATGGGTAAATGATCTGTACAATGATGGTTTGATGGACAAGGAATTTTTTGCTTCTACGGATGAAGTTTTGCAGTCAAATTTTGTAAATGGCAAATTGGCAGCTTACGATGCTAATGTTGGACATAATGTAGATATTTTGCGTGGCGGCTTGCTTCAGTCTTTGAAAAACAAGGATAAGGACGCTGAAATGATAGCAATTCGTTCAATGGAGTCAAATGTTTATGAGGGTGAGAATTTCGTTCCGGCATATGGCGAAGGTGGATTGATCATGTTTGTTCCAAAGACATATGATGAGGAACAGGTAGAGGCTGCTGTTACTTATCTTGATTGGTTGTCTACAGAAGAAGGCGGATTTACAATTTATCACGGCTTCGAAGGTGAACATTTTGATTACAACGAGGATGGAGTTCCGATTCCAAAACAAGCAGATTATAATCAGAAGGATAAGGACTGGATCCGTACCGATTTGTTCCTTGTTGGAAATCAGGGTTATTTTACAAATGTTGAGGATTTTAACTTAAATATTGCTGCAGATAATCCAGGTTGGGAAGAGTATACACTTTCTGATTATCAGTTATCCTTGGATGGAACTCAGATCGCCAGTGCTCAGTATATGTATCAGCCAGAGATCGAATTAGATTTGAGAAATGATTTGGATCTGTTGATGAAGGAATGGAAGGTTAAGTGTATTACTTGTGCACCAGAAGATTTCGATAATAATTATGACAGATGGATTTCAGAAGCAGAAGATTTAGGTATTCAGGATATTCTGGATGCCAGAGCAGAGGTTTACGCAGAAGTCAAGGGCGAATAATTATAAATAAAATTGTAAGTAGCGATTTCTGAAAATAGGGGTGTCAAGCAATTGACGCCCCTAAAAATAAAATGAAATTGAACACTTTTCGACGGATATAAGAAAACTGGAATAAGCTTTAAAGAAAGCAGAAAAAATCATATGTTAGATATGGTAGGAGGAGAGTTATGTTAGCATCAGATGGAATGAATTACGCACCAAAGGGAAAACCGATGCCAGTTGTAAAAGAGGGCGAATTTGTTATAGCTGCGATTGCCCTTGATCATGGTCATATCTATGGAATGTGCAATGGCTTAGTAGAAGCTGGTGCAACGCTTAAGTGGGTGTACGATCCAGATCCTGAAAAGGTTGAAAATTTTATAAAGACTTTTCCAGGGGTAAAGGCAGCATCAAGTGAAAAAGAAATCTTAGATGATCCAGAGGTAAAGCTTGTATGTGGTGCAGCGATTACAGCACAAAGATGTGCTCTAGGTTTGCGTGTTATGGCAGCTGGAAAAGACTATTTTACAGATAAGGCTCCACTTACGACGCTGAAACAGTTAGAAGCTGCGAAAGAAATGGTAAAAAAGACAGGTAAAAAGTACATGTGCTATTACAGTGAGCGTATACATGTTGAAGCTGCTGTGTTTGCTGGAGAATTGGTAAAAGAGGGAGCAATTGGACGCGTGATTCAAGTACTGGGTATGGGACCGCACAGAGAAAATCCAGGAAGTCGTCCAGATTGGTTTTACGATAAAGAAAATGGTTATGGTGGTATTCTTTGTGATATTGGTAGTCACCAAATTGAGCAGTTTTTGTTTTATACTGGTGCAAAGGATGCTACAATTGTAAAAAGTCAGATTGCAAATTATGCACATCCTGAGCATCCTGGACTTGATGATTTTGGTGATGCAGTTTTAGTTGGGGATAATGGTGCAACTCAATATTTTCGTGTAGACTGGTTTACTCCAGATGGACTAGGCACATGGGGAGATGGACGTACCTTCTTATTAGGAACAGAAGGATACATAGAATTAAGAAAATATATTAATGTTGGAACTGGTGACGGTACATCAAATCATGTATTTCTAGTAAATAAAAATGGTGAACAGCATTTTTGTGTAACTGGTCAGGTAGGATATCCATATTTTGGACAGTTGATTTTAGACTGCATAAATCGTACAGAAAATGCAATGACACAGGAACATTGTTTTAAGGCAGCGGAACTTTGTGTAAAGGCACAGATGCAGGCAACACGTTTGGAATGAATTACAATGTAGTTTAAAAAGCCATAAAGGAGAGAAAGATATGTTCAATGTAGCAATTGTTGGAATAGGTAATATTTCGAGCGCGCATATTAATGGGCTTTTAGAGTTTCCAGAGCGTGCAAAAATAGTAGCTTTGTGTGATATTTATCCTGAAAAAGCAGAGGCAGCTAAGAAGAAGTATAATTTGACAGATGCAGTTGTATTTGATGATCATCAGAAAATGTTAGCAAGTGATATAAAAATAGATATTGTGCACGTTTGTACACCGCCTTATGTACATGCAGAAATCGCAATTAATTCCATGAATGCTGGAAAAAATGTGTTGGTGGAAAAACCCATGGCAACATGCTTGGAGGAGTGTGATGCCATGCTTGAGGCAGAAAAGAAAAATCATGTTGTCATGGGATGTATTGCTCAGAATCGCTTCCGCAATTCTATTTATAAATTAAAAAAAGTTGTAGATAGTGGTCTTGCTGGAAAAATCCGTTGTGCTCATGTGGATTCTTTGTGGTGGAGAGGTCACTGTTATTATGATCTGTGGTGGAGAGGAACTTGGGAAAAAGAAGGCGGAGGCCCTACGTTAAATCATGCTGTACATCATATTGATATGATTAACTGGATTGAAGGTTGTCTGCCAGATGAAGTAGTAGCTATTCTTAGTAATGTAATGCATGACAATTCTGAGGTAGAGGATTTGTCTTTCGCAGTATTGAAGTATCCAGATGGAGGTTTAGCAGAGGTTACCAGTTCAGTTATTCATCATGGGGAGGAGCAGGGAATTGTTCTTCAATGTGAAAATGCAAAAATATCAGCTCCATGGGATTGCAAAGCAGAGGTAACAAAGCAAAATGGGTTTCCAATTGAAAATGGCGGGGATAAATTAGTAAAGGAAATTAATGATTATTATAATTCAATTCCAGACCTTACTTATGAAGGACATACTGGCGAAATTGATAATTATCTGAGTTCACTTGAAAAAGGTGAAAGACCTATGATCACAGGTGAAGATGGACGAAAGACAGTTGAATTGATTAGTGCGATTTATAAGGCAGGGTGCAAGAAAGAGTATGTACATATGCCAATTTGCAAGGATGATGAATACTACAAGTTTGAAGGCATTCTAAAGAATGCAATTCATTTCTACGAAAAGAAAGAGAGTATTGAGAATTTCGAAGCAGATACAATTACAGTTGGCAATTATAAGTAAATGGGTAGGGTGAGACGGTATGTATCTTGAAGAGAGACGAAATGGAGAATCAAATCGGGAATATGCGCTGCGAATATTAAAGGCGAACATCATTCAGCTAATTTTAGAGCCAGGCTGTCCGATTGGTGAACAAAAAATTGCCAAGGAACTTGGTATGTCGAGAACTCCTGTGAGAGAGGCTCTCGTGGAATTAATGAAAACAAGGATTGTTGAGATTTTGCCGCAGAAAGGTACATATGTTTCTTACTTGGATTACGATTTGGTTGAGGAAGCACGTTTTATGCGGATGACGTTAGAGCTTGCACTGCTAGATGAGCTTGCGGAAAAAATGACAGATAAAGATTTTGACAGGATGGAAGCAAATGTTACGATGCAGAGATTTTACTTGGAACGTGAAAATCAATTGTATTTAATGCAGCTAGATGATGATTTTCATCGTATGTTTTTTGAAATCTGTAACAAAATGCAATGCTATTGTCTGTCAAAGGAATTTGGCATTCATTTTGACCGTGTTAGATTCGCAAGTTTGGAAAATCTGCGTGATAATAAAACGGTTCAGGATCACGAAGATATAGTGAAGTTGCTGCGCAGGAAAGATGTAACAAAAGCCAAAGACGTATTAAGAGTACATTTGTCGAGATTTCAAACAGATAAAGCCAAAATTCAGGCAGCGCATGAAAACTATTTTAAGTAAAATTACATTTACGTAAGGCTAGTGATACTCAAAAAATTTGAAATTTCAGCATACTCCTTTACGTTTTGACGAGCGTGAGGGAGTTTTTTTATTGTTTTTGTATTTTTGCTGTGCTATGATAGGAGAAATGGAACCAAGGAGGAAACGAAAAAATGCAGGCATATTTATTTGTACATTTTAGAGAAAAGACGACTCCGGATGGTGAGCAGGTTTACTTTGGTCTCAGTAGGGACGGCTTTCACTGGGAGGAGGTAAACGGTGGCACACCGGTACTTTGGGCGTACTATGGCGATAAGGGTGTGCGCGATTTTACTGTGACACGATGCACCAATCCACAGACCGGAAAGGAAAAATTTGTTATTTTGGCAACAGATTTAAGCTTGTCTTATGGAATGCGCGGACAGTATCATCATTCATGGGATGAGATCGGCCACAATGGAAGCAAGTGTCTTTCAATCTGGGAGTCCGACGATCTTGTAAACTGGACCGAGCAGCGCCTTGCAAAGATCGGAGATGAGCAGTTTGGCTGTTTGTGGGCACCAGATGTCATCTACGATAAGAAGGCAGATGATTATGTCGTTCATTGGTCTTCCTCTCATGCAAGAAACAACTACGGCGATAAAGCAATCTTTTACAGCCGCACCAAGGATTTCAAGGAGTTTAGCAAGCCAGAGATTTTATATGAGTGGGAAGGTCATGATATCATCGACTCTGCTCTCTATGAGGAAGATGGAAGCTATTACCTGTTTGTAAAATGTTCTCGTAATCCAGGCCGCATTCTGCTTCTTCGAGCGGATGAGATCACTGGACCGTACACCAGAATTCCAGCGTTTGACAAGAGCATGGAGGCAATCGAGGAAGGTAAGTACGAGGCGGCGACCGCTGTTAAGTTAGAGGATGGCAGATGGTGTTTATTCTTAGACTACTATGGTGTGCCGGGCGCAGGTCAAGGCTATGTGCCGTTTGTCGCAGACAGTCTTGCAAGCGGAGCATTTGTCAGAAGCGACGCGGCATTTTCATTCCCATATGGCTTCAAGCACGGAACCATTCTTAAAATTTCCATGGAGGAGTATCAGCGTATCAAGGACCATGACTGGTCGGATAAGGGCTGGCAGTAAGTAGTACAATGAGTAACAAAAAAGCATTCAGCAAGGGGATGTATGACAGCATCCCCATTGCACTTGCCTATTTTGCAGTTGCATTTTCACTTGGAATTATGGCAAGAAAAGCAGGACTAACCCCGTTTCAGGGTTTTCTATCAAGTATGCTTAACCATGCATCAGCAGGTGAGTATGCAGAATTTACTGTAATAGAGGCAGGTGCGCCTTACATTGAGATGGCACTCGTCATCCTTATAACAAACGCAAGATATCTTTTGATGAGCTGTGCGTTAAGCCAGCGTTTTGCACCGAACGCACCGCTAATTCACCGCGTGCTAGTCGGCTTTGGTATCACCGACGAGATCTTTGGAATCTCCATCGCAAGACCTGGAAATGTGAATCCCTTCTATACATATGGAGCAATGGCGCTCGCACTGCCGGCATGGTCGTCTGCGACAGCAATTGGAATCGTCGCGGGAAATATCCTGCCGGCTTCTGTTGTCAATGCGCTTAGTGTTGCGCTGTATGGAATGTTTTTGGCGATTGTCATTCCGCCGACAAAAAAAAATAAGGTCTTAGGCGGTGTTGTTTTGATTAGCTTTGTGTTAAGTGGTCTGTTTAATTGGCTTCCGATTACCGCAAAACTTTCCGCAAGCATGAGAACGATCATTTTAACAATTGTGATCGCGGGAGGAGCAGCCATTTTATTCCCAGTTAAGGACGAAACGCAGGAAGGAGAGACAAGAAACGATGCAGCATAATATTTATCTGTATATCCTAGTGTCTGCGCTTGTATCCTTTGCCGTGCGCGCGGTGCCGCTGACACTGATTCGAAAGAAAATTGAAAATCCATTTTTAAAGTCATTTTTATTCTATGTGCCCTATGTAACGCTGTCGGTCATGACCTTTCCGGCGATCATCGAGGCGACAGATGTTCCAGTGGCCGGTGTGCTAGCGCTTGCCGCCGGTATCGTTGCTGCCAGAAAGGGCGTCAGCATGTTTTTAGTGGCGGTAATCTGCTGTGTAATTGTGTTTGCGGCGCAGATGTTGATCTGAAGAAGCTCTCTTTCCTTTTGGGCCTCTTCCAGTTCTTTGCGTAAACGGCGATTCTCCTTCATAAGATCCATTTCGTTTGGTTCTTCTGGATTGGCTTCGGCTTTTGTCTGGCATTCTTTACTAAATTCTCTACACCACTTTGACTGGCTAGCTTTTGATACACCATACTCATCTGTGATGCTCTTGTAGGTGCGTCCTTCTTCTTCATGAAGACGAACTATTTTCTTCTTAAATTCATCTGTGTAATTCTGTGACATAATGAGTACCTCTTTCTTTTGTTTCATTATACATCATTAGCCACTACCGTTACAACTATAGTATACCACGTTAATTATAATCAAAACAAACCCTAGCCTTGACAGGCTTTTTAACGTCATATATAATAGAATTGGTAGTGACTTATCAAGATTTAGTTGAAGGAATCAATCCTTAATTGAACAACAGGAAAGCAGGAGGAATGAAATATGAGAAAGGTAGCATTATCTTTGATGCTGGCTGCATCCATGGCTGCAAGCACACTTGGCAGCACCGCAGCTTTCGCATCGGACGCAACTACAACCACAACGGAGTCTGAGAGCTATACGTATCGCTATGCGCTTGCAGATTTCCCAACAAACTGGAGTGTTCATGACAATCAGACACAGACCGATAGTGAGCTGATGCAGTATCTGACTGCAGGCTTCTACGGCTTCGATTTTAACGAGGATAGAGACGGTTATCAGATGGTTCCGCTTGTTGCAACGAGCGATCCGGAAGATGTAACCGCTGAGTACAAGGATCAGTATGGCTTAGACGGTGACGAGGCGCTGGCATGGAAGATTACCATTCGTGACGACTTAAAGTGGGATGACGGTACACCGATCACCGCTTCTGATTTTGTAAAGTCTGCGGAGCTTTTATTAAACCCGAAGGCACAGCATCATCGTGCAGATATGCTGTACTCTGGAAATCTGGTTTTAAAGAACGCAAAGAACTTTTTGTACGCAGGACAGCACGCATACGCAGATACTTTGATTTCTGCTGATATGGGTGATGACGAGTACATCGATCCGTCCGCATTTGAGAAGAATGAGGATGGCGTTTACGTTGTAGATGGTCATGATCTGGCAGTTAGCTTAAATGACTGCGCAACATGGGGCTCCGATGGTCTGTCTGACTATTATGCAATGGATGATTATAAGTCCGCATTTATGAAGGATGATGTTGACCTGTATGAGACTGTTTTAGCGGCAAATGCAAATGATGATGGCTATGTTCCGGTAACCGATGAGGTTGTTGAGGCACTTGAGCACATCGTTGCAAATCTTCACGGATATGCAACCGTAGACGATTACGCAGCAGAAGGCGGCGACTACGCTTATAAAGAGTGGGAAGAGATGGTATATAAGGGTACAGAGTATCCAGAGATGTCAATCGATGAAGTTGGTATCTTTGCTCCGTCCGATACTGAACTCGTTTTAGTCCTTGAAAAGCCATTAAAGGGCTTCTACTTAAAGTACTCCCTGACCGATTCCTGGTTAGTAAAGGAAGATCTGTATAAGAGCTGTGAGTCTGAGAGCAACGGCGTTTACAATAACACTTACGGTACTTCCGCAGAGACCACTGCTTCCTTTGGACCTTACAAGCTGACATCTTATCAGGCTGATAAGGAGTACGTTCTGGATAAGAACGAGTACTACTTTGGAAATGTTGACGGTCAGTATCAGACCACAAACATCGTTGTTAGCTGCGTAAAAGAGCCGTCAACAAGACTTGAGATGTTCTTAAGCGGCGAGCTTGACAGCTATGGCTTGACAAAGGATGATATCGAGACCTACGGTTCCAGTGATTACGCATATTATACCGTTGGTGAGAGTACCTTCTTCATGGCAATGAATCCAGGTGTAGAGGGACTTGAGGCAGCACAGAAGGCTGCTGGTGATAACATCAACAAGACAATCCTTAGCTTACAGTCCTTCCGTGAGGCACTTTGCTATTCACTTGACCGTGATGCGTTCAATGCAGCAGTTAACCCATTAAGCTCTGCAGCATTTGGTCTTTATTCAAACAGCATCATCTCTGATCCGGAAGAGGGTCTTGCTTACCGTGATACTGAGGAAGCAAAGAATGTTTTAGCAAACTTCTGGGGTCTGGGCGATGACATCGGTGATGGAAAGATGTACGCAACCGTTGATGATGCAGTAGACAGCATCACAGGCTACAACTTAGAGATGGCTCAGGAGCGTTTTAACGAGGCATATGATGAGGCAATCGCACAGGGACTGATGGATGAGGATGATGTTGTTGAGATCAAGATCGGTATCCCGAACAGTGAGAGCAACTTCTACAGCAAGGGCAATGAGTTCCTTGTAAACTGCTATACAGAGGCTGTAAAGGGCACTTCTCTGGAAGGAAAGCTGACCTTTACGTTAGACGATACCCTTGGAAATGGCTATAGTGAGGCACTTAGAAGCCAGCAGGTAGATCTGCTGTTTGGTGTAGGCTGGACAGGTGCTGCACTTGATCCGTACAGCTTAATGGAAGCTTATACATCAAGCGAGTATCAGTATGACCCATCATGGGATACAAAGTCTGCTGATGTAGATATCACATTGACAGATGGCGTTACCTACACTGCAACTGCATGGGATTGGACCGAGGCAATGATGGGTGAGACCATTACCATCACCGCTGAGGATGGCACTACAAAGGACTTTTCCGCAGGTTCCGCAGATGACAACAGCGAAGATCGTTTTGAGGTATTAGTTGCTCTTGAGAACGCTGTTCTTGAAAACTATGACTTAATCCCGATGTTCGATGATTGCTCCGCAGCATTAAAGAGCATGAAGGTTGAGTATGGTTCTGAGGATTACTACTACGGTATTGGCCGCGGTGGTGTTCAGTACATGACCTACGATTACAGCGATGCGGATTGGGATGCATTTGTATCCGATCAGGGTGGAAAGTTAAACTACAACTAAAGCAAACATTCACAGCAATCAATTTTGCAGGGCTTTGAATCGTTACACTTGAGAAAGCTTTGACAGGAAAGGGGGCGGCTTGCCGCCCCCTTCCTGTCACCTTTGGGGAAAAAATTAGAAAAAGAGTAAAATCGTAAAAGTAAACACGAAAACAAACGGAGGACAACGATGGTTAAGTACGTACTAAAGCGTATCGCGCTGATGGTTTTTGTCTTCTTCACAATTCTGACAGTATGCTTTGTACTTGTAAAGCTGCTGCCACTTGTGGATGCCAAGCAGTTTGGCAAGGACATGAACCTTATTCAGCAGCGAAGAGAAGCGTTAGGCTATAACAAGCCGATTCTGATACAGTATCTGATTTTCTTAAAACGAAGTGTATTTGGCGGAGACTGGGGAATCAGTGAGGCGCTGTACCGCAGCCAGGATGTATGGAAGGTATTTACAACAAAGCTTCCAGCAACCCTGATGGTAAACATCTATTCCATGATTTTGGCAATTCCGAGCGGACTGCTGCTTGGTATTTTTGCTGCATTAAAGAAAAACAAGTGGCAGGATTATGTAATCTCCACACTTGTCATGGTATTTATTTCCGTTCCATCTTATGTATATGCACTGTTAATTCAGTATCTGTTATGTTATAAACTTCAGTGGTTCCCACTGCAGATGAATAGTGGAACAAACTATTTCACGTTCTCAATGTTTCGATCGGTCGTACCGGCTGTGCTCGCACTTGCATTTGGAAGTATTGCAAGTTTAGCGAGATATGTGCGTGCCGAGCTTTCTGAGGTATTGACAAGCGACTTTATGCTGCTTGCAAGAACGAAGGGCCTGACCCGCTCTCAGGCGACGGTTCGCCATGCAATGCGCAATTCCATGGTTCCGGTATTCCCGATGATCTTAGGTGAGTTTGTCGGCATCTTAGGTGGTTCTCTTATCATCGAGACAATCTTTGGTGTGCCGGGTGTTGGTCAGCTGTATTTAAATTCCATCACGGCGCGCGACTACAACTTCTTCATGCTGCTGTCTGCATTCTATACATTGATCGGACTCGTATCCGGACTGGTAGTTGATATCAGCTACGGCTTTATCGATCCGAGAATCCGAATGGGGGAACGATAAAATGGCACGTAAAAAGATTGATTATACCAATATTCCAAAAGAAAAATTTGAATTTTTCGACCGCAGCGAGGCCATCCATGATAAGAAGCTTGAGACAAAGCCAGTCGGCTATTTTAAGGATGCCATGATGCGTTTTTGCCGCAATAAAAGTTCACTGACAGCGGCGATTATCATCGCGTTGTTGCTCGCATTTGCACTGATTGTTCCGATTGTATCGAACAACAATTATACGAATGCAAAGACCGATACCACATATCTTCAGTACGGAAAGCTGCTGCCAAAGTCCAGACTGTTTGCCTGGGCTGGCTGGGATGGCGCAAAAAGAGAGACCATCAGCAGTGATATGTACGCATATTATGAGGCGATGGAGACTGAGCGCGGCATGAACGCGATCACAAAGGTCTACAAGGCCGATTATGAGGATCCTTCCAGCACATCAAACAGCACGTTCTATGATGTGAGAGTGGATTCCTATGCAAAGATTGGTATGCTGAATCTGACGCTGACAAAGGCGGAGTATGAGGCAATTCAGAGCTGGCAGGATGAAAATCAGGTTCAGGTGATCTATCCGGCTGTTGACAGTAAATCGATTCAGGCACCGAATCTGCGCTCCGATCCAAACATCTGGTATAAGTGTACGAATAAGGGTGCACCGAAGCTGGATAAGGATGGAAACATCGATCCGATCTACCTGACAAAGGGAAGCGATGGCGATTACCACAGCCTGCGTATTGCCGGCGATGACGGTTCTTACCGCTATGCGACGGTGACCGGTTCTTCTAGTTCTATGTCCTTTAAGGTGCGTGTGGATTCCTTAACCTACTTTAAGTATCGTTATGGTCACGATCCGGTCTTTTTATTTGGAACAAATGCTTATGGACAGGATATCCTTACCAGAATGGCAGAGGGTGCAAGATTTAGTCTTTTGTTTGCACTTGTCATCTCTGCAATCAATCTGATTATCGGTGCTGTTTATGGTGCGATCGAGGGCTTCTACGGCGGTGCAGTCGATTTGATCATGGAGCGTATTGCAGATATCTTAAACGATGTTCCGTTTATCGTTGTTACCTCCCTGTTCCAGCTGCATTTGGCAAGCAAGGTCGGTGTCGTTCCGTCCCTTTTGTTTGCGTTTGTTCTGACCGGATGGATCGGTATGGCAAGCCAGACACGTATGCAGTTTTATCGCTATAAGAATCAGGAGTATATCCTTGCAGCCCGCACACTTGGCGCAAAGGATAGCCGACTGATGTTCAAGCATATTTTCCCGAATGCGATCGGAACATTGATCACGGGTGCCGTGCTTACGATCCCGAGTGTTATTTACTCGGAGTCCAACATGACTTATCTGGGAATTGTAAATCTGGATTCTTCCAATATGACATCACTTGGTACGATGTTGTCACAGGGTACCTCGATGCTTACGACCTATCCACATATTATTTTATTCCCGGCAATTTATATTTCCCTGCTGATGATTTCCTTCAACCTGTTTGGAAACGGACTGCGGGATGCCTTTAACCCATCCCTGAGAGGAACGGAGGAGTAATTTAGAATGGAAAAGAAACTTTCAGTAAACAACCTGGTTGTCTCATTCCGCACACCTGCAGGAAAGGTACAGGCGGTACGAGACATCAGCTTTGACTTGAATAAAGGAGAGACACTTGCAATTGTAGGAGAGTCCGGTTCCGGTAAGTCCGTAACCTCAAAGGCGATCCTCGGCATTCTTGCCGGAAACTCCATCATCGAGGGTGGTTCAATCATCTACGATGGTATGGATCTGTTAAAGATCGGTGAGGATGATTTTTACCGCATTCGTGGCGATAAGATTGCGATGATTTTCCAGGATCCGCTGTCAAGTTTAAATCCGATCATGCGTGTCGGAAAGCAGCTGACAGAGGCGATGCTGTTAAAGGGAAAGGCACATCAAAAGTCTAGCCGTGAGGCATTCAATAAGACACTTGCGCTTCTTGAAAAGACAATGGTCTCTGCCGGAACCGACAGCACAAAGGCACATACATTGTGCCAGAACTTTGACAAGTTCGAGTTTAAGCACATCGAGCTTGAGCAAGCGTACAACACGGCACACGATGCTGCAACTGAGGTGCTTGATGACATTACCGATGCACTGTTTCATATTGAAAAGAAGGCGCTCGACGATCCAAAGTACACATTAAAGGAGATCGTGCGCCTAGCAAAGCAGACACCAAATGATTTTGTCGTAAGCACAAATAAGGAGAAGCTTGAGGCTGCCGTAAAGGCACTTGAGGGTGCGATTTCGTCTGAGTGCAAATCAAAAACGTATACCGAGTCGAAGAAGCAGCTTACGATTTTACAGAGTATCATGCAGGAAGCACTGAAAAAGGAGACACCAGATTTCTTTAGCATGGGCTACTATGCGCAGTTTTCTGGAAAGGCAGTTCCGGTTTCAATGCCGATTGATGAACTCAATAAGATGATGCGAAATTTCCTTGAGGAAGGCTTCTTAAAGGAGTTTTGCGCCGAGGCAGCAAAGGCACTTTCCTTTAGTGCACAGGAGTCTGCAAAGAAAAAGAAGGAAGCAATTGATGTCATCCGCGCAAAGAAAGGCACGTTTGACAGTGCTTCTTGGGAGGCAAAGTCCTGCAAGGCAGCCACAGAGGAGATGATCCGTGCGGTAGAGGCTTCCATTGATCCAATGGAGATTCATAAGGATGGTCTGGCGTGGACCTTCGCGGGCAGCATCCGCGCCTCACAGGAGCATTACTTTGGCGGAATTGATAAGAATAAAGCCGCCGCAAAGAAACATGCAAAGCAGCAGAAAAAATATGACAATTTGACAGCAAAGGGCAAGCAGCCGACATGGAAGGTAACCCCGTCCACAGCTGTTGACCTTGAGCTTGAGCAGGACAATGTCAGAGAGCTGTTAAATCGTCTGGTCGAGCATTACGAGGAAGAACTCGCGGCAGAAAGCAGCATCGACTTTGACGAGAAGACAAAGGAGTTGATTTTGTTCTTCCGTGAGAATGCATCGGGTGCTGTCAGCCGTGTAACAAAGGAAATGGCAAAGTACAAGGCATTAAAGCTTCTCGAGGAGGTTGGTATCTCTGAGCCAAGAAAGCGTTATCGTCAGTACCCATTTGAGTTTTCCGGCGGTATGAGACAGCGTATCGTTATCGCGATTGCACTTGCTGCTGATCCGGATATTTTGATCTGTGATGAGCCGACGACTGCGCTTGACGTTACGATTCAGGCACAGATTCTTGAACTGATCAACCGCTTAAAGGAAAAGCGCCATCTGTCCATCATCTTCATTACCCACGATCTGGGTGTTGTTGCAAATATGGCAGACCGCATCGCCGTTATGTATGCAGGTAAGATCGTCGAGACTGGAACGGCAGATGATATCTTCTACTCGCCGGCTCATCCGTACACGTGGGCGCTGCTGTCTGCAATGCCGGATGTGGATACAAACGAGCGCCTTGAGGCGATCCCGGGAACACCGCCGAATATGATTTATCCACCGGTGGGTGATGCATTTGCAGACCGTAACAAGTATGCATTAAAGATTGATTTTGAGATGCAGCCGCCGATGTTTCAGATTAGTGATACCCATTATGCAGCGACTTGGCTGCTTCATCCGGATGCGCCAAGGGTTGAAATTCCAAAGACGATCACGGATCGAATTGCACGAATGAAAGAAAAAGGAGGAAAGTCCAATGCCTGAGAAACAGAATGGGACAGCTGGAAAAATGGCAGCTTTGCAGACTGGGAGCAAGACAAATGGGGTAAGCTCACAGGAGACGCTGCTTAAGGTTGAGCATTTGTGCCAGTATTTTAAAGAAAACAAGGCAGTGGATGATGTCAGCTTTGAGATCAAAAAGGGCGAGGTATTTGGCCTTGTAGGCGAGTCTGGTTGTGGAAAAACCACAACCGGCCGCTCGATCATAAAGCTTTATGACATCACCTCTGGAAATGTTTATTTTAAGGGTGAGCGTATCGCTGCTGGAACCGGTTCTTACAAGTGGGAGATTGAGAAGGCAAAAAAGGCATACTCAGATTTAAAGAAGTCTGGTGTTTCCGGTGAAAAATTAAAGGAAGCAAAGAAAAAACGCGATGAGGTGATCGTGGAGCAAAAAAAACAGATTCGTCTGGCACAGGCTGACCAAAAGCGCCGCCGTGCCGTGACCGACATCCAGATGATCTTCCAGGATCCGATTGCATCCATTGATCCACGTATGACGGTGCGCCAGATCATTGCAGAAGGACTTGTCATCCGCGGCGAGAAGGATCAAAAAAAGATCGACGAAGAGGTGTACCGCGTACTTGAGTTGGTTGGACTGGTGCGTGAGCATGCCGGCCGTTATCCACATGAGTTCTCCGGTGGACAGCGTCAGCGTATCGGTGTAGCCCGTGCGGTTGTCATGAATCCGGAGCTGATCATTGCCGACGAGCCAGTCAGCGCGCTTGACGTTTCCATTCAGGCACAGGTTATCAATTTACTTGACGATCTGCGCCACAAGATGGGTCTTACGATTCTTTTTATCGCGCACGATCTGTCTGTTGTAAAGTACTTTTCTGATCGTATCGGTGTTATGTACTATGGAAAATTGGTTGAGTTAGCGGACTCTGACGAACTGTTTGCCCATCCGCTTCATCCGTATACCAGATCCCTTCTTTCGGCGATTCCGCTTCCGGATCCGCACTATGAGAAGCAAAGACAGCGTATCACCTACGTTCCGCTTAAGGAGCATGACTACACAGTAGACAAACCGTCCTTGCGTGAAGTTACTCCGGGCCATTTTGTACACTGCAACGAGACCGAGTTTGCGCGCTACAAAGAGCAGATGAAAGGAAATTAAATGAAGAAAAAAATCCTTCGTTTGACGATCCAGATCGTGATCGGGCTGTTAATTGCAGTTGGTGTCATGACGTCGCAGGGGGCATTTGCGTCTGGAGCATCGGCCCAGGATCGCATCCTTGCGATTGGAAACGGATTTTCAGTGACCGCGCTTTTGTATTTAAGTTTTGGAATGCTTGCATGGATTGCCACGACAGGCGTGCTTGATATCTTTTCCTTTGCCCTTCAAAAGGGTGCTCATTTTCTGATTCCATTTGCAGCAAGAGAAGCAAACGGAAAGTTCTATGAATTTAAGGTAGAAAAAGAAGAGAAGAGAAAGAAACGCGGCAAGGGCCAGTATATGACATTTGTAGTTGGAATTGGCTTTTTGTTAGTGGCGATTGCACTCACAGTAGCGTGGTATGAACTGTAACAGAAAAGTACAAAAAATATAAGATTTTATTTCATTGACATATCGGGAAAAATCTATTAAACTATCGGGGAAGTAGGTTTTTAAAGTTTTTCACGCGGCGGCCTGCAGGTTGCCGCGTAATTATTTAACAAAAAGAAAAGAGGAGATATTCTATGTTTAGTGGTCGGTTGTGGAATCTATTTATCGACTCCTTTCCCAAGCTGTTTATTCGTGGCCTGACCGTCACCATTCCGTTAACTGCAATCGCCTTTTCGTTAGCGATGGTGATTGCCATCATAGTTGCACTAGTACAGTTTGCCAACGTAAAGGTATTAAAGCAGGTTTGTCGCTTTTATATTTGGATCTTTCGTGGTACGCCACTGCTCGTTCAACTGTTTATTGTGTTTTTTGGATTGATGAATGTTGGCATTGTACTTGAGCCATTTCTGGCAGCGGTGATTGTATTTGCCCTGAACGAAGGTGCCTATGGTGCAGAGACAGTTCGTGCAGCGCTTGAATCCGTTCCGGAAGGTCAGTTAGAGGCGGGACAGTGTGCAGGTCTTTCTTATTTGCAGACGATTTTTCGAATTGTTCTGCCACAGGCGATGCGCACCGCATTTCCATCCCTGTTTAATGCATTGATTTCTATGTTAAAAGATACTTCGTTGGCGGCTACTATTACCGTAACGGAAATGTTTAAAGTATCACAGCAGATTGTAGCAAGAACGTATGAACCACTTCTTTTATATTTGGAGGTTGGTCTGATTTATCTGATCTTCTCAACGGTTCTGACAAAGCTGCAGAACGTCGGAGAGAAGAAGCTAAGCTACTATGGCAGAAAGGAAGGGTAACACATGCTAGAGATTCAAAACATTAAAAAGTCGTTTGGTCAGACACATGTCCTTCACGATGTGAGCCTTTCTGTCAATAAGGGAGATGTGATTGCGATTCTTGGACCGAGTGGTTCGGGAAAAACAACGCTTCTTCGCTGTCTGAATTTTTTAGAGAAGGCAGATGGCGGAACCATGACGTTTGATGGTGAGAAAATTGATCTACATAAAGTACCGAAACGTACGATTGCACGATTGCGAAAGAAAACCGCATTTGTGTTCCAAAATTACAACCTGTTTGCTAACAAAACGGCACTGCAGAATGTAACAGAAGGATTGATTGTTGGAAGAAAAATGCCGAAAGAAGAGGCAAATCGAATTGCACACGAGGCATTAAAGAAGGTCGGTATGGAGGATCGAAGTAATTATTATCCGTCCCAGCTTTCCGGTGGTCAGCAGCAGCGAGTGGCGATTGCAAGAGCGATCGCGGTAAAGCCGGAGATCATTTACTTTGATGAACCGACATCGGCGCTCGATCCGGAGCTGACGGTCGAGGTGCTGGCTGTTATGAAAAAGCTTGCACAGGAGGGAATGACCATGCTCGTTGTTACCCATGAGATGAACTTTGCAAGAACCGTATCCAATCGCGTGATTTTCATGGAAAAGGGCGTGGTCGTCGAACAGGGACCATCGAAGGAGTTTTTTGCGCATCCGAAGGAAGAACGCACGAAGGCATTTTTGAGAATCTTTCAGGAAGATAGTTGATAAAAGTAATTGATGAAAGTAATTCATGTTTGTAAAAGTCCTTTTGATAAAGAAGAAAGAAAATGAAGTGATTTCGTTGTTTTCATTTATCGGTTGGGATTTTTCATAAATAAAGAGGAGGAAACTACTATGACAATTAAGAAATTAATTCCATGCACATTAACCGCAGCAGTGCTTGCATCTTCCGCACTGACAGGCTGCTCATCAAAGGGTACATCCGATAAGAGTACTACCGCAGCAAAGACTTCCGCACAGGAGACAAAGGAGACTACCACAAAGGCAGCAGAGACCAAGGATACCGAGGCAGGAAACAGCGAAGAGAATACAAGTGCAGAAGCGAAAAGTGAGGAAGCAAGCAGCGAGAAGGCTGAAACTGAACTTGGAAGTGAAGAGGCATCCACAGAGATCGGAACCGGCGATTCAGCAGATGATCTTTTAGCACAGATCAAAGAGCGTGGAAGTATCATTGTAGCAATGGAAGGAACCTGGGCTCCATGGACTTACCATGATGAGGATGATAATCTGGTTGGTTATGACGTAGAGGTGGCACAGAACATTGCAGACAAGCTTGGCGTAGAGGTGCAGTTTGTTGAGGGTGCATGGGATGGACTGCTTGCAGGTCTGGATGCAGGTCGCTACGATATCATGGTAAATGGTGTTGGCGTGACAAAGGAGCGTGCAGAAAAGTATAACTTCTCTACCCCATATGCGTATAATAAGACCGCTGTTATCGTTCGCGGTGATTATGATGAGATTTCTTCTATGGAAGATTTAAAGGGTAAGAAGACTGCGAATACGATTACCAGTATCTATGCAGAAGAGGCAGAGGCATATGGTGCAACCGTTACCGGTGTGGATGATCTGAATCAGACCATCGAGCTGCTGCTTTCAAAGCGCATTGATGCGACTCTGAATGCAGAGGTTGTATTTAATGATTACAAGAAGGAGCATCCGGATGCAGATGTCAAGATTGCAACCTATGCTGATAAAGTAGAGGAGATTGCAATTCCGATCCGTAAGGGTGATGATACCGTTACCCTGCTGGATGCCGTAAACGATGCACTCGATGAGCTGGCAAAGGATGGCACTTTGACTGAGCTGTCTGAGAAGTACTTCGGAATGGATATTTCCAAGGAGTAAGAAAAGTGTAATTGTTCACGGGAAACATGTTGGAAAAAATTTAACCTTGACAATTTTAAGGTGCGTTGCTATACTCTGAATATCAGCGTTGAGGAGAACAAGTACGCATAAGGGAAACCGACAGAGAGCAGCCGGAAGGTGAGAGGCGCAGGGGAAGCTTATGGGGAATACCTCTCTGAGCTCTGCATTGAACTCATCTGTTTCAAATGTAATGTTGAATATTGAATGCTGAATGTAGTGTTCAACGTGTTGCGTTTGGAATTGTTTTGAAAGTAGACTGCAGCGGCGTGGCAGCCGTTATCTTGTCAGAGTATTCGCAGATTGACTGGATTATTTTTACAGGATGCGTGTACTTGAAAGGCAGTTTGTGTGAGCAGGCTGTGAAGAAAGGTGGTACCACGAGATTTCGCCCTCGTCCTTTTGTTAGGACGGGGGCTTTGTGTTTAGAAAAGTTCTCAGGCGAAAGTAATAAAAGCGCAGAAAAGGAGAAAAAATCATGCAGGTTTACGAAGAATTAGTAGCAAGAGGGCTGATTGCCCAGGTAACAGACGAGGAGCGCATCCGCGATCTCGTAAATAACGGAAAGGCCGTATTTTACATCGGATTTGACCCAACGGCAGACAGCCTTCATGTAGGTCATTTCATGGCACTGTGCCTGATGAAGCGATTACAGATGGCAGGAAATAAGCCGATCGCGCTGATTGGCGGCGGTACTGCTATGATCGGTGATCCGTCTGGAAAGACCGATATGAGAAAGATGATGACAAAGGAGACCATTGAGCATAATGTAGAGTGCTTCAAGAAGCAGATGGCTCGTTTCATTGATTTCTCTGACGGAAAGGCACTTCTTGTCAACAATGCAGACTGGCTGTTAAACTTAAATTACGTTGATGTATTAAGAGAGGTTGGACCTCACTTTAGCGTAAACAGAATGCTGACAGCTGAGTGCTACAAGCAGAGAATGGAGCGCGGATTAAGCTTCTTAGAGTTCAACTACATGATCATGCAGAGCTACGATTTCTACATGCTGTTCCAGAAATACGGCTGCAACCTTCAGTTTGGTGGTGATGACCAGTGGTCCAACATGTTAGGAGGTACCGAGTTAATTCGCCGTAAATTAGGACAGGATGCAGGTGCAATGACCATCACACTGCTGTTAAATTCCGAGGGTAAGAAGATGGGTAAGACGGTATCTGGTGCTGTATGGCTGGATCCAGAGAAGACAAGCCCATACGATTTCTACCAGTACTGGAGAAACGTTGCCGATGCAGACGTTTTAAAGTGTATCCGTATGCTGACCTTCCTTCCGCTTGAGCAGATCAATGAGATGGATAAGTGGGAAGGAAGCCAGTTAAATAAGGCAAAAGAAATCTTAGCATTTGAGCTGACAAAGCTTGTTCACGGTGAGGAAGAGGCAAAGAAGGCTGAGAGCGCAGCAAAGGCATTGTTTGGTGCAGGAAATGCAGCAGAGATTCCGGCGGTTGAGCTTAGCGCAGCTGATTTTTCAGAAGGTGAAGGTGAGAAGCTTGATATCTTAAGTCTTCTTGTAAAGGCAGGTCTTGCTAAGTCACGTTCAGAGGCGCGCCGTGCAGTAGAGCAGGGTGGTGTCAGTGTAAACGATGAGAAAGTAACAGATATACGCATGAGCTTTGCAGCTGATGAGATTCCGGCAGAAGGACTCGTGATTAAGAAGGGTAAGAAGAACTTTAAGAAGATTATTGTTGCGTAAAGATTACGAACTTATAATAAAAGAGACAGGTGTTGACGGAAGTTGGTACCTGTCTTTTTTATGTTCTTAAAAAGGTTGCAATTCCGCGTAAAAGCGTGTATGATAAAGATAAAATTATGAAAAACACACAAATCATAGTGTTTTAATTTAGGTGAAAACGGTCAAGATGCTGTGAAATGTGAAAATAAGAGGAGATATAACGATTATGATACATACGCTAGATAGTAAGGCTGCAGACTATATTCCTGAGCTTGGTGACGGCTTTGAGGAAGGCAGCGAGGGAAGCGAAAACGCACAGGGATTGCAGGTAGCTGATTACTATGCTGATGCAGATGGCGAGGGTATTTATTACATCACATATAAAATAGAGACTGCCAAAGAAATAGAGCAGCTATTTGTATTTGCAGGAAGAAAGCAGCTATTGCGTCTTGGAAAAAGAAAGGCAGGAGAGGTGATTGAGGGAACACTTTATCTGCATTTTGGCGAGATGATCCCGCGCTTTCACAGCGAGTGCATGACAATCACAAAGATTGGCTTTTCAGTGGCATGTGAGGACCTGACGAAATTAAAGAGTGTTGGCATGGCAGCAGAGAAGCTTTCTGCAAAGACAAAAATTCCGGCAGTCTATCTGGCAGGAGATTCCACGGTTACTGATCAGACTTGTCCAAAGCCATATATGCCGGGCGGATGCTACAGTTCATGGGGACAGTGCCTTGCATACTTTATCGGAGGAAGTACAGCCGTTGATAATCAGGCGCACAGCGGACTTACCACAGAAACCTTTCGTAATGAGGGACACTACGATATCGTAAAGAAGGATATTCGTCCGGGTGATTTTTGCTTGTTTCAGTTTGGTCATAACGATCAGAAGCTGGCACATCTGCAGGCACAGACAGGCTATAAGGAAAATCTGATGAATTATGTAAATGAGATTCGTGGACTGTGCGGAGTTCCGATTCTTGTAACACCGCTTGCGCGCAATACCTGGAAGGATGATGGAACCTACAATGATCTTTTAGCAGAGCATGCGCAGGCTGTTTTTGAGGTAGGGGAAGAGACTGGTGTGCCTGTAATTGACCTTCATAAATATGCAGCAGATTTAATCAAGAAAAATGGAAAAGAAGCTAGCCGTGTCTATTTCCACCCGGGAGATATGACACACACAAACGAGTATGGCTCATTTTTGTTTGCACATTTTATCGCAAGAGAATTGAGCAAGCTAGATCCTCTCACTTTCGCGATTGATGTGCAGGATGAAGAGGATTTCACACCAGATGAGCATACAGCCATTTTGACAGGAACAAGCACGGCAGCAGGGAATCAGGATGAACAAAAAGAAGTCTTTGATGCGATGGAGCGTGCCGGGGATAATCTTGTGGCAGCTGTAAAAAAGGCAAAAAAAGATGCAGAAATGATGAAGTAAAATTTTGATTTTTATAGAAATAAGACTATTGGCTCAAAAAAAGGAGGGATAAAAATGCAGGAGCGCTGTAAAATAGGAGTTGTGATTGGCAATGCTAACTCACCGCACGCAGTTAACATTATGAAGGGAATTGACCAGGCATCAAAGGAGTGCGATGTGCAGTTAATGTATTTTATGAATGTGAGCAGTCCTTATACAGCGCAGCTGTATCCACCTGATACATCCATAGGATGGGATTATCAAAAAAGTGCAATTTATGATTATGCGAGATATGTCAAAGCAGATGTCTTAATTATGACATATGGCATGATGAGCATTTTTATGAAGAGTGATTATGGAAAGAAGTATCTGGAATATTTTCGCAATGTTCCATGTGTGCTCATAAATGAGCAGACCAACAGACCTAATTGGACGTCTATTATTGTCGATAATTATAACGGAATGTATGAATTAGTGGAGCATTTAGTGCGTGACCATGGGTATCATAATTTCGCTTTTTTGGCAGGACCGCTTGGAAATACAGATGCCTGCCAGCGAAAAAGAGCATTTTTAGATGTTATGAAAAAATATGATCTGCCAATGGATGAAAGCCACATTGAAACAGGCGATTTTTCAGAGTGTGTACAGACACAGGTAAATGCGCTGTTAGATCGAATCCCTAATCTTCAGGCAATAGTATGTGCTAATGATGTGATGGCACTGACTGCTTATCGGGAATGTGAAAAGCGTGGACTTCATATTGGACATGATATTGCTGTTACCGGTTTTGATGACTGGGAGCGTATTCGTCACGTGCCAGTGCCAATCACGACAATTCGTCAGGATTCTGAACGGTCAGGATATGTGGCTGTTTATAGTGCACTTGAGCTGGCGCGAAGCGGTAATGGGAAAAATATTGTGATACCGGCGAAGGTATGTGTTAGAGAATCATGTGGCTGTACATGTAAGCAGTTTTTAGGTTTTGATCAAATTGAAAACATGGGACAAAAATTTGTCTATGAAAAACAAAGAAATACAGTATATCGTCAAAAAACATGGATGGTTCCTATGATTTCCAGAAACATGCTTATTGCATTGCAGGATCGCGAGAAATTTCTTAAAAATGCATTAACGCCAATGCCCTTTTTTGGCGTTAAAACGGCGCTGCTTTATGTCTTTAAAAATCCAGTTGAATATAATATAGAAAAGGGCTGGGAATTTCCAAATACGATTTATCTGGTTGCGCGTCATGATGGAGAACGCGTAGAGGTATTTGATGAATATAAAAACGAGGTTTCTTTAGAAGAATGTGGATTTTCTGAGGAAGGAAGCGTACGCTATCAGCATAAGCCGAGTGTATTTTGCCTTCAGTCTGGCTCAACGCAGTATGGTGTATTAAGTGTTGAGATTACGCCAGAGGAAGTGGATATGGTCTATTTGATCAGTATTCAAATGGCAAATGCGCTGATGGCGTATCATACAGAAAAAAAGCGTTTGTCTGTTCAGCGCGAGCGCGAGCTTTTGCTTGAGGAGCTTCGAAGCAAAAATGAAGTTTTAAATTTTGTGTCAGAGCGAGATGAGCTGACGCAGATTAAAAATCGCCGTGGCTTTATGGAACAGGCAATGGAAATGAATCGTATTTATAAAAATAGAAAAGCAATTATTCTGTTTGCTGATATGGATGGATTAAAACAAATCAATGATAATTATGGTCACGCAGCAGGAGATATTGCAATTTGTGCCTGTGCAGATATTTTAAAGAAAGCTGCCGGAGTACATGGTATAGCAGGACGCCTTGGTGGCGATGAATTTGCACTTATGATGATTGGCGATGAAACTCGTGCAATTGAATTGATGGAGACTGTGCGAAAAGAGATTGCCATGTATAATGCACAGGGAAAAAATAAGTTTGTAATTGATATGTCGGTTGGATGTCAGCTTGTATTATGTACAGACGAGCTTTCTATTCCAATGGTGCTTGAAAAAGCAGACAAGATCATGTATGAAGAAAAGAAAAAGAAGGGAAAGGCAAGATGAAGTCTCCACGCCCATGCGGTGCATAGTTCCTATGGACGTGGTACTCTGCCTACTTTGATAGAAAATCCATATTCAGATAGTTGAGTTAAGAGTCCTTTCGGTGAAGATGCCC
>DAVZID010000016.1:0-51543 GCA_052273485.1 Lachnospiraceae bacterium
AGGTTCTTGCCGATGCATTGTTTAGAACATGGCTTTTGACACCTGAACCAATATTACCTTGTAAAAATAATGAAAATGTAAAGTAGACCTAATGAGTATATTTAGATAAAAATGCTGATATATAAAAAACATTGCCGTTTACCGGCCTTTATAGAAGCCATTGCTTCCTTTATTGGAAGTCGTATTAGTGAGCCCTTGCATTTCTGCAAGGGCTTTTGCGTGTTATAAAACAAATAGCCCCGGCACAAATGTGTCGGGGCGGTACCCTGCGGGCGCGGGGAAATATCTGATCAGTTTTATACATTCAAATAATTTTTTGATAATGCTATTTTTATAAGTATAAAATACTACATGTAACACTAAAAGTAAAGGAAATATGACAAATTCAATAAAAACCGTGTCGGAGAACCAACAAGGTTAAAATTTTTAAATATAATATCGAATTTCTCCAAAATACTTTAGCCATGCACGAACAACATCATTGTGTCGAGCTTCAATCATTCGCATGATGTTACGAAGTACATGATTTGGTATCTGAGAACGATTGTGACAAAGCAGACAGTTTCCGGAGCTTGTCAGCCAGATCTTAGTAGCATTAGAAGATGGTGTACCTGCGGAAACATGAACGTGAATCGGCTCAAGTGGTTCATTCTCATTTGTCCAGAAGTACACGCAATATTGACCGAATCTAAAAACTTGCGGCATTTTCAAAACCACCTTCCTGAGAAAACTCCATGATGAGATGAGCCATTGAGTGGATTATTTCATCGAACTTATCAATTTCTTCATTTGAATAATGGTAAATATCTTCCCATTTATAATCTGGAAGCCAGCAAGTAGCGTGACGGAAACAATATTGCTCGTCAGGTGTCTCGATATACACCTTTACTTTACCGTCTGGTTTCATTTCAGAATGAACGATTTCTGTATTATCATTCAGTGTCATAAATGGATACATCATAATAAAAAAGCTCCTTTCTTAAGACGATTAGTCTCTGTGCATATCGGATGATTCTAATTTTTCGCATTTCCATTTAGAAACAATCAGAAAAATTGTGACAAGCGCAAGAACAGCGCGAAGTATACGAACAACAGATAGTGCGGTATCAAGTTTGCGATTCATAGATTATACCTCCAATTACAAATTTAGTAAGCGTCTAGGGTGCTGAAAGATTAAGCAGTCTTTTTATAATCAACAACTGCAATTTCAGTCAACATTCCCTTGACCTGCTTAATAATATTTTCAATATTTTGTAGTGTTTCGCCCGACAGGTATTCTTCACCGCATTGAGTACATTTCTCGCATGGAACATGTTTAATGATGATGTAGCAGCCATTATAGTCGGTCATGTAGGTAGTGGTAGAAGCTTCGGTATTGCCTTTGCAATAAAAACAAGTCATAATCAAATCTCCTTTCTAGTTTTAAAATCATTTTCCCATTTATCAGAGCTAGGAAAATATGCTGTGATGAGAAATAGTTCTGTTTCGTGATGTCCGATAACTACATGTAAAAATTTATTTCCAAGACTAAATCCTAAAATTAAACAGCTTGGATACGGATAATCGTCTGGATATTGTTCAATGATTTCTCCATTCATAATACAGGCTATGACATCAGATAAAAATATACCACACTGTTCCAGGCACTTTGCCGCATGAAGAGTAATACGAATGCTTTGTGGTGTACATAGCTTGCGTAATTCTGAAATATCTAACTCTGACATTTAAATTCCTTTCTGCTTTATGATTTTAAGCCTCTTTTGCGCTTGGCATGTCTGAGGCTGATGATCCCTGTCTTTCTTCAAGTTCCAGATCAGCGCGGTAAGCAGCAACTTCCTTATCAATTTTGGATACTGTGTTGATATCTGGAATGTCGGTGCGGCCAAGAAGATAATCGACAGAACAGTTAAGACAATCAGCAATCTTTGCAAGATTGTTTGCTTGGGGCCAGGATCCACGTGAAAGCATAGAAGAAAGAGTATTTTTACCCAAATCACAGTTATCTAGCATGTCTTTGATTAAGATATTTTTTTGCTTTGAGCGGGCTTTAATTCTTTCGGCAGTTTGTTGTGCAGTATACATAAATTTTTACCTCCTTTTTATGAAAAGTGACAAAATCCCACAAAAATGGGAAAACCACTTTACAATCCCTCATTTGTGGGATATAATATAACCAAGTTAAGAAAACATCTTAACTATACCAAAGCAGGAGGTAAAAAACAATGGGAAAGAAAAAGAAAAGCGGTCACAAAGACATCTCACGCACAGAGAAAATTGTCTTTGCAACCGCAGTCTTAGAACTCATTGAAGTGCTAATCGAAGTGATCAAAGCATTCATTGAGTAAAGGGAAGGGGCGAAAGCCCCTTACCTCTAGGATAACTTTTTCTTACTCTATTGTCAATATAAAAACAGAAAAAGAGAGGAGAAGAGCATGTTACTTTTTAATATCCTGTACTGGGGATGGAAAGCCGTTAAAGTAGTGTTTTGCCTGGCGGTAATTATTTACTTTGTTAGGAGGTGGAAGAAATGAATGTGGGTAAAAACATCAGAGATCTGAGAGAGCGCAGAGGTATCTCACAGGTGCAGCTTGCAGAAAAAGTGGGAATCACACAGGCGATGTTGTGCCAGATCGAGCGAGGAACAAAGAACCCGTCATTGCAGGTTGGTGCAGAGATTGCAAGAAGCCTTTCTTGTAAGATTGATGATCTTCTGGCAGAGAATTTAACAGCGTAGGAGGAGAATGATGCAGAAGATTAAAGATTTTTTAGACGATGCCGCAATATCCATCATTAGCGGCATCATCGGTAGCTTTATAGGGCTGGGGATAGCAGCGTTGTTAGGAATATTGTAATGAGAGTTGTGATAACAGCGATGATAATTGGAAGAGCGATCTGAAGTAAAAAGAATTTTAAATCAAACCATTGATGTTGCTCAACCTCGATGATACCTTCGCGGGATAAGGAAATAATGCAATCATCCTGATAGTGTCCGTCTGTAGCATGGATAAGAGTAAACATTCCAGAAGCGATATCTCTTAAATTAGATACTCTAAATTTGTTTTTTATCCATAAAACAGTTCGAGGTTTTCGGTATAGGTATCTCAATAATTTTAGTTGTTTTTTACTAATCATTTTGAAGGGTCCTTTCGTTTTACTTGGCTGCGGCAACAGCCTGTAAGACAAGAATAGGGCAGAAGAAATAGGAAGTCAAGATATATTATCCCCTATGGTGTATTGCCGGTTCGATTCCGGCAGAGGGGAATGGTCGGCCGACCTTGTAGTTTTAATGAACAAGCCGTAAGGCATAGAGTAAAACAGAAAGTCAGGAGGTAGCAAGGTGATTATTGACAGAATCAAAATCGGAAACACGAACATCGCAATTGATGATAGCTGTGCGATCAAGGATCCAGTGGAGTGGGAGAAGGCCAGTGCAAATCTGTGGTTAAAGATTGACGCTGCGTTAGAGCGCCAGGAGAGAGAACGTAAAGAAGCTGAAAGAAAGGCAATGGAAGAAAAGAAGTCACTGAGTATGTAAAGTACATACAGAGATTGGAGAAAAGATGTTTGAAATCATCAAAGTAAATGGTGAATTTGTAATGGAAGAGGTGGATCAGAGCCGTGCGCCACAGGTGCCAAGCTTTATGAGCGATCCAGCACGCAATGCCAAGCGCCTGCGTCGCCTGATGCAGGAGGAAGAGCAGAGAGCGGCCAAGGAAGAACAGCCTATCGTGAACACGATAAATATGATCGCATGGTCGATGGCCTGCATTATGCTCGGATGGATCATCGCGCTGATTTAACAACGGAAGGAGAATCACAATGGGAAAGAGCAAAGCGACAAAGCCGACACGTGATCAGAAGGCAGTTATCGTGGCTGCCGGACTGATCTGGTCGGACTGGTTGGTATTGTCGGAGTCCGATGAGGAGTTACATATCGTCAGCCGGGGCGCCGGAGTAAGCCGCACATTGAAAAAGCCGCTGCGGGTTGGCAGACCCAGTCAGCGGCACAAATAAACTAATCATTTGCAGTATACCTCAGTTTGAGGGAAAATGCAAGCCTTTAGGAAGAAGTGATTGAATGAGTTACTACAGAACATGCCCGTATTGTGGTGCAAATCTGGATCCGGGAGAAACCTGTGATTGCCAGATTGAAAAGAGAGAACAGGAAACTGTGCGAGGAGAAGCACAGATCAGAGAGGAGCAGGAAGATGACAAATAAAGAGTATAGACAAGATCCAGGAATTAGCCGTTCGGATCTGTTCGAGATGCGTAAGAGTCCGTTGCATTTTCAGTATCAGATGACTCATCCAAAGGAGGACACTCCAGCTTTGTTGTTTGGCAGAGCACTCCACAAGATGATTTTGGAGCCGGATGATTTCGGAAATGAGTTTGCGGTATGCCCGACCGTGAATAGAAGAACAAAGGCAGGCCAGGAGCAGTATGCAGCATTTATGGTGGAGAATGAGGGCAAGGATGTTATAAGCCAAGACGACTATGCGGTTATGTGCGAGATGGCAGAGGTGATCAACAGACACGAATTGGCAAAGAAGCTGCTGACAGGTGAGCATGAGCAGAGCTTCTTCTGGACAGATCCGGATACAGGGGAGCGGTGTAAGTGCCGCCCGGACTGTATGACGGAGTACGAAGGGCGGCCGTATCTGGTGGACTATAAGACAACAGACAGCTGCGCAGGAATGGATTTTGAGCGTTCTGTCAGAAAGTATGGATATGACTTCCAGGCTGGAATGTACACGGAGGGTGTCTTTGCAAATACATTTCAGCACTATGGATTCAAGTTTGTGGCGCAGGAAAAGAAACCACCTTATGCGGTAAGAGTCTATGACTGCAGTGAGGAGTTTATTCAGCAGGGCTATGACAAGTTTCGTGAGTATATCGGAATGCTGCATGAGTGTAGAGTCAGTGGTAACTGGTATGGATATGAAGGTCCGGATCGAATTGAGACAGGACTGTTTGCGTATGGGGAGGAAGTATAATGGCACAGACACATTGGAAGAAGCTAATCAATCCAGATTATATTGGCGCATATGCGCTGGATCCGGGCAAGGATCTGACTGTCCAGATCAGCCAGGTTCGCAGAGAGATGGTAACGGGAGTGGACGGCAAGAAGGAAGAGTGTACGGTTGCGTACCTGAAGGATCAGAAGCCGATGATCTTAAATGTGACCAACTGCAAGACCATTGAAAAGCTGTATGGCCCTTACATAGAGGATTGGAATGGCAAGTATATCACGCTTTATGCAGCGAAGGTTCGTGCATTTGGTGATGTTGTTGAGGCGCTTCGGATTCGTCCGAAGGCGCCATCGATCAAGACATATATCTGCGCAGACTGCAGACGGTCGATTCAGGGCGCAGGAAGTAAAAGCGCAGAGGAGATCGCAGCGCTTGGAAAGCAACAGTATGGAAGAGAACTGTGCATCGAGTGTGCAAGAAAGGCAATGGCGAAGATGAAGGAGGAGTCGGATGATAAACAGAACAATCCTGCAGGGCCGACTGGTAAGTGATCCGGTAATTAAGTATACGCCGAGCAATGTTGCGATGGCACAGGTTTCGGTTGCCTGGTCGGACAAGTACAAGGAGTCGGAAAAGTTGTGTTATCTGCCCTGCAAGGCATGGGGACACACAGCTGAGTTTCTGAGCAAGTGGTTCCATAAGGGGCAGGAGATCATTGTAGAAGGTCGTATGATAACGGAGGAGTGGGAAGCAGACGGAAAGAAAAATTCCCGGTTGATCTGTCTGGCGGACTCCGTAAGCTTTTGTGGAAGCAAGCCTGATAGCAATGCTGGCTATCAGCGTCCGGTTGCGTCACAGCCACCATCTGGATTTCAACCACTTCCAGACAATGTAGATGATGAAGGGCTGCCATTTAATTGATCATCGTTGATAGCCGGGAAAAGAAATGGCAGCACATCGAGAAGTACTTCCTGCAGCATAGCATTCCATATCAGATTCAGAAGCTTGATATTGCAGATTACATGTTGGAAGGTCAGGACAAGCTCGTGATCGATCGCAAACAGAATCTGGACGAGCTTTGCAGTAATCTGTGCACGAAGGACTCAGGCCGTTTCTGGCGGGAGGTCAGACGCTCCAGAGATCAGAAAGTGAAGATGATCATCCTCTGTGAGCATGGTGGCAAGATTAAGTCGATCAAAGACGTGGCTGCATGGAAAAGTACATACAGCCGCGTTACCGGGCGACAGCTGGCAGCTGAGATCTATCGAGTGCATATTGCCTATGGTGTCGAATTCCTGTTCTGTGATAAGCGCAGCGCAGGGCGACGCATCGTGGAGCTTTTGGAGGATACGGCATGGATCGAGAAGAAATAAAGCAGAGCAGATCAATGGGAGATGTTGTGGCGCTGTATGGACTGCATCCAAATCGAGCAGGTTTCATCTGCTGCCCGTTCCACAAGGAGAAGACAGCATCTCTCAAGGTATATAAAGACAGCTTTTACTGTTTTGGCTGTGGAGCATCAGGAGATATCTTTAAGTTTGTTGAGCGTATGGAGGGTGTATCCTTTAAGGATGCCTTCCTGCTGTTAGGCGGTGATTATCCGGATAAGAGCAAGGAATCTAGCTTTGCACGCCAGATTAAGAAGTATCACTTTGAGAAGCAGCGTGAGATGCGCCAGAAAGAACAAGCAGCTCTTGATGTAAAAAAACAGGAAAATGGAAGAAAAATAGATCTGTACAGGGACGCGTTGAAGGCGGCTGAACCGTTGTCAGATGCCTGGTGTGAGGCATACAACAATTATCAGCTGCAGCTTTATGAGCAGTGTTGTCTGTACGGTCTGGAAACGAGGTGGTGAAATGGAACCACTTAATAAGTATACAGCAAAGACGATCTTGAGCGAGGAGGTTTTTGTCGAGATCTTTTCTCAGGAGGATGAGATCCAGAAAGCAAGGATGATCTTGTCAGCGGAGGAGAGGGCTGATGAGCTGAAGGTCGGCCGACAGTTTAAGCAGCTATTGAAGGCTTATAAGAAGGTGGCAGAGGAAAAACCACGTAAGCAGGCAGCGCAGAGCGTTGAAAATTGGACAAACTTTGGACCGCCATATCCAAGAATGAAGTGCCGCTCATGGATCGCAACACAGGATGGCATCTACCAGCAGACCACAAATCCATTCTCTCCTGATATCCTGGCATGTTACCACCCGATCCTGCCGATCGAGCGTCTGAAGAACATTGAGACCGGTGACGAACAGATTAAGTTGGCTTTTAAGCGATCTGGCCGCTGGGAGGAGGTAATTGTTGCAAAGACTACGATTACCTCTGCTGCAAAGATTGTTTCATTGTCCGCGAAAGGTGTGGCAGTGACATCTGAGAACGCAAAGTATCTGGTTCGGTATTTATCAGATGTGGAAAATATGAACGATGATGAGATTGATGTGCAGTATTCTACGAGCAAGCTGGGCTGGATCAAGGACGGTTTTATGCCGTATAACACGGAGGTCGTGTTCGATGGTGACAATCGCTTCCGGGATCTGTATGAAAGCATATCAAAGTATGGCAGCCGAGAACTTTGGATTCGACATGTGAAGAAGCTACGTGCATCAGGAAAGATGGAGATTAAGCTGATGCTGGCAGCATCGTTTGCATCGGTTCTGGTTCCGTTGCTTGGAGGGCTGCCATTCATTGTAGATCTGTGGGGAGAGACGGAAGGTGGCAAGACGGTGACGCTGATGGTGGCGGCATCGGTCTGGGCGGATCCGGCTGAGAATAAGTACATTGGAGACTTTAAGACTACAGATACTGCGCTAGAGTCCAGAGCGGACATGTTGAATCATCTGCCGCTTGTAATGGATGACACCAGCAAGGTCTCAGATCGCATCAGAGGCAATTTTGAGGGCATGGTGTATGATTTATGCTCTGGTAAGGGTAAAAGCCGCTCAAACCGCGATCTTGGCGTCAACAGGGAGAATCGGTGGCAGAACTGCATCCTGACTAGTGGCGAACGTGCTCTGCAAACCTATGTGAGCCAGGGCGGCGCAATCAACCGTATCTTGGAAATTGAATGCGGGGACTATATCTATCAGGATCCTCGTGAGACCGCTGAGACGGTCAAGGGGAACTATGGCTTTGCGGGCGAGGAATTTGTCCAGATCGTGACGGATATGGGCAGAGAGGCGGTACGAACCATTCAGGAGGGTATTCTGAATGAACTGATTGATGATAGCAAGATGCAGAAGCAGGCAACGGCTCTCTCGATTATCCTCACAGCGGACAGAATCGCCACAGAGCGCATTTTTAAGGACAAGCAGTATATTTCCATTACCGATGCGAAGAACGTCTTAGTGGACCGCTCAGAGCTTTCTGACAATGACAGGGCATATCGGTTTATCTGCGATAAGGTGGAGATGAACCCTGCCCGTTTTGACGATGAGACGAATTGTGAGAAGTGGGGTGTGTTGGATGGAGACTATGTGTATTTCTTTACCCAGGCGTTTGACGAACTGTGTGAAGCTGGTGGATTTTCGCGTAAAAGTATTATGTCCTGGCTGGAAAAGAAGAAGTTGTCTTTGCAGGATCAGGGTCGTGTTACCAAGGTAAAGCGCATCAATGGAAAGTTAACCAGGTGCATTTGCATCCTGATCGAGCAGGGAGAGGAGCCGGCCGATGAAGGCGGTTTTGTGCCGATACCACAGAATGTACAGGAAACATTACCATTCGTGTAACCGGTAACGGTAACAGCCAAAACCCTTGATTTTGCTGGAAAAGATGCATGGTGTTACCACGTTACCACTTAAACCAAGGAAAAACCGTGTCTTATATACAGAAAATAAAAAAATAATAAGATTCACATAATTTTAAATTTCAAAAATAAAAAAGCATAAAATCACCGGTAACACTGGTAACACGTTCACAAAATCAAGTAAATATGCGGCTTTGAGGTGTTACCCAACATGTGGTAACGGAGTGGTTACAAAAATTCAAAAATGGTTACAACGGGTGATATGCATCACGTACAGGAGGTAGATTATGCAGGTGAAAGGTGAATTGGATATCAATCGCATGCCAGAGCGTGAAGTAAAGCGTATCCTGGATCGAATCGTATCTGCATATGTGCGGACACAGTTTGATAACGTCAAATGCGCAGCGGCGATATGTGCGGTACTTGATTCTGAGGGTTTAGTGCTCGATGCGAACTACGAAGAAGTGAGAAAGAAGCATATGGGGTACTGATATGGCAAGTGTGATGAAGAAAGATATCCCTCAGATCAGTGAGTTCATGCAGGAATTCTGGACACTGACAAAGAAATACTGGATACCAGAAGATACAGATGCATACTGGAATGCCTTGATAAGTGATTGCCAGAAGTTATCTAAAAAGTATACGGATTCATTCGTAGAGGATATGTTGATCGCATTTATCAATAATCGTGAGAAGGAAGGTAAAAGACATGAAAAACAAAAATATGTGCACACTGGAAGAGTTAAATCTGCAGGCGGCAATGCTGAAGAGTAAGGGCGATCCGGAAGGCGTGATCCGCCTGGCAGAAGCGAACGGACTTACTTTGCGAACAGCAGAGCGCTACCTGATGGGCGAAGAACCTACGCTTACAACACAGAAAGAGTTGGCGATCGGTAGAATACTTCTTGAGAGTGTTGATCTGGATCTGCGTCAGTCAGTAATCTTGACAGGAATCTTAACCATGGTCAACAAGGCAGTAAGAGAAGAGCCTAAGTTACAGGAAGCGGTTATCAGCAATAAGAAATCATTATTGGGATGTGTTGGACATCTGCTTAGAACAATAAGCAAAGCACACAATGAATTGCCGGATGAGATTGCAGCTGCGTGTGGTTTGACAATGATTCAGGATATCCCGGAATGGGCAGCAATGAGAGCGATCAATGAATATTATCTTGAAAAGATATAAACAGATATGATTATTGTAAATACATACGTTGATTTTCAGAATCTTCAGAAAGGGGAATCACATGAACAAACGTCAGAGTAAGAAGTTCTACCAGCAGCGACACGGTTACAATCCGGGCGAAGAGGATCGGATCCAGCTGCAGATCAGTGACACGATCAAGTACACAGAGCGTAGATTGGTAGAAGCAGAGAAGGAACGAGTAAACCGTACATATTCGAGATTCCTTGAAAGCATTAAGCAGCGGCCAAGAAGTAAGGTATGTTGGTGGAGGAGAACAAGATGAGTAGATTAACGGAGAATGATAGTCAAGGGAATTGGGCCTTAAGCGGTGTTGCATGGAAGTCGCCACACACAGGTCAGATCATCACAGAGGAGATGTGGGAGAAGATGGTAGACCACATTATGCAGCGTTTCACGGAATGTAAGTAGCCAGGAAGGAGGCCCTATGAATTGCCCTGTATGTGCCGGAAGATTGATTGTAAAACTTACGAGAGGCGATTGCGAAAGAGTTGTTCGTCAGCGCAAGTGCCGTGAATGCGGATATGTGTTCTTCACGGTTGAAACCGAAATCGACGAGAAGGACGTGAGCAAAGAAATGAAAGGAATTTGGAAGAGAAGTAAAGATTAGGAGGTGAGGCCGATGGAGATGACACGGGATCGCCTGGAAGCGTACCGGAGCAATCGGGACGAAATCAAGGAGCTGAAGTACAAGCTTGATCATCTGGGTGAGGGTGACAGCCTGATCGGAAATGATGTGATTTTCAATTACCAGACGGGATTTCCAATACCACAGGCGGTTGTAGGCTACGACTATGAGCTTGAGTGGAAGCGGCGCACTCGATATGAGAATCAGATTGCAAAGCTCGAATTGGAACAAGATCAGATAGAGGAGTGGGTATTTGCGATCCGCGATAGCCAGGTGAGACGAATCTTTCAAATGTACTTCTTAGAAGGAATGACTCAAGAGAAAGTTGCACGAAATATGCATATGGATCAAAGTAGGATAAGCAGAAAAATTGATCAGTTTTTAAAAAACGCATAAAATGCATAAAAATACATGATACAATCAAAAATGGAAGAAGTGAATTCCACTCAAATTCCCTAAGGTGGCCGCCAGTGAACATGCTGGCGGCCTTTTTGTGCAATATTTACTATAAAAGTACTTGCAAATTGTAAAATAATCCATTATACTTAGAACAAAGTTAAGCAAAGGAGGAGATAACTATGGCATTCGTGGCATCATTTAATTATTGCCAAGAAATAAGAGATCAAGGGCAAGGAAAACAGCCAGAAATTGTTAATCCAATGCAAATTATTAGAACAAAGTATATGCCTACATATTTTACAGTTTCAATTGCTTCAGCTATTTATGGGTTAAGTTTCGAACATGAAAATACAGTACGATTGATTTTCAAGAGTCCGAGTGGACAAGTGTTGGCAGATACAGGAGACGCAAAAACTGCTAAAGTAGGGGAAAAAGCTGATCTTTTGCAGGTAAATGTTGAGTTTAGAAATATAGCGTTGGAGAGTGAAGGCGTGTATTACACAGAATTAAAATTGAATGATGAAGTACTTGGCAGTTATTCAATAGCAGTTGTTAAGGATGTGAGATAATGGTAGCAGTAGCAAAAGGTAGTATTATAGCAATTTATATGCAAACAGCACTTATTACAAGTGTAACATCATCTAGCCCCAATGTAAATTTGTATTATTCTAATGCTCCTAAGATGACTACAGAAAAAAATGAAGAGCAAAAAGAATGTATAAAAACTTACACTGACAGATATAATTTAAATGAATTGAATGGCAAATCAGGAGTTATGACAATGAATATAACCGCTACCAACACAGAAGATTTGCAAAAAAATTTGGAAAGATTAAAGGAAATAGAAGAACTGGATGCTAATTGGAATGAAAACGGGGCAACAAAATTTTCAACAAGTTTGATAACGAAAGTTGGAAACTTGTTGTGTTTATTGAAAGAACAACCAGAGATTTTTCCAACAGCAATGAATAGTATTCAGCTAGAATATGAAAAGGAAGATGGCCAGTATTTAGAAATTAATGTTTATGAAAATCACACAAATATTTTTTCGATTGATTCAAACGAGCAGGAAAAGGAATTTGAAGTTAAAGAAGATGAAGTCGAAAAAATAAAAAAAATAGTGGAGGATTTTCATGAAAAGCAATGATTTATTTCGGAGAGTCAGAAATATACCATTGTATGTAAAAGAGGATGGTAGTATTTCTTCTGCTATTTATAAAGACAGTAAGGGTGTTTCAATGGATGATGGGGCAGGTAGATCTATTGAGGAAATAATTGAAGACGAGCAACGTCTCCATGAAGTATATAATGCACATAGATCTGATGAAGACCGAAATGGCTCATACCGTTTGATTGCAATAGCAGAACTTGATAAAGAGTGTTGCAAAGAAAAGAATGTATATATTGAGCCAGCAGCGATTAAGGGTGAAAATCCATATCATGTATTGCTGAAGAGAAGTAAAGATGAAGTTGTTTTAACGAGTAGCCAGTGTAAATACCTTAGTAAAAATACTAAAGTAGTAAAGTCTTATGATCCTAAAATAAAAGAGGCAGATGTCTCTTAATATGGTCGTCGGTAAGAATAGGCGACCATATTATTAAATACTTTGAGGGAAGCAGTAGCTTTGGGTTCAGTAGAGGTTGTAATTATTTTGTTTGCAGTAAACATGATAGTTATATTTTGTGAAATAAGCATAAGCAGTACGGAAAGGGTGATGCCTATGATGAAAAAATTGGTTTCAACGGTATTGATTGTATTGCAGTCAGTAAATGTAAGCATGATGGCAAATCTACTGTTGCCCTTAAAATATTAATTTGTTTGTAAGGCAGTCCTTCGGGGCTGCTTTTCTTTATGCCAAAAACAGACATGAATGAGAGGTGGTGAGGATTGGATGAAAACTTAAAACCGCAAAACTATGACCTTGCGTATATAGATTACTGCAAGGGAATGAAATACAAAGAGATTGCTGAAAAGTATGGTGTCACCATAAACACAGTGAAGTCTTGGAAGACCAGATACAAATGGTCAAAAGACGGGAAAAAGGTGTGCACACAAAATCAGAAAAAAGTGTGCACACAAAATGACCATAAAAAAGAAAAAGCAGAGGAAGCAGTTGAAAGGGTAATAGAAAATGTTGATTTGACTGATAAACAGCGGCTTTTCTGCTTGCTCTACACACGCTGCTTCAATGCGACCAAAGCGTATCAAAAAGCTTATAAATGCAGCTATGAAGTGGCAGCAGCGGCAAGCTATCGAATGTTGGATAATGTTGGAATTAGAAACGAGATTCAACGTCTGAAACAGCATCGTTTGAATCGAGAGCTTTTGGATGAATCTGATATCTTTCAAAAATACATTGATATTGCCTTCGCCGATATCACGAATTACCTTGAATTTGGTGTCGAAGAGGTTCCTGTCATGGCACTGCACGGACCAGTAAAGATCAAGGATCCGGACACTGGTAAAGAAAAAGAGCTTACCAAAACAGTAAATACTGTTCGTTTTCGTCCATCCGCTGAAGTAGACGGCACCATTTTGGCAGAGGTGAAACAAGGCCGCGATGGAGCAAGCATTAAACTAGCTGACCGCATGAAGGCTCTTCAGTGGTTGTCAGATCATATGGACTTGGCCACCAAAGAGCAACGTGCACGTATCGCCCAGATCAAAGCCCAGACGGACAAGTTGACTGGAAACAATCAAGAGATCGAAGACATGAGCGAATCGGAGGCAGAGATTTATGGCGTACACGAAGAAACAAACGCTTAAGTATGTGTTTTCAGAGAAGCACAAAGAGTATATTCGCCGTTGTGTCTCCTGCGAGTTCAATGTGGCAGAGGGTGCTGTTCGAGCTGGAAAAACTGTTGATAATGTGTATGCCTTTGCACATGAGCTGAAGACCGCGCCGGATCGCATTCACTTGGCAACCGGATCGACTGTCGGAAACGCAAAGCTCAACATCGGTGACTGCAACGGTCTTGGCTTAGAGTACATCTTCCGGGGACAATGTCACTGGGGAAAGTACAAAGATAACGAAGCCCTGTACATCAAAGGTCCGTCAACCAGATTCAAGCAGAAGATCATTATCTTTGCCGGAGCTTCTAAGGCGGACAGCTTTAAGAAGATTCGAGGCAACTCATATGGCATGTGGATTGCAACTGAGATTAACTTGCATCATGATAGTACGATCAAAGAGGCATTGAACCGTCAGCTGGCGGCGAAACATCTGCGTGTGTTCTGGGATCTGAACCCAGACAATCCGAATGCAACCATCTACACGGAGTACATCGACAAGTACAAGAAGCAGGCAGAGGAAGATAAGTTTCCCGGCGGTTATAATTACATGCACTGTACACTGTACGATAACATGACCATCAGCGATGAACGAAAGCGTAAGATTGAAGCTCAATATGATCCGAACAGTATCTGGTACATGCGAGATATTAAGGGAATGCGAGTGGTTGCCAGCGGTCTGATATACAGGCGCTTCGCAGATGATATCAGTACAAAGCAGTTTGCTTTTCGTCTGGATAAAAAGCCAACAGATCTGATGGAGATTATTCTTGGCATTGACTTTGGCGGCTCTGGCTCTGGTCATGCCTTCACAGCGACTGCAATCACGAGAGGCTATGGGGCTGTGATTGCATTGGCATCGGAGCGGATTGCTTGTAAGGATGAACAGGGCAACCAGATTGAGATCGATCCGGAACAGCTGGGTACAATGTTCTGCAACTTCTGTCAGAAGATCATCAGCCGGTATGGATACATCACAACCGTATATGCCGACAGTGCAGAGCAGACACTGATTGCTGGAATCCGGTCTAGCCTTAGACGAAACGGTCTGGGTTGGATCCGTGTAGAGAATGCCTTAAAAACAGAAATAAACGACCGAATTAACGCTCTTGTCATGCTGATGGCACAGGGGCGTTTTTTCTATGTCGGAAAGGAGTGCGCAAGCCTGGTCACGGCACTGTGTACAGCAGTGTGGGATCCGAACGAGATCACGAAGAATGTCCGTCTGGATGATGGTACAAGTGATATCGACAGCCTTGATAGCTTTGAGTATACGTTCGAGCGAAGCATTAGTATGTTGATCAGGTGCAGTTAAAAAGATGAGATATGCGACAATGTATGAAGCCATCCAGAAGATTCTGGATAAAGAGGAGCAAATTGACTATGTGCTCAGCGGAGAGTTTGCGAGGCGGATAGAGCTATGGAGCAACATGTACAAGGATAAAGCACCGTGGCTAAGCCCAACGGTTCAGTCTCTGTGTCTTCCTGCATCGGTGGCTGGAGAAGTTGCCAGACTTACGACACTGGAGCTTCAGAGCCACATAAGCGGCAGTTCAAGAGCCACATATCTGGATAAATTCTATCAGAGAGTGTGCGAACAGCTGCGGATCCAGACCGAGTATGCTTTTGCGAAGGGCGGCATGATCTTTAAGCCATATCCAACAGCAAAAGGAATTGCAATTCAGTATATTCAGGCAGATTCTTTCTTCCCGCTGGAGTATGATTCGGAACAGATTACACGCTGCGTCTTTCTGGATCAGTTTCGAAAAGGGCAGGAGATCTACAGCCGAATTGAGTTACATCATATTGATGGTGAGGAGATGAGTATTCGCAATCGAGTATTTGTTTCAAGGACAGATGGTGTGCTTGGAACGGAGGTGCCGATTCAAAGCGTTCCGAAGTGGGCACAGCTGGCAGAGGAGATTCGCTTTGAAGGGGTTGATAAGCTGCCATTCGGATACTTTAAAGTACCACTTGGGAATAACAAGAATTCAAATAGCCCGCTTGGTGTTTCCGTCTTTTCAAGAGCAGATGATTTGATTCGGGAGGCAGATGAGCGTTATTCTCAAATCAACTGGGAGTACAAAGGAAAAGAGGCAGCCGTTCATGTAGCGCAGAGCCTATTAAAATACCGCGCAGAGACAGACAGTTGGGAATATCCGGCAGGAATGCAGCGACTGTATCGAACGGTGGAGTACAATTCTGGGGCAATAGACAAGCCTTTTATGGAGACGTATTCACCGCCGATCCGAGACGAATCATTCTTCAATGGATTAAACAACCAGCTGCGCAAGATTGAGTTTAACTGTAATTTGGCCTATGGAACACTTTCAGACCCGAATAACACGGACAAGACAGCAGAGGAGATTCGAGCCAGTAAACAGCGATCCTACTCTTTTGTGAGTGATTGTCAGATAGCTTTGCAGACAGCGCTGGAAGATATGGTGGATGCTATGAGCTTCTGGTGTGATGTGTATGGTCTGGCACCGTCAGGCTCCTGCAATACGTCATTCTCTTGGGACGATAGCATCGTTGTCGATGCAGATAAGGAAAGAGAGCAGGATCGTCAGGATGTTGCAATGGGAGCAATGCAGCTTTGGGAATACCGTGCCAAGTGGTACGGGGAGACTGAGGAGCAAGCTAAGGCCGCAGTCCAACAGCCAGCAGAGGTGATTGAATGACGCAGGGGGAGCTTGAGCAGATTCCGCAGCCTTTCGTAGAGCTGATGTCAGAGTTGGAAATGCGCATCATGAAAGATATCGTAGAGAAGATCAAAGTGAATGGTTTTTCATCTGCCTCTGTTGATTGGGAGATTTCAAGATTGCAACAGCTCGGTGAATCGGAAGAGCAAATCCGAAAATGGATTAAGGAGATGCTTAAAAAGACAGATGATGAGGTGGACAAGATCTTCTCGGATGATGTGTACCGCGAGTATTACGGTCACGACCGCGAGTATCAAGTATCTGGCTTTGAGCAGATTCCACTTGAACAGAATATTCAACTACTGCAAGTGATTGAAGCATCAAAAAGGCAGACCAAGGACACGTTTCGGAATTTGACTGGCTCAACAGGTTTTGCGATTCGTGATCCTGCAACGGGAAATATCATGTATTCGCCCACGATGAAGTTCTATCAGCAGACACTTGACGCAGCCATAATGGATATCAAATCAGGTGCCTTCTCCTACAATACTGTCTTGGCACGCACAATCAACACAATGACCACATCGGGTCTTCGGTGGATTGACTACGACTCCGGTTGGCATAATCGAGTCGATGTGGCAGCCAGAAGGGCGGTCATGACAGGTTTTCGCCAAGTGCAGGGAAAGATCAATGAACAACTGGCAGAGGACCTTCAAACGGACACATACGAGGTTACATATCATGTCGGAGCACGTCCAACCCATCAGCCGTGGCAAGGTCGTGTCTGGACGATGCAGCAGTTAATTGATGTATGTGGACTGGGAACTGTTACCGGGCTACATGGGGCCAACTGCTACCATGATTACAAACCGTTTATCCCCGGAGTATCCGTTCGTACCTACACGGATGAGCAGCTGGACCAGATGATGGCAGAGGAGAACACTCCGAAAGAATATTTGGGGAAGCAATATACCACCTACGAAGCGCTTCAAGCGCAGCGAAAAATGGAAACTCGGATGCGCAAGACTCGTCAGGATATCCGTTTAATGCAGGACGGCGGCGCGGATCCTAACGATATCACACTGAAAAAGGCCAAATATCAAGGCCAGATGCAGACCTACAAGGCTTTTTCGGAAGCAATGGAGCTTCCAGAGCAGATGGAGCGAGTGTATCAAGATGGACTGAGAGGTAAGTTTACACCGACAAAAACAGAGCTGGCAAGAACTAACATTACTGAGTCAGAAAGTGGAAATATTGAAAATATTCGAATTGGCAACAATAAAGTTAATTTAGCTGAAATTGGAACAGAAGCGTATAGTAGAAAATTTAATCAGATCACGAAAAATAGTGCAGTAAATGATTCAATACGCAAATATGCAAGGACAATGTTAACGCATAGAAATGGTTCAGATGGAGAGGACTTGTATATTATTAGTGCAAAGACAGGAAAGAGATTATTTTCTAAAGTGACTGGCAAAAATGAGTTGGGTGTTGAATTATCTACGGATGAAATTTCTCAGATACGACAGTTCGCGAAGCGTGAAGGAATTATTGGAATGCATAATCATCCAACAAATGTACTTCCAACGGGTAGTGATCTTGTAGTAGCAGGTGGAAGAAAGTATGAATTTGGCATAGTTGCAACACATGATGGTAGAGTGTTTTGGTATAAGGTTGGTGAAAAACCATTTAGAAGTGAATATTTCGATAGAATAGTTGACAAGTATGTTTCACAGCCCTATAATTATGACATAGAAAAAGCGCAGAAAGAAACATTAATTGAGTTTGGAAAGGAGTTTGGAGTCGAATGGAAAGAACTGAAATAAAAGGTAAAGATGTAATATTGCATAAAGATATGTCGCCAGAAGAAAGAGAAAAAGAAATTGAGAGATTAAGAAAAGAAAGTGAAGCATTAAAAGAATGGGAAGAGGAATAAATACCACCAGTCGAGAGGCCGGTGGTATTTTTGCGCTCATTTTTAAGAAAGAAAGGAATACACACTACACAGAAGAGTAATTTGCGCCAGCACAACTAAATAATGTTCGTAAGCACGCAGCAATGCGTGTTATTTTTATGCTTTTTTCGCCGTCGGACAGGCGTTAAACAGCCGAAGAATTCGCGGCTCACACGCGTAAAAACAGGAGTAGAAGAAAGGACAGAAACATGAGAAGAGAAGATTTAACAGCAAAGGGATTGACAGCAGAGCAGGTCGATTACGTCATGGCCGAGTATGGTAAGGAATTGAATCCGCTTAAGGCGGAAAGAGATTCTTATAAGACTCAGCTGGAGACAGCTCAGACATCCTTAAAGGCAATGGAAGGTATTGATGCAGCTGGTCTTCAGACGAAGATTACAGAGTTGAAAGATCAGCTGAAGGGCAAGGATACAGAGATTGCTCAGATTCGTTCCGACTATGCATTTGATTCTGCGATTAACGAGGCAATCAGAAAAGCATCAGGACGCAATGAGAAGGCAATCCGAGCATTACTTGATCTGGATACTCTAAAGACATCCAAGAATCAGGAGCAGGATATCACAGCAGCACTGGATACCCTAAAGAAAGACAATGATTATTTGTTCCAGGCTGAAAATAAGCCGCCGCATGTGGTTTCAGTAACCTCTGGAATTAACCAGGAGGCACAGACAAAGAGAGAGCAGGCAAACGAAGCACTGAGATCCCTGTTCGGAAAAGGAGAATAAAGAATGGCAGTAAATATTACAAACAGAGCCGACGCGGAGGCGATTATCCGCGAACAGATCGTATCCAATATCTTTCAGGATGCACCAAAGCATTCCGTGTTCCTGAGCATGGCAAGAAAGCTTCCAAACATGACAGCCAATCAGACAAGAATTCGTGTTCTGGACTTTTTACCGACTGCGTACTGGGTGAACGGGGACACTGGAATGAAGCAGACAACCCGTCAGGCATGGGATAATGTCTTTATCAATGCTGGAGAATTGGCCGTAATTGTTCCGATCTCGGATGCTGTACTTTCTGATGCAGAGTTTGACATCTTCGGAGAAATTACCCCGCGTGTCATAGAGGCAATCGGCCAGAAGGTAGATGCAGCAGTTATTTTTGGTGATAACCGTCCGTCAGAGTGGGGATTAGACATCATTTCCAGAGCACGTCAGGCAGGAAACAACGTATCTCCGACAACCGGAAAAGACTACTATGATTTAATTCTGGGTGAGAATGGTGTCTTTGCAAAGGTCGAAGATGACGGCTACGGTGTAACTGGAGCACTGGCACCGATGACCTTTAAGTCTAAGCTGCGTGGCCTTCGTGACACAACCGGCCAGCCGATCTTTAAGAGCAACATGCAGGATGTGGCCAAATACTCACTGGATGGCGCGCCGTTTACCTTCCCAGAGAATGGAGCGTTCTTCCCGAACATTGCGCAGCTGGTTGTCGGTGACTTTAGCCAGGCAGTGTACGCGATCCGTCAGGATATCACTGTAAAGATTCTGGATCAGGGTGTTATTCAGGATCCGACTACTAAGGAGATCGTCTACAATCTGGCACAGCAGGATATGACTGCACTGCGTATCGTATTCCGTATGGGTTGGGCGCTTCCGAATCCGGCAACTCGCTTAAATGAGGATCGTACTGGTTGCGCGTTTGCTTATCTGGAGCCGGGAACACCGACACCAACTCAGAAAGTTACATTCACAGTAACCGATGGAGCTGCGGAAAGCTCGAAGCCACGTAAGGGAGCTCGTATCAATGTAGAAGGAGCAATCCTAACAACTGATGATAATGGTAAGGCAGAGTTCAATCTGCGTCCAGGAACTTATACAGCGAAGATCTCCTTGAAGGGATGCGTGTCGGTAACAGAAACCGTTGTTGTAGAGGAATCTGCTGTTAATAAGGCGATCACACTGGCCTCACAGTCCTGATCAGGAGGCGATTATGTACGCAGATTATGAGTTTTACACATCTGGCTACCTGCTAGGGAAATCCCCAGTAGTACCAGAAGAATTCTTCCTGTACTGGGAGCGCGAGGCAAGGACGCAGATCGACTTGTACACCTTTGGAAGAGTCAAGGTTATGCCGGAGCCACCGGAAGAGGTAAAATTGTGTACCTGTGCGGTGGCAGAGGTGCTGTATAAGGCAGACAAGGCTAAGGCCGAGCAACAGGAAAGCGGCCTGGCAGGTCCATTAGCATCCTGGTCAAACGATGGCCAGTCAGGAACGGTTGATTTGTCAAATTCAACAGTAACAGAAGTTGGCAAGATGAAGGAAGTGCGGCGCCTGATCGCGCAGTACCTCTGTAATACAGGATTGATGTACAGGGGGTTAAAATGAATCCGAACTACTGTGATATGGTCACGATTTATAACAGGTTAAAAGCAGCTGACTCTCCAGATAAAAAGGAACACTGGAAGAAAACAGTGTTGGAGCAATGCAGCTATAACAGTGCGATGATCCGCTCAGCTGGTGCAAATCAACAGACCTTCTTGCAGATGGATCTTCGGCCGGAATACACTGTTCGAATTCCAAAGAATCCATCTTACCGACCGTATCACGAGTGGAAACAGGATCAGATAGGTTTTACACTGTCAGCAGGAGATCTTGTGGTGAAAGGAATCTGCCAGGAGGAGATCGACCCGGCAACAAACAATATCACCAAGGTGCTTCGCCAGTATGCACCAGATGCCTTTATCATCAGCAAGACCGTGGACAATACAAAGCACCTGATGGATAAGCATTATCGTGTGGGAGGCTGATAAAATGAAATTCTCGTTCGACTGGACAAAATCAAAAGCAAAAATCGCAGAGGATGCAAGTGGCTGCCATGATCGTGGCAGCCTTCTTTTTTTAGCAAGTGAGGCCGAACGCTTGATGATTCCATATATTCCAGCAAGGCACCTGCTTCTTACCCAGAACGTTAGTGTCTACACAGAGAATGATCACGGGGTTGTAGAGTACAATTCTCCATACGCTCATTATCAGTATGAAGGAAAGCTATACGTTGATCCGACAACAAAGAAAGGTGCATTTACAAATGGCGAAGGTCTTTACTGGTCTCGACCAGGAATCGCAAAGGTTCCCACTGGCAGAGGATTAAAATACAGTTCATTTCAGCATCCAAAAGCGACATCACATTGGGACAAGGCAATGATGGTGGAACGTAAAGACGCATTAGCACGTGCATATGAAAACTATAGAAAATCAGGAGGATGAGATGGATAAGCATCATGCAATGGTCGAGTTCTTCCGGCCGAAGATTGAAGAACTTTCGACTGAGATGAATTTTAACTTCTCAGGAGAGACACCAGATTCTGTTGCTTTTCTGACGGATTATGCAGATCAAGTCAAGAAGCGTTACATTCGTTCCGGAGCTGTGAAAGAATATGGCTTCACGATTATCGTAACGAAGTCCTATAGTTCCTATGATGATGATGTGAACTTAGAGGCCATGACCTTCGCTCAAGGCTTGATGGACTGGGTGGAGAAGAAAAATCGCAAGAAAGAATATCCGGAGTTTCCAGAGAACTGTAGAGTGCGGAAAATGGAAGTCTTGCAGAACATGCCGAATCTGGCCGGAGTAAATATGGAGCAATTAACAGCGCGGTACATGTTCCAGTGCCGCGTCACCTACTATGAAAGTGAGGTTAGAAAATGAAATTATCAGAATTGATGGAAGGTATTACACCAGATCCAAGGTATAACGGAGATGTCACAGCAGATGACATGGTGTTTGCAATTGATTTGAAGCCGACAGGAGAATCTACAACTAAGGTGTCAGAATATGCGGTTTTGCAGATGAACATTGCCGGATTAGATGCCAATTTAAATCCAGTAACATCAGAAAAAACTTATATTCGTGCTGGTAAGTCCACTCAGAAGACGGGAACACAGAGAACTTTCAAGGTTACTGGAGACCGTTATGTTGGCGATGAGGCGCAGGATTACTGCCTGAGCAATGCGATCAAATATGGCACAGGTCATAAGGTTGTGACAAACTATGTTTACTTTAACCTTTTGACTGGCCTCGGCGAAAAGGGACAGGTTACAATTATTGTCAATAATGATGGTTCCGGCAATTCTGGCGATTCAGCAGGAATCGATATTGAGTTTCGTAAAATCGGAGACCAGCCCAAAGAATATACCTGGTCAGCAGAAGTGTAAGGAGCGGTTATGAAAATCCATGGGAAAGAAATTGATTTTAAGTATACACGCTTAGAAGATGCGAAGCGTTTTGAGAAGGCCGTCAGCAATATGGCCGATGCCAATGAAAAATATAAGAAAACAGGACACACAATGTCAGAGTACATTCGATGGCAGATCGGCGTGTACCGTAAATTTTTCGTTGACGCGACCAAGATCGATGTGCTGAAAGGCTGCAAGGATGTTCAGGAAGCCGAGGCAGCGTATTATGATTTCCTTGGAAAGATTCAGGCCGAGCAGGCGCTGGCAGTAGTGCGGCGCAGCTGTATAGCAAAGAAATATGAGAATCTGGCAGAGGCGGTGAAAAAGCATGAACTGGCTCCTGGAACAGCTACCTGATAAAGTAAAAGTTGATGGTGCGGAATATCTGATAAACGCAGACTTCCGCACCATTATTTTGATTGATCAGATTATGCATGACAAAGAACTGAGTGATACAGATCGGATTTTGTCTGCACTAAACATCTTTTACATGGAGAAAGCCCCAGAACAGACCACACAGGCAATAGAAAAGCTTGTGTGGTTCTTTCGTTGTGGAAAAGAGCAAGACGAGCAGGAAAAGCGCAGAGGACATTTTCAGAGACGTACCAGAGCAATTGACTATGGTGTAGACAGTCTGCTGATATGGTCGGCTTTTCTTCAAGAATACCAGATCGATCTAACTCAGCCGTTGCGGATGCACTGGTGGAAGTTCTGTGCTTTGTTAGAAAATCTTTCAGATACTTGCAAACTCAGTAAAGTAATGATGTACAGAACGGTCGATACATCTGGTATGTCCAAACAGCAGAAATCTTTTTACGCGAAGATGCGTAAGAAATACGAGTTAAAAGGCGAGGACACAGAAAGCACGATGAAGCTGTCAGAGCGTAATCGCCGTATGAAAGCGTATGTAAAGCAGAGGATGAAGGAGGTGAGTGGTCATGGCTGATGGAAAAGTCAAAATTGAAACCAGTGTGGATCCCCAAGGAATAGAAACTGGTCTTCAGGATTTGGAGAAAAAGATTCAGGAATTCGGAAAAACAGCACAAGACCAAGCCCAGCAAGTAGATAAAAGCTTGTCTTCCATGGGACAGAATGTAGGAAATGATCTTGAGACAGGAATGGATCATGCACAGGATGTCATGGAGCAAGGCACAGATCAAATCACAGATGCCGTAGCTGATGTGGATCAATCCTTGGAAGGAATGGGAGATGGTGTCAGTCAGTCTCCTCTTGCGGAAGATATGCAGGGTGTATCTGAGTCTGTTGATGCAAGTGCTGAAGAGATTGTGGATTCTATTCAAGATGTTGAAGAGGCAGCTGATCAGGTAGGCGAGAATGTAGATACATCGGGCTTGAGTCAGAGTTTTCGAGATGCTGAAAGCGAGATTGACTCAAGTTGCACTGGTATCGATGTAGCAGTCAGTAAGGCTACACAAGTGATCGCAGGTTTTGTAAGCGCAGCTGCAATCACGGCAGCAGTGAAGCAAGCAACACAATATGTTGTCCAAGTTGGAAGCGCTTTTGAAGCATCAATGTCTGAGGTCCAGGCAATTTCTGGCGCTACTGGAGCAGAACTGGAGAAGATGTCAGCAAAAGCAAAGCAGCTTGGTAGCACTAGCCGTTTTAGCGCCACTGAAGTTTCGCAGGCATTCAAATATATGAGTCTCGCTGGCTGGGATGTATCGCAGTCCATTAGTGCAGTTGATGGTGTTATTCAGCTTGCAGCCGCGTCAGGTATGGATTTGGCTGCTGCATCTGATATGGTTACAGATTATTTGAGTGCGTTCGGTATGGAAGCAGATCAGGCCACCTATATGGCAGACATGTTGGCATATGCCCAGGCACACAGTAACACCACCGCTGAACAGCTTGGCGAGGCGTATAAGAACTGCGCTGCCAATATGAATGCGAGTGGCCAAGACATTGAGACAACCACATCTTTGTTGGAGGCACTGGCAAATCAGGGTTCAAAAAGTTCTGAGGCAGGAACTAAAGTTGCTGCCATCATGCGTGATGTTACAGCGAAGATGGACGAAGGAAAGATTGCCATTGGTGATACAACAGTTGCAGTAATGGATGCAAACGGTAATTTCCGTGATATGACAGACATAATTAAGGATGTTGATACCGCAACCCAAGGAATGGGAGATGCAGAAAAAGCGGCAGCTTTGGCATCTACATTCACTTCAGACTCAATTTCTGGATTGAATATGATCCTGAATGAAGGTGTTGACAAGATCGCTGGATATGAGGAAGAACTTCGTAATTCAAGCGGTGCTGCAGCAGACATGGCAGATACCATGCAGAACAATCTTCAAGGAAAGATCACAGCCGCTGGATCCGCTCTGGAAGGTCTTGGTATTGCAACATATGATTATATTTCGGGTCCGGCAGGAACTGTGGTTGATATTACAACAGGCATCTTTAAAGGACTAACAGATGTATTGTCACCAGAGCTTGATACAGCTCATCAGTTGCTGTCTGATGCAGAAGAAACGTCAGAGGCAGTACAAGCGATCTACGATAAAATTGATGAACAAAAGAAAAGCTTTTCTGAAACTAGAGATTCAATTGAAGCAAATGCAGAGCTTGCAAAGCGTTTGGCGGATAATCTTTATAGTTTAGCAGATAATGCAGATCTTTCGGCAACAGATTTGGCAACAATGGGTGTTTATGTGGATGAGCTAAATTCGCTGATTCCTGATATGAATTTAGCATTAGATACTCAGACTGGTAAATTAAGTTTAACCAGAGCTGAAGTAGACAAGTTGACTGATTCATATAAAGAGCAAGCAATACAGCAAGCTTTTATGCAACATCATACAGAACTTACGTCTGATTACGCTGACGCAATTCAAGTAGCTGCAGAGGCACAGCGAAATTTCAATATGGCATTATCAGATCCAGAAGCAACTCAGGTCTGGAAAGATTATGGTGATCGTGCTCAAGAATTTATTGATGCAGGTGAAGACATAGAAGATGCTTATATTCATGCAGGAAACGCAATCGCAGCAACAAATCGTACAAATGGAGAATTACTAGATGGTCTTTTGAGTTCAGAAGAAGCGATGAATGCTGCGGAACAGGCTGTGACAGATTGTGATAATGCAGTGAAAGAATGGGATCAAACCATGCAAGATTATAAGACATCCATGTCTTCTGCAACTGATGAGACAACCAATTTCTCTCAAACCCAGGAAGATGTGAATGATTCAACACAAGAACTTCTGACATCTCAAATCGAGTATGCAGACAAAACGTATAAAACGACTGATGAAATAGCAGAAAAATTTGAAACTTTGAAGGATGCCTATAAAAGCGTATACGAGAGTGCTCAGTCATCTATTATAGGTCAATTAAGTCTTTATAATGAGTGGTCAGCTGGCGCAGAAATTACAGCATCACAAGCACTGGAAAATTTTGCATCCTGTGTGTCAGGTATGACAAATTATGCAGCAAATTTAGATGCATTGACACAGGGAGTAACAGACGTTTCAAATAATTCAATAGTTGCGTTAGATGAGGGATTTGTCCAGTATCTGCGTAATTTAGGCCCACAGTCGGCATCACTGGTAGCTACAATCGCTCAAGAAATCAATGCTGGAAATGTTCAATACATTAAAGATTTAAATGCAAACTGGGATCAGTACTATAATGTATCCACTGAGATTGCTAAGGAAAACGCAGAGGCAGAGACTGGATATAAACAATTCGCAGAGGATCTTGTGAGTACAGCCCAGCAAACAGCTCAGAATACAACACAGGCTACGGCAGATGGAATTTCTTCTGTACAAGACAGGATCCATGAAAGTACCAGTATTGTGATGAAGGATTTTACAGATACCTTAACAATACCAGATGAGACATCCAAAATCGGATCTGACAACATCGCTGGGTATATTACAGGCGCAGAGGCGCAGAAAGAGAATGCCGAGAATGCTGCAGTTGACATTTCAAATGCAACCGATGATGGTCTAGGATCTGCAGATACTGCCAAAACAGCAGGAGATCTTCTGGCATCACTTTTAGGTGTTCTGGTGGCAGGAACAGCACTGGCATGGGCAGACGGCTTTGCAGTCAGCCATGCGATGAATCTTGGCCTTGGTTCTGTAGACACCGCCAAAACCGCGACAAAACTTTCCGACAAGTATATTCAAAAGATTCGTGATTACCGAGGACAGTCCGAGAGCGCTGGAAGATATCTGGCAGAGGGCTTTGCGGCAGGCATATATGCAGGACAGGGCAGTGTAGCAGCAGCTGCTGCTAGCTCAGCACGAGCGGCTCTTGCCGCATTCCGCGCAACCGCTCAGATTCATTCACCATCAGCAGCAGCAAAAGCCGATGCACTTTACGTTCCGGAAGGATGGGCAGGCGGTATTGAGGAGGGGAAAGAACAGGTTGAGGAAGCTGCAGCCGATACAGCAGATGCAACATTGGATGGCTTTAAAGATGTGCTTCTGCCCGATCTTGATCTAGGCTGGGCAGTCGATCAAATCCGCCAGGCATCTTATACCATGGATGCAGAACTGGCACAGAGAGCCACGGAGTCTACCATGGAGACTGTTGCGCGATCAGCTCCAGAGCCGCAGGAGACGGGCTCATCAGACTTTGATTATGATCGGTTGGGAGAAGTTGTAGCATCTGCGATAGATGGGATGGATGTGCGCTTGGATGGCAAGAAAGTCGGCAAAGTGATGACAAGTCGTATCAATGCCGGATTACAAGAGTACGCACAGATGAATCAGAGAGGGGTGATGTGATGGAAGGATTGATGATCAATAGTGTAGATCTTCTGGAAGACTATGGATACGACATTGAAACCATCATTATCCGAACCGCTCCGACACCAAAGACGAAATATATCGACATCACCGGCATGGATGGCAGTTTGGATTATACAGAGCAGGACGGCATTATCCGATATAAGTCAGGAACCATGCAGGTTAAATTGTCAAAGCAAGCCGACATGCCAGAACATTATCAAAAGACAATGTGCATTAAGCAGCTTTGTCATGGAAAGAAGTGCCAGATTGTTTTTCCATATGATCTGGATTTCTATTTAAGCGGGCGAATCTCTGTGAAAGAGTCATGTGATGGTCATTGGTCTTCTGTAGAGCTTACGATCACCTATGATCCGTATCGATACAAACGAGAGTTGACATACAGAGAAATTACTGTGTCTGGAAAGACCGAGCTGCTTTGTTACAACCTGCAGCGAAACGTGATTCCGGACATTCAGTGCAGTGCCGCCATGACAGTGACTTTTTCCGGAAAGACATATACTCTTGCATCTGGAGAAAATAGTATTTCGGAGATCATCTTCACGGCAGGAGAGAACCTGCTTGAATTTATTGGCACAGGAACAGTTGCAGTAAGTTACCAGGAGGCATCATTATGATCACAATATATTCCGATTCTAAAAAGATTTATGATCCTCGTATTGAAAAGCTGCAGTTGGAGGAAGCAGAGTTAAGCCAGACTAAAAACAAGGCTGGAACACTGAAATTTATCATTCCAACAGACCATGAATATGCAGACTTGGCAATCACTCCGGGAGTCACCAGAGTAACAGTAAAAGAAGATGATGAGACGCTTTTTAAGGGTCGTATCATCAAAAATAATCCTGATTTTTGGGGAGATACAGAGCACACAGCAGAAGGCGATTTGGCATATCTCAATGATACGATCGTTCGCCCATACGAATTCTCCGGAAGTCCCAGAGAGTATTTTACCTTCCTGATCACGCAGCATAACGCACAGGTCGAGAAAGAGCGTCAATTTGTTGCGGGGAATGTTACAGTATCAGATCCAAACGATTATATTGTTCGGTCTAATATACATTACCCATCAACTTGGGAAGAACTGCAAGAGAAGCTTCTTGACAAGATGGACTGTTTTCTGGTGGAGCGCTGGGAAAATGGTGTGACATACTTGGACTGTCTGGCAGAGATTCGAGAGAATAATGAGCAGACAGCTAAATATGGGGAAAACGTCATTGACATTGACCAGGTAAAAGAGATTGATTCTGGCTTTGCCACAGCAGTGATTCCGCTTGGGAAAAAGCAGGAAGCTGAGGATGGAGAAGAAAAGTACTTGACCATTGAATCAGTCAACAGTGGAAAAGATTATGTACAGGACGATGATGCGGTATCAAAGTATGGTCTGGTTCTTAAGACTATAGAGCATGAAGATGTGACTCTTCCAGAGAATTTGCTTAGTAAGGGTAAGGAAGATCTAAAGGAAGCACTCAAGTCGGTTGAGTCAATCACAGTGACCGCGGCAGATCTGTCAGGAACAGGCGTCAAAGTTGAGTCTTTTCGCTTCATGAAGAATGTCAGGTGTATCAGTGTACGTCATAAGTTAGATTTTAGAAGCCCCATTGTGACGCTGGACAGAAATCTGTTAGACCGATCAGATTATAAAATCATAGTCGGTAATACACTCAAAACCTACACAGGAAGCGCAGATGCAGTAAGACGAGACACAGATACCAAGATTGAGGAAATAATCAACTTGGAACGGGAAGCCCGTAAAAAGGCCATCGCTGACCTTGTAGACAAGATGGGAAAGGCATCTGGTCTGTACGTTACGGATATTGGAAAAGATGGAGCACACAATTGGTTCCTGCATGATAAGAAGACCTTAGAGGAATCGTACACGATCATCCAGATAAACGATGCAGGAATTCTATTTTCTTCAGATGGTGGAAACAGTTACAACGGACTCAGCTGGGATGGAACTGCGATTTTAGAGAAAATTTACTTGATTGGACTCGATGCAACCTACATCAAAACTGGAAAACTTCTAGTATCGGACGGAGAAGGCAATACGCTGTTTTGTGTAGATATGAAGACAGGTGAGGTCTTGATCAACAATGGTATTTTAAAAGTCGGAAGTGGATTCATCAGCACGAATGGCCGCTTTCAGCTAGGTCCTATGTCATCCCGAAACGGAAAGCTTGTAGATGGAGTATATACGAATCAGGATGTGTACTTCGACAAGGCGATTTTTGTTGATTATGGAGTAGAGCTTTTCGGCAATAATGACTCAGCGGCTCATACACCTTACATAGATTTCCATTTAGCAGAAAGCATAGAAGATCAGCAAACTGCTGATTATACAGCACGTATCGAGCAGAGCAGCTCCAACGTGATAAGTATGTATGGTAAGAGACAAGGTGACGGAGATACGCCGCAGAGTTGCACGCTTAATGTTGCCGTAGTCAATACCGCATCGGATGCGCGTCTGAAAGACAAGGTGCAGTATCTGGACGAAGAGACAAGCCTTGAGTTTATCAATAAGCTTCGCCCAGCAGCGTATCGATATAGTGCTGATCAGGACGAGATGTATCACTATGGTCTGATTTACCAGGATGTTGAGCCTATTATCAAGAGTAAAAATTGTGCGCTGCTCGGCAAGTTTTTACGCTGGGAGAAGCAGCCAGACGGAAAATCAAAGCAGATAGAGTATGGGGCATTGGGTTACATCGAGCTGATATCAGATCTGATCGGAGCAGTAAAGGCACTCACAGATCGAGTGAAAAAACTTGAAAAGGAGAAATAAGAATGGTTACAGCATCATTTAAAGAAGGGCAGAAAACAGCAATAACCACAAGCTTACAGAAGTATGACTATGGCGAAGTGTTGCGAATTAAGGGATTGAGCTTGCCGAGATATGTTGCCGTGCAGTTTGCTGTAGACGGTATGTCAGAAGCACTGCCATCCTCAATTGGAGAAACGGTTGAGGATGTGACAGATGTTTTGATTCCGAATAGCCTCCTTCGGAGCAACATTAAGCCATGGAATTATAACATCATGGCGTATGTGTACATTGTATCGGGAAGCAGCGGAAAGACGGAATACACAATCACAATTCCGGTTAAGTGGCGTCCAAAGACAGGAGATGATCAGGCTGCAGATGACGATGTGGCAGCAGTGATCGGATCCGCAGTAGAAAAGATGAATACGGCTACCACCAAAGCTGAGAATGCAGCAAATCAGGCATCCGCAACAGCGGAGGAGATCAAAGCAGACCGTGAAAAGATCACTGAGAATGCGGATAATATTAGTTCACTAAAGAGTGATTTAGATAATCAAAAAACATTACAAGAAATTGAAAATCATGATGGCATTGCACTCTTGGATAGTGAAAACAATGTCGGTGGACAATTTGGTAGCCAAGAAGTATGGGACAATATGCCATATAACAGAAAATATGGTTTTGGCGGATTCCCTTATGGTAAAGGTGTTTTACCGCCGTTTTCAAGGCTTGCTGGCATTTTTGAAGCTGATATGTTTTCTGTTCGTGGCGGTAAAGGAAGATGGAATGGTGATGATACAGGGAACTTTAAACATGGTGGACATGTCTTTGAAGGTTGGAACAAAGAAGAAGATGTGAGATTGACTGCTGGAATTGGTCTAAATAATAAAGATATAGGATGGCTCCAAGTTTTTCATCCCGCAACAGAAGATGGAACAGATGGTGGCTCATACTATGGGATAATGAAGATTGGCTCTGACTTAGATAACCAGGGAATTGACTTCATGCCGAGTGTTACAAAATCACATTCAATATTGTGTTTGAAAGTCGGAAATAACCTCAAGCCGTCCGAAGTCCATGTGCAAAAATTAGTAGATACCGGAGAACTTGCAGGTTGGGAATATAATAGTACAGATATGATTCCGTACGGTGCAATGTATTTTGATTATGATACGAATAAAGTCAAAGTGTATACAAGAACTGGATGGAAAACATTAAAATTTGAGGAGGAATAGTGAATTGGGAATAGGTATAAAACTGGACACAGCGAACTTCAAAGACAAAAATTTTGGAACTGGTAATGTTATAAAATATGGATATTTAGATTATATTCAAGGGGATAGAAATTCTTATATTGATACTGGTTTCAGCGGTTTCAGAAATAGTTATGCTGATGTAGCAGGTACATTTCCAACAGATGCCCCAAAAGTTGAAGTCGATGTTACACTTGTTAGGGTCACGAACAGGCAAGATTCAATTATTTTTGCACCAAAAACAAATTCTATTCCAATTTCACAATTTGTCGCATCAAATGCAATTAACATCAGTGGTAAAGGTGCGACGGGTAAGTTTACGGAATATGTAGATGGACAAAGATGCAAAATTGTATACGGTTCTGTTAAAACTTACATCAACGATGTAATGGTTGCAGATAACACAAATATGTCTAATCAATATCGTTTAAATAATCAGAACGACAGCATCTGTCTTTTGGGAGGAATGATTAACCTTGATGGAACACAAACATTTTCCTATGGTGTGCAGAAAATACATGGGTTCAAGGCATATAAAGGAGAGACGCTTGTTTTAGATTTGAGGCCGTATAGAAAATATGATGGAATTGTATGCATGAAAGATGAAGTGAGTGGAGAATATTTCTACAATCAAGGAGCAGGTTCGTTTATAGGTGTTTAGTCAATTAAGGTAGACCTGGAGTGACAACTCATGTGACACCACATGTATTCAGACATACCACGGCCACAACAGCACTTGACAGAGGGATGGGCGTTGTTGACGTTTCCAGGCTGTTAGGACATAGCAGACTGGAAACAACGATGGAGTATATCACGACAAATTCCAACTCCATCAAAAACAATCATCATAACTGTGTAATCTGAACGATACCGCGAGCATTCTGCTTGCGGTATTTTTGCGCCGGCGCAAAAGAGAGGAGCAAGTATATGTATATCAGAGCAAGCCCTTAGGGGCTTATTTTTTATGCAGTAAACTACAAGGAGAGACATACATGATTGATTTTTTGGAGGATAACTGGCAGATTCTCACGGCTCTTATAAGCGTTGGAGGATATCTTTATGGGCAGATTATGGCTACCCGCAAAGGCATCAGAGCCCTGCTGAGAGCCGATCTGATAAGACTGTATAACAAGTATCACGATGAACTTGGCTATTGTCCGATATACGTCAAGCAGAGCCTTGAGGATGAGTACAGGCAGTACCACGCGCTCAAAGGCAATGGCGTCGGGACTAATTTGTACAATGCATTGATGGCGCTGCCAACAGAGCCGCCGGAGGGAGAACGATGTTTAAAATCTTAAAGCAGCCATTTTGCAGACATAAGTCAGTGGTCCCGATTGCCCATTACCTGGAGAATATGCCGGATGGGCGCCGGAGACAGAAGTGGATATGGAAATGCAATGTATGTGGGAAAGAGTTTAAGACGAAAGGAGCAAGGAAATGAGAGATAAAAAATACTGGATCACCTGGATCAAGGCGGCGGGAATCAGAGCCGTAAGGACGATCGCCCAGACAGCAGTAGCCACGGTTGGAACGGCAGTTGCACTGGGAGAGGTAGACTGGCACATGGTAGCATCTGCGAGCGCCCTGGCAGGAGTGCTGTCACTGCTTACCAGCGTAGCCGGGTTGCCGGAAATCGAGACGGCAGAGTGAAAAGCAGATTATGACTATTTGAAAGGAACTCCATATCTTATCAGTGGGGGTCTTTTATTTTGGAAAGGAGCAAACGATGAATGTATTAGTGGTCATTGACCCGGGGCATTACACCGGATACAATCCATGGACGATGAAAGGGCATTATGAAGGAGATGAGATGTTTCGTCTGGCGCAGCTGCTGCAGGAAGAACTGATGGCAAGAGGTGTTGCTGCAAAGCTGACAAAGCAGTCAGCGACCGAAAATCCTGGACTGTATAGTCGTGGACAGATTGCGGTAAAAGAGAAGCGAAATTATGACAAGGTCGTTTTCCTGTCCCTTCATGATAATGCTCCAGGTGCATCTGCAAAGAATCCGGAGACGATTCGGGGGACTATGATCTTTGCCTCCATATACCGTCTGGAAGGTACAATGGATTTTCTGACCGGTCTGCAGGATACAGTAGCCTCAGTCATTGGTTGCGGAAAGAGGGAGATATACAGCCGGCCCTACACAGAAATCAATCCGGCACAGGATTGGTGGGGCGTTATCCGCGGAGCTATGGATGGGGCTGCAAGCCAGGAGGCTGCAGATCAGCGCGGCGTGGACTATGCAGCGATCATTGAACATGATTTTCACACGAATATGGATTATTGTATGTGGATGGCAGAGGATGCAAATAAGCGCAAGGTAGCAGCTGCAGAGGCGCAGTACATCGCTGATTATTTTTCTGTCAGACAGGGTAGCTATCAGATCGTCAACGGTACGCTCAATATTATATATGGCGGTTTGGACGGCGTGAATCTGCATCGGACACCGGATCTGTCCAGTATATCTGTCTGCGGCAGGCTGCAATACGGCGAACTCAGACGAGCCGTAGGGCTTGTAAGCCTGCCGGACGGTACAGTCCTCTATCGCCTTGAAGATGGAGAGTATGTGACTGCCAATGAAAATTATGTACGATATACCAGGAATGACTTTGAATCTTATACTGCCAGGGTCTCTGGTGCCGGAACCTTAAACGTCCGGGATTTTCCTTCAAGCAGGGAGGGCGGCGGAAGTGTCATTGATGTCCTGGGAGAGGGCAATCTGGTAGATGTGATTGGAGAGACATATCATAAAGGTGATCACTGGCTGATGATCAGGATTGTCAGACCTGCTGGTAATGTAATCGGGTTTGCAGCTGCGCGGTACATGAAAAAAGCGTGAACGTTTTCAAAGAAAAGAGCCGTCCGTGTGGGCGGCTCTTTTTGCATAAAAACATTATTTCATATATTGTTGTGCGTATTCTTCCGTTCCAATATCGGTAAGAAGTCCCTTTGTCATACCGTCTGGCATCGTATAACGCTGTGACAGATAGCGCTGCGAGGCTGCAAGTTCTCCATCCGGTCCGCCAAACTGCGAGATGATAACCTGAGCGAGCTTGGCATTGGTCTGTGTAATATGAACAGGATACTGAAGTCGTTTTTCATAAACCCACATTAGCAGATACCTCCTTCCCATGGCCATGGCTCATCCGTCCAACTCCAACCGCAGTCGGATACGGCATCGGAACGAAACAGCGGGCTGCCCGCTGCTGCGACATGTTTTGCAGCATGCTCATACTGAGCAAAATTTTCCTGATAGAGACGGCGTGCATGAGGGCAGTCTGGATGAGTATCTAAAAAGAGCGCTGCATCGTCGCAGACAAATCCGTGCATATAGACGTGAGACATCGCAGCGACAACATTGGCATTTTGATTTCGATTCGTCGCTTTGTTTCCATTCATGTTCATATTACAGCTGGCATTGCAGGTTGTATTTCCATTCATATTCATACGCGGCCTCCTCTCATTTGATTGGAAGAACAACAGGTAGCAGTGAAAGGATAGTCAAGCGATGCAAAGACTGTTCCCACATTCAAAGCCTTTTGAGGTGGATAAATATCGCCAAAAGTTTGGACGGTTACATAGGAGATACCAACTGGGCGGCGAGGAATATTGCACTCAACGGATATCGCACAGCTAGCAGAACTTGTGGCATTTACATTGTTCATGTTATTCGTATTATTTATAGAAGCCCGATTGCAGTTTGAAACGGAAGCGTTTTCTTTGCAATTACAATTTTGACAAGAACAATTATCGGAGGAAGTTATTACATTTTGATTTTCGAAAGGGCAACTATTCACCATTCTATGATAATTTCCGCGTTGAATGCGGGTACGGTTTCCATTGTAGTCCATAGAGACTCCTTTGCTTGTTTTGTACTCGATATAAGATATGATAAAAAAAGGATGCGTGACAAAATCCCCCTTTCGAAGAAAAAAATCAATAGAAATGCTTGATTGTTATCCGCATTTGCGATAAAATAATACAACATATGTGCAAAAATACAAATGAAACTAAAAATAAACGAAAAAGAAACAAAAAAAGGAGGAGAAAAGGTTGAAGGAGCGGATCGAACAGCTGGCAGCCGGAAATGTACTGGTGAAGGCACCAGAGCTGGAGTTTTCACCGGCATATCTGGAGGGAAGAGTGGAAGCCGGTACCGTGCAGAACAAAGAACTTGTGATCCGGGTGCAGAACCGGGTACCTTTTAAAGGCTTTTTCTACTCGACAAATGAAAGAGTAAAAATAGGAACCAGACAGGCAGCTGGCCAGAGTGCAGCCGTTCTGTTTGAGATTAACACCATTGACATGAAGGCAGGCGACGAGATTAACGGTGCAATTGTTGTGGTTGGAAATGCGGGCGAGCGCAAGATTGAGTATCATTACAATGTAAGTGAGACCGCTGTCGCAAAGGAGTTGCCACATACGCTTGAAGAATTTGGCACTTTGTACCGGGAAAATCCGTCACAGGCGCGTCATTTATTTGTGTCTGATAAGTTCAGAGAGTTGGACTTTATGAGAGGTCAGATACAGCGAACTGCCGTTTATGAGGGACTTCTTGAGGGCAGCTCCGAGCATCAGGCATTAGAGGCTTTTGCCGTTGCGATGGCATTAAAAGAGCCGGTACAGCTGACTGCACAGGCGAAGATTCAGGCCTTTACCGAAGAAGAGCTTCCGCAGGAAGGAATTGAAATCCTAGTGACAGCATCTACCTGGGGATGGCTAACTGCACAGGTAAAAACCGATGTGCCGTGGCTAGTGCTTCCTCAAAAGAAAATCACGGCGCGCGATTTTTCACAGCAGCAGATGGTACTCACTGCATTTGCCGATGTGTCAAAGATGCACAAGGGGCGTAACACCGCGCATGTGCGAATCGAGATGCCGATGCAGAGCACAGAGATTTGCATTCAGGTAACGCGAAGCTTCAAGAAAAAGAATGCAAAGCTTGTGGCACGACCAGATGGCAAACCGCCGAAGTCAGTTGTGCGTTATCTGTATCACCTTCTTCTTGCGTACTTAAACGAGAGTCATGAGGAGACTGAAATTTTTTCACAGATGGATCAGTGTCTGGAAGAAAACATGAAAAAATATCCATCTAGTTCAGGTCTTTATCTGTATCGCATATGGCTACTTGCTAAGCAGGATCGCATCGATGAGGCTGAGCGACTTCTTTCCTGGTACAGTGCGAATCTGACGCGTACCGCCACGAAGCATAAACAGGAAGAGTATTTGTTGACGCTGTATCTTCAGTGGGAACTATCAAAGAAGGAATCCGACCGCAAGGAAACGACAACCGTTGCACTCGAATTGCAGCGCCAGACGGACAGCCTTATTGCATCTCTTGTTTGGCTGATGACCGAGAAGGATTTAAGTGCTGCTGAAAAGCTGCGCCAGTGTGAGCGCATGTATCGCATTTACGGGGCAAAACCGATTATCTATGCGTATGCGGCAAAGATCTGCCGAGAGGAACCGGGCGAGATTAAGCGAGTGGGTGAATTTTGGATTCAGTTGCTTTCTTATATGCTTCGCTATTCCTGCCTGACATCAGAGCTTGCCGAGCAGTATTTGTCGCTTTCGCTCGCAGGAGTTGAAAATCCACAGCTGCTCTATCAGGTCATGAAGCGCATGTACATAAGCTTTAAGGACAAGCGTGTGCTAACATTGATTTGCTCTGCATTAATTCGCATGGGAAAAACATCACCCGCGTATGCGTCATGGTTTGAGCTTGGCATTGCGCAGGAGATTAATTTAACCGGCCTAAACGATGCATTTATGACATCCATCTGTGACCAGATTTCAGACAGAGAGCTGCCAAATAGTATTCTTCTTTATTATTCGTTTAAGAATGATTTGGATAACCGCACACGTTTGAATTTGTATACCTACATTTTAGAACGATTCCCGAAGGGAACCGACATGTATCAGGCATATGAGCCGCAGATGGACGAGTTTGCGATTCGTCAGCTCTTAGACGGCCGCATCAATGCACAGCTTGTTCCGCTCTATGACAACTGGTTAAGTCCAGGGCTGATTGACGAGCATCTTGGGTCTGTGTTAACTTCCCTTCTGTTTTCGAGACAGGTTACCTGCACACTTGCGTATGCGAAGAAGGCGATCGTCCATTATGCGCAGCTTCGTCCAGAGCAGAGTGCACGTGTGACGGATGGCGAGGTCTGTATTCCGGTCTACGCGCAGGATGCAGCGATTCTCTTCGAGGATGCGTATGGAAACCGTTATGCAGATCCGAATATGAAGACAATTCCGCTTATGTACCGCGAGGAGCTAGCGGCAGTATGCAAGAAAAAAGTGCCAGGACAGCTGATGCTGATGGTGCAAGAGTCCGATAGTTACTATACAAAACCAATCGAGACAGAAGCTGGTCTAATACTTGCAAAGCAGTTACTTGAAAAGCCTGAGATCACACGTTCCTTTAAGCGTGTGTTGACGGGACGCATCGTGGATTACTGTTATTTCCATGGTGAGGAGACAAGAGAGTATGATGCATGGCTTGTATCGCTTGACCCGAGTATACTCGAGAGACAGACGCGTGTGCGTTTGATTGAGATGTGCGTGCTGCGCGGCTACAGCAAGGAAGCATTTGAATACGTCTGTGCGTATGGAAGTGATGGCGTTCGCTCCGATCTACTGTTAAAAATGACGGTTCGCCGTATCACAGAGATTCTGTATGAATACAATGAAAATCTGATAATTTTGTGCATCCACCTGTTACAGGACGAGCAGGTTCATGAAACGATTCTTCGCTATTTGTGCATGCACTATGCAGGTCCGACAAACGATCTTTACAACTTGCTTTGCGCGGCAGATCATGCGAAGGCAGACAGCGGTGATTTGGCAGCCCGTGTGGTAACGCAAATGCTCTTTACGGGTGAGACGTCTCATCTTGACGAGGCATATGAGATCTGTAAGAAGACAAAGTGCGTAACGGAAAAGCTAGCAAGAGCCGTGCTTGTCGTGCGCTGTCATGATAGCCTCATGAAGGAAAGTGCACTCACAAAAGAGATGCAGGATACGCTTGAGACACTGTTACTTGAACAGACGAAAGATCTTCCAGAGGTATTTTCATTGGCACTTTTGCAGCAGTATAGCAGACAGACAACGCTTAGTTTGCAGGGACAACGCCTATGTGAGCAGCTGTTGTATGCGTACTGTGCAAAGGGAATCTATATGAAATGTTTCCATGGTCTTAAGGGACTGATCGAGCTGCCTCATCAGATGGAAGGACGCATCATTGTCCAGTGGAATGGTACGCCGGGCTGTCATGTATGGCTGAGAGGGGAGTTGATTCCACAAGGCAAACAGGTCACTTATGAGATGAGGGAGATTTATCCGGGCATCTATACAGCAGGTGTGTTCCTCTTCCCAGATGAGATGGTCCAGATTAGCGTGCGCTGTGGTGACGGTGACGAGGAAAAAGAGGTCAAGGAAGTACTGCTTGATCCATCCTCCTGTTATTGTAGAGAGGGCAGCATTTACGGCGAGATTCAAAAGCTAATTGAACTCGAACGAAAAGAAAATTATGACCAGTGGAAGGCGGAGTGTGTTAAGGCAATCCGAAACCGCGAGGCAGCCAAAGAGCTGTATGTGTTATTGTAAAAGGACGAAAGATTATGGAAAAACTGATATTGGGTTTTGATTTATGCGATGATGTGACAAAAATAAGCCGGTACCGTCCCGACAACATGAACCCGGCTGACATAAGCTTTCCCCAGGCGGATAACCGTACGGTGATTCAGACAGCGCTTGGGCGAAAGAAAGGTGAGGATGGTTGGCTAGTTGGAAAGGAAGCCTATGAGGCCGTGCTTGAGGGTGGCGGCGCCGTGGTTGACAAGCTTTTGACATTGCTTGCAAAAAAGGATCGTGTGGCGGTCGGAGATCGCCGCTACACGCCAGAGGAATTGCTTGGCACCTACATTGGCACGCTTCTTGAGACGGTCTATGAACAGTGTGGCACACGCAACGTGGCAAGGCTTGTCTTTACATTAGAGAAGACGGATCCAGATGTGATGGACAGCATCACGCACTGTATGGATCGTTTACATATTCCAAGAGAGAATGTCAGTATCATCAATCATACAGAGGCCTACCTGTACTTTGTACTGCGTCAGCCGAAGGCAAATTTTGACAGTCGTGCACTTCTTCTTGACTGGTCGGGTTCACAGCTTACCAGCTACGAGTTAAATTTAATTCGCAGCGTTAATCCACCAGTCATCAAAGCAACCAGACAGGTGCTAGAAACCAATCTGTCGCAGGATATGATGAACAATGAGACACATCGCAGAATGGTGGATTCAACGATTCGCGAGCATCTGGAAAAAATTGTTGATCACCGCAGTGTCAGCTCGTTTTTTGTCAGTGGCAAGGCGATGGAAACCTGCGCAGACTGGGGAAAAGGCTTTTTAAATGCAATTTCTTCTGGTGGTAAGGTGCGAAAAGGCATTTTCTATGAGAGCAACATTTTTGCCAAAGGTGCTGTAATCACTGGAAATAATGAGCTTCACGGGCGAAATGCTTACCCATACACGATCATTTGTGAGGGAAGAGTTGGTGCCTCGATCTGGATGGATACAAGCGTGCGAGGCACCAAAAAGGTACTGATGCTTGCAAAGGAAGGCAGCAATTGGTATGATTGTCGTACAACGGCCGATTTGATTCTCGATGAGGCATCCTCGATTCGCCTAAAGATCAAAAAGACGGGCGAAAAACTGACGATATTTGAAAACATCAGTCTGGATGCATTCCCAAAGCGACCGAATAAAACAACAAGAGTCCGCTTGATTCTCACCTTTACCTCGGAGCATACGGCGATGGTGCGCGTGCAGGATCTGGGATTTGGTGAATTTTTCCCATCATCGGGCATTGTGGTTAAGAAAGAAATTAAAATAGATTAAGGAGGTATCGGGAATGGAACAATATATTCAGTGCGGTGACATTGCCGAGAATCCTCTCTATGTGAAGGAACTAGGCATTCATATTTACACGGCGGAAGAATTCTGCTATTATATATTCAACAATACTTATCTGCTCGGAGAGGATTTTATCCGTCAGGAGGTCATTGACTTTTTCCGAATTGAGCTTCATACGCCGGAGCTGGCAGACAAGATTGTAAAGTGCTATGGATCAAGCGCCGATATGGGTGCAGTCCTGGTAATGATCATGCGTGAGATCGGCTATTATGAGGAAACTCAGATTCAGCAGTTTCAGGATCGCTTAAGCCGAATGAATCGTCAAAGCCTCCTGGAACGAAGTAAGGAGCGTGGTGATCTTTTACTGGATAAAGGACGCTTTGAGTGTGCAGTGCAGATTTATAGTCAGACACTGCAAATGCCAAGGGATTTAAGGCAAAAACCTCAGTTTTATGGGCAAATCCTTCAACACATGGGTGTGGCGTATCTTCGAATGGGCTATGCCGATGAGGCAATGGAATGCTTGGAGGCTGCATATGCAGAGTTAAAACGCGAGGAGATTCTAGAGCAAATGTACTATTTGGCGCTTCAGACTGGCAGACCATTTGCAAAGGAACTTGAGTGTGTGGCGAGCAACCAGATCTCTAGGTGGCAGGCCCATTATATGGAGGTTGAGGCGCGTCTTCAGGAGCAGAGTGAGCAGGAGACCGTCGTTCGCAGCATCGGAGAGGACAATGAGATCAATCAAAAGATTTCACAGGATTATCTGACGCAGCGAAAACGTGCCTATTGCCATATGGTGATGGACGAGTAACAAGTAATCATTAAAAACACACAGCAATCATGCACAGCAGTTTGAATGCGCATGAGCGAAGAAGTGAGGAGACTTATGAAAGAACTGGACAAGACATACAATCCGTCCGAAATTGAGGGCAGGATTTATGACAAGTGGATGGAGAAGAAATATTTTCATGCAGAGGTAAATCGTGACAAGAAGCCGTTTACCATTGTGATGCCACCGCCGAATATTACCGGAAAGCTTCACATGGGACATGCGTTAGATAATACCATGCAGGATATTTTGATCCGTTATAAGAGAATGCAGGGATATGAGGCACTGTGGCAGCCGGGAACCGATCATGCAGCGATTGCAACTGAGGTAAAGGTTATCCAGAACTTAAAGAGCAAGGGCATTGAGAAGAAGGATCTGACAAGAGATCAGTTCTTAAAGTATGCATGGGAGTGGAAGGATGAGTACGGCGGCCGTATTGTGCGTCAGTTAAAGAAGCTTGGTTCCTCCGCTGACTGGGACAGAGAGCGTTTCACCATGGATGAGGGTTGCTCTGAGGCTGTTCAGGAGGTATTTATCCGCCTGTACGAGAAAGGCTATATTTATAAGGGAAGCCGTATTATCAACTGGTGTCCGGTCTGCAAGACCTCTATTTCCGACGCTGAGGTTGAGCATGTCGAGCAGGAAGGCCATTTCTGGCATATCAAGTATCCGATCGTAGGAGAGGAAGGCCGCTTCGTTGAGATCGCAACTACTCGTCCAGAGACCATGCTTGGTGATACTGCCGTTGCCGTAAATCCAGATGACGAGCGTTATAAGGATATCGTTGGAAAGACACTTCTTCTTCCGATCGTAAACAAAGAGATTCCAGTAATCGCAGATCCATATGTTGACAAGGAATTTGGAACTGGCTGTGTAAAGATTACACCAGCACATGACCCGAACGACTTTGAGGTAGGAAAGCGTCACAATCTGCCAGAGATCAACATCATGAACGACGACGGAACCATCAACGCAAATGGTGGTAAGTTTGAGGGAATGGACCGCTATGAGGCCAGAAAGGCAATCGTAGCAGAACTTGACAGCATGGGTCTGTTAGTAAAGGTTGTTCCGCACGTTCATGCAGTTGGTACGCATGATCGTTGTAAGACAACCGTAGAGCCACTTGTAAAGCAGCAGTGGTTTGTCAAGATGGATGAGATGGCAAAGCCAGCAATCGCAGCATTAAAAGATGGAAGTCTTAAGTTTGTTCCAGAAAATTATGGAAAGACCTATCTGCACTGGCTGGAGGGCATCCGTGACTGGTGTATTTCCAGACAGCTTTGGTGGGGCCACAGAATTCCGGCTTATTACTGCGATGAGTGCGGTGAGATGGTCGTATCAAAGGAAGCACCAAAGGTTTGCCCGAAGTGCGGTTGCACGCATTTGACACAGGATCCAGATACACTGGATACCTGGTTCTCTTCTGCACTGTGGCCATTCTCCACACTTGGCTGGCCAAAGAAGACACCAGAGTACGAGTATTTCTATCCGACCGACGTTCTGGTAACTGGCTATGATATCATCTTTTTCTGGGTAATTCGTATGGTATTCTCCGGTATTGAGCAGACTGGAAAGGTCCCGTTTAACACCGTTTTAATTCACGGCCTGGTAAGAGATTCTCAGGGGCGTAAGATGAGTAAGTCCCTTGGAAACGGTATTGATCCGCTTGAGGTGATTGATACGTACGGTGCAGATGCACTTCGTATGACACTTATGACTGGAAATGCACCGGGCAACGATATGCGTTTCTACTATGAGCGTGTTGAGGCATCCAGAAACTTCGCAAACAAGATCTGGAATGCATCCCGTTTCATCATGATGAATATGGAAAAAGCATCCACGAACAATGTTTCTCTGGAAGATCTGACCATGGCAGATCAGTGGATTCTGAGCAAGTGCAATAGCTTGATTCAGGAAGTAACTGAGAATCTCGACCGCTACGAGATGGGTATCGCACTGCAGAAGGTTTACGATTTCGTTTGGGAAGAGTTCTGTGACTGGTACATTGAGATGGTAAAACCGCGTCTGTGGGACGATGGAAATAAGTCTCAGGCTGCCGCAATCTGGACTTTAAAGACCGTTTTGATTCAGTCTTTGAAGCTTCTTCATCCGTTCATTCCGTTCGTTACAGAAGAGATCTTCTGCAACCTGCAGGATGAGGAGGAGAGCATCATGGTATCTGCATGGCCGGTAAGCAAGTCTGAGTGGAACTTTGCAGAGGAAGAGGAAGCCGTAGAGATGATGAAGGAGGCCGTTCGTGCAATCCGTACTGTGCGCACTTCCATGAACGTTCCGCCGAGCAAGAAGGCAACCGTTTATGTTGTATCGGACGATGCAAAGGTAAGAGAGATCTTTGAGCACAACAAGATTTTCTTCGCAACGCTTGGCTATGCAAACGAGGTTCTGATTCAGGCTGATAAGAATGGAATCGCTGAGGATGCCGTATCTGCTGTAACCGCACGCGCAACCATGTATATGCCATTTGCAGAGTTAGTTGATGTTGCAAAGGAAATCGAGCGTCTTGAGAAGGAAGAAAAGAAGCTTGAAGGCGAATTAAAGCGTTCCAACGGCATGCTGTCCAATGAGCGTTTCATCAGCAAGGCTCCGGCAGAGAAGATTGCCGAGGAGAAGGCAAAGCTTGAAAAGTATGAGGCGACCATGAAGCAGGTTAAGGAGAGACTGGCTTCGTTAAGAAAGTAAAGCGAAACAAAGCGAATCTGCTGGAAAAGTAAAAAAGCCATTCCCGGAGGCTTTTGCCTTGGGGAGTGGCTTTTTTGTGTGATATACAACCAGGTGGTTTTACTTATTGTGTTACTATTCGTTATCTGCATTTGTTTTGCATAATAGACGATATAACGTTGGATTTACATCAAAGGCAGAGAGTAATTCATCAATTTCGGCTTTATTATTGGCACAGCGTCCGTTATAGACCGCGCGAATCAGTAGATTCTTCGGGGTATGTGCCATGTCAATAAATTCCAAAATCTGGGTGCGATAGCCCCTCGCCTCAAGAATCTGGGCGCGAAGCCCATCGGTCATTAATGCAGCCATGCGCTCTTTTAAGATGCCATAGTGAAGTATAGGAGAAAGCAGATCATTTTTCATCTGCTTGTTTAATTCATGCTGACAGCATGGAACGGAGAGAATGACCTTTGCACCCCAGCCGACTGCCTTTGCGAGCGCATAGTCAGTAGCGGTGTCGCAGGCATGAAGGGTAACGACCATATCAACCTGGCTGCAGCCATCGTAGTAGGCAATGTCGCCGCATAAGAATTCAAGCTTGTCGTAGCCGTAGCGCACTGCGAGTTCGTTGCAGTGTCGAATGACATCTTCCTTTAAGTCGAGTCCGGTAATGCGCACTGGGTATCCTTTTAAGATCTTTAGGTAATAGTAGATCGCGAAAGTTAGATAGGATTTTCCGCAGCCGAAATCCAGAATGCGAAGCTCACGTCCAGTCGGAAGCGAGGGAAGAATATCTTCGATGTATTCAAGAAAACGGTTGATCTGACGAAACTTATCATAGTGAGAGTGGACAATTGCGCCAGTTTGGGTCATGACACCAAGGTCAATCAGAAATGGAACTGGAATGCCCTCCTCAAGAATGTATTTTTTCTTGCGATTGTGTTCAAGAGAGATCATCGGAGCTTTCGCAGCGGCGTTCATTTTCTTTTTGATTGTTACGACCCCCTTTTTGCTGACAAGAACATTTGCAGTAAAGCTTTGTGTTTCTATAACAGCGTTGCGAAATGGGATAAAGACTTTGCTTGAAGTACCTGAGTTGTTGTCTGTCATGGCAGTGATATCGCTGGACAGTTTGGCTGTCAGGTAGGTGCGGGCATCCGCAGCATTTAAATTTTTGTGGAAGACTTGAGTTTTCGTGTATTCTTCTATTTGAAAAAGCAATGCATCGTTTTTTAATACTGGACGGGCGCAAATTTTGATGACACCATCCTTCGACGAGGGATTGCTTAAAATGACTCTTATCAGCTCGTTATTTAAGCTGTCAGTAAAGAGTGACTGTAAATCGGACATAAAAAACCTTCTTTCTGCAGAATGTCCCGACATCTGCTGTGTATGTTTGCGCAAAGTTATTCTTGCTATTTCACAGATTTAATCTTATAATACAAGTATTCCAAAATCAAGAGGAAGTTTAAATACAATGGAAAACAGTAAAAGTAGTTACGTAAAGATCATAAATGAAATTTGTGCAGAGGAAGGAATTGCGCTTAGCAGTTATTCCTATGACTGGGCATTTCGTCTTCAAAAGGATGAAAAGCGCGCTTTTATTTTAGGCTACCAGTTTGGACTTAATCCGTCCTCTGTGCAGCAAGTGTGCAATGACAAGAACATTGCAAGCGAGGTACTGAAGGAGGAGAAAATTCCGAGTGTTTACCATGCCTGTTTTATGGCACCGTCCATGTTACAGTACACGGGAGGAAAGGGCAGTTGGAAGGCACTTTTAGCTGAGCTTGAAAAGGGACCACTTGTCTGCAAGGACAATTATGGAACTGGAGGCAATCTGGTCTTTAAGGTAGAGACACAGGCACAGCTTGAGCAGGCTGCAGCGGATATTTATGCCGCATCTGAGGCAATGGCAGTCTGCAGCTATGAGAAAATCCAGAGCGAGTACCGTTTGGTTGTCTTAGATGGTGAGATTCGTCTTGCCTTTTCTAAGATTCGTCCATCGCTTACGGGTGATGGCGTATCAACGGTCGGTAAATTGCTGGGTGAGGCGATTGCAAAAGGACAAATTCACAGCTTTTTCGTTCCAAATGAGGCTGAGCTTTCAAAGGTACCGGCAAAAGGCGAGATGTACTTATTAAATTGGAAGCACAACCTCGGACAGGGAGCTAGTGCGCTCACGCTTTCCATTTCAGATCTGGAAGAGGAGCTTGTTAGCCTGGTAAAGAAAACTGCGAAAGCCCTTGGCATCCGTTTTGCTTCGATTGATATGATTAAAACCAAGGCGGGCTGGAAGGTACTTGAAGTGAATGCTGGTGTCATGATGGAGCATTTCGCTTCCTCTGGCAAGGAGCAGTATTGTACTGCGAAGGAAATCTACCGCGATGCGATCCGAAAGATGTTTGAGTAATATGGTTTCGGGTAGCGTATGAAAGGGTTGATTTTTTCCCTGAAAATAGGTATGATAATGCAAGGGCTAAATTCGCCCACACAGAAAGGTGCAAAAGTATGATAAATTTTGAGGAAGAACTGGCAAAGTTTAAGCCAAGTCTTGAGGTTGACGAAACCGAAAAGGCCATCCTGAACGATAAGATGGTAGACATCACCGATATCCTTCAGGAGCTGATGAATGAGATGAACGAGAGTAAGAAGTAAACACACGGAGGAATGCATGAAGTGCTATGCTTGTAATTGCAGATTATCCCCTGATCGGGATACCTGCCCAAAATGCGGAGCTGATATCAGACTTTACCGTAAGATTATCTATGCTTCCAATCAGTATTATAACTTAGGCCTGGCGCGAGCCAAGGCACGAGATCTGACGGGAGCGGCGGAATGTCTTCGTACCAGTCTGCAGCTATATAAGAAAAATATCAGTGCCAGAAATTTGCTTGGATTAGTCTATTATGAGATGGGTGAAGCGGCGCTGGCATTAAAGGAATGGGTGATCAGCAAGAATCTTCGTCACAGAGGAAACATTGCTGACGAATACATTAAGGATATGCGTGATAACCGTCAGTCATTAGACAGCGCGGATCACAGCATACGAAAGTTTAATCAGGCACTCGAATATGCCAAGACCGGGGCGCGCGACATGGCGGTGATTCAGTTAAAAAAAGTCATCAGTGTCAACCCTAGAATGATCAAGGCGTATCAGCTGTTGGCGCTTCTCTACATGGAAGATCAGAAATACGAGCAGGCGCTCGATGTGATTGACCGTTGTCTTGAGATCGACCGCGGGAATCCTGGAGCACTTTCTTATAAGAGAGAGCTCGAAACCAATTATAAGGTTTCAAAGAAAAAAAATTCCGTTGGCGTAGCAGGTGAGCTTGAGCGAGAAGAAGTCATCATACCGGTGCGTATGCGCGACTACGGAAGCTATTTGGCTGCTGCCGCTTATGTGTTGGTTGGCTTTTTGCTTGCGCTTGGCGTTTTGTATTATGTAATTATGCCAGGTAAGGAAGCACAGCTTGATGAGAACAATCAGGCAAAGATCCAAGAGTATGAGGACAAATATGTGACATTAAATGCCAACATTACTGAACTCGAGGATAAGCTTGAAAAGCTTCAGAATGAGAAAGATCAGGATGCAGAAAGCTATCAAAACAGCAGCAGTGAAAATGAACAGCTTGTAAATGCATATCAGGCTCTTTTAGCTGTGGCAAAGCCATTTGTTGAGGAGGATTATGCACAGGCCGTTGCTTTATATGCGGATCTGAAAGCAGATGCAGTAGACGACGATACGTATAATGAGTTGTATCAGGCAATTAAGGAACAGATGGAGAATCATTTGAATGACCGTATCTTTGAGACTGCAATCTGGAAGCGCGAGCATGAGGATGATCGTCAGACAGCGATTGAACTATGTCAGAAGATCATTGAGCTGGATCCATCCTACAGCCAGGCGTATTTCTACATCGCTGTTAGCGCACAGGAGATGAACAACAATGCATTAGCGATTGATATGTATACACAGTACATACAGCGTTTCCCAGTTGGACCGCAGATTCAGGATGTTCGTGTCAACTTAAATGCGATTGCACCGCAGGTATTACAGTCGCTTGACGCAAAACCAGGAGATCAAAATAACAATGCAAACGCAGAAAATCCGAATGCAGCGGACGCAAATAATGACGCAAATGCCAATGAGGCAGATCCAAACGCCGATGCGAATGCAGCTAATCCGAATGCGGATGCAAACGCAGCCGATCAAAATGGCGATGCCAATGCGCCGGCGGATCCAAATGCAGCAAATTAAGTGATACATGGCATGTGTGCTTTTTGGTGAAGAAACGCCAGTGAAAAAATGATAGAAACGATACGAAAGATAAGACACAGAAACCTAGTTGGTTTCCGTGTCTTTTTTCGTACTTAAAAAGAATCAATGAAAAAGTAATACAAAATAAAAAAAGAAGAATGAAAAAATGGCAGAGAACAGAAAGGAGCCAAAATGGAAAATGTAACATATATGCAGGCAGGGCCGGTACTAATCATTGGGTTGCCAGAGGAGGTTGATGATCATGTGTGCAAGGGAATTCGTGAGGAGACGGATCGCTATATCTCAGAGGGAAAAGTTCAGAAGCTAATTTTTGATTTTTCAAAGACTGGATTTATGGACAGCTCTGGAATTGGAATCCTTTTGGGACGCTATAAGCGCATGCATCATATGGGTGGAGAGGTGCTTGTGACAGGCGAAGACGCTAAGATTCGAAGACTTCTTCGCATCTCAGGTGTGTATCAGGTTGTGGGAACATTGTAGAAGGTAGCAGCAGTAGCTGCAGATGGAGGAGAGATGGAAGAACAACAAAAAGAATTGGACGGCAAATGGCTGCAGGAGGGAGTGCAGCGCATGACGGTTACATTGGAGAGCGATTCAAGAAACGAGAGCTTTGCCAGAGTATGCGTGGCTTCTTTTATGACGCGCATGAACCCAACGGTCGCGGAGACGGACGATGTAAAAACAGCAGTTTCGGAAGCTGTGACAAACTCGATCGTACATGGCTATCCATATGAAAAGGGTTTGATTCGATTGGATTGTTCGATTGAGGGCGATGTGCTCACTGTACAGATACGCGATTGGGGAAGAGGAATTGAGGATGTTAAGAAGGCGATGGAGCCGATGTATAGTCAGTCGGTGCGAGGAACTGAACGCTCCGGAATGGGCTTTTGCTTTATGGAGGCGTTTATGGATGATTTAAAGGTGTCCTCATCCGTTGGAAATGGCACTTGGGTACAGATGAAGAAAAAAATCTGCGGTGGCAAGAGAGTAGAATAGAGGTGTTTTCTCTGGAGTATTCGTCAGAGCTATTTGAGCAGGTTAGGGCTGGGTGTACACAGGCAAGAGAACGTCTGGTGCTTGCGAATACAGGGCTTGTATGGAGCGTAGTGAAAAAATACCGTGGCAGAGGATACGAAGAGGAGGATCTATTTCAGATCGGCTGCATTGGGCTGATGAAGGCAATTGATCGTTTTGATCCGGCATTTGGTGTGCGTTTTTCCACCTATGCGGTTCCGATGATTATCGGGGAGATTCGACGGTTCCTGCGGGATGATGGAATGATCAAGGTGAGTCGGACCTTAAAGGAGACGGCAGTGCATGCCAGACAGCTTCAGGCCCAGTATGAGGCCATGTATGGCGTGGAGCCAACAATGGGGCAATTGGCTGAGAAAATGCAGCTTGCACCAGAGGAGTTGGCGAGCGCACTGTCTTCCGCACAAGAAGTAGAGAGTTTACAAAAGACAATTTTTCAAAGTGATGGCAATGCTATTTTATTGGAGGATCGTCTGGAGTCGGGGGAAAATGAACAGGAAAAGCTGATAAATCGGTTGGCATTAAAGACTGTTATGAGGGAACTGCAGGATCAGGAACAGAAAATTATTGTCCTTCGCTATTATTCAGGGCAGACACAGGTGCAGACTGCACAGTGCCTTGGAATCTCTCAGGTACAGGTCAGCCGAATCGAGAAGAAAGTGCTTAAGAAGATGCGGCAGCTGCTAGAGATCTAAAAATGTATAAATGAGACTGTAGCTGCACATACTTGAGACAGCCGCAAAGAATCAGGAAAACAATAAGCGGTCAGGAGGCACGTTGCGTCATGTCAGATACCGTATATATTAAAATTGGACAAAAGATTCGAGTGACACAGCCATCGGTACACATTGGTGAGCTTGGCAATGTCTGGTGCGCAAATGCATCGATAGAGGCACGCTGTAAGGCACTTCATTACACGACCATTCATGGACAGCGTGCGATTGGCGATATCTTAGAGGTGACGCAGATCATTCAGCAGGAATACCCATCTGTGCAGATTGAAAATCTCGGAGAGACAGATTTTATCCTTGAGTATGTGCAGGAACGAAAAAAAAGACCTGTGTGGGAGTGGAGTAAGGTACTCTTTGTCTGTCTAATTATTTTTTGGGGCTCTGCATTCTCCATTATGACCTTCAATGCAGATGTTAGTGTGGATCAGATTTTTGGCGATTTGCACTTTCTCATTACGGGAGACGAACGCACGGCCTTTACTTGGTTAGAGGGTGGTTACGCGGCAGGGATTTTTCTGGGAATTTTGATTTTTTATAATCATTTTCGTACCAAAAAGCGCATCATGGATCCGACACCGCTAGAAATGGAGATGCGTGAGTATGAGCGGACAGTCAACCAGTCGATTCTTGATCAGAATGAGCGTACGCAGGCACGAAAAAAACGAGTAGGTACACAGGAGACGGATCAATGAGTGCAAATGGGATAGCGATTGCAAAGGATGTGGCAGAGGTCTTTGTCGGCATTTCAGCGGGTGGGGCAGCCTCTGCCGGTGTATTTGCGCTGATTACAGTCATTGGTATTTTGCCCAGATGGGCAGCGCGTACTCGGACAGCGCGCCATGTAAGACTGTATGAGTGGAGTGTGATTTTGGGAGGAACAATTGGAAATCTGATTTTTTTATTTCAGCCAAAGCGAATGGGCGGAGTTGCTTTGGAAATAGCAGTTGGATTGTTTACCGGAATTTTTGTCGGTGGACTCATTATGTCGCTTGCAGAGGTGCTTGATGTGTTTCCCATCCTTCTTCGACGAGGGCACATTCAGGCGGGAATTCCGTGGATGGTGCTGTCGATCGGATTCGGAAAGGCGCTTGGTGCGTATATGTATTTTACCAATTTATAAGGAAGTATGTTAAAAGAGAAGGGAGTCGTACTAGTATGGTAACAGAAGAACAGAAAAAAGAATATCAGGATTACGTCAAAGAGGTAACACCGGTTCACAATACGCCGCGCAATCTGTTTCGGGCATTTTGGACGGGTGGCATGGTCTGCGTAATTGGTCAGCTGTTGGGGTCGTGTTTTGAAAAGTTTGGAATGGGCAAAGAGATTGCTGGTACCTGGACATCAATCGTCCTTGTGTTGGCAGCAATTGTTCTGACCGCGTTTCATTTGTTTGGGCGCCTGACCAAATATGCAGGAGCCGGTCTTCTCGTTCCGATTACCGGATTTGCAAACGGAGTGGCATCTCCAGCTATGGAATCGGCGCCGGAAGGCGAGGTATTTGGAAAAGGGGTGCAGATTTTTACGATTGCAGGGCCAGTGATTCTTTATGGTGTACTTGCAAGTTGGGGGTTAGGCTTGATTTATTGGCTAATGGGGTTACTCTAATTGCTTTAAAGTGCCCCAAAAAGGCACAAAATCGTGAATTAGGGCAGTATTTAAAATTTTTTGAATTTTTTTGAAAAAATGTGTGTCAAGCGTTTTTGAAAATGTCCCAAAATAAGTGAAACATTAGCCCCGGTTT
>DAVZID010000017.1:0-51371 GCA_052273485.1 Lachnospiraceae bacterium
GACTATATAGTAAAACGAAAAAGCACCGCTCGGAAAGCTATGTAAAACAAGCCTTACAGCGGTGTTTTGCTCAATTTTACTGTCAAAGATGGGATTATAAATCATATATATACGATTATCAAGTTTTTAATTCGTTATTTGGAGATTTTTTCTCTAAATAATATCACATAGTCATCTAGGACAGTAAAAGAGCCAGCGTACCTGTCCCTGTGGTATTTTCCACTACAAAATCATTTTTTTAAACTCTTTAAAATAATCACTATACCAACGATCGCCCCAACAAGTAATGCGATATTGCTCCAGGAAAATCCTACTTGCAATTCCTTAATCGTTCCAAAAACAATAAATGCACAAATAGCGCCCACTATTATTTTTGCTACTGGCTGAGACAGTATCTCTAGCACTTGCTTTCCGACATAAAACACGACTGCTCCCATAATAACAATTCCAACTATATATAAACCTAAAGCAATTAGCATCAAACCCATACTCCTCTTCTGCCCCTTCTTTGAAATAAGCTTTCTCTTTACTTTTCTTCAAGTTTTTTTGTATCTCTCCGCTCAAATCTTTCTATTATCATATCAATTGCAATTCCCACTGCTGATGTCGCTGCTAATCTTAATCCTCCTTTTAGCCCACCTAACAATGCGATTTTCAGAATAGATTCTTTGTTACTCTTTATATCTTTCAACATACTCATCCTCCCTGTCACGTTTTTCTGTTATTATAGAACAGGATGCCAAGATATATTATCTTAGCATCCTGCTCTACATGCCTTATTGATTCCCTGCTCTATGATTTTCTTATAACATAGTTGAAAAGTATGTCCTTATAAATCTGACCAAGTATATCTTGCATACTTTTCAAAGTAATAAATACTATCCGAATCTGTATTACCACACACAATCATTCTTGCCTTAAGTTCACGAGCTGCGTCCTTTCCTTCTGGATCTCCCTCTTTGCGATAAATATCATCGACCATTGTAGCTGCTACTTCAATCTCGTCTCTTGTTAATTTTCTTGCCATAACTTTTCTCCTTTTCTGTCCTCCGCCAGACTTTAGCTTTTTGATTTGCCTACAGGTTTCGTTCTAATACGATTATATCCTCCTTCCATCCAAAGATATTTATAGTCTGCTTTTCACTTTATACTATAAATTCCAAACCAACTTTCAATACCTTTGTCCATTTTCATATCCACTCATGTGAGATCTAATCGTATTGGGATATTTGCATTATAGCCTTCCTTTATTCGTATGTCAAGATGAATTTCAGATTTATAATCGGTTTTGTTTTTCTCATTTTTCCATACGATAACAAAAAGGAACCACCATTATCGGTTTTCCATAAATATATAAACAAGGAGGTCCGTATGGAAATAGACTATAAAGAAATTGGCAGACGAATTGCCCGTAGACGAAAAGAACTAAAACTAACACAGTTTGAGGTTGAAGAACAAGCTGATTTAGGTCAAAAATATTTATCGAACATTGAGCGAAGTATTTCGATTCCCTCTATTGAAGTAATTATGCGGCTTGCTGCTGCATTAGATACTACACCAGACGAATTTCTGGTCGGAACACTACATAAAGATACAAAAGATGAGTGGGAAAATATCAGTGAATTACTGCGGAATATGTCGCCAGCACAGCTTTCTATGGCAAAAAGCTTTATAACTTGGCTCTCTGAGCAGAAACTATAAAATGGTACCTTCGCAAATTTTCCTTGAGCCACCAGTGACAGTAAAAGAACCATTGTACCTGTCACCGTGGTCAACTTAAAATGCAATTAACCTCTTGTCAGCATTAGAGACATGAATTAAGCCACCGTGGACAGTAAAAGAGCCAGCGTACCTGTCACCGCGGTCAACTAAAGACGCAGGAGAAAATCGCCTCGATTTTCTCCTGCTTCTTAATATATGCAAGAAAACAACTTACTCGTCTTTCTTGTCCTCTACTATCTTGATGTGAACATCTGCCAGCTGCTTCTCGCTTACTGTAGCCGGTGCGCCCATCATAACATCCTGTGCATTCTTGTTCATTGGGAACGGAATGATCTCACGGATGCTGTCCTCACCTGCAATCAGCATAACCATACGGTCAACACCAGGTGCGATACCAGCGTGTGGCGGAGCACCATAGCAGAATGCGTTATACATAGCCGGGAACTTTGCCTTTACATCATCCTCGCCCAGACCAACTAACTCGAATGCCTTAACCATAATCTCCGGATCGTGGTTACGAACCGCACCAGAAGAAAGCTCTACGCCATTACATACTAAATCATACTGGTAAGCAAGAATATCAAGCGGATTCATGGTCTCAAGTGCCTGTAAACCACCCTGCGGCATAGAGAATGGATTATGGCAGAACTCTAATTCGCCAGACTCCTCACCGATCTCATACATCGGGAAGTCAACAACCCAGCAGAACTCATAGCAATCCTTCTTCATATAGCCGTCGAAGGAAGCACCGATGGTCTTGCGGATTACACCTGCTGTCTTCTGAGCAGTCTTTAAGTCACCTGCGGACAGTGCAACGAAATCGCCAGCCTTTAAGCCAAGTGCACTTACAACGGCATCCTTATGATCAACAACAAACTTGGAGATTCCTCCAGTCAGCTCGCCCTTGTCATCCAGACGGAACCAATAAGCCTTCTGACCGCTGACAACCTCAACATCCGCGCACATCTTGTCGATCTGCTTTCTGGTACCCTTGAAGTTTTCAGCAACGACTGCCTTTACCTTGTTTCCTGCGAATGGACCAAAGCCGCAATCTACCAATACATCAGTAGCATCCTGAACGATCAGGCTAATACGAAGATCTGGCTTATCGGAACCATACTTGTCCATTGCCTCAAGATACGGGATTCTCTTAAACGGCGGCTTGGATGCCTCGTGGTAGATGCCGTACTTTGCAAAGATTGGCGGAAGGACATCTTCAAGAATCTCAAATACGTCTTCCTGATCGGCAAATGCCATCTCCATATCCAGCTGATAGAACTCACCCGGAGAACGGTCTGCTCTTGCATCCTCATCACGGAAGCACGGAGCGATCTGGAAATAACGGTCAAAACCGGAAGTCATTAAAAGCTGCTTGAACTGCTGTGGAGCCTGCGGAAGCGCGTAGAACTTACCTGGATGATTTCTGGCTGGAACCAGATAATCTCTTGCACCCTCTGGGGAAGAGCAGGTTAAGATCGGAGTGGTGATCTCCATGAAATCATGGCCGATCATGGAAGCACGAAGGTCAGCAACAACCTTGCTTCTTAAAACGATCTTAGACTTTACTTCCGGATTTCTCAGATCCAGATAACGATACTTCAGACGCACATTCTCATCTGCATCCTTGGAATGGTTAATCTGGAACGGAAGCTCGTTGTAACGGCACTTTCCGAGAACGGTAAGCTTACTTGGAACAACCTCGATCTCACCTGTTGGAAGATTCGGGTTCTTGGAACTACGCTCTCTGACAGTTCCGATAATCTCGATCGTAGACTCATAGTTGATGGAAGACAGCTGTTCCATGATGTCCTCGGTCTCTACTACGATCTGAGTGGTTCCATAAAAGTCTCTGAGAATCAAGAAACCAAGATTCTTGCTGACCTTACGGAGATTTTCATACCAGCCGACAAGCTTTACTTGCTCGCCGACATTTGCCAGTCTTAACTGGCCACAATTGTGTGTACGTCCCTGCATAGGTATTATATCCTTTCTGGATCACCTGTAGATTTAGATTTTTTTCGTTACGATTATATCATTCACATTGTTTAAAGTCAATAAGACCGTCAGCGGTCAATTCTGTTGGTCTTCTGTTTTTCTTTCTACTGATCATTTTCTTCTTTTTCTCTGCGCTCTCGAAGCTCCCGAAGCGCTTCCTTAACCGCAGCCTCCTCTTCCTCTTTTGCAATCGTCTTTGTAAGGCGGATGGTATGCACAAGATTGGTGATTAGAATTGCTGCGAGCGGAATCAGAATTAATGGAATAAAGATCAGAGGATTTGCTGCCAGACGGGACAGCTTTCCAAGAAGAAGCGATGACCAGATCACTTTTCCGATTAGATAGCGCGACTGCGCATCATACAGATCAGCTGCATTGTTTGCATCGCCCCTTGTCGTGTAGAGGTAATTGTCACCATCCTTATTAATTGAGACAACGCGGTGTGTGTTGACTGCGCCCTCGATCGCCGGATCGGAGGAATAAAAGGAAATAACATCGCCTTCTTTAATCTCACTTGGGTCTGTTTCCTTTACGACAATCAGCGTATCGGTGCGGTAAGTTGGCTCCATACTTCCAGTAGTGATACGAAGCATCGTGTAACCAAAAATATTCGGTGGCTTACCAGGCTCGGTCAAAAGCACCATACACAGAACCACAATCGCCGCCACAATAACCAGAACAGAAAGCGCATTGATGACGCCGCAAATAAACTTTTTTATCATTATTTGTTCTCGTCCTCTTTCTGATTCGTTTTATCCTGCACGGCATTGCTGTCGTCTGCATCGCTTAACGTATCCGAGGCTGTCTTGCGATTTCGAAGTGCATTGACGATGTAGTGAGACAATGTGTTTGCTTTCGCCTTTTCAAGTGCACGCTCCTTTTCGGTGCGGTCCTGTTCGGCCTGTTTTTTTGCCTGCGCTAGTTGTGCTTGCAGTTCTTCAATGGTCTTATCGTTCTGACTCTTGATCGCTTCGATCTGCTCCTCTGCTGCACGCTTTGCGGATGCAACGGTCTTGCTTGCTTGCTTCTTAGCTGCCTCTACTGCCTGCTTTGACTCTTCTTTCACAGCCTCAATTGCCTGCTTTGCCTCTGCTTGGGCTGCTTCAAGCTGCTCTTGAATGCGCTGTACCTCACTTTGAGCACTCTTAACAGCAGTTTCGGCCTCCGCCTTCGTCTGCTCAATTGTCTGTTTTGCTTCTTCCTTTGTCTGCTTAGTTTCGCTCTGTGCCTCCTCAATTGCCTGCTTTGCCTCAGTCTGTGCATTATCGATGGCCATTCTCGCCTCGGCATCTGCCTTGTCCATTGCTACCTGCAATTCTTCTTTTGCCTCCTTTTCCTCTGCAAGCTGAGCTTCTAGTGCATTTTTTTGCTCCTCGATCTGTGCGCGCTGCTGCTCAAGTTCCTCCATCTGCTGCTGCAGCGCATCAAGCTGCCACTCTAAATCAGATGCAGACTCCTGTAACTGCATTAGGCTATTTTCAAGTTCTTCTCTGTTTGCCGTCTCCTCGGCTAGCTTTGCCTCAGCATCAAGCTGTGCCTGTGTGACCTCCTCGATAAAGACCTTTCGCACTTCAACATCTGGAATATCGCAGTTATCCACGATTTCCTCCTGAATTTTCTTGATAAACTTTGGCTTGACGGGCTTGCGCTTTTTTGTCGCAATCTCAGTCAGCTTTCTTGGATCTGACTCAAGAAGACTCTTAAATACCGTATAATTTGTGATCAAGTTAATGTACATCTGGGTCTGGTATTCTTCATCGAACTCAAGCGCAGTATCCTGCTCTTCGATGCTGTATCCAACCTCATCGTAACTCTCAATAAACTGCCACAGCTTATAGCAATTGCGGTAATCTGGATCTTTCATCATCAAATTGGTACGCTGAATCGGGCTTCGCACCTTCGCACAGCCATTCATAATATCACAAAAGGCACTTGCGCGCAGCGTTCGCGACATACGTCGTACACGGTCGATTCTTTTAAAGAGATCCATGTTGTCATTGTCGTTCTCGGCAAAGCTCTGACGGTTTTTAACAGTCATCTCAACCTTATAAGAAATCTCTTCGTACGCATCATCGATCTTGCTTTCCATGCTCATCGTATTGCAGGTCTCATCTCCGGTTGACCAGAAGATGACATCTGTTCTCTTATCAACGAATGCGAAAAGGCGCTGAATCAGATGATAGACAAAACGATTTTCATACAAATCATAGCTTTCTTCTGTTGTCACATTCAAAATTTTGGTTGGCTGAATCTCGCCCTTTTCATTTGATGTGATAAACTGCGTATTCTGGCTTAAATGACGCACACTATCCGCCGTAATTTTTCTGGCTAACGCCACCGGAACAACTTCCTCCGTCGTTGCTATAAAACGACGTGGTTTGTCCACAATATTAAAAATCGATGTCAGACCTTCTTCTACGACTGTCAGCCACCGCTCATCTACTACTTTATGAAGGACACGATTCTTCTGCTGAATCGTGTTATTTCCTGCCTGAACGATTTCAAATAAGTACTGGAAATACCGGTCGTTCTCCAGCGTTCGCTCTACCTTATTCGTATATTTCGTATATAAATCATTGATTGTATTTGCCATTTTGCCTCCCCGAACTTTATAAAAAAGAAGCGCTATAACAGTTCACCGCGCCCATTAAAGGGCACGGAGGAGCGAACTGTTAGTACAAATTTTGTATACGTCTCAAGTACGCTGTACTATCCTGCATTCCCGCTTTTCCAAACAGCTTCTCGATATAATTGATCAGTCCCGTGATCTCATCACGCACGAAGCTGACATTCATACTCTCAAACTTCTTTAATACCTTACGCGCAACGATATAGTCCATTCCGCCAAGCTCGGTTCCACCGCAGGCCACATAAACCGGAATGAAATCATACAGCTGCTTCATGATACGGTTTCCGAAGGAGAGCTTGAAACGAGTGATCAGATAGTTATCAAGCTTTTGCATCTTATCCATTAGTTCATCACTGATCGGATAGTCGACCTTTGCCTTCTGGAAGAGGTATTCCAGATGCTCGGCAGTGACGTTGCAATGCGGCTGAAGCTCACACTCAAACGCATCGGCACGCTCATTTAACTCGATCGGCATCGCACGGTCGTATACCTTATCGGTGATGGTGAAGGTAGAATCATCGTTGTTTGCAGTTCCGATAAACCAGGTAGAATCGGCTACGTGAATCTTTCCGCCATCCATCTTGACCGGGTCGCCTTCCCATGCAGTCGGAACAAGATCAAGCACCCACTCGTCCTTGTTTGGCATTTCGAGAACAGAAAGCATCTCGGCAAAGTAATACTCAATTCGCGCCAGGTTCATCTCATCGAGAACAATAAGCGTCGGATCTGGTCTATAATTTGCCTCATACAGTGCACGTAAGAACTCGGTCTCGTTAAAGCGCTTTGAAAACTCATTGAAGTAACCAAGAAGCTCCGTGCGATCACGGAAGGACGGCTGAACCGATACGATCGTCGCCGGATTGGTTAAGTAACGGCTAAACGAATACGGAAGACTCGTCTTACCAGTACCAGAAATACCTTCCAGAATCAAAAGCTTACTTGCTGCCATACCCGCAACAAAACGACGCACGATCTCCGGCGTATAGTAAAGCTTCATCTGGCTGGCAGCAAAACGGCGATACCCTTCCGCAAACTCTTCAAGCGAAATTTCGTTATCATATTCTGGCAGTGCAAGTTCCTCATATTTGTTATCCACAAGTGTAAGCTTTGGAAAACGATGCTCGATGTTTTGCTTTGTCTCCGATAAAACAGCCTGAATAACCGGCGCGCCCACTCCGGCTCCTGCCGGAAGCTTTCCATGGGACTGTGCTGCTGCCGCTGCGAGCGCTGCTGTTCCCGTAAGCGGCACATTCGGATTTGCTGCTGCACTTGCTGCCGCTGCTGCGCTGTTTGTAACCGCATCGACGGTCGGAATCACATCATCGGTGAGCGCCGACGCACCCATATATGGGATACGCTCGGTTCCACCCATCGCGTTTACCTTTAATGCCAAAATGCTATTTTTCTCATCCATTAAGGACAGCACCTGCTTGTTTAAACGACCGATTTCCTTGTACAGTGCAGCATTGTCGCTCTTATCCGTTTTTAATTGATGGCGAAGAATCGCGTGGCGCACTAAGATTACGATGATCAAAATCGGAATTGCGATTAAAATCAGCATTAAAATCACAGAAAGAATCTTCCCAACAATGCTTAGTGTCGGAAAATACGTCAGAAAGATCCCAAAATACTGTGCCCAGCCAGTGATGAACAGCTTTAAAAAACCTGCCAGCCATGTCACAATATTATAGACGACCTGCGACAAAACTTCATAGGCAAATTTTAAAAATTCACTCACAATTACTCCTTCCCGCTTTTGCTCTCATTTGTGCTTCCTGTGTCAGCTGCTACATCATTCGACTGTCCAGATGCCTGCTTTGCCTTTTCAAGGTCCGCCTGCGCCTGTGCACGAATGGCCTCTGCCTCCTCACGCATACGCTTTGCTTCTGCTAACGCAGCCTCTGCATCCTTGGCTGCCTGTGTATTGGCATTCTCCTGCTCCTTTGCTGTCTCGACTGCAATTGCCTTCTTTAAGTTGATGCTGATCGTGATCAGATGATAAACCTGATAGATGAAGAATAACAACATTGGAAGAACAATTACAACTAAAAATCCAGTACTTCCAGACAAAAAATCCATTACCTTTCCGACCTTCGGAATATTGGTAACATACGTTCCGACGATGTCGCCATCGGAAATGACATGCTGATCGGCAATTCCTTCATTGTTATCACCGATTGTCGTGTAGCTTCTTGCATCTCCCACCGATTCAATGCTCTTAATACGGTGGGTATTGAGTGCATATTCATTGTTGATGATGGTGTGGAAGCAGATGATATCACCTTCCTTTAAGGTAGATGTATCACATTTCTTGATGATAATCAGATCACCGCTCTCAAATGTCGGTGCCATGGAATCGGATTTTACCACTAGTGGCGTGTAGCCGAAAAGATTCGATACATTTTGATTGTCCCTTGTTGCCATTGTGGTAAACGCATACAGCGCTGCCACTAAAATGACAGCCCAAAGGATTACACTTAATAACACATTTGCTGCTCGTTTCACTGCATTCATTTTCTTTTTGTCCTCTCATTTTTTATTGCTGTGTAATGAACTCTATTACTGATCAAATGCCTGATTCGAGGAATCCGTTCCTGTGAAACGAAGCCGAATCGCATACTCAGCCGATTTTAATTCATCGGTACAGGCTGGATCAGTTCCCTCCAGCCAGATATGTACCAAAACTGCCTTGTTTTCCCCCTCCTTGAGCGAAAACATTGCATTGTTTTCATTGAGCGCCATCTGCGCTGCTGGCAACAAACCAAACGTTCTCGTCTTGCTGCCGCTTTGCGTCATACGGTCTCCCATGCCGGGATCGTACACATAGCAAGCACCGTCTGCCTCAAACGAAATGCGCATCGCCTCAGGAAGCGACGCTGTTTTAGAAAGAATCGCAGTTCCATCACTGACGTTTGGCGTACTGTTTGCGCTTGTCAGATGTACAATCATATCCTTTGCCGCCATAAAGTGGAGCGTAAACTCCAGATACGCGCCACTTCGCACAGAAGCGGTACTTCCATTTTCAAACGTAAAGGTGTTCTGATCTGAGGTGGTCACCGGTTCTAGTGGTGTCTCCTTCATAGAAAAGCCTTTTTCCTTCTGAATACGCGCTGCGATCTCCTCAAACGACAATGTCTTTTTGTACTCGTCAATTGTACTGTGCGGATCCAAATCCATCCTCAAATCCACACCAGCAATGATATCCAGACTCATCGTCCGCACCTTCGCCCGGTCTGCAATGGAAAACCACGCCACTGTCGTTGCCGTGACGGCAACTAGTGCAAGAAGCAGTAACAGGATGGAAGTCCGTACTCGCGAGCGCATAGAGTCATTTTCTTTCTTCTGCACCGTATTACCTGCATCGAAAGCACTATTTTTTGTCTGCTTCATTACCCGTCTCCTTCCCGGCCGGAAATACCATAAAAGGCCAGATACAAATCCGCCTCATTGTGAGTGATCGCCTCGGAACAATCTGGATCGCATCCTTCCAGATAAAAATAGACATCAACTGTAGAAATCTGATTCAGATTCATCACACAAAGCGATTTCGACGGAACACTCATATCCGATGTGCCAAATGAAACGGTATAATCGGTAACGGGGACACTTGGGTCTGTCACGGCCTGCACGCCGCTTCCATTCCACGAAAGCACCTGCCCTGCGCCGAGCGTAACACCGCCGACAACCGTATTAAAGATCTGCTCGCCGGATGCATTCTGCGATTCTGACAAACGAAGAATCACCGCTGTTGATGGATCATTGTTAAAGATAAGTCCAAGTCTTGCAGCATTTAACAGTGTTCCATTTACATCCTTCCCTAAAAGGCCATCTGTCTGGTCCAGATACAAAGAAAGCTTTGTATCGGCTGACAACCCTTGCGCCAGCGCGCGAAGATAAATCCTTCCATGGTAATAGTACTGCTCATCGGTAACGGGTTCAAATGCTACCGCCATATCCGATATTGTCGATGGTGCATAGACAAAGTTTGTCAGATCTGCTGTTGAAACTGGAAGCAGATTTGTAAGAGAGGTCTGATTGACCTGCGCAATCGCAACAGGTGACGCATTGGAAAAAGTGCTGCCATCACTGCTGATTTGAAGCTCTAAGCTCTCTTCTGCCGTTCGTGCCGATGCCCTTGTCGTCGATACCGCCTGATTGGATGTAAACCACGCATACGTTGCCGCCGTGAAGGATAACAGCGCAGCTATCGTTGTGATACTTAAAAACCAGGTTCTGAAGGCATGTTTCATTTCTGTTCCCCTTCCTACTATTCTTTTGAAGCATCCACTCCGGCAAATGCCAGCGAAAGCTCGGACGATCGGTTTTGCACTGGATTGAAGCACTGCTCATCACAGCCCTCCAGATACAGCCAGTATTCCACCGATGCAATTTCATCTGTCTGCAAAGAGACAAGCACGGATGCACCTGCATCGTATTTATCAGCACTATTTTTACGTGCCCTGTATTGGGAAATCGTGGTGGACGGGTCAGACACATAGACTGCCTGTCCGCCAGACGATATCGACGAAACTACAGAAGATGAAGATGGTATCGTTGCCTTTGACTGGGCACCTGCTGTAGAACCTAACTCGTCTAATTGAAAAAGATAGGTACGCGTTCCAGCCGAGGATGTAATGCGAATACCAAGCCGCATCGCCGCAAGCGCTTGCGTATCGTTTCCCACCGCCAGATTTTCTGGATCAAAATAAACATCACACGGCGCATTCTCACACGTTAGATACACAGTTCCATGCATTGCATCTGAATTGACCTGTTCATCTGCCGCCTCATAAAGGGTGGCAATTCCATCCCGATTCTGTGCGATTGCCCGGTAGAAATGATTTAGGTCTGCGGTCGAGAGTGGTTTTAGAGTGTCTGGATTTCCATCTAGTACCAATTCGCAGCTTTTTTCAAATGGCCCCGAGCGCGATGCGGATATCAAAAGAGTCGCATCACCGTTGCTGATGGAGCCCCCCATCGGTGTTACATTTGTGGAGGCCATGCCCGACAGCGTAAACCACGCATAGACCGATCCGCCCGCCGCACATAACAACAGCGCTGCCAAAAACACAGCAATTTGAAGTCTCTTCTTTAATTTTTTTACGTCAGAATCCATGACCAGCCTCCTTACTTGTTATTGACACCTGCAAAGGACACGGCAAGATTTTTCAATGTTTGCCGACACAGATTTGACGTACAGTCCTCATCACAGCCTTCTAGCCAAATATATAACTCTATTTCGACAGATGCGCCTGCATTGCCATCTCCATCACCCGATATTGTGCAAAGCTGTAATGAATTATCCTTTAAGCTTACCGCACCTGTTTCCTTATTATAAATACAGTAGACATCCGAAGTATACGGTGTAAACGGCACTGTCGTACCATCCGTTCGCGAGGAATCGAGCACATAGCCCTCATGTCCGGTCGCCGTATTGTATTCTGCTTCAGGATTTTTTTTTTCGCTGATTGCAAAAATATATTCTCCATCCGATGCCTGATTTTGACCCGGTCTGTGAACAACAAGTCCAAGACGAATCGCTGATGAAATCGGCGACTCCTCATCGCTGTCCTCAAATCCAATATCGGATAGATAAATATCAAGTGTTCCACCCGTTGTCCGCAAAAACAAGCTAGTATGATAATAGTCGCTCTGCTCACCGTTTCCAAAGATTGCAGCCGCCAGACCTGTCTTTGTCTGATAGCCATCAGAAAATTCGGTTACCTTCTGAAAACCACCGCTGATTCGGTTCGTTGAAACCGGAACAAGCTGCCCAGAAAAACTCTCAAGCACGGCCGATGAACCATATGCACCATTATAGGCATTACTGATTTGAAGATTTACACTTGCACCTGCCGCCATACGGACATTTGTCGTATGTTGACTTGTATTATAAATATACCAGGCATATGTTGCAGAAGCCACCGCCAGAAATGTAATCAAAAGTGCTAAAAGTGCTGCCGTAAATTTTCGCTTTAACTTTTTTGCCTCCTTTGGCTTCTCCTGCTGTGCCAATGATTCCATCTTCTGGCTCACCTCCTTCAATATTGACATATACTCCTATATAAACTCAAATTTTTTCACGGTATTATGGTATCATAGCAAATTCATTTTTTCAAGGGTGATGACATGTTTTCGACTCAAAAAGCGTTAGCATTTTGCAAAAATTTGCAAAAAATAAGCAGCAGTCCATGACTTTTGTCACAGGCTGCTGCCCCCTTCTTTATTTTGTTGCTTGTTTTCTCGAATCCGTTTTCAAATTAATTTTCAAATCACTTTTCTGATCTTTTTACCAGACAAACAATTCCTCGCCAGTCAGCTTCCAGATTGCCTCGATGAAGTAATAATCGGCATAAATGATCGGGAAGTTATGCTCCTTATCCTTGTAAGCTGCGGTACACTTCTCAAGCAGCTCATCCACATTCGGATCATAGTTGCAGCTCTTCTCGTCCATTGCTTTCAGAAGACGGATTGCTGCATCCATGTACTTTTGCTTGTTCCACTCCTTTGTCACCTTGCTTAACTCGATCAGACCACAAGCTGCGATGGCTGCTGCACAGTCATCTTCCCAATCACAAGACGGATCCTGATAGAAGTCAACCGGAATCAGGCCGCTCTTAGGAATGCAGGAGATGAAGTAATCGGCAACGCGCTCTGCTGTCTCCAGATAACGTTCCTTCTTGGTGTGCAGATAGCTTAAGGTAAATCCATACAGTGCCCAACTCTGTCCACGAGTCCAGGAGGAACCATATGTCATACCCTGTCCGCCGTAAGAACCGTTCCAGTCGCCTGTCACTGGATCAAACTCAACAATATGACGAGAAGATCCATCTGGGCGGATAAATACCTTTGCCGCAGTATCTGCATGCTTCATTGCGATATGTAAGAAGCTCGGATTTCCACTCTCCTCATATGCCCAATACAGAAGTGGCAGATTCATCATACAGTCGATAATTGCCCAGCCGTCTACCTGATGATCTGGTCTGGAGTTCCATGCAACGATATATTCGCCCTTTGCATTGTAACGTCCTGCCAGATTGGAAGCCGCTAACATACCTCTGTTCTTAGACTCATCTGAGCCAAACAGACGATAATTTGCTACTGCTGTCGGCAGCCAACGGAAACCACTGTCGTGATCCATTACATGATAGTTCATCAGTGCAGCATCTAGCTTCTTTTCCAGTTCCTCTGCAGACTCTTTGTAAATCGGATCCTTTGTTGCCTGATACATCTGCCACATCATGCCGCCCCAGAAACCGTTGGTCCACCAACCGATGTCCTTGCCAGAGCAATCGTTGAATACACCATCCTTTGCAGTGTACGGAACCTTTCCGACATTTCTCTTTGCAACTGCAATCTCCTTTTCCTTGATCTTTTTGGCAACCTCCTGTGCCCATGCTTTGTTGTCCATAACGCTTCTCCTATTTTTCTTGTGTTTTTTGTTTTTATAGCTACTGTTTTCATTATTTAATTGTACGTTATGTAGAATTAACAGTCGCTTTTCATTTCCTTTATGATATATTATTGACAAATCATATACAATAACATAAACTAGAGAAAAAACTAACCTATCCTACTCTTTTAGTGTAAGGAGGCAATACATTTTATGATTAAAGCAATTACTGGTGGCTATGAAACCATCCATCCAAGCACTTTTCGAATGAGCCGTCCTAAGGGACTGCCCCACTTTGTCTTGCTTGTTGTTCGTTCCCATGGCAGTTTCAATATCGGTTCTGAGCACTTTTCTGTTGAACCACCTCAAATTATTGTGCTCGCACCCCATACACCAAATTACTACGGAAATCCAGATGGAGAGTATATTGATGACTGGCTTCACTTTGATACGGATGAACCTGATGTGATTGCACGCTTGAACACAATCAGTAACCATCCATTCCCAGTTGAAAATACCGATATTTCTTCATTCTGTATCCATCATATTCTATTAGAGCTGTCCTTTGGCCAGCCTGACTTAAAGGATGAAAATATGCGTGCCCTCTTCACTTTTTTATTTAATAGCCTTTCTACAGCACACGCGTCCTTCAAAAGCCGAGGCTATGCAACACCACTTGAAAATCAGCTCAAACAGCTTCACCTTGAAATTTCTAATTCACTTGAGCAAAAACATTCAATTGCACGATGTGCCAAGCAGCTTAATATAAGTGAATCGTATTTTCAGATGGTCTATAAAAAGCTCTTTAGTCAATCCTTTCAGCAAGATTTAATTCGGATGCGTGTTGCCCGCGCAAGATTCAATCTTTCCACCAGTAACCTTCCTATGGCACAGATCGCAGAAATCTGCGGATACAACAATGAAGTGCATTTCTTTCGCCAGTTTAAAAAACTAACTGGAGTGACTCCGGCACAGTACCGAAAGCATCCATTTTAAAATTTAAAAGTCCATAAGAACCCTCAAAACAAAAAAGATGAAGAAATCTGAACGAAACGCAAAAAAAGCAGAGACGAATCATTTAACTGATTTTGTCTCTGCCTTTTTATCTAATTTATTTTATTTCGTATATTCTTTATGCCTGCGGCAAAATCTCCTTCAATGCCGCCTCAAGTGCCGCCATCTGCTCATCGGTACCAATGGTGATACGCAGATAGTTATCAATACCCGGCTTGCTAAAGTAACGAACAAAAATATTTCGCGCCTTTAATGCGGTAAAAATTTCCTTTGCCGGCATACTCTTGTGTGTTGCAAAAATAAAGTTCGACTGGGAATCCGGGAAGGAAAAGCCAAGCTTTGTCAATGCTTTCTTTGTCTTTTCACGGGTCCTGCAGATCATCTCTACATGCTCCTCAAAGTAGGAACGATCGTTGACCGCCTCCACGCCACAAAGAAGCGCCACACGACTCATCGTATAAGAGTTAAAAGAATACTTTACATCATTGAGTGCCTTGATCAATTCGGCATTTCCCATCGCATAGCCGATACGCATACCTGCCATCGAACGTGACTTAGAGAAGGTCTGAACAACAAGCAGGTTCGGATACTTCTCGATTAGCGTGCGCGCAGACGGGCCATCTGCAAAATCCACATAGGCTTCATCTACAATAACAACAACATCCTGATTCTTCTGAAGGATCTCCTCAAAAGTTTCAAGTGGCTCATAGACTCCGGTCGGTGCGTTCGGATTCGGAATTACGATACCGCCATTTTCCTTAAAATAATCCTCTTTCTTGATTGCCATCTGCTCGTCAAGCGCACAGGTCACATAGGGAATGCGGTACAGATCTGCCCATACATCATAGAAAGAATACGTTACATCTGGAAACAGAATCGGCTTTCCGGAATTAAAAAAGGTCAAAAAGCTCATGCTTAACACATCGTCGGAACCAATTCCAACAAAAATCTGATCCTCGTTTAATCCATAATAACCTGCTAATGCCTTTACCAGACAGCCGTTTGTCGGATCTGGGTACAAACGTAGAAGATCAGCATCCATGCTCTTTAATACACGGGCTACACCTGGTGCAGGAGAATACGGATTTTCATTCGTGTTCAGCTTGATCACGTTTGGATTCTGTGGCTGTTCCCCTGGAACATACGGCACTACTTTTCGGATATTTTTTTCCAATGCTTCTGTCATTTTACTTCCTCCTGCTGTCTTATATGATGTCTTGGTTTTTGTCTTACCTTGCTGTCTGCCTCTGCATTTTTCTTGCAAATTTTCTTGCGATAAGCGCCATGACTGCTAGTGCAATCAAACACCCTACTGCTACTCCTGAACTGTCGATGCAGACATCTCGTACCTGCGGGGAGCGTCCACCGGTAAACATCTGATGGAACTCATCACTTGCCGCATAAAGCGTACCCGTAATCCATGCTGCTAACCAAATACGATGCAACCAAAGCTGACGATGCTTATTCTTTTGAGTTACCAAAAAGATTTTCGGTCGCCACTCATGATAAAATAAAAAAAGAAGCACGCCCAGAATCATGTATTCTGTAAAATGCGCTCCCTTGCGTACAAAAAATGTGACCATATCTCGAAAGCTGATCTGTTCGCTCTTTGCAAGGCTGTTAAAATCAGGTTTTACTACGGTAATCACTGCATTTACTACCCGACCGCTCGTCTCAGACGACGCAGCGCCATCCTGACTGGAGAACATAAAAATCATACCCATCCAGCCAAGCACCAGCGCTGCCAGCAATATCACACGATATTTTCTTTTTATCATCATCTATCTTATTTTTTCTATTTATTTGTCGATGTACTTTCCATTCATGACATCTAACAGATATGCACCATACTGGTTCTTTTTGTAGATCTCATAAACTTCCATCAGCTGATCCTTTGTGATCCAACCATTTAAGTAGGCGATCTCCTCGAGGCAAGCAATCTTTCTGTGCTGATGTGTCTCAACGGTACGTACAAAATTAGTTGCATCTACTAAAGACTCATGTGTACCGGTATCCAGCCAGGTAAAGCCCTGTCCTAAAAGCTCAACATTTAACTCGCCATTCTCTAAGTAGATGCGGTTCAGATCGGTGATCTCAAGCTCGCCTCTTGCAGATGGCTTTAAGTTCTTTGCATACTCAACAACACGGTTGTCATAGAAGTACAGACCCGTTACACAGTAGTTGCTCTTTGGATGAGCTGGCTTTTCCTCAATGGAGATGGCCTTTCCATTCTTATCAAACTCAACAATACCAAAACGCTCCGGATCATCTACGTAGTAACCAAATACAGTAGCGCCAACCTTGCGGTCTGCAGCTTCTTTTAATCTCTTGGTCAGTCCATGACCTGCAAAAATGTTATCGCCAAGAACCATGGCTACATTGTCGTTTCCGATGAAATCAGCACCGATAATGAATGCCTGAGCCAGTCCATCTGGGCTTGGCTGAACCGCGTAGGACAGCTCGATTCCAAACTGATGACCATCACCAAGAAGTGCCTCAAATCTCGGCGTATCATCTGGTGTGGAGATGATTAAGATCTCACGGATGCCTGCGTTCATCAAAACAGACAGTGGATAATAAATCATCGGCTTATCATAAATTGGAAGCAACTGCTTTGAGGTTACTCTGGTCAACGGATACAGTCTTGTACCGCTTCCACCTGCTAAAATAATTCCCTTCATATCAACAAATACCTTTCTTTTTTGTGGAGCTCCTTGAGGCTGACAGCGTTTTTTGCCGATCGCCTAAAGGGCAGTTTCTATCCGAAGTATAGCATAAGCATTTCTCGTTGTAAAGAAAAAACATAGTACTTCTCTTTTCGAATTCTGTATTTTGTGCTATACTAACGGCAGTTTGGGGATGTTACTACATACATATACACCCACACAGCAAAATCCTATAGCAAAATTTGCCGAATCACGTTTGCTTTTGGCAGAATGGAGTTTTATGTTATCAATACAATCAGTTTCAAAATCTTATAAAAAGCAGCAGGTTTTACAAAATGTGTCTTTTGACGCCGCACCAGGCGAATGCATCGGCCTTCTTGGTCCAAATGGCTGTGGAAAATCAACGCTGCTTCACATTCTTTCCGGAACAGATACGCCTAATAGCGGAACAATTCTCTTTAACGGGAAGGATTTATTAAAAACCCCATCTTTACAAGCCAGCCAGATTGGTTACGTCGCTCAGAACAATCCGCTTTACCCGGATATGACTGCCATGGACCATCTGAAGCTCTGGTACAGTGCAACTTCTTATTCAATCGAAGATGATTTGAAGGATGGCTTTCTTTCTTTATTAAAAATAGAACCCTTCCTCCACAAAAAAGTAAAGGCACTTTCGGGCGGTATGCAAAAGCGTCTAAGTATCGCCTGCGCGCTTGCTTGTCGTCCATCGCTGCTTCTTCTTGATGAGCCGGATGCAGCACTCGATCTTGTCTGCAAGGAGGATATTCGAAATTATATCCGCTGGTATTGCGCACAGGGCAACACCGTCCTTCTTGCCACACACGACGAAGCCGATTTTGACTTATGCAGCAAACTGATTCTGTTAAAGGACGGTCATGCAAGAACACTTGCAGCCGACACACCAGTAAAGGAGATTATTGAATACTTATCATGACTTCAAATTCAAACCTTTCGTACTTAAAATTCACCTGGACCCGCTGTTTTCGCCGCCTCGGAAAGTTGTTGTGCGGTCTGCTTCTGCTAGGCATAATCTGTGCTGCTGCAATTTATGGTCTTTCCTTTGTCAATAAAAGTAACGATACAGCCGCTGCGTCGCGTTTTCGTGTCGTATTTGTCATGCCAGAAAACGCTGGTCTTCACTATTCGCTCGCCCTCGGCATGGTCTCCAACATGGAAAGCTTATCCTCGATGGTCACAATCAAGCAGACAACCTCAGAAGAAGAGGCAAGAGCCATGCTCGACTCTGGCGAAGTTAAGGCTGCCGTTATCATTCCAGAGGGCATGATTCACACGATCATGGATGGCTCAAACGATCTGCCTGCGCGCATCCTCTACCCAGGTGATCCAAGCATTGAGACGGTAATTTTCCGTCAGATCGTGGATAGTCTGTCACAGATGGTTGCCAGCTCACAGACTGGTGTTTATGCCCTGTATGAGATCTATGATGATTTCGATGCCACCGAGAAGCAACAAGACAAGGCCAACTCGCAGTTAAATGATCTCTATATCAACACCGTTTTAAAGCGCGACTCACTTTTTTCGGTAAGAAACGCCATTGAAGATACCGATACTTCCGAAATTAGCAGCACAAGCTCGACGGATCTCGTTCTCATCGGCTACTTATGCAGCGGTCTCACACTTTTATTTTTGCTCTCTGGTATTAACTTGTGCTTTTTCTTTGTAGCACCAAACCGCGCTGTCCCATCTGCCCTCGCACGCCTAGGATTGTCCGATTCGTTTTGTACACTCGCCGACTTCTCAGCGGCTGTTGTTTGCCAATGGCTGATCTTTTCAGTCATCTGCATCCTGATCGGCATCATTGGAAGCGTTACTGGAATGGTTTCTTCTTTTTCATTTGTACATGCGTTTATCGGCTGCTTTGTCTGTGCAGTTTTTTCCTGCGCTTTCGAGCTTTTGATCTGTCGTATCTGCCATGGCAAGCAAGCCTGCATGATCACTACTTTTGCAGTCTCATTACTTATGCTGTATGCTTCTGGCTGTCTGATTCCATCTGCATTTTTGCCGGATGTGCTTCGCCGTATCAGTGCCTCCTTGCCCGGAAGCCAGTTAAAAAATATGATCTTCTGGCAATTCGGTCAGACTGTTTCTCCGTCTGATTTTCTTCTTTTACTGGTTGAAGCAATCGTTTTGCTATTCGCTGCACTTCTTCTCGGCACATACAAAAAACGCACGCAGAAGATTCTGCACGGAGAAAGGAGCGCTATATGAATTTAAAATCACTTCACGCATGGTTTTCATTCCTTGCCCGCTATACACGAAAGAAGAAATCACTCTGGTTTCTGGCAGCCCTCCTCCTGATCATCGGAATCGCTGCCGCACAAAATGCCAACCGTCATGAGGTCATCCAAATCGGCTTGTACTGCAAAACTCCCGATGCGATGACCGAGACCATATTAAAGCAGCTTGAAACACTTGACGACGGCCTCTATCGCTTCTATCGTTCTTCATCACTCGACTATCTGCAGGAAGATGTCTCCCTTCGAAAAGCTGAGTGCGGCTATGAGTTTCCAAATGATCTTGAAGCACAAATGGAGTCTAACACAGAGGGTTGTGTTGCCGTTTATACCTCCCCCTCAACTGTACTAACCGCTGTCGTAAACGAGGCTGTTTACAATGCTATTTTTCAGGAATACGCAAAGACCATGCTGACTGATTATATTGCATCACATGATGTCGTCACACTAAATGGCCCTGATATAGCCAATGAATTAAAGCAGCTCGTTGACGAGCACTATGCATATGAAAAAGAAAACACAGCCGTCTTTCATGTGGTATATGAGGAAATTCCAGAAAACTTCTATGACGATCAGGCATTGTTTCAGATTCCAGTGCGCGGACTAGCCGTTCTTCTTATCATGCTGACTGCACTTGCCGGTGGTTCTCAGTATCGCCACGACGCGAAAAAAGGGCGCTTCCTGCTTCGCCGCCCGGATGAAAAATGGTTTGTTCCATTTCTGTATAGCTATCTTCCGGCGCTCTTTCTTGCAATCGCTGCCCTTTTGTCTCTTGTACTCAGTAGCGCCACCCCGCTCAATGCTTTTTTAATCGCAGAGGCGGCGCTCCTCATTCTCTTTGCAGCCCTGTGCAGCCTAATCTGCACCCTGTTTACACGACTAATTCACTCATCCATCGTCTACGATGCGCTGATTCCAGTTGTACTACTATTTTGTCTGCTGTACTCCCCAGTTCTGATGGATTTGTCCGATTTTATTCCAGGATATTCCGTTTTATCATGGCTTGCACCAACAAAGTGGTATTTTGCACTGTACAATTTGTTTTAAGCAAAACGAATCTACACAGCGGCTGCGTTAAAGCGGTCGCTGAATACACGATTCCCTGATGATCAATTCTGGCTCAATCACGATCTGGCAGTCCGCAGGTGTCAACGGTTTTGCCTGCATCAAATCAAGCAACAGCTTTGCTGCCCGCTCGCCTAACTTTTCATGTGGATGTGCAATTGTTGTCAGCCCAACCTGATAATTCTCTGCAAGAAATGAATTGTCATATCCAGTGACGGATACATCCTCCGGCACACGAAGGCCAAGCTGCGAGAGCGTTTGAATCGTCTTGATTGCGATCTGATCATTGTAGCAGACAACACTGTCAAAGACCTGCCCTGACGCAACAATGGATCGCAACCTTGCAAATGGTTTTACCGCGCGATCTTCCGTGTGAAACCAGATGATGCGATCTGGGTCATAAAGAACCCCATACTCTTGAAGTGCACGCACATAACCGCGATGGCGCTCCATGCCCTGACGGTCATCTGCCTTAAACATTCCCAAAATACGGCGATGACCAAGAGACAGCAGGTGTTTTGTGATCAGATAACCTCCCTTAAAATCATCCATCATCACATATGGACGATCCTTTAGCTGCTCCATTGTCCCTTGAATAAACACATACGGAATATGAAACTCCTCTAGCTTTTTGTACAATGCGATATGACGACAGTAAATTTCACTCTTACTCGGCTCAATAATCAGCCCCTCAATATCCTTTGATAAAAGCTCCTCCAAGCATTTTCCCTCTGCACTGGAAGAGTTTTTTGTATTTTTTAAGAGAATGCTGTAGCCATTATCCGTCATCACCTGATCGATTCCCTGAATCACTGCTGGAAAAATATAGTCTGAAAGATACGTTGTCACAACGGCAATGTTTCTCGAGGTCTTTGTGTGTCTGCCCATCTCTGAGCAAAACGTTCCCTTACCATGAATCGCATAAATGTAGCCCTCTCGTTCCAAAAGTGCTAATGCCTTTCGCACCGTATGGCGACTGACCTGATAGGCACTAGCTAGTTCATTTTCCGACGGCATCTTATCCCCCGACTGGTACTGCGCATCCAATATTTTCTTCTTAAGTTCACTCATCAGTTTCCAGTATTTTAACTCCTGGCTGTCTGGGTTTGCCATAAATCCCCCTCCTTTTCCATTTGGTCAATAGCTTTTCTGATTTTCTCTAGCTTACCATCAGACCGCCTGTTTTGCAACAAAAAGCACCGAAATCAGCAAAATCCAAACGATTCCAACTGATTTCGATGCTTTTTTATATGCTGTTACTCACATTATTTTTGCGTTTATTTTTTTCTTCTTCCCTCGATCCAAAAGTCCACATTTCCACTAATGAACACCAACACTTCATAATACGTTGAATGAATATGCAGGTCCCAATGCTGCTTTGACACACTATCAACACTACGATTGCGGCTGATCTCAAAATTATAAAGATTTCATTTTTTCACGTTACTGAAATTTTTCCTCTATCGTAATGGCATCAATCCGACAAGCCATTCCAGCTTCCATCTTCGGCCACTCCTGAAGATAAATATGATCCCCCTCATGCAGCGGATGAAGCACGGCTGTGATTGTTGTTGGGAAATCAAAGTATCCAAGGCTGAATACTGCCTTCTGGCCAGTATAAAAATAGTCATTTACCTTGCGGCCATTCACATATAGATCCATGCTCTCGCACACATAGTCAAAGGCAAGAATACAGTCATAGCCATCAATGCGGTCTTTGCCAACAAGATGGTCAGACCGAACACCATTGGTCTGTGCTTTGCTTTCTCTGCCATACTGCACGTTGATCTCATAAACCTTCTCATCGCCCTTGAATGCTACTGGCTGACCGCAACTGTTTACAAGCTTGCCTGAAAGCAACTCTGGTGTTTGTGAAGACTGAAGAAAGGAAACACTTGTCTGTGCATTCGCATTGTTCACCTGACTTCTCTTATAGACCGTAAATGCACCTTCACTTCCGATCTCTTTAAAATCTGCTGGCAGTACATCTTTCGAAAGCTTCGGAAAGGTTCGGATGATGGTTTCTGTGTCGCCCACTACCTTAAGTGCGCCATCTTCCTCCCAGACAAAATCATCAGAAAGTACAAGATACCCCATGACTTTGGCTGCAGACAGCGCCTCTTTGCGGCTAAGCATCAGCACCTTTGCCGGGGTGTCCTTCCATGTAAACTGTGGCTCTTTATCGCCATAAAAGACATAGATCGTCTCTTTCTCACCCGCATCCGTCTTGTATGTCAGCTTACAAAGCGGTGTTGCCAGTGCGCTTACCAAAACAGAATCGCCTAATTTCATATTATAAGGATAAAATGCATACTCGCCCGGTGCAATATCAGTTGCTGGGAAACGCACGGATCCCTCTGCCATTTTTCCCTCAAGAACTACATTTTCATGTGCATCCATCGCCTGGCGTCTCTGATAGTTGTTTACAAATACATATCCATGCGTATCATCGTGACGAGTGGACAGACGAAGTGTGTGGGAATCGCACGGCTTTACAAACTCTGGATCAATATCTGCTGGAAGGACTGCTAAATCAGCACCAAAATCCTGCAAAAAGTATGCAAGCAGACGAATTTCACGGTAATTATCAGAGATCGTTCCGTACTGACGAATCGGCGCATTAAAATCGTAGTTGATCTCCGGAAGATCATTTGCATATCCAGTTGCACGGCTCTCCTGAAGGGTGGACAGTTTGCTGTCTGGATTGCTGCCACCATGATACATATAGTAACCAAGCAGCCCGACGCCACTTCCCAATTTCGTAAGAGACATCGCACCGACATCTGTTCCCGTTGCAATCGGACGTCTATGCTGTGTTACCTGAAGACCGCCGCCCAGTTCCGCTGTCAGATATGGGAAATCATCCTGATTAAAGGTAACAGTATCATCCACATGATGGTCACTTGCGATCAGAGAATCATTTCGGATATGGCTGAACACATAATTTGAGTTTGGCGCAATCTCGGTGATGCTCTGATCCCAAGGTGCCTCACAATAGCCACCCATAACCGGGAGAAGTCCACCTGTCACCGCACCACCCCAGCCAGTAGCCGTGTAAAACGGCAGATCAAAGCCAATCTTTCTTGCCATGGCTGCAAGTGTTCGCATATGCTGTTCGCCCTTCTCACCACGATAACCACCGACATGACCGTACTCGTTTTCAATCTGGACACCGATTACCGGACCGCCGTCTTTATATAAAAGACCTTTTGCCTGCTCGTAAACCTGCTTCCAGAGGCGTTTGACATAGGCCAGATAGGCAGGATCGTCACTTCTTAAATCAATCGTATCACGCTTTGCCTGAAGCCAGTCTGGAAAGCCTCCGTTTCTTGCCTCGCCGTGAACCCACGGACCAAGGCGAAGAAATACAGAAATTCCCACTTTCTTTGCTGCTTCCAAAAAATCATGAAGATTTCTATTTCCTGTAAAATCAAATTTTCCTTCCACTTCCTCATGATGAATCCAAATAACATAAACGGATGCAATCGACAAACCGCCTGCTTTCATTTTACGAAGAGATTCCTCCCATAAATCTGCACGATAACGGCTAAAATGAATCTCACCCATCACCGGAAACCACGGCTTTTCATCCTTCGTCAGATATTTATTTGTAAAACCATACGTTGTGCTCATGTTTTCTTTCCTCTCTGTCTCCTATTATTCGTCTTTATATACTTTTTTCTATAATTCTATTTTCATCAATCTTCCTTGTACAGCAAAAATCTTCTAACCATACCATAGACTGGAGGTGCACTGATCGTAAGTCCTGCTGTGAGTGTATCTCCTTCTTCAATTGAAAAATTGATTTTGCTTTCTTGCCACTCCTTTGTAGGATGAATCACAGCCTGAAACAGCTCACTGCTTTGAGTGTTAGCGTCCTTTGTTTTTTCTGCAAACAAATGAACCTCTACACCAGTAGTATCAGTTCCAGAATACTGCGCCTTCAATACATATCGTCCTGGTGCCAGATTTTTCTTTTTCTGGCTGATATGAAATGTAAAGTTTTTTACACCCTCTACACGCACTGCATTGACAGGCGGCGCTGGAAATGGATCTTCAAATTCTGGATACAGCTGTACATTTACTCCATCCTCACTGCTGCTTGTCTCCCACTGCGTCAGGCCATCATCCCAATTTGCATCTGCAAAAAGATTCTTCTCACTCATCAGCTTCTCTACAACCTCAATCTCCTGAACTACAGGTTCCGTCCAATCATCATCAAATCCATCGAATCCATCAACTATGCCCTTTACAAAAATCGTGCCGATTTCATCAGCCTTAACTGCCCCTGCATCTTCCCATTTGACCTTGTGACTTTGAATGTTTCCATCTCGGTAAAGCACTTTTACTTCTTCCGGAAGCTGTACATTTTGGTGTACCTGTACTGTAAGCCGCTGCGGTTTGTAAATCTTTGCCGGAAGTTCTGGCTTTGCATCACCTCTTACAAATTCAAAGGAATGAATTGCCTCCATTGCCTGTCCACATTCATCAAGTATTCCCATATTTTCTGCCCATCCGCCTTCATCGCCGCGCGGAATGCACAGTGGCTCCCAATAGTAAATTCCTCTTCCCATTTTATCAGGAAGAGATGCCATGATTGTATTGTCCATATCAAGCACCATACGCTGTCCCAATGGCGATGCCGCAAAGCCTGCAATCTTTTCCTGAGCCTCATCAATAAAGCCATTTTTGCTCTTTCGCCATGCATGTGCAGTCTCAGCAAGAATAATCGGCTTTTTAAAATCCTGTATTAGCTTTTTTGTTGTTTCCTTCAAATCGTTAAATGTGCCATGCCAAAATGGATAATATGATAAACCGATCACATCAAAGTCAGAGAGCCCTGCTTCAAATGCACGATCAAACCAATCTTTTAAGTAAAAATAGCGACCACCCTGATCAAGGTGAATCATTATAAGAAGCTCTTTGCCTCCAATTTCTCTGGCAGCCCTGATTCCGGCATTCACTAAATGCACCATTGATACATAATCTGGCAGTTCTCCATCAGGGAAAAGAAGACCGCTTCGAATCTCATTTCCAATCTGAACCATATCCGGCATTGCACCAGCTTCCTTTAACGCGCACAGCACCTTAATTGTGTACGTATACACAGCTTCTTCAAGTTCTGTCCCATGAAGATTTTCCCATGCCTTTGGCTTTCTCTGCTGACCTGGATCTGCCCACCAGTCTGAGTAATGAAAATCAAGCAGGAAATCAAAGCCCTCCTGTTTGATCTTTTTTGCCATCACAATCGTCCGCTCTAAGCTGCAATATCCACCAGATTCCGGAACATTTTCAGGTGTATGCCATATGCGAAGACGCATTGCATTAACACCATGTTTTTTTGCTAATTTAAGCGGATCGATCAATGTTCCATCCAAATCATATGTCTTCATTCCTTTTTCCAGATACTCCTGTAAAAAGGAAATATCCATTCCCTTATAATAATCAAGCATCTTAAAACGTCCTTCCCGCTGACTTTCGAAGTAATATCTCATAGTCCAGCATAGTTTTTTTGTTATAAATTTCTCCCTTTAGGCAATGAATCATCTGCTTTCCGATTGTAATGCCCTGCTGTCTCGCTAAAATATTAACCGCCGTAACCGCCGGAGTAAAACAGTCCAGCGTAGCACCATTGTAAAGTGAAGCGATTCCGATATCAAGTGGGATTCGATATCCTTCTGCCTGAAGCCTTGACATCATTCGACTACAAATAACATCATCTCCACATATCACGCACTCTACCTTGTTACTTATAACATCATGAATTATATTATCCATCAGTCCCATCCACTTGAAGTTACGAATACACAGCTGCTGTTCCCGTGCAAGTCCATATCGATCAATTGCCTGATAGAAACCTTCAATTCGTTCATGATTCACACGATACGTTGATTCTCCTAAAATCAACGCAAACTTTTTATAGCCACAATCAATTAGCATAGATGTCATGCGGCGCGCTGCCTCATTGTTATCACTGTCAACTTGAATTACATTTTCATCTGCGCAGCTGCCTGCCAGCCCAACTTGGATACCTTGCTTTATCAGATATTCCAGTGTCAAATCCTCATCATAGCTTCGCATTAAAATCATCCCATCTACTTTGTGATCCTCTACAAGCTGCTTGGCTCCTGAATAATCTGTCGCTGTTCCCGTCGTGATAATCACATTATAATTTTCTGATGCAGCTGCCTCACTGATTCCAAGAAGACATTCCTGAAAAAAGGGAATACTAGTCGTATACGCATCTGCTGGGATCACAACGCCGATATTCCCTGTTTTCACCAATTTCTTCTCATCATTCGCCTTCTTTTCTCCATATTGGTTCGACAAATTATCTTGCGCTGCGACATAAGCCTGAATACGTTCTATAGTAGCTTTTCCGATTCTTCCTTTTCCTGACAATGCTCTAGATACAGTACTCTTTGATACACCAAGCTCATTTGCAATCTCTTCTATTGTCATTTTCCTTATCTACTTTTCCCACCTTTCCCTAAAAAGAAAGCGGAAAGGGCTGTCAGCTTTGCAGTCCTTCCCGCCTTAATCGCTGTCAGATTACTCTGCCTTTGCTGCGATAAATTCTTCCTTCTGTCTCTCCATCTCATCAAGCACATCCTGAATACCAGCGCTCTCAAGTGCTGCTCTAAACTGCTCAATTGTTGCGTCTACATCATCTACAAGGCCGTTTACAAGCGGATTGTAATAGGTTTCGATGTTTGCCTCTACTGCTGCCACCTGAGACGCTACATTAGTGTTATCAAATGTGAAGCCTTCCAGAACGTGAGATGGCTTAATGTTTGCTTCCCACTCAGCCTTCATCTCATCATACTTGTCATCCAATGCTGTTCTGTTCTCAATATACTCTGTTCTTGCAATATCTGCATTGTTCCAGCCCCAGTTACAGTTGCTGCTTACACCATAGCCTGACTCGTCAATTACCTTATACTGGTCATCACCAACTGCCTCCCAGTGCTTGCCCTCAATACCAAGCATTGCCAGATCATAAACCTCTGGGTTGGTGTAGAACTCATTAAGAACCATGAGTGCTCTTTCCTTCTTTTTGCTTGCTGCATTTACGGCAACACCATTATTAATATATGAATTTACTTTCTTAGGCATATCAGAAACAGGATCAATAAGTGTTACATTCCAATCTTGATTTTCTGTATTTGCCTGTTTTGCATAAGTTAAACAACTTCCAAGATTCCATACCATAGATGCTGTTCTTCCTGTTAACAGACCAGTCTGTCTTTCATCACTAGAATTTAATACATCAGATGACCATGCACCCATATCTGCTAATTCCTTCATCTGCTTGCAGTAATCAGCAAATCCGTCCCAGTCAAGAATGTAGTACAGATCGGTATCTTCTGGATCCTGTGTATTGTAAAGAACAAGCTCTCCACCCTTTGGAGCACCACCCAAAGTAGAAAGTCCCTTTTCCTGGAAATACTGATACCATGGGCCACCCTGGCTTGCATACATGCCATTCTCAGCACAAGCCTTAAAGAATGCCATTAAGCTGTCCCAATCCTTGATCTCATCAATGCCATACTCTTCCATCAAGTCGCCACGAACTGCCATAACATCCTGTCCAAACTCGTTTGAATAATTTGGTACCATATAAACTTTGCCGTCAATTTTCGCCTGATCCCATGCCATTTCTGGAACAACATCCCAAATGCCAGGTGCATAAGTCTGAATATCTTCCTCTGTAAGCTCAGCAAATCCGCCAAGTGCAACAGTCTGCTCATAGTGACACCAGCTAGAAGCGGTAAAGATTAAATCAAAATCCTCTCCACCTGAGAATAGCAGAGAATACTTAGTATCATGCTCGCCCCAAGATAAGAAATCAACGGATAAAGTACAGTTTAACTTTTCCTCAAGAATCTCATTGATCTTTCCATATACCTCATCGAAATCCGGTGTTCTATCACCAATCAGGTACATCTTTAATTCCATTGGCTCGGATGTATCTACATCAGATGCCCAGATATTTGTGGACTCTTCCTCTGCTGCTGCTGGAACTGACATTCCTGCCATCATTCCAACTGCCATAGCTGCACTTAACAGCTTTGCTGTGTTTCTCTTTACTCTTCTCATAATAAGCCTCCTTAATTTTGTTTGATTTTATTTGATATTGTTTGGTTTTACTTTTTTATAAACTTCATCAACCCTTTACTGCACCAATTGTGATACCCTGTACAAAATATCTCTGGACAAGCGGATATGCCAAAACGATTGGTCCTGTAACAACGATAGTCAGTGCCATCTTTAATGTCTGCGTTGGCAAAGATACGGCATTTACAACGTCACCACTGACGTTTCCGTTTGCCAAAAGCTTTTTATAAGCCTCAATTCCGTTTATCTTCTGATATAAGAAATATTGAAGCGGATACATCTCTTCTTTCTTAATATAAAGCATTGCATTGTACCAATCGTTCCAATATGCCAGTGCAATGAAAAGTCCAACTGTCGCTAATGCTGGCTTAATAAGCGGCATTACAATCTGGAATAACGTGCGGTATTCACTGCATCCATCAATCTTTGCTGCATCAATCAAAGACTCTGGAAGAGCCATAATATAACTCTTCATAATGAGCAAATTATAAACAGAGAACATAAGCGGCAATAGCAGTGCCAAATAATTGTCCTTTAATCCGAGAGTGTTGGTCATCAAAATGTAATACGGTACCAAACCACCAGAAAATAATGTTGTAAAATAGAAGAAGAATGAAAACTTGTTTCTCCACTCAAAATCTTTTCTTGCCAGTGCATATGCTGTCATCGTTTGAAGCAAAAGACCTACAACAGTACCAACAGCAGTCAGACCGATTGTGGTTGCATATGCTCTGAAAACGACTGATGGATCACGAAACACCGTCTTATATGCATCCAAAGAAAAATCCTGCGGCAGAAGGCTGAATCCGTTTTTGTTGATCGCTGCCTCCGAGGAAAGGGATCCTGAAACGATCATGATAAATGGAATCAGACACAGGATTGCCACAATACCAGTAAAGGCGTACGCCACAATATTAAGTGAAATGATATCCTTGCCATGTCTAATCTTGCTGGCTTTTGTTTTTGAACTCATTGTACGCATCCCCCTTTAAAATAATGTGTAATCCTTGTCGTACTTACTTACAAGCCAGTTTACAATTACAATTGTGACAAAGCAAAGTACCGACTGATATAAGCCGATTGCGGCTGACATACCGAAATCCTGACTGCTGATCAATGCACGGAAGGTCAATGTATCAATAACGTCTGTCTTGTTGTACAAAAGACCATTGTTTCCTACTAAATTGTAGAATAAATCGAAGTTGCCCTTGAAGATACCTCCTACAGAAAGCAAAAGCAAAATAATGGTGGTAGGCATGATCATTGGAATGGTGATCTTGCGGATTCTCTGCCATACGTTTGCACCGTCGATTGCGGCTGCCTCATAAACTGATGTATCAATTCCCATAATTGCTGCCAGATACATAACTGATCCGTATCCAATGTTCTTCCATACATTGAAGAATACAAGAATAAATGGCCAATAATCTGGCTTTGTATAGAAGGAAATCTTCTTACCTCCAGCAGACGTAATCATACGATTCATAAATCCATAATCAGAACTAAAGATGTTGAAAGCCATAACGCCTACAATAACCCATGAAATGAAATATGGAAGGAACATAAGCGACTGTGTGATCTTGCGGTAATGTTTGTTATGAATCTCCGTTAAGAAAATTGCGACCGCGATCTGCATGATCGTATTTACAGCAATAAAAACAATATTATACAATACCGTATTTTTCGTTACCAGCCATGCCTGACCAGATTTAAAAAAGAAATCGAAATTTTTAAATCCGTTCCATGCACTTCCCCAGATACCGCCGGCATAAGTGTACTTCTTAAATGCCAGAACAACACCCGCCATTGGATAATACGCAAAAACCAATGTATAGATTACTGCCGGTGCCAGCATAATCAAAAACTGACGATAACGGTACACTTTTTTGAAGAAAGCCTTAGGACCTCTTGGTTTTTTCACCACTTCATTATTCATTGCTTTCCATTCCTTTCTGTTGCGCATTTTATTGCGCACTTTTTGTTTCTTCATTGACGTTTTTACCAATGTTTTATGATAGTTACATTATACTTTTTAACTTTTTAACCGTCAATTTTCATCCTGCATAATATACCCAACGTATTTCATACTTTTTTCACAATTTTTGAGCACAATAGTGCGCAACCCTAGTTTTTTAGTATTGCGCACACTCTTTGTTTTTTTGCAGCCAGTCAGGGAATTTCTTTGCTGCTTTCATTTTTGACTAATTGTAACACTAGCTTTTCCGATAGCTGCATCAGCACCTGATGCCTGCACTCTCAGTGTCAGTTCTCCTTTGTTTTGTCCTGCACGAATAACTGCATAAGCCATTCCATTAAATGCATGACGCCCCTTAGTTTCCTTCCACTGCTCATGACACGCTGGATCACCATTGTCAATTCCGATGATCTCGCCGTCACCTTCTAATGCGAAATCAAGCTGTGGGCTTGCATCCAAAACAATACGTCCTTTACTATCTACAATACGAATTTCAGCCTGCACAACACTTCTTCCATCGGCATCTACACTTGTCTTATCAACTGTAAGCTTAATTGCTGCTGCCTCGCCTGTTGTTTCTACATTATAACGGCATACTTCTTTTCCATCATGGTATCCGACTACCTCAATTTTTCCAGGCTCATATGGAACATCCCAACTCAAAAACAGATCATCTGTATTGGCCGGTCTGCGATAACGGTCAAAATGACCATAGCGTTCAGTCATTCCATAACACGGAAATCCCTTTGACTTCACACCAAAAGAACGACCATTTACAAAAAGCTCAGCATCCTCGCAGTTTGTATAACAAATGACAGGCAACACCGTTCCCTTTTCCAGTTTTAAATTCCAATGTGGGCACAGATATGCAAATTTTTCATTCTGATTCCATACACTTTTATAAAAATAGAATGCATCTTTTTCAAAACCACACGTATCCAGACAACCACAGCCTGCTGAACGCTGCGGCCAGTTTGCTTCACCTAGGTAATCAATTCCTGTCCACATATAATCACCAGCAACAAAATCATGAACCATCGTATAACGAAGCAGCTTACCTACTGTCACTGCCGCTGTATAATATGGCTTGTTCCAGAAGGATCCAGGATCCACCTCAAAGTTATAGTCGCTTCGAATATATCCAGCCGATGGATTTTCTGTTCCGATCACGCAGCGATCCAAATGCTCCTCGCGGTCAGCATCGTACAAAAGCTCAGCGCGCTCTCTCCATCTGCCTACATAATTGTAGCCGACTACATCTATTTTATCCATAAATGCATCACGAGCCGAATATGGTTCTGCCGCAATCTGATCATGCGCAAGTGTCACCTTTCTGGTAGGATCAATGGTATGACAGTAGCCGCTCAATTCGACTGCAAGCTCCTCTCCACCTACTACGACTTCCTCTGGGATCTCATTTCCAATGCTCCAAAGCACGATGCCCGGATGATTACGATCTCGATACAGCATTGTCTTTAAATCCCATTCATGACACGCATCAAAGTACATAGAATATCCATGACTTTCATGAGTATTTGATCCAATTTCCTTTGCCTTCATCAAACGCCACTCATCAAATGCTTCGTCCATAACATAAAATCCAAGCTCATCACAAAGATCAAGAAGTGCTTCATCTGGCGGATTGTGTGAACAGCGTACAGAATTAACACCCATATCCTTTAGCTTTTCGAGACGTCGTCTCCAAATTTCCGGTGGCACTGCTGCACCGACGCATCCGCCATCGTGATGCAGACAAACACCATTTAGCTTTACATGCTTTCCATTAATTAAAAATCCCTTCTTTGCATCAAATTTGATATTGCGAAATCCTACTTTATCAGTGCGCTCATCAATTACAGTGTCATTTTTCTTTAAAATGGTTGTAAGCTCATACAAATACGGTGTTTCATGATCCCAAAGCATTGGATTTTCAACTTGAATATACAGTGACGTCTGCAATTGACAAAGTGTCTTCGGCACATCTCCATCCATTCCAGATAAAATAGCTGCATCTAAATCAGCTTCCATCCAATCATTTTTCAGTTCGATATTCTTTTTTGCTATCTCTGCTCCATCATTATCCTTTAATACAAAATTCAAACTTAATGAATCATCATTTTTCATACATTCTGACGTATGAAGCGTTGTTCTGATATTAAGATTTCCTTCATCTGTTGTCAAATACATACCATAACGCGCAATGTGGATCGGATGACGTTTTTCTAACCACACATCTCTTGTAATACCTGAACCAGAATACCATCGTGAACCTGGCTGCATGGAGTTGTCCACACGAACAAGAATCTCATTTTCTCCTTCATGCACAAGTGCAGTGATATCCACCTCAAACGGGGTATAACCATAGATATGACCACCTGCATAGGTGCCGTTTACAAAGACACTGCTCTTCATGTAAACGCCCTCAAAATACAAAATAATCTGTCTGCTTTTAATATCGTTCTCTGAAATGGTGATTGTTCTTTGATACCAGCCGATTCCAGCTTTCGCATAACCTCCTGATCCACATGTATCTGATTCTGGATCAAACGGATAATCTGTACTCCAATCATGCGGCAGCGTTACGGCGCGAAAACCCTCAGATGGTGCTGTTTCCTCTTTTTCATTTCTCTCGTCCAGGCAGAATGTCCACCCTGTATGTAATCTATATTTTTCCATGTCAATTCCATTACCTTTCTTATTATAATGATTCATTTTCCTGCTCCCGCTGTCTTATTGTAAAAACTGGTAACTAATAAATCATTAAACAAAACTGGAGCCGGCCATTTGGCCGACTCCTTTCTAGTCTAACGATTCTTATCTCGTCTCAAGCCATGTATTATACTGAGAAACAAACTCATCCATTACATTCTGAAGACCTGCATCATAGCACTTCTCAATCATCTCATCCATCGTCTTATCTACATCATCTACCAGACCAAGCTCAAGCATCGGTACATAATCGTTCAGGATGGAAATAACGGCATCCTCATATGGCTTTACACTTGCATCATCAAATACAAAGGTGATTGTCGGGTTGGATACAACACGCTCTTTCCATGCATCAGTGATAACAAGCTCTCTCTCAGGTGTTCCTGCCTCAGTAAGATCACCATTCTTTGTTGCCCACGCTGCTGAAATTCCAAGTGCAGAGTAATCGCTTGACTTATCAAGCTCAGTATAATTGCCCTCATCATCAATATCATAATGAAGACCCTCAACACCTAACAAAAGCAGACGATTTAAAGTTGTATCAAACTTTAACAGATCAAGAACCATTGCAGCACGCTCTGGATTCTCAGATCCTGCTGTAATTGCCATATCGTTATTGGAATAAGCTTCTGCGTTTACAAGATTGTCAGTTGTCAGATCATATGCCACACACTCAACACCCTCGGCCTTCTCAGCCTGCTCCATATAAGTAAATACGGATGCATTCCATGCGATGGAAGCGCCCTGTAAAGCACCAAATGCGTCATCATCTGTTACAGTGTTTGTAAGTGCGCTGCGGCTCCAGCAGCCAGCATCTGCCATTTCCTTCATATCATATGCATACTGACGGAACGGCTCATACTCATATACAAACTTAATATCCTCTGCCTTTGGCAGCTCACCTTCCTTATATTCATAGATGAAATCCATGTAGTTAGAATCAAGTGCAAGCATTGTATTGGTCTGCTGGCGGTATACATCCCACAGCTCATTGTTATCACCAGATGCTGCCAGTGCATAAATACCACTTTCTGGTGTCTCTTTCTCAGCAATTGTCAGCATGTACTGCTTGTAATCATCCCAACTCTTTAACTCGGTCATACCATACTTTTCCATCAAATCCTGACGTACTGCCACGATCTTTCCCTGTGGCTGTGCAACATTAGAAGGAACAGCGATTGTCTTTCCTGCCAATGTTGTCTCATCCCAGCTTTCCTTTGCCTGATACTTTGCTGCAAGCGGCATATAAGTATTGATAAAGTCCTCGCTCAGATCATAGAAGGAACCCTTCGCAGCTTCTGTATACATATAACACCAAGGTGCTGTAAAGATAAGATCTACCTGCTCACCACCTGCAAGAACAAGCGTGTACATAGTATTATAGTCAGACCAGCTCATAAATGTAACATCAATCTGTGTATTAAATGGTTCAAGATACTCGTTGATCTTTTCCTCTACCATATCCCAGTCATTCGGTGTATCGCCAATCAGATACATATTAACTGTATAAGACTTACTTAAATCAGTGTCCGGATACATATCTGGTGTTGCTGTGATGGTACCTTCTCCTACCTGATCTGGAAGATTAGAAAGATCTGCTGCAAATGTTGGTGCACCTCCAAGCATTCCTGTAAGCATAGCTGCTGCCATAGTGAGTGATACTGCTTTTCGTTTCATAATAAGTTCCTCCTTATTTGTTGTTTTTTCTATATTGTTATGTTTTATTTAGTTTTCTTATTTATCAGCCCTTTACAGCTCCAATCGTAAGACCCTTTACAAAGTAGCGCTGTACAAACGGATACAGTAAAACGATTGGTCCCGTTGCAACTACTGTCATCGCCATCTTCATACTCTCTAGCGGAATCGTATCAAGTGCAATTCCTGACTTCTCCGCAACGATTCGCATCGCCTCTGCATTTCCAAGCATTCTCTGCAGATAATACTGAAGTGTAAACATGTTGTCCTTTGTGATATACAGCATACAGTTATACCAGTCATTCCAGTATGCCAGTGCTGAGAACAGGCTCAACGTTGCAATTAGTGGCTTACTAAGAGGCAGGATAAGCTTTATAAAGATTACGATATCATTTGCGCCATCAATCTTAGCTGATTCTGTGATAGCTGCCGGTATTCCGCTCATAAACGTTTTTGCAATAATCATGTTCCATACTGAGAACATAAGCGGAAGAATCAATGCCCAGATGGAATTTTTCATGTGCAGGTAGCGCACACAAAGAATGTACCAAGGAACAAGACCACCATTAAACAGTGTTGTGAAGAAAAAGAAAAATGAAAACTTATTTCTCCACGGGAAGTCTCTTCTTGAAAGAACATATCCAGTCATGGCTGCCAAAAAAACTGCAAGTAATGTTCCAAAGAAGGTTACTCCAATCGTTACACCGTATGCCATCAGGATGCTTGTTGGATTTTTAAGTGACAGCCGGTAACTCTCAACACTAAAATCAGTTGGAATTAACGGATAACCATTTCGAATAAGCGATGCCTCATCAGTAAAGGATGCCACAATAATCAGGTAAAACGGAATCACACAGATTAAAGCAAACAAGCCAATTAAAATATAACCGACCGCGCGAATTGCAATATCGTCTTTTCCGCGAACTCGTCTTCCACCTGTGAGTTCTTCATCAAAATTCTTAGCCATTGTGCTTCCTCCCCTCTTAATACAGTGCGTAATCCGGATCTGCCTTCTTTACAAGCGCATTGCAGACCATAATAGTAACAAAGCAGAGAACTGACTGATACAAACCAGCTGCTGCTGATACACCAATGTCACTGTTCGTGATCAACAGACGGAATACATATGTATCAATTACATCGGTCACCGGCTGAAGAAGTGCACTTGATTTTACTGTCTGATAGAAAAGGCCGAAATCTCCACGGAAAATATTTCCGATTGCTAACAAAACTAAAATCACCATTGTTGGCTTCAGACATGGAATTGTAATGTAACGAATCTTCTTCCATGCACTTGCACCGTCAATAGAAGCTGCTTCAAACATTTCCTGATCTAATCCAGTAATTGCTGCCAGATAAACAACAGAACCATAACCTGTCTGCTTCCAGATCTTTAAAAATACTAGGATAAATGGCCACGCTGCAGGTGTATTGTACAGATCAAAAGGTGTACCGCCAAATGCCTTGATTACATGGTTTACGATACCACGTTCATAGTTAAAGAAGTTATACATAACTGCACCTGCTACAACCCAACTGATGAAGTATGGAAGAAACATAAAAGACTGCGCAATCTTTTTGAAATACTTATTTGTAAGCTCATTAATCAAAATTGCACTTCCCATCTCAAATACAACACCAAGTAAAATAAAAGCGATGTTATACAAAAGCGTATTGCGCGTTACCATGCCTAACTTTCCAGCAATCATCAGCGATTTGAAATTCTGAAGTCCAATCCACGGAGAATGATAAATTCCTCCCTTATACTGATACTGCTTGAATGCAAGGATTACTCCTGTCATCGGTATGTAGGAAAATATAATCACATAACATACCGCCGGTGCTAACATCAACAGAAGCATCCAATGTTTCTTCACCACTTTCAGGAATGGTTCCTTTTTTGCTGTCGGCTGACCAGTGGCTTTCTTTTCTTTTCCCATTGTTTCCCCCATTCTGCCGCTTCTGCGGCTTTTTTTTCGCATTTTACTGCATTTTTTGTTCTAGTTTTTTTGCGTCTTTTTTGTTTTTGTCGTTTTTAACTATGTATTCATTATATTCTCATTTACTTTTATTGTCTATTTGCACAATAAACAGCATTTTTATTTTTGCTTTATTTAATTTTCATAATTTATGACGTCTTTTTCGCGCAACTTTTGTATTTTCTTTGCGCAACAGGTAAATATCCACCATCAATATGTTTTTTCCAAATACACTTTGCCACAAAATGCATTGTTTTTTTGTTTATATTCTTTCTATTTTAATGTATAATAAACCACATCATAATTACAACATGAATCAATATGACAAAATACACATTGATTCAGGAGAGGAGCTTTTTACAAATGCAGCACTCTAAAAAGACACGCACTCTTTCTGTCATAATCCCCGCTGTCTCACTTTTTCTTTTACTGTTTCTATTTTTGCTCAGTGGTCTAATATCTCTTGGACAGCAGATTACTTCTGTCAGTCCCATTCTTGCCTGGCTGTACGGACTAATTGTTCTTGCATGTTTGGGTACAGGTATTATATGGCCTATCTTAAGTGTTTGGAGGCGCCCAATCTTTTCGATGTATATGCTTCGCTACCGTGATGGACGTGCCCGCTTCTACTGGTGCCGCAAGCTTACCAATAACTTAAAGAAAAACACCGAACTTACAACTGAAGAAGCGGCACAGCTTGAGAATTTCTTGAATCAAGGCAATCAGGCTGATGATCTTTTGATTGACTTTTTTACAGAAAAATTCTCTCCTGTCATAGACAGCGAGATCAAAAGTGCTGCAAAGACAGCTTTTGTTACAACAGCCATCTCTCAGACAGCTTTTTACGATATGTTTTCGATGCTTTCTGTCAATCTCCACCTGATCCGCACCATAGTAGAATCCTGCGGCTATCGCCCAAGCGGTGCAGCACTGCTTGGACTCTATGTGCGCATCTTAAAGGCAACATTTTTAGCCGGCGGTCTTGAAGAGATGGATCTTGAAGAATTGCTTCCACTTGTGACTGGAAACGCTGCCATGAAGCTTCCCGGCCTTGTCTTTGCCTCTGCCGCACAAGGTACCGTCAATGCATTTATGACAATCCGTGTTGGTATTTTAACAAAAAAATATCTTTTCAGTGCTGATGGACCAATTGAAATGCCGCAAGCACGAAAAGACTCCTATAAGGAAGCAATTGATTTTCTAAAAAAATGCGAATTACATAAAGATGTGATTGCAATGGCTAAAAAAACAGCGCAAGGCGCAAAAGAAGCCGCTGCTGCATCTGTAAAAAAAGTATTTAAAAACACAAAAACCTCGCCGCTTACTTAAAGCGGTGGGATTTTTGTGTTTTTTTAATATTTCTCAAAAATTGCTATATGCAGTTTACTTTTTCACCCGATACGCCCCCGGTGTGCAGTGCATATATTTTCGAAAGGTTCGGTTAAAATAGCTGATATTGTTGTAGCCACAGCCAATTGCAATCTCACTGATTGGCGTATCCGACTCACGAAGACGGTCACACGATACGCCAATCCGATAATAATTGAGGTATTCGATTGCCGTCATCCCCACCTGAGATTTAAAGAAACGACAAAACTGTCCCTCACTCATATGAAAATATGCTGCAAGACCACACAACGTTAAATTCTTTGCATAATTTTCCTGTATATACTGCAAAATCTGCTTTATCAGACGCACTCGTTCATCATCCTTTTTCTTTAGAGTAAATGACGTTGCTTCTGCGTCCAGGCACAGATAATGCCATATACGAAGCAGATTTGATTTAATCAGCAGCTCATTTTTTGCCATTTCCTTACTGCAAAGAGTGCGTATTTCTTCTAGTGGTTCTTCAATATACGGCCACATAGCATCATCCTTTTTGAAATGGTCTCTGAAAATAAGCTCACCATTTGCCTGACGGCTGATATATTTTTGCTGAATATCATCATTACCGTAGCTGCTTATAAGCTCTCTTCCAAAATCAAGCGCATAAAAAGCCAACGGATTTTTCTCATTCCCCATAAAGGAATGCACAATCCCTGCATTTATAAATAAAATATCCCCAGGCTCAATGTGCATTGTTCTTGTATTAAGACAAGCCGTTCCCGTACCTCTTGTAATCACCAGAAACTCATACTCCTCATGCCAATGCGGCGGTACTGGCTCTGGCCAGAGAGGTTCTTTTGTCATTTCATGAAGACGCAGATGAAATCGAATATCTCCGTGAAACTGCATTTCATGAATACGAGCAAATTCTAGTTTATTCATTAAAATCTCCTTCTTGTTGCAGTTCACAAGACGCTCATTCGCAAAATCGCACGCAACGTGTGAACTGTAAAATCAATTTTGTGTTAAAATCTGTGAAAAATAGTCAAGTATTTTATTTCTTTTGTTAGTATACTACAAGCAGAAGAAAAACGCGATACTTATCGCACTATTTATAAGGAGGTTTTCTATGCAATTTGAAACAGCAAATGGCGTTCTAATCGCCAGAAATGGCGGCGAAATGCTTCGTATTGAGCCGTGGGGCAAAAATTCTCTTCGTGTTCGTGCAACCATGCTCCCAAAATTATCAAACCAAGACTGGGCACTTACAGAAACACCAGAAAGCTCACATGCTGATGTAGAGTGTCACGAAGTTGACCACTGGGTTGGTGACGGCACTATTGATAAGCGTGAGTCTGCCTCTATCACAAATGGACGCATATGCGCCGTTGTTAACTTTGCAGGTGTTATCACATTTTACCGTGACGGCAAACAGTTTTTACGCGAGTATTATCGCAGCTATGATGGCACATTAAGCCGCGAAAGCCGCTGCTTGAAAACTGTAAACCGCGAGTGGAAGGGCATCATTGGCGGAAGCGAATTCAGTCTGAATCTGAAATTTGACAGCAATGACGGTGAGAAGATCTTTGGTATGGGTCAGTATCAGCAAGCTTACATGGATTTAAAGGGATGTACCCTTGAGCTTGCCCAGAGAAATTCCCAGATAAGTGTTCCTTTTGCTGTATCCAATCTCGGCTATGGTATGTTGTGGAACAATCCGGCTGTCGGACAAGTCACATTTGGAAAGAACTATACCGAATGGACTGCACGTTCTACCAAGCAGATGGATTATTGGCTGACCGTTGCTGACGGACCAAAGCAGATTTTGGAAAATTATACAGCTGTAACAGGACGCGCACCAATGTTTCCAGAGGACCGTATGGGACTTTGGCAGTGCAAGCTTCGTTACCGCACACAGGATGAGGTTCTTAGCGTTGCACGGCAGTACCAGAAGGAAGGCATCCATATTGACCAGATCGTGATTGACTTCTTCCACTGGACCGTTCAGGGTGACTGGAAGTTTGATACCAAGTATTGGCCAGATCCAAAGGCTATGGTGGACGAGCTTCATTCCATGGGCATCAAGGTTATCGTTTCCGTATGGCCATCCGTTGACCGCAAGAGCGAGAACTTCCAGCCGATGATGGATCGTGGCCTTTTGATCCGTACTGAGCGCGGTGCAGCACAGACTTATGACTATCAGGGTGACTGTGTTGAGATCGATGTCTTCAACCCAGAGACCAGAAAGTATGTATGGGAAGTTTGCAAGAAGAATTACTATGATTTCGGTATCGATGCCTTCTGGCTGGACAACTCTGAGCCAGACTATGGTGTATATGATTTTGAAAATTATCGTTACATCGCAGGCCCGGCACTCTCCTGCAGCAACATGTATCCGCAAATGTACAGCCGTGTCTTCTATGATAATATGAAGGATCTCGGCGATGGCACTGTTGTGAATTTACTTCGCTGCGCATGGGCAGGCAGCCAGAAGTACGGCAATGTCGTATGGTCTGGTGATGTTCCAAGTACCTTCGAGGCATTCTATGATCAGTTACAGGCCGGCTTAAACATGGGTCTTGCCGGAATCCCGTGGTGGACAACTGACGTAGGCGGCTTCATGACTGATGATGTAAATGATCCTGATTTCCAGCAGCTTTTAATTCGCTGGTACGAGTTTGCTGTTTACTCTGCAGTTCTTCGTATGCACGGCGACCGTGGTCCTTACAATATCCCACCGCTGGATACTCGTGACTGGGGCGGCGGATACCTTCATACAGGGCAGCCAAATGAGCTGTGGAGCTACGGCGAAGAAAACTATCGTATCATGAAGAAGTATTATGACATCCGTATCGAGATGCACGATTACATTAAGCAGCTCTATGAGGAGGCTTCCACCAACGGTTCTCCGCTTATCCGTACCATGTTCTATGAGTTCCCAGAAGATGCCAAGTGCTGGGAGCTGCAGGATCAGTACATGTTCGGTAGCGAGTATTTGGTTGCTCCAATCTTCCACTTAAATCAGTTCGAACGCGAAGTTTATCTGCCAGCTGGCAAGTGGGAAGACACCAGAGACGGCAAGATTTACGAGGGTGGTCAGACCATCACGGCTGATGCACCGATCGATTCAATGCCTGTATTTAAGAAACTATAAGCACGGGCTCATATACTTGGCTAAGGCTTCAACGAATGTGCTTTACGAGGCGATTCCTCGTGCAAAGCGGACTTTCAAAATACATTTCCATAAAAATTATGTAAAAGGCGCCGCGTGCAGAGTCGCCGACAAAGCCATCGTCGAAGCCCATCGTAAAAATACCCTGCCCGTGCATAGAATCCAGCGGATTGTATACATCCGCTGGATTTTCTCTTTATTGTTGAAATCTTTTGTGTTTTTATGTATAATCTCTTTCAGAGATGACCTCTGACATGTCTACCGTATTCGACAACGATATCTGAGTGGGCATACGCGCGTCATCCGATTAAGGAGGATTTTATTATGGCAGCATGGAAAAATCTGGATACACTTGCTTCTTATGGCGAGCTTTCCAAACTTAAAAATCACGTAGATATCGCCAAGGCAATGTCCGGTGAAAACGGAGCTGAGCGTGTCGCAAAATACAGCGTACCGATGGCAGCTGGATTATGCTACAATTACGCTGCAAAAGAGGTTGACGAGACTGTTCTTGCCGCTCTTGAAAAGCTGGCTAACGAAGCTGAGCTTTCTGAAAAATTTGAGGAGCTTTACAACGGTGCCGTTATCAACACCGGTGAAAACCGTATGGTTCTTCATCACCTTGCACGTGTACAGCTTGGAAAGTCTGTTGTTGCAGACGGCGTTGACAAGCGCGAGTTTTATGTAGCACAGCAGAAGAAGGCAGCTGATTTTGCAAACAAGGTTCACGCAGGTGAGATCACCAATGAAAATGGCGAGAAGTTCACCACCGTTGTTCAGATCGGTATCGGCGGAAGTGATCTTGGTCCTCGTGCTCTGTATATCGCACTTGAGAACTGGGCAAAGGCAAACAATACCTTCAAGATGGAAGCTAAGTTCATCAGCAATGTTGACCCAGATGACGCAGCAGCCGTTCTTGCAAGCGTTGACCTGGCACATTCTCTGTTCATCGTTGTATCCAAGTCCGGTACTACTCTTGAGACTCTGACAAACGAAGCTTTCGTAAAGGATGCTCTTGTAAAGGCTGGCTTAAACCCATCCAAGCATATGTTAGCTGTTACAAGTGAGACCTCTCCTCTGGCAAAGAGCGATGCTTACCTGACCGCAATCTTCATGGATGACTACATCGGCGGACGTTACTCTTCCGTTTCTGGTGTTGGCGGCGCAATCCTGTCTCTTGCATTTGGACCAGAAGTTTTCGCACAGCTGCTTGACGGTGCTGCTGAGGAAGACAAGCTTGCTGCAAACAAGGACATCTTCCAGAACCCAGATATGCTTGATGCACTGATTGGTATTTATGAGAGAAACGTTCAGGGATATCCGGCTACCGCAGTTTTACCATATTCTCAGGCACTGAGCCGTTTCCCAGCTCACTTACAGCAGTGTGACATGGAGTCCAACGGTAAGACCGTGAACCGCTTCGGTGAGCCAGTTGACTATCCGACCGGCCCGGTTATCTTCGGTGAGCCAGGAACCAACGGACAGCATTCCTTCTATCAGCTGCTTCATCAGGGATCTGATATCATCCCTCTGCAGTTCATCGGCTTTAGAAAGAGCCAGTTAGGCGTTGATGTTGATATCGAAAACAGCACCAGCCAGCAGAAGCTGTGCGCAAACGTTGCTGCTCAGATCGTTGCATTCGCTTGCGGAAAGAAGGATGACAATTTAAACAAGAACTTCAAGGGACATCGTCCATCAAGTATCATCACCGGTGACGAGCTGACTCCTGCTTCCTTAGGTGCACTTCTTGCTCACTTTGAGAACAAGATCATGTTCCAGGGATTCGTATGGAACTTAAACAGCTTCGATCAGGAAGGTGTACAGCTTGGAAAGGTTCTGGCAAAGCGCGTTCTGGCACATGATACGGACGGCGCATTAAAGGCTTACAGTGATCTGTTAAACATCTAATTTCCAGCGATTCTAAGTTCTATAAATCAGAAAACAGATCGTGTTTATTTCATTTTATTTTTAAAAAAAGACCAGTGAAGACTTTCTCCTCACTGGTCTTTTCTTTATATTTTATGTTTTTTCTTTATGTCTTATGTTTTTCTTTGCGTCTTATGTTTTTCTTTACGTCTTATGTTTTTCTTTACGTTTTCTCTTTTTTCTTTGTCACTTGATTTTTATCGCTTGATTTTAACTCTTTATTTTTCCTTCTTCTCTCTGAATATTGTGCGGAAAATCAGGCGCACAAGCGGACCACAGTAAAACATCTGGTACAAAATTGCCATTGGGAAATTCATTGCCCAAGTCTGTACCCATGTTGGGAAATCCTTTGTATCCTTGAAAAGAATGGTTGCAATCAAGCTCATGATCGGGCACATAATGCAGCAAATGCAGATGGAAATTGCATAGGTGATAAACTGTGGACGATCATCCGGGCGCATTACGGTAAATGCAAGCATTCTTGCAATCTTTCCGACTACAAAAAATTCTAAGATAAACGCAACTGGAACCATGATTGGCATCTCATGAAGTGCAGCAACAAAGGTTTCTGCTCTCACGCCTCCCATATTCAGCGCAACATTGTAAACGATCATTCCGTAGACCATGATAGTCGCCATGATCAATGTGAAAATAACATCCTGAAACTTATTTTTTGGCATAAAAAAACCCTCCATATGATTGATGATAATAATTGGTAGTAAAACAAAACGGCAATTCATTGTCATGTGTTGTTCGTTATCATCCAAATCATTTGAAAGGGATTGTGCGTTTCCAATATAATGATTCAGCAACGCAATACATTGTTTTTTTAATGCTTGGATGTTAAATCATTACAACCATATTCTATTTTTCATTGCTGCGCCATTGTATCACAGATTTTTTGTTCGCGTAAGCTTTTTTTCTTCCGTTATGATAATTTCCATATTTTGCACAAATTTACTTTTATTTTTCAACTCTTACTTTACACTCACTTCAATTCTTTTATAAAACTGCGCGGTGTCATTCCATATTTATTTTTAAATGCCCTATGAAAATAAGACAAATTGTGAAACCCCACCGACAAAGAAACATCCAAAATCGACGTATTTCCCTGTTCAAACAATTCCACTGCCTTTTCCAGGCGCACGTTATTGATATATTCGATGCAGGTCATGTTCATATGCTTCTTAAAGAATCGCATAAAATGATATTCGCTAAAACAGCATATCCCCGCAAGTTCCTCAACAGACAAAGGTTTTGCATAGTGAAGTTCAATATAATCCAACACATTTTTTAACTTATCCGACGGTGTTCCCTCTTCTGGCAATGCCTGCCGTTCATGTTTTTCACTGTATTGCAGCAGCAAAAAGATAACCTGAAGAAGCATTGATTTTAACGCCAGCTCATATCCCGGCACTTCTTCATCATAGAGCGATGCAATCTGATTAAAAATTTTGCGAATCGACACATATGCTGGATGTTCTGGTGTAATCAAACATGGCAATGAAATCTCATGGTTCACAATCGGTACCAAATAGCGCGTGGTACAGATGTCTGCGGAATTTCCACCTAAAAAATTCAGATGAAAGACATACGTTTCCGAAACCATTTCCATCACTGAAGTCCTTTCAGGCGATTGTTTAAATGAATACTTGTCGGATTGCTCCGTGGGCATCTCCTCACTTTGTGAGAACGACACACTGTGAAGAAGAAGCGGCGAAACAAATAAAATATCTCCTTTTTTCACTTCATAATCTACCAGATCAATCTGATACAAACCCTCTCCTTCTGTAATAAGAGTCAGCTCCGCCTCTTCATGCCAATGCGTCGTAACTACCGGATAGACTAAGTCCAGTTTTGTGATATATTTTTGCATTGGAAATAAAGTCTCTCCATGCCTTGCGCTCTCTTTTTGCTCTGGTGACGGTACATACAGCTTTTTCAAAGTGTCTCCTTCCTTCTTTCTTTGTATATCCTCCTGAATCACTCAAACACAGCAGGATTGTGTCATATAATGAAAAAATATTGCAAGAAAAATTGATTTTTGTTTTCTATAATAGCAATATAATACAATTTATCTTTTTTATCAAGCGAATTTAATTTTTTTACAGAATGGAGGTATAATTTAAATGAATACAATAAAAAGCTTACATCCGACAAATAAAAAATGGTGGCACGACAAGGTTGCCTACCAAATTTATCCAAAAAGCTTTCTTGATACAAACGGTGACGGTATCGGTGATTTACGTGGTATTATCTCAAAGCTTGACTACTTAAAGGAACTTGGCGTTGACATTATTTGGCTCTCACCAATCTACAAGTCACCTTTTGTTGATCAGGGCTATGATATCTCTGACTATTATGCGATTGCAGAAGAATTTGGCACCATGGAAGAGTTTGATGAACTTCTTGCCGAATCAAAAAAACGCGGTATCTCAATCATCATGGATCTTGTTATCAATCACTGTTCTGACAAGCACGAGTGGTTTAAAAAGGCACTCGCAGACCCAGACGGTGAGTATGCTGACTATTTCTTCTTCCGTGAAGGCAAAAACGGCAATCCGCCAAGCAATTATCGCTCATATTTTGGCGGCAGCTGCTGGGAACCAGTTCCAAACAGCAACAAATATTATTTACATATGTTTGCAAAAGAGCAGCCTGATTTAAACTGGGAAAATCCTACGCTCTTACAAAAGCTTTATGATATGATCAACTGGTGGCTTGAAAAAGGCTTAGGCGGTTTTCGCATTGATGCCATTATCAATATTAAAAAGGATCCTGCATTCCCTGACTATGAGCCTGACGGTGACGACGGACTTGTAAGCTGCTGGAAAATGGTCGAGCACGTAAATGGTGTCGGTGACTATCTGGAGGAGTTAAAAAAGCATACATTTGAAAAATATGATGCCTTCACTGTTGGTGAGGTTTTCAATATGAAGGGCGATGAGCTTCGCGAATTTATAGGCGAAGACGGTCATTTTTCTTCTATATTTGATTTCAGTGCCGCATGCCTAAGTGACGGCAAGCACGGCTGGTATGATACACATTCAATTGAATTTAAAAAATGGCGCGAAACTATTATCGGCTCTCAGCTTAGAAATCAGAATTATGGTTTTGAGTCTAATATTATTGAAAACCATGATGAGCCGCGCGGTGTATCACGCTTTTTGCCTGAATATGCCCACACGCCATCAGGTGCTAAAATGCTTGGAACAATAAGTGTGCTGCTTCGCGGACTACCATTTTTATATCAGGGTCAGGAGATCGGCATGCAGAATGCCAAATGGAACAGTATTGATGAGTTTGATGATATCAGCACAAAGGATCAGTACCGTGTTGCAAAAAAGGCAGGACTAAGCGATGAGGCTGCACTTGAGGCCTGCAGCAAAATGAGCCGCGACAATGCCAGAACACCTATGCAGTGGACAGACGGCGAAAATGCTGGATTTACGACTGGTACTCCATGGCTGAAAGTAAACAGCAATTATACCGATATCAATGTAAAGAATCAGGAAGCTGATGCACATTCTGTATTAAACTATTATCGCAAGCTTATTGCTCTTCGTAAGTCAGATGAATACAAGAGTCTCTTCACCTACGGTGAATTTGTGCCTGTTTACGATGATACAGAAAGTATCATGGCTTTCTATCGAAAGAATGAGTCAACGTGTGTTCTTATTGCTGCAAACTTTGGAAAAGAACCTGCTTCTGTGACACTCAAATCCCAGGCAGCACGCATTCTATTATCCACAAGACCAGACGGCAGCGTACAGATTGATACCACATCTGCACCGAAACTGACACTTGACAGCTGCGAGGCAGTTGTGATTGAACTGTAATTGTTTGGGACAAAATTGCTTTTCCTGTTCTCAATAAATAAAAAGGAGAATACCAAAAATGAATCAAATAGAGCGAAGAGATGCCGGCCTTGCTTATATCTCAGACGACTCCGTTTTTGAGGAGCAAAAAAAATGCAGACAAATTCTGCAAAAACTAAACTTTATTGACCGTTCTGACTTTGCTGGAATCTCCGAAACAGTAAAAGAGCTTTTCGGAAAATCAGAGGGAGCCTTTGTCAATCCACCATTTTATTGTGACTACGGCAGCCACATCGAAGTCGGCAAAAATTTCTTTGCCAACTATAACTGCACTCTTTTGGATGTTGCAAAGATCAAGATTGGTGACAACTGCCAGATGGCACCAAATGTCGCAATCTACACAGCTGGCCATCCAATTCACCCAGTTAGCAGAAATTCTGCCTATGAGTACGGCAAAGAAGTCACAATCGGTGACAATGTATGGCTCGGTGGCAACACCGTTGTCTGCCCGGGTGTACACACTGGAAACAATGTTGTAATCGGTGCTGGAAGTGTTGTGACAAGGGATATTCCAGACTGGTCAATCGCTGCCGGAAATCCGTGCAAAGTAATCCGTAAAATCACAGATGCCGATAAGAGACGCTTATTCCACAATGAAGACATCGACGATGAAGCTTGGGCTGATATCACATCAAGAATGAGTTTCTAATTATTTTTTACAGAAATCACAGAGGACAGGGAAAACACTTTCCCTGTCCTCTGTGGTCACTCAAATGGTTGATTCATTATTTTTTCAAACTGCTCTACCGTCATATTCGCCTTAGCAGCTGCCTTTTCAATGTTCAAGGAATTATCTCTAACCAACTCTATAAGAGTGATGAGCTTACCTTCTGCCTTACCTTCTGCCTTACCTTCTGCCTTACCTTCTGCCTTACCTTCTGCCCTACCTTCTGCCCTACCTTCTGCCCTACCTTCTGCAATACCTTCCTGCTTACTTTCGTCAATCATATCTCTAACTGCCTTACACATGTCAATTTCCCCCTTTCCATCTGGAACATAGATTGGTGTATTCGTAATGTCGCGTATTACTCTCGCAGCATCATTATCCATAACCATTACCTGGCTATCATTTAAAAATTTCGACAGCGCTTTCTTGTCTTTCGAATACTTAATATATCCAAGCACATCTCCAAGACTTGACGAAAACTTTTTTAAATCAGCTTTTGTTAGCTTATATGGATCAATCAAAAAAATTCTATAATCCTGAACATAGTCCAATAACTTTTCATCTTCCAAATCCATCATATCATAAAGTGAAAGCGGTCCATCCCACTCATCTGCTCCAAAATGAACTACCAACGTGACGACTGGGCGAATTCGATCTTCTTTATAGAATCCTGAAAGATATTCACCTTTATTATGTCCTTTTCTATCACCTTGATTCTTATGTCTTTTTACCACCTCTGAAACCTGTTTCCCGTACTGTAAAGCATCGTAAATGATGTTTCTCACTGGCATTGCATAATGGATCTCTGTCTGATTTTCGACTCCTAGAAGAATATATGATGCTCTTGAGTCTTGCATGATAACAGTAGATTTCAGTACATCACGATATTTCTGAACAACATCTTCAGTTGGACTTTCGTTTTCATCCAATGCAAACGGTATCGCAATTTCCGTTGTATCAAGTTCTTGCAAAAGCGCTGGCTTGACAACCTGCTCGCCATCATAAATAAGATAGTTAAATGCATCTGCAAATACTTTATTACCTCTCATGTATTCTTTTGTAACAGTGTCAGCCATTCCCATCGGTTTTCACCTCCATTTTACCAATATAAGAAATTTCACAATTTCCTATCTTGTCTTCATGTTAACATAAAGATTTTTTTTAATCAAGTAATTCCTGCCAAACATCCAGGTAATTTTTACAGCTTACACATCCCCCAGATTTAAAATTACCGCTTCCATCAAATCAGGGTCAGGGTGGCAGGCACCCGCCCCTTCTCTCCACCCTGTATGTTACAACAAAAGACAGGGAAAACACTTTCCCTGTCCTCTGTTGTTTTTATTTTTGGTATTTATACGATTCTTCAATTGCGTGAATCAAGTCCACAATTAGCCTATTATACGGTGCTGCTACATTGTAAAGCTTTGCCTGCTCTACAATTGCACCGTTGATTGCATCAATCTCTGTTTTCCTGCAGTTCATGACATCCTGTGACATGGAAGAGTAACCTTTTCCTGCATCCTCGCATACGTGATGCACCATATTTAATACTTCCATATAAGAAAAATGTGTACCATCTGCTTCTGCAACATCAACTGCCTCACAGATCATTTTTTCGGCAAAATCCCACGCGTAATGGTTATCGATCATGGAACGGATCGGAGAACGTGTAATTGCTGTGAAAGTATTGATAGACAGGTTTACAAAAAGCTTGCTCCATATGATACGCTGAATATCATCAGAAATTTCTGTTGCAAATCCACTTTCCTCAAGCAGATTTGAAATAATCTGCAGATTGCTGTTTTCTTTTAGATTGCTGCCTATAGTTGTTGCACCTGTTCCGCTGTGACGCACATGACCGTTTCCATTGTTAACAGAATTATGCTTGCTTGTTCCAATGATAATATTTTTCTTCACAACATACTTTTCAATCTTGCGATCATTTCCTGCTCCATTTTGCAGTGTCATTACAAGCGTATGTTCCCCAAACAACTTGCGATTTGTTTTCAACGCATCTTCCGTATACGTAGACTTGACAAACACAATTACAAGATCTGCATCTTCCTTGTACTCACCAGATAAGCAGGCACGAACTGATGAGAAATGCTGCTCTGTTCCATCCTCTTCTAACACTGTAATTCCATTCTTATTAATTGCGTCTACCTGTGGCTGGTAGCTATCAAGCATAATAATCTCATTGTGTCGGCTTAAATAAGCACCGTAGAGGCATCCCATAGCTCCCGCACCAATAATTACAATCTTCATATTTCATTACCTCCCATTTTTCACCGTCTATGGTAGTTAGCAAAATGACATTAAAACATCTTGACTTTCTGACACACTAAATGTCTCTGGTATAGTTTCAGCAGACGTTTCAACTGTCTCTGGCATCACTGTTTCAGTTGTCTGCGCAGTCTCTGTCTGCTCTGTACTTTCTTCTGGAATATTTTCTGTGCCTGGCACAGTCGTTTTTTCTTCAAGCGGTGCCTCCATTTCTTCTGATGAAATGACATTCTCCGTTTCCAAAACAACTGGTGCAGCAGCCTGCTCTTCTGCATATTCTGCTGTATCTATAAATTCCGAAGATCCCTCTACACCTTCAAATGCTGCAAAAGCCACTTTTGATGTATTTCTATCTACGCCTATCATTACCAAACCAACAGCTGCCAACGCAGCAGTCAATTGAATAATTGTTTTTCTCTTCACACGCAATCATCTCCTTACCCAATTTCTGTAGCCAAACTAACACTTTTTTTACTCTTTGTCAAGAATGATTAACCTGCCATAAGGTAGATCATATCAGTTTCCTTATTGTTCTGTACATTTTCATCCCATGAAATATGAAGAATGTAATAATTTACATAAAACTCCTCACTCGCACCCTTCTTATCCGGAAGCGTTTCCTGCTCATTTGATTTCCAGTAAAGGGGCTCTGCAGCCTGTTGCACCTCATTGTAATTTCCATACGTAATACTGTGATAGTCTTTCGTGGCGTGCTTCTGATCCTTAGCCAGATTCAGATACCCTCCCTGCAGCGGTTCACCTTTTTTATATTGTTTGCCAAGATACGTAATATCACCGCTTTCGGTCGGCGATGATGATTTGTAGATAGAATACGTAAAGCCAATATTTGTAGTGTGCGCAAGCTGCAGATAATAGCTTTTTC
>DAVZID010000018.1:0-51299 GCA_052273485.1 Lachnospiraceae bacterium
TTTCATCTCGGTCATTGAATGGCCGAGGATTCCCGCGCCAGATTCCTAAAGCAATTTGTGTCTCAATGTCATCCATATTGATTTCAACAATCTCATCCTTCAATATAACTGCTGCATGGTTCAAATGATCAAGATTTAAAACTCGAATATAGTCTCCATCTTTTGTGAAAGCATAGCCATTAATTATCATATCTGCTTTATCTGCAATATCTTTAATATTAAGCTGCATACTCAATCTTCACCTCCATTTTCCGCATACTTATATAGCAAATGTGCGTTAGTATGCAAGAGTTTTTCAAACATTGCTATTTCTTCATCGGAATATCCCTCTCGCTCTGTCCATTTATAATCTGGCAACTCGCATCTTGCAGAATCAAATCCATTTTCAATCGGACGTTCAAAATTAACAATTACCTTTCGTTTTCCATCTTTTTCAATTATTTGAGAATGAACAATCCCTGTTTCGTCTGCCAATGTCATATAGGGATACATCATAATAATTCACCTCTTTTTCTTAATACTTGTATTATACTATCTTACCACATTTTCAATTATTTGTCATTGAATTTGCCGTCTGAAGCAACTCATTTCTACATGGAACTGAGTGGCAGTTTTCAGGCTGCCAAGATTGTGTCAATGCCCTCTCGGGCTGATGGCTCATTTCTACATTTAATGGACTTGGTAAATGTTATTGCGTCTATAATAGCGTGTCAATGCCCTCTCGGGCTGATGGCTCATTTCTACTTGCGTATACTGCTTGGAAGCGGTTGTGGATACAGAGTGTCAATGCCCTCTCGGGCTGATGGCTCATTTCTACGATTGAAATCGTGACCGAAAGATTGTGATTCAGCCCAGCGTGTCAATGCCCTCTCGGGCTGATGGCTCATTTCTACCTTCCGGCGATTGTTACATGCCGCAAGGATTGCGAGTGTGTGTCAATGCCCTCTCGGGCTGATGGCTCATTTCTACTGTAAGTCTAAGACTCCGTACATCGAGCAGGGCGAAGTGTGTCAATGCCCTCTCGGGCTGATGGCTCATTTCTACAGTACCCCTTCAAAAATCTAGGTTTTATGCGGTTTCCAGAGTCTGTTTTTGCAGGTATTTGTCAGAATATTCTGACAAATCCTCATTTTCGTGCATGTTTACAATTTGGACATATTTAACACGCCAAATCTTCCCGAACCCTAAATCTACTATAGCACAAAACTATTCCTCTGTCATCCTATTTTTTCACCAAAACTATAAAAGAACACATTCGCTTATACTTTCTTTAGCTCTGGTGAGAAATGCATCTATATCCTTCCTCTGGCTCTATCTATGAGGGTCAGGGCCGACCAGCTGTGTTCAGCTGGCAGACCTGACCCCGAAACTTTCTTAGTCCCGTGCCATGTGGGACACTCAATGAGCCACAAAGCCACCGTCCCCAGTGGTCAGCTTTGTTTTCTCTTACTTGCTATACGTCTCAATGACACAGGAGTGTTCACCACTATCTTTTTTTCTGTCTTTGTTGTAGCTAATTGCCACAAGCAAAATATCACCTGTGTATTCCAGCAATGATTCTGGATATTTTTTATCCTTAATCTGCTGCAATGCAGTTTGCACACGCTTATTCCACTTCAGCTCCACTACCAATGCTGGATATTCACTTCTATATTCCGGTCTTGGAATAAATACAAAATCTGCAAAGCCACGACCAGTGGGCAACTCTCTCACTGGTTTAAAATAATACTTAATTGCACTCAAGTACGCAATTGCCAATACACTACTTAGCGAATTTTCATTATTATATTGAATTACAGACGCATACCCATTATGGATTTTCTCAATCTGCTCTGCAACAGTTTCACTATCCAAATCTAATGTTGCATCAAGCAATGTATCTGACTCCCGTTGAAACTCAAACAATTCATTCCACGGACGTTCCTCAACAGCTGATAACAACTCCTGCCTTATTTCTTCATTTGGAACAAATGCTGTTTTTTGTACTTGATCATAGCCCAGATAGCCCAAGTGAATCAGATAGGTTAACACATCATTTTTGCTGCGAATATTGGTAGCATCATTTCTAAATGTCGCTGTATTGACTTTGACAAAAGCACCTGACAGCATTTCAAGAATTGCTGTTTTTAAACCATCATAATCCATATTGATCAGTGGTACTATTGTTTCATACGAGGCTGTCTCCGACCAAAAACTTTGAAACTGCTTGCAAAGCATTACTTCTACCACTGCCATCGGATTATATACTTGATACTTATTTAAGAGATATCCGTCATACCAACTCTTAACCTCTTGAAAATCACAATCATATTGGGTGCAAAGCTTTAGAACCTCCTCCTCTGTAAATCCAATATAGCGATCAAACGCTTTCGGAGAAACCATCGTAAATTCTCTGAAATTATTTAAGGCAGATTGTGTCGTCTCCCGTTTAATCGGCAATATTCCAGTCAGATAAGCCAACTGAATATATTTTGTCGGTTCAGATCCCTTAAAAATACTGCGCAAAAAATCAATGTAACCGTCTTGAACCGTCTCACTCACTGTATGATCTCGAATCAAAACATCCCATTCATCAATAATAATGACAAAACGATTGCCTGTCTCTGTATTGATTTGAGAGAGTGCTTCTGGCAAGGACTCAACTTTATTCAAACTAGGATAATATTGACGCAGTTCCGTAAGAATCTGCTTTGAGATATATTTGACAACATGTTCCGGACCTCCAGCTGGCTCAATACACCACTGCACGTCAAAATGGATCACTTCGTACTGATTCAAATGTTTTTTAAAATCTTTTGACTTGCTAATCTCCAGATTTGAAAACATTTCTTCTGAATCACAACCCTTGCTATAGTATGCAACAAGCATATTTGCTGTAATAGATTTTCCAAATCTTCGAGGTCGACTATTGCAAATGTAGGCATCTGTAGATGCCAGAACACTGTTGGTATATTCAATTAATCCACTCTTATCCACATAAATCTTTGCATTTAATGATGCCTGAAAGGCTGAATTATTAGGGTTAACAAAGTTCGGCATACCTATCCTCCTACTTTCACTGTTAATTCCTTCGCATCTTCTAACAAGCTTATCGTACCATATTTTCAACCATTTGTCATTGAATTTGCCGTTCAACATAAGAAAAAGGACTCCTTGATTAGATGCCTGCGTAGATCATCTATTAAGAAGTCCTTGTAAATTACCATGACACGCGTAGTGGTTGGCTGAGACGACTGTGCTTTACGATGCGGCTGTCGTCGAAGCCCTCATACACTTCTGGGGTTCATCACGCATTCTTTAAAACAGCCGTAAAGAACGCCAGCGCCAGTCCTTGTCCCCATCCCTGGATCCAAGCCTTCGGTACGCCCATATATCCCTCGCGGTCTTTCATAACTGCTGTACCGCCGGATACGTTCAATACTCTTCCATCTGCGGAAACATTATCTAAAACGCCTTTTAATGCCTTCTGAACATACTTTGCATGAAGCGGATTGTTCATCTCTACCATTGCTGCTGCGATACCTGCTGATGCAGATACTTCCTCGTATGCTTCCTCATCATCGAGAATTGTTCTCCAGAGACCATTTTCTGTCTGAACGAGTTTCAATGCTGCAAGCTGATCGCGAAGTGAGCACTCTACGTCCATGCAAGGTGGGAACAGATACCAGTCATACAGATTCTTTTTTACCTGAGACATGGTATATGCTGCCCATGCATTAGCACGGCCCCAGTAAAAACCTGACATGTGATCTTTATGAACGTTGTTGTAGCCATGATACCACAGGCTTGTCTCTTTGTTCTGCAGATACTGGATATGCCAGTAATACTGATTTAAGGAATCGTTGATGATATCCATTGCCTGCGGCTGATACTCCATAAGCGCTGCATCTTTCGGATCGTCTGCATTCAGCATACGAAGCTTAGAACCAACACGAAGCATTAAGAACGCTGCCATAAAAAGCGTATCTGCCCAGCACTGCTCTGGGAAATCGTTGTTGCTTGAAACAGTGTGCTGCAATACATGATCGCCAAAACGAAGTGCGTCGTTTCTAAGGTAATCAATCTTACTCATAATGATATCCCAGTACTTCTTGTCACCTGTGTACTCATAAAGAGTGATCAGGCAGTGACCCATTGCACAGGTATTTACATTCCATGACGGCAGACCCATCTCGATGTACTCATCTACCCAGTTCTTTAAAAATTCCATGTACTCTGTTTTTCCAGTTGCCTTATATGCCTCTGCCAGTCCATAATAAGCTACACCACACGGCCAGTCCCATGTCAGATCCATGGTCATCGTCTTCTTTGCCACACGGTCAATCGCAGACAAAATTTCTTCATTATCAAATGAAATCTTCATGTCTTCCTCCTTGATTACTTGACTACTTGATTACTTGACTACTTGATTACTTAACTCTTTGATTACTTGATTATAAGATCTTTGTTGCAAATGGCGCAAGCTCTACGGTTACATCACCCTTTGCAGTCTTGATTACGGTCTTTTGTGTCTCACCGCTATTGTTGATTACGACAAGCTTATCAATTGCCTCATAATATGCACACTCAGTATACAAATTATCGCAGATGTAATCTCTTACCTTATCTTCCTCGCCCATCAGGGTCAACAGTGCTCTCATTAAGAAACGTGTAGACTCCTTAGACACGCGGAATGAGGACAGATACATTGCCTTACCTGCACCAAACTGATTTAAGGTAATAAGCGGTGTCTTTCCGTTTGCAGCCAGCACGCTTACATTTGCGCTCTTGCAGTAAACGCCTGGATTTTCTACCATTGATTCACCGATATTTGGTGTATCTTCCATCACAAATGTGCCTTCTGTAACTGGATTTACATACTTTCCGATACACTTTTTGGTGCCAAGATCCTTGTCGATTCCAAAGACAGGTGCTAACTGGAAGAAGCTTCCATTTGCCCATACCGCAGACGGATCATTTACGCCAAGCAGACCTCCACCGTTGTGAACGAATGCAGTCAGTGCCTCGATTACGCCTGCTTCCTTCCAGTAATCGCCGCCGCTCCATGCGCTGTTCGCAACACCTGCGTTGATGATAACCTTTACATCCTCCGGGATGCCGTTTGCCAGTACATCGTCAAAACTCATGAACTGTACGTCAAATGGAAGACCAGAAATCGCGTCAAGAAGGTTTGTCAGATCGACCTCCGGATGCTCATGCAGATGGCCACTGCAAATCCAAGAACGAAGGGAACCCCATGCGGTCAATACGACTACCTTTCCTGGCAGGGTATATGGCTCGCAGGATGCGTTAAAGCTCTTTAACAGACGAAACTCATCTGCTACCTCTGCAATGTAATCACAGAAATCCGGGAATGGCTCTACCAGATGCAGATAGCCACCAAGACCGATACGATCAACCGGCTTACGAAGCAGCGCACGGCGCACATTTACCCAGTAACGGCTTGCATCCAGCTTCGGATTTCCGCCCGGTGCGAAAGTTGGCTCGCCAGTCAGTCCAGTCGGGAACAGATACGGATGGAAACGAAGCTCATGCGTAACACCATCTACACCTGCGCAAAGACGTGCCTCAAAGCCATTGAATACACACTTGATCAGGCCATCAAATCCAAACTCCTTAAAGCGCTTGGAATACGGCTCTACGCCAATCCAGCTGTCATCATAGAAAACATAAGCTTTCTTTCCATAGCTGTGAACGATATCAATTAACTTCTTTCCGAAGCTTACAACAAATTCATTGATAAAATCCATCCATGCTCTGTACTTCTTAGACGGAACATTATGGGTGGAGGTATAAAGTCCTGCATTGACAAAATCCTCGGATGTCATCGCGTAGCCATACTTCTTCTCAAATTCCTTGAGTGCTAACGGTGTGGTTGTCATTGCATAGGAACCCCAGTCAGAGAATGCATCTCTGCAGTTTTTGTCATCCTTCCAGAACCATGCAAAGTTGTAGAACATAGAAGTGAAACGTACAACAGTGGTATCTGGGTTTTTCTCGCACCACTGGGTCATCCAGTCGATCATATGAGCCTGAGTCTCTGGATATCTTGGATCGACTGCCATCAGATGCTCTTTGTCACCCCAATCGTTTGTGATGTGGTTGTACATCGAAATCTCTTCCCAAATACGAACTGCTAAGAAGTTTACCGTGTAATTGTGCCACGGAGTCGCACCCGTAATGGTTACGGTCTCAGTCTCTGGATCAAAGCTCCAGCTCTTAATTTCTTCTCCGGTGGTACGGTCAAATACCTGCCAGTATGCCAGTGCCTCCTCAGACTTATTCAGTGTAAACTGCTGCGTAAAATATCCCTTTAACGGGCTGATTACTACAGTGTCGGACTCAGCCATAACAGGCTCGCTCATCAAAAAATTCTGCTGAAGCTTGTCTGTGTTCTCCTTTGCCCATGCATTGTCGGCACGAATCACGCAGATTGTAGAATAAATACCATAGCCTGCCTTTGTAATATCATCAGAAAGCTTCGTTCCGTCACTGTCACGGATTACGTCTGCTCCCCACTTTTCTGCCATTTTTAATGTCAGGTTTTCAAAACCTGCCTCACCAGGCAGTGTAAAGCTGCCCTTTGTAATTTTTGCCATCTCAAACCTCCCTTTCCTGAAAAGAGTTTTTCCCTTCTCATACATTCGGTAACTATCCTTATCATACCCGAAATAATTGATGAAATCTAATCATATTCCGATCATTTCTTTGCATTTTTGACGAAATACAGCACTTTTGTTAATCTATTCACATGCATTTTTAACAAAGCAATCCGTACGTTCTTTTTCTCTTTGTTTGAGACTTGCAAGTCCCCACGTTTTCGATTACAATCAAGTACAGACCAAACTCATAAAATTGATTTGGCCGCAATCTGCTTACAAAAATTTCATTTCAAATTTCGTTTTCAGATTTTTAAAATTACAGAATAACAGAAAGGATACCATATTATGGAAAAAATTGCAAGTTTTCAGGTAAATCACCTTACTTTAGTTCCGGGTGTCTATGTCTCCCGCCGCGACCATGTTGGAAAGGAAGTCGTTACCACCTTTGATCTTCGTATGACTCGCCCAAACAAGGAGCCTGTCATGAACACTGCAGAGGTTCACACACTTGAGCACCTTGGTGCTACCTTCCTTCGCAATCATCCGGTATGGAAGGATCGCGTTATCTATTTTGGACCGATGGGCTGCCGCACCGGATTTTATCTGATTCTCGCAGGTGAGCTTGAGCCAATGGACATCGCTGAGTTACTTCGCGAGATGTATGCGTTCATGGCTGATTTTGAGGGCGAAGTTCCGGGAGCCGATGCCATCTCCTGCGGAAACTATCTGGATATGAATCTGCCGATGGCAAAATACCTGGCAAAGCGCTATTTGGACAATGTGTTAGCAAACCTAAGCGAGGCAAATACGGTTTATCCGGCATAATGAAGATACGTAACACACACAAAGTAAGGCAATATCAAACCATACAAACAACAAAAAAGCACAACCGCAGGAGTTTTCCCACGGCTGTGCCTTTTTTTATCATCAGATAAGCATTCGCAGAAAGCAATTTTGAATGGCTCTGAATAATTGCAACTTAGTCCTCGTCTTCCTCTTCCGGCTGATTCCAGTTGTGATATACTTCCTGTACATCATCATCATCATCCAGCATATCCAGAATACGGTTCATCAGCTTTACATCGTTCTCAGATGTCAGATCGACATAATTCTGTGGAATCATCGTAACCTCTGCGCTTGCCATCGGAACGCCAGCCTTCTCAAGTGCCTCTCTTACCTCAGAAAAGCTGTCCGGATCGGTATAGATCTCGTAGCAATCCTCTTCCTCTGAGAAGTCCTCTGCACCTGCATCAAGAGCTGTCATCATCAGCTCATCTGCATCACCGTCGTACTCTTCCTTGTCAACGATGATCTGTCCCTTGCGATCAAACATGAAGGATACACAGCCATTGGTTCCAACATTTCCGCTGCCCTTTGTGAATGCATTACGTACATTGGATGCAGTACGGTTACGGTTGTCGGTCAGTGTCTCTACGATGATCGCAGTTCCGCTTGGACCGTATCCCTCGTAAGTGATGGACTCGTAGTTTGCAGCGTTTGCATCACCTGCTGCCTTCTTGATGCTACGATCGATGGTATCGTTTGGCATATTATTTGCCTTTGCCTTTGCAATGACATCACGCAGCTTGCTGTTGTTTGCTGGATCTGCTCCGCCTTCCTTTACTGCAACTGCGATCTCACGGCCGATACGGGTAAATACTTTTCCCTTTGCGGCATCGTTCTTTTCCTTCTTATGCTTAATATTGGCAAATTTAGAATGTCCTGACATTTTTAAAACTCCTTTGTCACTTAAAAGTTAAACTATGTTTTCAACTAATTTATCTTACCATGTATTTTTTAATCTTGCAAGTATGATTTGCCGATAGCAGATCAAAAACTTCAAAAAAGTGTTACTGTTCACGAACTAGGTTACGAAAAGTCCTTTGTCCGCTCTTTGATATTCCCTTATGTAGGGGTGATGTCTAAACTGACGCGCAGTGCCTCGTCGATCTGCTGAATCATATCCGGTTCAAGATGGCACACCTTCTCGCGCAGCCTCTGCTTATCAATGGTGCGAAGCTGTTCTAACAGTACAACGGAGTCCTTGACAATGCTGCAGCAGCGTGAGTCGATGACAACATGCGTTGGCAGCTTTGCCTTTGACATGCGTGATGTAATCGCGGCACAGATTACCGTTGGGCTGTGCCTGTTTCCCATATCATTTTGTATAATAAGTACCGGACGGACGCCGCCCTGCTCAGAACCGACTACTGGGCGAAGATCCGCATAATAAATATCACCTCTACGGATTACCATATCTGCACACTCCAATTTTCTTTTAGGATATCCTAAGTATTTCCGTCAGGGAAAATCTTATTCATCCTATTCTATTGTATGTGCAGATGGAGGGTAAGCCACTTGGAACATCCCCGATGCGCCTAGTGACTCACATGAAGTCTGTATACTCGTCCTCGTTATAGTCCTTGCTTCCTACAACCTCGCCGTGACGATAATAAACGCGCGGAATGCGCTTTCCAAGGTCACACAAAAGCTCATAATTAAAGCTTCCAGCAAGCGCCGAGACTTCCTCTGCGCTAAGCTCCTCATCTCCACTCTTTCCGACCACAATGACTTCATCGCCTTCTTTCGCTTCTGGAATGTCGGTGATATCCACCATGGTCTGATCCATGCAGATGCGGCCTAAGATCGGTGCTCGTTTGCCGCAGACTAACACACTTCCCTTATTGGAAAGCGCACGCGGATAGCCGTCACCATAACCGATCGGGATCGTCGCAACAACAGTTGGATGATCGGTCACAAACGTCGCACCATAACCGATTGCTGTCCCTACCGGAACGGTTTTGATATAGGCAATCTCTGACTTTAAAGTGAGTGCCGGACTCAGCGCTACGATATCCTTTGTCACCTCATCAGACGGATAATAGCCGTACAACGAGATGCCGATGCGAAACAGATTGCCCGGTGCATCGGTCATCCAGATACCTGCCGCAGAGTTTGCACAATGGCAGATCGGTGGGCAGCAGCCTTCCTTCTTAAGACCTTCTACCGTCTCTGCAAAACATTTTTGCTGTGCGATTGCACCTTGATTCTCGATCATGTCAGCTGTTGCCATATGCGTAAAGATACCTTCTATGCAGATGCCCTTTAATGAGGACAACCACGGTACAAATGTGAGTGCATGCGCTGGTGTCATACCGATACGGCTCATTCCGGTATCGACCTTTACATGTACATATGCTTTTTTTCCCATTCGCTGTGCCGTCTCGGAAAGCAGTTTTAACTTATCTTCCTCAAATCCAGCATAGCGAATTTCTCCTTCGATCATCTCGGCAAAACGATCTGGGTGAATATAACCCAGTACCAGAATTGGCTTTGTGATATGATGTCGGCGCAAATTAAGCGCCTCGTCAATCGTAGCAACGGCATATCCCCATACTAGATCATCAATCGTCTTTGCGATCGGAACAGCGCCCAGTCCATACCCGTCTGTTTTGATGACACCGCAAAGCATTGCCTGACTTGGCACATTTGCCCGAAACGCCTCCATATTGGCCCGGACGGCATCCAGATCGACCTCTGCCCAGACTCTGTGATACTTATGCATATGCATATGTTTATACCTTCTTCCTGCTTGTTTCTATTAACACCTTTGTAACACCTTTGACAGCCCATCTGTCAGATCGCGCGCGATCATACTATATGGACTTTTTTCTTTCGCCGCTTCATCACCTGCTGCCCCATGCAGCCAGACGCCTAAGACTGCTGCTTTTTGTGCGGACAGTCCCTGTGCGGCTAGCGATGCGATCACGCCTGTTAACACATCGCCGCTTCCGCCCGTTGCCATACCGCTATTTCCGGTAAGGTTTACATATCGGTACTCCCTTGTCAAAATGACCGTACGCGCATCCTTGCAAACACAAATACCGCCAAACTGTTTTCTGAGCGCCTCTGCCGAAGCAATCAGATTGGATGCAGCCTCCTTTGTTGAAATGCCAAGGAGACGCCCCAGTTCGCCCGGATGTGGAGTCAAAATAACATTTTTGCCTAGGTTTTGCACCTTCTTATTGGACGCGCGCGCCGTTTGTGCTCTAGCTGCCAACAGATTCAGCGCATCCGCATCAATGACAATCGAGCATTCTTTGTTTTCACCGTGCAGCCAGTTCCACTCCAAAACAAAATCCAAAAGCTGATCCGCGATTGATTTCGTAGACAGACCAGGTCCAATAACAATTGCCTTTGCCTTTGAAAACAACTCATTTAACAAGGTTTCCAACTGCCATTTTTGCTCCACCGGTGAAATGCAATGAAGCACTGCTTCCGGAAGAAGCTGCTGTAAAATTGGCCGATTGCATTCTAGTGTGACGATATCCACTAAACCTGCTCCTGTACGGTATGCTGCAAGCGCCGATAAATAAGCAGCTCCTGCCATGCCCTCACTTCCAGCAAGAATGACCACACGACCAAAAGTACCCTTATTGCCCCACGGACAACGCTTGCCAAGAAGACGTACCACATCCTCTTTCTCCAGACTCTCAAACGACTGGCCATCTATATGAGAAATCGCTTCTTTTGGAAATCCAATATCACAGATCAAGGTCTTTTTTGCTGCTGCCGCACCTGGATAAACAAATTGACCAACCTTTCCATAACCAAAGGTAATCTGCACATCGGCCTGAATGCACGCGCCAAGGATCTTTCCACTGCCTGCATCCACACCAGAGCAAATATCAACGGCAACGCCATACGCACCACATTCCTTTTTGTGCGTATTCCATTCCTCAATCGCAGTGCGGTAAATTCCTGTCACCTCACGGGTTAACCCGATGCCAAACAGCGCATCCACATAGACATCTGCTGCTGGATATCGTTCCACTAATTTGGCTTTCCATTTCTCCTCAGACAAATCCATCTCTGACTGTTCTGATTTTTCTTCGTGTTTCTTGGATGGGCCAGATGAAAACAACGTCACAAAAATTCCCATCTTATCAAGCAACTTTTTCTGGTACTGCCACTCACTTGTTGCCTTTTCCATCTCTCCGATTGCAATGATTCGAATTTTCCATCCATTCTGAGAGAGAATCCTTGCCATTGCCAGGCCATCGGCTCCGTTATTTCCCATACCACATAAGAAAAAGACCTTCCCTGGCTTGCGCACAGAAAGAATATGCTGTGCCGCACAAAGTGCTGCACGCTCCATTAGCACCAAACTTTCCATACCAAATTCCTGAATGGACCAGGTATCCGCCTGCTTCATCTGCGTTCCTGTAAGTAACCGCTTCATATCTGCCCCCTTTTCCTATGAGTACCTTGCAACTTGTAACCTGTTTTTACTTGAACTTTAATCAACTTAAAAACTTACTCTTCCTGATTGCTGAGACGATAGGAGATGCGCATCAAACTCTCAGACAGGTGTACATTTTCTACAACCACATCAGCTGGCACGCAAAGATCGGTGTGCGCAAAGTTCCAAATGCCACGGATACCCGCACGCACAAGTTTTTGTGCTGCCGCCTCTGCACCTGCCTTTGGCAATGTGAGTGCCGCAATTTGAATCTCATTGTGCTGAATATAGTCCTCAAGCTCATCCATTGAATATACCGGAATCCCACGCACCATCTTTCCTTTTAGCTGCGGATTGATATCAAACATCGCCTTTGCGACAAAGCCACGGCGCTCAAAATTAGCATAATTGGCGATTGCCTGACCTAAATTTCCTGCACCGATGATAATCAGATTGTAGGTTTTATCCAGTCCCAGTATTTTTCCAATCTCGTGATACAGATACTTTACATTATAACCGTATCCCTGCTGTCCGAAGCCTCCGAAATTATTCAGATCCTGCCTGATCTGGGATGCGGTAATCTGCATTCGTTTGGAAAGCTCCCCGGAAGAAATTCGCTCTACGCCTTCCTGCATCAGTTCTCCCAGATAGCGGTAATACCGCGGCAGCCGTTTGATAACAGCTCTGGATATTTCTCTATGCTCCATGATGTCTCCTTTTTAGTTTATTCTACTTTGCCTATTTATTTTATTAAGTTAAATTAAATAGTTCTTTAAAACAAATGAATGCAGCCGTTTGGCTGCATTCTGTGCATAACTGCATAACTGCGTACTATTTGTAGTCTCTCCACTCCATATCACCTCGGTCAAGGCATAATACCAGTGACTCTGCGGTGGCGATATTGGTCGCCAGAGGGATATTATACATATCACACAACCGTGAAATCTCAGACAGATTCATACTTTCTGCATCTTGCTCTAAATCAGCACTATGGAAAAATATAACCAGATCGATATCATTGTTTGCGATCATATTCTGCATCTGCTTCGAGCCTCCCATCTGGCCCGGCAGTAAACTGGTCACTTTCATGCCCGTGGCTTTGGCAATGTGGTCCGCCGTCGCATCGGTTGCAATCAACGTATGCTTCTTAAAAATGCCTTTATACGCAATGCAAAAACTTTCCAGCAGCGTTTTTTTACTGTTATGAGCGGTAAGTCCAATGTTCATATCTAATCCTTCCTTTCCACATAGCTAAAGAAATTATACCATATTTTTTCAGAAAGTCTATATTTTTTGATGGTTTTACCGAAAAAAAAGCAATTTACACAAAATAATACAACATTTTTTGTAACTATTCAGAGCCATGCGAAATTGCAATGAAAAGTACGAATCATACTTGCATGAACGAGTACTTTTTCTTGCAATTTCATATGGCGAGAAGCCACAACGAGATAAAGCGTAGCGAAATCGAGGTGTGGCTCTGAATCGTTCTACATCATTGCCTGATTTTCCATATTTGATAGCTTCTGAGCCTGATCCGCAGCTGTCAGACTGTCAATCAACTCAAATAAATCACCATCCATGATCGCATCCAACTTATAAAGGGTAAGCTTGATTCGATGATCGGTCACGCGACTCTGTGGAAAATTGTAAGTACGAATCTTCTCCGAGCGATCTCCTGTTCCAATCTGATTTCTGCGGTATTCTGCCTGCTCATTTTGCTTCTTCGCGGTTTCTAGCTCAAAAAGTTTTGCGCGAAGTACCTTTAACGCCTTATCCTTGTTTTTCAGCTGAGACTTTTCATCCTGACAGGAAATGACAATTCCAGTTGGGATATGAGTCAGACGAACAGCCGAATCGGTCGTGTTGACACACTGACCACCATTTCCAGAAGCACGGAACACGTCAAACTTGCAGTCATTCATATCAATTTCAACGTCTACCTCCTCTGCCTCTGGCATGATCGCAACTGTGGCAGTTGATGTATGGATTCGACCGCCACTCTCGGTCTCCGGCACACGCTGAACGCGATGCACACCGCTCTCATATTTAAGTCTGGAGTAGGCACCCTGGCCGGAGATCATAAAAACGACCTCCTTCATGCCGCCAATGCCACTCTCGTTTACGCTGATTAGCTCACTCTTCCAGCGATTACGCTCGGCAAAGCGATTGTACATGCGAAACAAATCGGCGGCAAACAGCGCTGCCTCATCTCCACCTGCGCCGGCACGGATCTCAACAAATACGTTCTTGTCGTCGTTCGGATCCTTTGGAAGAAGCAGGAGCTTCAATTCTTTTTCCAGCTCTGGGATCTGCTTTTTCGCCTCTGCGAGATCTTCCTTTAAAAGCTCACGCATCTCCTCATCGTGTTCTTCCTCTAACATCTTAAGATTGTCATCAATACTCTGTTTTGTTTTTTTATACTGTGTATATGTCTCCACCAGAGGGGCAAGCTCGGCCTGCTCCTTCATCAGACGGCGAAATCGTTCTGGATCGGATGCCAGAACCGGGTCGCCAAGCTCATGAAGAAGCTCCTCAAAGCGGATCAATATATCGTCCAATCGGTCAAACATAAAAACTCCTCTTTTCTATCATTTATATCTTATTTTTCATCCAGCACACCCCACACTACGCGGTCGAGGCCTGCAAGATCGTGCACAAGAGTCGGCTTAGAAAATCCATTTGCCCGAAATAGCGCTGCCACGGTCTCCCACTGGTTATAGCCGATCTCAACAAAGAGCGCGCCGCCCGGATTTAAATGATCTTTGGCGGTCTCGGTCAATCTTCTGTAAAAAAGTAATCCATCGCTGCCACCTGAGAGGGCGAGCATCGGTTCGTGATCCTTTACCTCCGGCTCTAGCCCGGCAATTACTTCATCCTCAATATAAGGCGGATTGGATACGATGATGTCAAAGCGTCCCGGTACCTGCTCAAGCAGATCACTTTCAAAAAATTGCACTCGCGCATAATTATCTGCTGCATTCTTTTTTGCAACGGCAAGCGCTGCACTTGAAATATCCGATGCTGCTACCTGCGCAAAATTTCCATAATGGGCAAGTGACACGGCAATGCAGCCACTTCCGGTACACACATCAATTAACGTTGCACCAGGCGTTTCTTTTGTGTAGGAAAGCACCGTCTCAACAAGCGTTTCGGTGTCCTGCCTCGGAATCAAAACAGCAGGGGTTACAGAGAACTCTAACCCCATAAACCCCTGCGTCTTTGTCAGATACTGAAGCGGAATGCGCGCTGCGCGCTGCTCAATGAATGCTCGGTATTGCTCAATCTTTTCTTTTGGCTGCGCGATTTGTCTGCGATTTAAAAAGAAAAAGCTCTTTGTAATCGAAAAGCAGTGCTCCATAAGAAGCCATGCATCAATGTCTGCATCTGGTACAGCTGCTTGTGTAAGCGTGTTCTTTGCCTCCTCAAGCAGCTGCGCCCATGAAATTTTCTCATGTTGTGATGACCCTTGTAATTTACTCTGTGGCTCACGTTGCATTTGTGTCGATGCCTGGTTCTTTATCTGATTTTCTATCATCATGTAAAGTTTGCCTCCTCGTATGCCTTCCAGTCAAATACGGCCTCCACTGCACAGATTGCAACCTCTGCCATCTTTTCATCCGGCTCCTTTGTTGTCAGCCCCTGAAGCATCAATCCTGGCTTACTAAGCAGATTGACAACCGGGTTGTCGCTGTTTCCGGCAAGGCGTAAAAACTCAAAGGAAACACCTGCAATCACCGGAATAAGAAGCACGCGTGACACCAGACGAAGCCACAGCGTCTCCGGACGGATGACTAAGAAAAACAAAATACTGATGACCATAACGATCAAAAGGAAGCTCGTTCCGCAGCGCTTATGCTCCTTGGAACTTTTCATGACATTTTCTACGGTAAGTGGCAGACCATGTTCGATACAGTTGATGCACTTGTGCTCTGCGCCGTGATACATATACGTTCGCTTGATGTCCGGCATCAGTGAGATTAGTCCCACATAGGCTATAAAGATGGCGATACGAAGCACACCCTCAAACAATGCCATCCAAAAGCCGTTTCCAAGAATCGGCTTCATCAGTGTAGACACCCATGCTGGAAATACCATAAAGATGGCAACAGCCAAAATGATCGATACGAACATTGTAATATCCATGATGATCTTTTCCGTTTTGTCACCAAACTTGTCCTGAAGCCACTTTTCAAAACGGCCTGGTTCTTCTGGCTCGCCATCCTCTTCCATAAACAGACTGGCTGAATAATTTAAAGACTTCATGCCAAGTACGAGTGAATCCACAAAGCTAAAGATTCCTCTAATAAATGGAAGGCGAAATAGCTTGCACTTTGCTCCCACGCCCCGGTAGGTCTCTTTCTTGACTTCAATCTCTCCATTTTCCTTGCGCACGGCTACGCTGTACTCGCTGCCGTTTCGCATCATAATTCCTTCCATGACGGCCTGGCCGCCAATTCCCGATGACTTCATCCGCGCTTCCTCGCTGTAAACTTTACTTTCCCTTAAAACGACAAAAGAGGTTGAGATAAAATCTCAACCTGCTTCAGTCAACATCATTCACTCTTTAAACCATACTTACGGTTAAACTTATCAATACGTCCGCGTGCGGAAGTTGCCTTCTGCTGGCCAGTGTAGAACGGATGGCACTTGGAACAGATTTCAACGTGGATCTCCTTGTTTGTAGATCCGGTAACGAACTCGTTGCCACAGTTGCAGGTAACCTTTGCCTGATAATATGCTGGATGGATTCCTTCCTTCATGATCTCACCTCTTCTTCCTTGTGATGGTTCCCAACCATCAACAATAATTATTATTATACTATACGCGCCTCGTGCACTGATCAACAGCGCTTATAACGCAACGATAAAATCATAACACAAATCTTTCTGCTGTGCAAGTACTATTTTGAAAATTTTTTCATTCTCATTTATAACAATTTTTTCATTGCAAATTCATAAATTTCCTTGCTCGCTTTTTCCCAATTCTCGCACATCTGCTCGGCCATCTCCTCGGTTGCTGCCGAGAGTTTAAGCTCAATCAGCGTGTTTTTTCCTTCCTTTACTACGCAGTCAATCTCAAAGTCGTTGCTTGCCGTGCTTTTATAATAATTTGCCAGAACAGAGTTTTCCGTTCGGAGCTTAAAATTGTTCTCCTTTAGGAAATCATCCATATCCTGCTTAACCTCGTCCGAGATCTTATTTTCAAAGTAAAAAAGTACTTCTTCTCCCTCTTTTGTCAGCTCGTAACGCGAGGTATTGCGGATCGTTTCCTTATGGATCAGAGAAGTTCCCAGCAGCTCATTGATCACCATCTGAAAGGTAAAATAATCCGTATAGGATTTACTCACAAAAAACTCAGACATCTGCCCGTTTGACAGCGGATAATTCACCTTTTTCAGCAAATAAAGTATCATTAATTTATATAATGTCAATGGTTCTGCCATAATCCAATAGTTCCTTTCTGTACATCAGCTCTGCCCGTTTAAAAAGCAGCCCTGGTATATCCCCCGTTTCTTCAGTTCATGATGAATGCAGTTGAGCACACTGCGCTTTGCCTTACTCCATTGCGGTGAAATCAGCTGCTCGGATGGTCCATCTCCTGTCAGCCTGTGGATGACAATATCAGGTGAAAGCTCACCAATACATGAGACAACCAGATCCACATACTCCTCCATCAAAAGTGTCTGAAACTTGCCCGCTCGAAAATCATCTGCAAGATCTGTATTTTCAAGCACATGAAGCAGTTGTAGCTTGATGCCAAAGATACCGGCATGATTTAGATAGTGAATGGTCTCAAGCATCTTTTTCTTATCCTCCCCGGGAAGTCCTAAAATTACATGAACCACTACAGGAATCTGTGCACGCTTAAGACGTGCGAGTGCAGCCTCAAAACAGGACAAATCATATCCTCTTCGAATGTAAGTCGCTGTATCCTGATGGATCGTCTGCAAACCTAATTCGACCCATACTGGCTTTCTCTTCGCATACTCACAAAGAAGGGCTACCACATCTTCACCCACACAGTCCGGTCTCGTCGCAATGTCGACCGCAGCAATCTTTTCGTGCGCAAAAGAGGGCTCATAGACACGTCTTAAATAATCCAGATCGGCATATGTATTAGTAAATGCCTGATAATAGGCAATGTACTGATTCGCATGAAATGCGCCAAGCTTTTCAATCTGGCTGTCAATCTGCTGCCGAATGGGAAGTGCTCTGCTTCCCGCAAACTCACCAGAACCACCTCTGCTGCAGAAAATACATCCGCCCCGTCCAATCGTTCCGTCCCGGTTTGGGCAGGTAAAGCCCGCATCGAGGGATGCCTTATACGTTTTGGAACCAAAAGTCTGCTTCAGGTAATAGTCCAACGAATAATATGGTTTTTCTCCCCACAGCATTCTTTTTCCTCCTTCATACAAACAACGAACTGTAACATAATGATATCAATTTTATACACATTCGTCAAGTTTTGGTTGCTTTTTTTGCTTTGCTTTTTTACTTTGCGTTTTGTGTTACTTTTGTACTTTACATTTTTACAATTTCTCCGTATAATAAAAGCGCGACATTTCGCAGCAGCGATAGGACGCTGTATCATTTCAAAAGTGAAATTAACAGAAAAAAAATTATAATTTGTATTTTGTCTGACAAAAACATGAGAAAGGCATGGTTATTTATGCGTGAAAAATTAAAATCACTTCCGCTCACTGAGCTAAAACAGATTGCAAAAGAAAACCACATCAAGAACGTTTCTACTCTGCGTAAAGCGCAGCTGATTGATGTAATTTTGGAAAGACTTAGTCCTGAACAGGCCCAGGCGCCAGAAACAGCACATACTCCAACATCTGATACGGTTTTATCTGACAACGCTACTACTTCTTTGGAAGACGCATCTTCTGAAACAAATTTTTCCGAGGCAAAAGATTCCCAGACAGCTACTGAGTCCACACAGACTGCTTCTACTGTCGATTCTTCCTCTGAGACAACCGATTCTGCTTCCGAAAATGCAGAAAAATCAACCGATTCTGCCACACCGGCACAAAGAGAGCGCCGCTACAGTGCTACCGCTTCCTCCTACGCTGCCGCCAGAAACAATTTTTATAGCCGGAATAACGCCTATTCCTCCTCTTCCTTTAAGGATTTGCGCCAGTCTAACACCCATTCGGTTCATCCGCGCAAGCCGCGTGTGAGAAATAACCGCTTAGACCAAAGCTGGCAGGATTCCACAAACTGTTTTGATAATACAAGAACTGATCTGCCAAACCGCTATGACAATCGAATGGATGGACAGAACCGCTTTGAAAATAGAACGGATTCACTAAATCGCTTTGAAAACAGAGACAATCGAAATGACGGACAGAGCCGCTTTGAGAATTCCAGAAATGATTATGCAAACCGCAGCGACTACTCCAACCGCCCAGATTATGGAAACCGTTATGACAATTCCAGATCCGATTATGGAAATCGCTACAACAACTCTGGAAGAGACTATGGAAAACGCTACGACAATTCCAGATCCGATTATCAGAACCGTTATAATACCGTACGAACAGACTATACGGTACGCAATGAATTTTCGATTCCAATCGATCAGACTCCTCGTATGGACTCCACAAACCGAAACGATCAGACGGTACGCACCGACGCCATGTCCACAAATCGCTTTGACAGTGTAAGAGACAGCGCAACCCGAACCGATTTTCAGGGTCGCACCGATTACCAAAACCGTACCGATTCTTTAAGTCGCTTTGATAATGCAACACGTGACGATTTTGTAAGCCGTTTTGAGAATGATGCAGCACTCCCAGAGGGATGTCAGCCGGCATGCGGCATTCTCGATATTCATCCAGATGGCTACGGTTTCCTTCGCTCCGCAAACTTCTTAAGCGGTCAGCAGGATGTCTATGTGGCTCCATCTCAGATTCGTCGCTTTGGTATGCGCACCGGTGATATGGTTGATGGTTTCCAGAAGGCCAATGCAGATGGCAACAAATACGATGCCTTAATCCGTGTCAACACAATCAACGGCTTAGACCCAGAATTATCCGCACATCGCCCGAATTTTGAAAAGCTTACACCAATCTTCCCAGACAGCCGTCTTTCTATGGAAGTAGAAGGTGGCTCCACTGCTCTTCGTATTGTGGATCTGATCAGCCCGATCGGAAAAGGTCAGCGTGGTATGATTGTTTCCCCGCCAAAGGCAGGAAAAACAACACTTTTAAAGGAATTGGCAAACGCAGTTACCCACAATTACCCGGATATGAATCTGATTATTCTGTTAATTGATGAGCGCCCAGAGGAGGTTACCGATATCCGCGAGTCCATTCAGGGCGATCACGTTGAGGTAATCTACTCTACCTTCGATGAAACACCAGAGCATCACAAGCAGGTTGCCGAGATGGTTCTTGAGCGTGCAAAGAGACTCGTAGAGCACAAACAGGATGTTATGATTTTATTAGACAGTTTAACCCGCCTGGCTCGTGCTTACAACCTGACCGTTACACCAAGTGGCCGAACCCTTTCTGGTGGACTTGATCCATCAGCACTTCACATGCCAAAGAAATTCTTCGGTGCTGCCAGAAATATGCGCGAAGGTGGCAGCTTAACCATTCTTGCCACTGCACTTGTCGATACTGGAAGCCGTCTGGACGATATGGTATTTGAAGAGTTTAAGGGAACCGGAAATATGGAACTCGTACTTGACCGTAAGCTGTCTGAGCGCCGTATCTTCCCGGCAATTGACATTACCCGTTCTGGAACCAGACGTGAGGATCTACTTTTGACACCAGAAGAAAGCAATGCAGTTGCAATCATTCGCCGCAGCATCAGTGGTCTTAAAAATGATGAGGCAATTGAGCAGATTTTAAATCATTTTATTCACACAAAAAATAATGCAGAGTTTGTTCAGACACTGCCAAAGCTTCGCTCTTAAAAAAGAATAATAAAAAACGGTTACCCAGACTTTCTTTCAATGGGGAACCGTTTTTTTATTGTTTGCTTTTCTTATTTTTCTATTACGCTTTCCTTTACCGCAATTTCAATTGACTTTAAAACAGTTGACAAATTTTCTGCTGATACTTGTCCCGGTGCACTGGCTCTCCCAATCGAGCCAAAGCTCATCACACTGCCAAATAGTCCACCGCAAAGCCGGCTCACACAGCCCTTTTGCCCCATCGACATTGTAATCAACAGTGTTTGTGGATGACGCTCCTTCATGGTTCCAGTCGCCAAAAGCAATGTTGCTACATCAGCATACGACTGTGGCATCATCGCGATCTTGCACACATCCGCACCACAGCGCATCATCTCTTCCATCGATTCAATCAGCTTTGCCGCATCCGGTGTTTTTTCAAAATCGTGTCTGGACATGATCACGCCAATCCCTGCATGATGTGCCTGCTCAATCAGCTCTCTCGCACACTCACTTGACTGACTAAGCTCAATATCCAAAAGATCTGCCGTCTTACTCGCAATCACACGCTCAAGAAGTGCCTGATAAACATCTTCTGTGATCGCACGCTCACCGCCTTCTTTTTTGCTTCGAAATGTGATGAGTAATGGCTTTCCCTGCAGCTTTTCACGAACCTTACTGGCAAGCACATTTCTCTTTTCGTCATTAAACACATCCTGATACCAGTCAATGCGCCATTCTGCAATGTCCGCCGCATCGCTTTTTGCAATGCGGTCAGACTCCTTTAAAATCTCATCTTCTGTTTCATAGGCGATCGGCACACAGATGCGCACCAATCCATCCTCAAGTGTTGTATTTCCTGCCCTCAGCACACTCATGCAAGCAAAGCCTCCAGTCTGCTGCGGATTGCACGAAGGAACTCCTCACTGGTAACAGTCTGCGCATTTGGCAGTGTCGTAATCGCGGCCAAATCCTTTGTCATGACACCAGACTCAATCGTATCGATTGTTGCCTTCTCAAGCTTGTCTGCATACTCGCACAGATCGTTTAATCCATCCATCTCACCTCTCTTGCGGAATGCACCACTCCATGCAAAAATGGTGGCTACTGGATTGGTGGAAGTCTTCTTTCCTTCCTTATACTGATAATAGTGTCTCTGTACAGTTCCGTGAGCTGCCTCATACTCGTAGCAGCCCTGTGGAGATACAAGTACAGAAGTCATCATTGCCAGAGAACCAAATGCGGTCGCTACCATATCACTCATGACATCGCCGTCATAGTTCTTGCAAGCCCAGATATAACCGCCCTCCGAACGGATCACTCTAGCTACTGCATCATCGATCAGCGTGTAGAAATACTCAATACCAGCCTTTTCAAATGCATCCTTGTAATCCTTATCGTAGATCTCCTGGAAGATATCCTTAAAGGTGTGATCATACTTTTTGGAGATTGTATCCTTTGTCGCAAACCACAAATCCTGCTTGGTATCAAGTGCATAGCGGAAGCAGCAGTGTGCAAAGTTCTCAATCGAAGCGACTACATTATGCTGTCCCTGAATGATGCCAGCACCCGTGAAATTATGAATCAGCTCTCTTGTCTCCTCACCTGCCTCGTTGGTATAAACAAGCTCTGTCTTTCCCGGTCCCGGAATCTTCATCTCGGTTGCCTTATAGACATCACCATAAGCATGTCTTGCGATGGTGATCGGTTTCTTCCAGTTCTTTACATGAGGTTCTACGCCCTTTACAAGAATCGGTGCACGAAATACCGTTCCATCTAAGATCGCACGGATCGTTCCATTCGGGCTCTTCCACATCTCATGCAGATCATACTCCGTCATTCTGGCTGCATTCGGTGTAATCGTTGCACACTTAACAGCAACACCATACTTTTTTGTGGCATTTGCACTGTCGATTGTTACCTGATCACGTGTCTGATCACGGTATTCCAGTCCCAAATCATAATATTCTGTTTTTAGGTCAACAAACGGAAGAATCAACTCATCCTTGATCATCTTCCAGAGTACTCTGGTCATCTCATCTCCGTCCATCTCAACCAATGGAGTCGTCATAGCTATTTTTGTCATAATTTTCCTCCTCCGGCATCAGGTTACCCTGGCATCTTTCTGTGTGAGAACATTCACTTTGATAGTTTAACATGATATCGTGTCAAATGCAATCCCCTGATAAAAAAACGCAAGAATCTCCTGCCAGGTTTTCCCCTGCTCCAAAAGCTGATAGGCCGCATTTTGCGACAATCCAATCCCGTGTCCATTTCCGCCTCCACAGATCACATAGCCATCGAGCCGTTCATTTTTCATCACGGGAAGCAGACAAAAAAAAGCACTTGGAAGGTAATCACCCTCACTGAGTGCCACTCCTTCCGCTGATTTATTCTGATAGGTGCGATTGGGTTCCCCGAGAAGCTTTCTTATGACAAGTTCTCCCGTAACTGTGACCTGTCCAGCCTCATAATCCAACAAGAGCCCCGATGCCATGCCACCTGAAAAACGCCCTGTCACCTGCACCGACTGAAGTACTGATTTTATAACGGTTTCCAAACTACCGCCTGTTACCTGAATGCATTCGCTCTGTGCAGCCGATATCTGTATCAGTCGTCTTGCAAATAACTCTTGCAGCATCTCAATCGAAATCTCACAACGCCACCGATACCAGGCCAAACTAGACTCGAATCCTGGCGCATCCCAGTTCTGCAAAAAAGCGCAGGCATTTTTTTCATCTGTCAGATCCTGATCGGCCTGACCAGTTAAATTTAACGAGGTCAGATACACAAGCGTTTGATTTCCTGACCAAGCAAGATTGTCCGATGTATAGCCACAGGATGTAGAAAAATAATAGGGTACAATCGGCACCCCATCACGCACCATGATTACCCCTGCTGTCTGTACGGCTCCCTGTGTGGAAACCTCCTGATACCCAGCACTGTTATAAACCTGATAATCCACCGAATCATCCACATAAGAACCATACGCATCAATCGTCTTTTGGTGAAGGATACGCTCATAGGCATATGTACGCGCACAGACAGCCTGCAACTTGGCTGCCTCAATTCCATAGGATGCTGGCATCTCACTCGGAACCACCTTGGAAACATAGGCTTCAAGCGGCAATTCATTTACAATAACAATCTCTTGATCTTCCAAATACAAGTCCAACACACCTTCATATTCATGACGGATGCCGTGACGCAAAATGCTATCGATCGTGACAACACCACTTTCAGAGGCCACCCGAATCGATCCCTCTTGAAAAAATGGATGCTGTGGCGTAATCGTTACGCTCTGCCCTCCAGTAAAAATCTGCTCCTTTGCCCCCGACTGGATGTGAAAGGTATCTGCACAGGTAATCACCACCTGATCGTGCAAATAGGAAGTGTTATCCGAATTTTTTAGCTTCACACGCATAGAAAGCAGTTCTTGCGCCAATGAAGATAACCCATTTTCGTTCGTTATAGTTTCTGCCACCGGTATTCCCTGCGTCTGTGCAATATCCTCCCCTCCAGGGATGTTTTGTTTAGCTTTCGTATCCACTGTATCAGACAATTCTTCTTTGCGTGTCGTCTCATTGTGTATCTCTACTTGTGTCTCTGACTGCGTCACAGCCAATGCAATTTGTTCCTTTGCCATCTGAGTTGTCTTCCCATCCCAGAAAGCATTCTTCCACAACACAAAAGCGGCAATCAAAATCTCTGCCGTTGCAATCGCCAGACAGATGATATGAACGCGCTTTACGCGAAAATTTTTCATATGGACACCTCTTGCACTTGCTGTTTGAAAACAAAGAAGGCACTACCGCAGATAATTCTGCTGTAATGCCTTCGCACTTTTTAAACTTTTCTCTTTTGTATAATATCCCAGAGTGCCGTCCCTGCCCATTTGACGCCTAGCTAATGCTAGGTGGGCAACCGCAACCAGACTTCTGCCTTCCACTGCATAACGGAGGCCTGACATCCGCCTGACAATATAGGAATCCCGTATTAAGTCATGTAGGTTCAAATAAAAGCAAGACTTCGTACACCCCAGGATCTGATATTAGTATAACACATTTTCCGAAAAAATCAAGTAAACATTGTCCTTTTTTTGTTATTGTTTACTTTTTCCATTCTTCTTCATCTGGTGCGTCCTCATCCCAGTCGTCTTCTAGGATTTCATCGCCCCAATCGTCATCACTAAATTCATTCTCTGCAAAATCGGAATCGGCTTTCTGTGAATCTTCATAATACTCATCCTCTTCATGAGCACCATCACCAAATCCATCTTTCTTCTCGTCTGGCTCATCCTCCCAGTCCGCCTCTTCAATCTCCTGCGGCTGCCATACATTGTCAGCCTGCTCGCTACGCAAGCTCTGAACCGTTTTTACCTGTTCATCTGCTACTGGCGCTGCAAATGCCTCTGTAGGCTCGTCTTTCTTGGACGTACGCTTCTTCTTTGAGGCTTTTTCTGTGCGCTCTGCCTGTGCACGAGCACTTTCCTTTATGTGTGCCTTAGCAGCTTTTTGTGCCTTCTGCACCTTTTCCTGTGCGGAAATTGGCACTGGAACAACATCTTCACCGCTGCCTGCGTCCTCATTTTCAGAATCATCCTCCCCCTCATCATGTCTTCGAATTAGGGTAACTGCCAATACCGCAACAACAAGTGCAATCGCGAAGATCACACCAATCACAATCATAGTCAAATTATTGACTGTTAGCTGATAACGGTAGGTCTGTTCTGGAATCGTCGGCCCTGCTGCAACAGAAGAAACACTTTGACTTGCTGCTTCCGAATTCACTACACCACTCTCATTTTCCTCCGGTGCCTGTGACTGGGCCTCTTCCTGTTTGGAAGTATCCTCACTGCTAATTGCCTCAGGTTCGTCTGTCTCTGCTGAAGACAGTTCTGGCGCTGCAACCGTCTGGTCTGGTGTCAATGTATTTACCACCTCATAGGTTCCAACTGGTGATCCATCCTGAAAAATAAGATATTCAGAAGATACATATCCAACTCCATTGATTGTCTCAACCTGACTCCAATTTCCAAAAGTACCAATGCGATGAACGGCATCCCCTGGCATCAGTGATGCAATCTTTGCTGCATAGGTACTCGGATACGGACGCACATTTAATCCAGTAGTCAGTTCATTTTTTGCCATAACATAGTCATCTGCTGCCGCATAGATCTCCTGCTCATTTCCCTGTACCTTTAAGAATGCGTGATCCAAAAGAGTCTCAGTATCACTATAGAAATTATCATTATCCGATTTCATAATGACACAAATTAAATCCATTCCATCGCGGTAGGCAGCTGTTACTAAAGTACGTCCTGCCATTGCGGTATGTCCAGTCTTACCGGCATAGACACCAGCGTAGCTTAATGCACCATTTAACAGCTGATTGGTGCTGGCACAATTTCTCTCTGTATACTTGTTTGTCGCTGGAATCTCATAGGCGGCACTCGAATCAATCTGACGGAATGTATCATTTTTCAATGCCTCATTGAAAATGATTGCCATATCATGTGCAGTCGTATAATGGTTCTCATCATCGAGTCCATGTGCATTCATATAATGGGTATTAACTGCACCAAGCTCCTGTGCCTTCTCATTCATCATTTCGACAAATGCATCAATGGAACCTGCTGTATAGACAGCCAACGCACTTGCACACTCATTTGCTGAATTTAACATCAGTCCAAAAAGGGCATCGCGCACAGTCATCTCTTCACCCAGAATCGCAACTGGATTCAACGTGGAACTGTTGCTGCTGATCGAATTCATAACCTCATCGTTAAATACGACAGTGTCATTTAAATTTGTACAATGCTCCAATGTGACAAGGGCTGTCATAATTTTCGTAATGCTCGCCGGATAATAGCGATCATCCATATTTTTGGAATAAACAATGGAGCCATCCCTTCTGTTCATTACACAGTATGCCTCTGCCTTGACATCAGGACCATCTTGCTGTGCAAATACCGTTACTACAGACAGCATGCAAAGGCACACTGCTACTAATACTGCCGTTATTTTTTTCGTAATTTTTCCCATAATACGTAACCTTCCTTACGCCTTCCATTTTTTCGTTTCTGTTGGTCATTATACATGATTTGCCTGTATTATGCAAGCACTATTCCAGTAAACGGCAAATGTCAAGCCTTCCCCATCCCTGATGACTGCGCGGCAATCCTAGGTTTTTAGCACTTTTCCATAGTTTCAGTTTCACATCTTTGTTGATCATTTTTGGGTATCGCTCTAGCAAAAGTGCAATCGCACCTGAAACCGTCGGCGTTGACATGCTTGTTCCACTTTTTACGGTATACGGGCGGTCATCGGGGCCACTCATCGCATTTGTCGCCACGATATTGGTTCCCGGTGCCACAATCTCAGGCTTGCAGATGCAAGCACCCGTTGGACCTCTTCCTGAATAATTGTAATGCAGCTTTCCTGCCTCATCTATCATTTCTTTGTCATCACATGATCCAACTGTTATGATTTTTCGACTGATGCCTGGGGAAGTGATATTGTACTGTTGTATTCCCTCATTTCCTGCCGCGGAGCAGATCACAAGACCACAATCCCATAGCGCTTCAACAGCCTGAACAAGCTGCGAATTTTCTCTTTGCTTTTTGACGGAACCGACTGAAATATTGACGATCTGTATGCCAAGATGTTTGTAGTTTTCCCGCAACCAGCGAAGTCCCTCTAACATTGCGGAGAGTTTTCCCTTTCCCTGCCCGTCAAGCACACGCACGGAAACGAGCTGTGCCTTTGGGGCGACGCCCTGAATGCGACCGCCGGACAGGGTACCGTCGCCAGCGATAATGCCAGCAACATGGGAAGGAGGAAATCATATGATCCGGACGGCGCGGCGCAGTTCTTTTACGATATGCCCACTCGGTGAAGTGACTTTGTCGACGGGCCCAATTCCGCGGGGCCCCACTACATATTTTCAACGTAAGTGTATTTTGACAACGGGCCCGCTACAACGTCCCGTCTCGTAAAGCACCTTCACCTCGGGGCATACCCGGACGGATTATGAGCGCCTGTGCCTGTGCTTTTTCTTCTGTACGAAAAAGAATAGTTTCTCCGATATAATTGGTTCATGAGTGTGCTCTATCTTAATCCACTCTTCCTGAGGAATCTGTATCCTCGCAGGATTTTTATAACTGACTGTTCTGGTTTTTCCCTGTACTATTTTTCCAGTGTAACACTCATTCGCTAAAATTCGGTAAATGCTTCGTGCACACCAGCCAGTCTTCGCATCAGGGGATGGATAATTCTTTTGTTGACAATGGTGTACAATCTCTTTGACCGGTGTGCCGTTTGCATATAGTTCAAATAGTTCCTTTACTATCAACGCTTCCGGTTCTTTCAATAGTAATTTATGTGAATCCTCTGTGGATTTTTGATAACCAAATGGTGCACTGCTTCCGATAAATTCGCCTCGAAGTACCTTCTGATGCAGGATTTCCCGCACATTTTCAGAAATTTCCTGACAATACCATTCATTCACAAGAGCGTAAATCTGCCTTGTCTTTTTGTCACTTCGTCGCATCGCAAAGGATGTGCTTCCCTCATTTTTATCTGTAGTGCCTGTATCTACACCATCCGTCACACCGATAAAACGAATGTGAAGACGCGGCAGTTCCTGATGAAGATACTGCTCGATATGTAAGAAATTCCGTGAAAAACGGGACTGATTCTTTGCCAGGATCACATCAAAGCAGCCGTTTCGGGCATCATCCATCATCTGTGTGAAGCCAGGGCGTGCATCTGTCAGACCAGATATAGCCTCATCGGTATACTCTTTGATAACAGTAAACCCATGTTCACCCGCATACTTTTCCAAAAGCAGCTTCTGATTCTCGATGCTTTCCTGTTTATCTTCTTTGCTCAATCGAAGATAGATTGCTGTTCGCATGTGTTCCTCCTGTCAATCATTCACCTCTTCTTTATTGTATGGCAAATTCCCCTCACGCATTCCTGCAAGAAACAAAAAAAGCGCAGCAGTACGAACCTGCTGCACTCCTCTATCGTTGCATTTCTCTTATACGCCCCTGAAGCGTCTCGTCTTTACCTTGATCGGCTTCGGCGGCTTCACATCGTGGCGATGATCATACCAATAGAAAAATTTATCGTATCCCTTCGTTGCAAGATCTATAATCATTGGTGCGAAGTTAACCGCTGCGAGCGTGACAATCACACAGGTAAAATTCAATCCAACAAGCTCCATCAGACGCTGGCCAATTACCATTGCAACCAGATAAGCAGTCTGCATCAGATAGATGACAAACTTGCGGTACGCGGTCATCGGTGAGTAAACCTGACGCAAGGTAATCAGATAGACCCATCCAGTTGCCAATACGCATACGGTGGAAAGCATCTCACGTGGCGTCTCTAGCGAATGGCCGACATTGTTGATAATTGTAATCATCATTGTGATCGTGATCGCTGCCGGCATCGACATTCGAAGCACTTCTCGGAAGAAATGCTTATTGACTTTCTGGAAGTTTGGCTCTAACTGCAAAAGCATTGTCGGAATCGCAACGGCACATCCGTTGATGACAGACAACTGAATTGGCTGGAACGGATAATTCTGTCCCACAATAATCGTCAGCAGCGCTGTCAATACCGAGAAACCAGTCTTGATCAAGAACATAGACGCGGCTGCCTTGATGTTGTTGATAACACGTCGTCCTTCATTTACAATATGCGGCAGTGACGCGAAATCGGAATTTAACAATACAAGATTTGCGGTATTTTTTGCAGCCTCACTTCCAGATGCCATCGCGATGCTGACATCGGCATCCTTGAGTGCCAATACGTCGTTGACACCATCTCCTGTCATCGCGACAGTACGTCCATTCTGCTTTAAAAGCTTGACCATCAGCTGCTTCTGCTTTGGTGTTACTCGGCCAAATACCGAATACTTTAAGATGGCATCCTCCATCTCCTCATCGGTATGAATCGTGGTTGCATCAATATACTTATCGGCATCCTTTAATCCTGCGCGCGCTGCAATGGCCGCTACGGTCACTGGATCATCACCGGAGATAACCTTTAAATCAACACCCTGCTCTTCAAAATATCCCAGAATATCTGGCGCATTCTTACGAATTACATCCGTCATGAACACGAATCCGACAATCTCAAATCCCTCTGCCAGGTTGTAATCGGTCATCTCATTCTTGCTGTGCGCTACTGTCAATACTCGAAGACCCTGACGCGCATACGCTGCGATTTTCTCGAGCACTGCCGGATCGGACTGTGGGAAGATAAACTGGTAAGCACCCATCAGATAGGTTCCTTCACCCTCGAATACAACACCACTGAACTTACGCTCTGAGGAGAACGGAAGCACAAGTTTTGTATTGCTAGAAGGATTTTTCTTGTAATGCTGGCGAAGTGCTTGAAATGTTTCATTGTCATCGCCAAGAGCTGCTACCATTCTGCCCATCAGCTGTTCCAGATCTATGTCGTCTTTTACGGCCTCATCGCCCTGCACGCACAGACGGCCCTCTGTGATCGTTCCGGTCTTATCCAGACAAAGCGTATCCACACGAGCAAGAGTCTCAATACAGAACAGTTCACGCACCAAAGTGCTTCGTCTTGCTAGTCGAACTGCGCCGAGTGCCAATGCCACACTGGTCAAGAGTACCAATCCTTCTGGGATCATTCCAAGTACGGCGGCTACGGTATCGAGCGCGGCCTGCTCATAGGTGCTGTGTGAAATCCAATACTGCTTTGCAAACAGTGCGATGCCAAGTGGTACAATGATGATACTGATCAATTTTAAGATCGTATCGAGATTTCGCTGTAGTTCTGTCTTGTAACGCTTAAATTGCTTTGCCTCCGCGGAAAGCTTTTCCATGTAGCACTCATGTCCTACCTCAGTCAGCAGACAAAGTGCCTTTCCAGACGTCACAAAGCTTCCAGAAAGTACTTTGCTTGCGCATGTTTTATGAATGGAATCCGACTCACCTGTTAATAATGACTCGTTAACGTCCAATTCTCCATCTAAAATCACACCGTCCGCTGGAATCTGTCCACCACTCTTAAGCAAAATAACATCATCCTTTACGAGTTCAGAAACCGCTACAGACTTCTTTACACCATCACGAATCACATCGGCATGGCTAACCGTCAGAATCTTTAATTTATCAAGCGTAATCTTTGCCTTGATCTCCTGAAAGATACCAATCAGCGTATTTGCAATGATAATAAAGATGAACAGCATGTTCTTATAGGAGTGCACCGATAAGACAAGCACAAGCAATACGATATTGATAAAGTTGAAAAACGTAAGTGTATTTCCCAGCACAATATCCTTAATACTTCGGTTGCTGGCATCCTGAATGGCATTGACCTGTCCGTCAGCAACGTGCTTTTCCACCTCTGCCTGTGTCAGTCCCTGAAAGCGCAGCTCTCCATTCTCCCCAGTCTGAACACGTGTGTGATCCTGCGGACGAAATTCATCCGCATCGTCCGGTGACACAGACGGTTCTGTATCATCGTGTGCGTCTTCCTGTGACCTGGATGCTTCTACACTTTCCTGTGAAACCGCTTCTTCGTCTTCCTGCAACGAAAACGTGTCGTTCTCTTCCGTCACAGATTCTTCAGTATCTTTCTGCGGATCGAACTTATCTTGTGTTACTTCTTCCCTGTCGTCCATAAGCCCTCTCTTTCACTTTCATTCTCTTATTGATTTTCGTATGAACAACCACTTTAAAACAATGAAGCATTTGCAGTTGTACAAACAATTCTTATCTTAGCATACCAATTTGCCAAATACAAGTTTTTCCGTTTTTTTTAAAGAAGTTTTAATTTTCTCTTCCCATTTTTGTCTTTCTGTTATATAATACCCGTGAATCAAATGAGTCATACAATCGGAAAGGAGTTACTCTCTATGAGACACTTATTAAACCCATTGGATCTTTCCATGGATGAATTGACCAATATCCTTGATTTGGCCGGTGACATTAAACAGAACCCAGCCAAGTATGCACACAAATGCGATGGCAAACGTCTCGCCACACTTTTCTATGAGCCAAGCACACGAACCCGTTTAAGCTTTGAATCCGCAATGCTTAATCTCGGGGGGACTGTTATTGGCTTTTCTTCTGCCGAAAACAGCTCCGCTTCAAAGGGCGAAAGTGTTGCCGATACCATCCGTGTCGTATCCTGCTACGCTGATATCTGCGCAATGCGCCATCCAAAGGAAGGTGCTCCAAAGGTTGCTTCCATGTTCTCCGGTATCCCGGTAATCAATGCCGGTGACGGTGGTCATCAGCATCCAACCCAGACATTGACCGATCTTTTCACCATTCGCACCTTAAAGGGTCATCTGGACAACATGACAATCGGTCTGTGCGGTGATCTGAAGTTTGGTCGTACCGTTCACTCTCTGATTGAATCTCTGGTTCGCTATCACAATGTAAAATTTGTCCTGATCTCTCCTCCGGAACTGCGTGTTCCAAGCTATATCCGCGATGAGGTATTAAAGGGCTTTGAGTTTAAGGAAGTTACCAATCTGGATGAGGTTCTTCCAGATCTTGACATTTTATACATGACACGTGTTCAGAAGGAACGTTTCTTCAATGAGGAAGATTACATCCGCATGAAAGACTGCTACATTCTGACAAAGGAAAAGATGGAACTGGCAAAAGATGATATGTTAGTTCTTCACCCACTGCCGCGTGTAAACGAGATTTCCGTTGCAGTCGACAGTGATCCGCGTGCTGCTTACTTTAAGCAGGTTCAGTTCGGTGTCTATGTCCGCATGGCACTGATTCTGACACTGCTCGGACTTGCACCAGAAAAAATCTAAGAGAGAGAAAAGATCTGAGGAGGAATATTATGCTGAATATCAGTGGTATTAATAACGGTGTCGTTCTCGACCACATCCAGGCTGGAAAATCAATGGAAATCTACCATTATCTGAATCTTCAGGATTTGGACTGTCAGGTTGCGATCATTAAAAATGCAAAAAGTAACAAAATGGGCCGCAAGGATATCATCAAGATCGAAGGAAGCTTAGATCTGCTGGATCTGGACGCTCTTGGCTACATTGATCACAAGATCACCGTCAACATCATCAAAGACGGTGTGATTTCCGATAAGAAGATTCTTCGCCTTCCAAAACGTATTACAAACGTAATTCATTGCAAAAATCCGCGCTGCATCACTTCTATCGAGCAGGAGCTGCCTCATGTATTTGATCTGACCGATGAGGAAAACAAGGTATATCGCTGTATTTACTGTGAGACCAAGCATAGCTAAAAATTTATTTCTTTTATATTTATAGTCATTCAATTCGTAAGCCATAAATTTAAACGAACGTAATTTTGAATGAAAATGAAAAACCGTGAAGCACGAATGCCTCACGGTTTTCTTATTTTATTATCGATACCAAATTTACTTCGACTTTTATTTTTGTGAAAGATATGACACTTTCGAGTCCTATCTTAATTTGTGAAATTAGAAGTATACCAGATCTTCCTTCGGTGCACTTGTCTGGGCAACTTCGGTTGCGTGAAGCACCGGTCCCTTCTCCCCGTACAGATCAGAATATTCCCACTCAAATGTCGCAGTAACCATTACCCACTGACGTCTCTTTAAGCTGGCAGTATCCTTATACTTGCAGACAAAACCAAGGAAACGGATATCATCTGCACAGCAGGTCATTGCATTTCGTCCCGGAACGAACACATCTGCCGGAAATTCCTTATTCTTCATAACCATTGCCTTGAAAACAATGGTCTTTCCGACATACTCATCTGGATTGTCCTGTGCATCAATGTACCAGATACCATAGTCCTCATCCTCAAGATGAATCACATCCTGATCGCGGTCATATGGAAGGACATCCTCTGGCTGTAAGGTCTCGCCATCCTTTGTCTCAAACATAACCTCAGCACGACGGTTTACGGCCTTGATGGAACGATTGAACGTATCGATTGGGGTCTCCTGTGTGCAACGATTGAAAACGACCATATCGGTATACGTAAGAAGCTCCATCGCCAGAGATTTGATGTTATTTAAATACAGCTGGAAGCTGCTGCCATCGAGAACGGTGATTGTCTGATACAATTCCCAGGAATACGGGAATGGAAGCTGGGAAATGTTCTTTGGAGACCACATGCCGTTGTACTCGATAATGACACGATCTGGCTTATGGCGCTTTCCTACCTCACGGAAATACTCTCTACTTAACTCGCTCTCTTCCTCAACGGTCTCTGTCACAACATGGTACTTGTCCATGAATGCCTGATCCAGTTCCTCTTCGCCCTCCTCGCAGAGAATCAAAAGTGTCTTGGATCCATCATTAAAATAATCCTGCTGCAGCGTAAATCTCAGAAAAGAGGTCTTTCCGCCTTCCAGGAATCCGGTGATCACATATACCGGTATCTCATTTGCCATCTTACTGTCTTCCCTTTCTAAATTATAACTTGAACAGCTTCTCCAGCTTATCGGTATCTAACTTGGAACCGATTACGCAAAGTCTTCCAGTGTAATCTGGTGCGCCGTTACGAATCTCATACTCGCCCGGAACCAGATCGAAATAGAACCATGTGCCGTCTGCTGCTGGCAGCATACCCTTTGCTCTTAAGATAATACCAAACTCGGTCTCCTCAGACAGCTGTACAAGAATCTCATCGAGTTCTTCCTTTGTATACTTTCTAGGAGTCTCCTTGCCCCAGCTGGTGAATACTTCATCTGCATGGTGATGATGGTGATGATGCTCATGGCAACCGCAGCTGCATTCCTCACCGTGCTCGTCGTGATCATGATGATGCTCATGCTCCTCTTCCTCATGATCATGGTGGTGATGATGCTCCTCTTCCTCATGATCGTGGTTGTGATGGTGCTCATGCTCATCCTCGTCATCATCGTGGTGATGATGCTCGTGATCATGGTCATGGCAGCAGCAATCGTCGTCATCGTCATCATCATGATGATGGTGATGCTCATGCTCCTCTTCCTCATGCAGCTTCATAGCCTCTTCCATCAGCTCTTCTGCCAAAGAATGACCCTGCTCCATAACAGCCAGAATCTGCTCACCAGTCAACTCATCCCACGGAGTGGTAATGATCTTTGCTTTTGCATTCTTCTCCTGAATCATGGAAACTGCCTGAGCCAGCTTTTCTTCCTTCATGCCCTGCGTTCTGCTCAAGATGATGGTGTTTGCGCTCTCAACCTGATTGTTGTAGAACTCACCAAAGTTCTTCATATACATCTTGCACTTTGTTGCGTCTGCAACAGTTACAAAGCTATTTAAGGATAGCTCGATCTCACCTGCAACATTCATGACAGCTGCGATAACATCAGACAGCTTGCCTACGCCGGATGGCTCGATGATGATACGATCCGGATGATACTGCTCTACAACCTTCTTTAAAGCGGCACCAAAATCACCTACCAGTGAGCAGCAGATGCAGCCAGAGTTCATCTCAGTGATCTGGATACCTGCGTCCTTTAAAAAGCCGCCGTCGATACCAATTTCACCAAACTCATTCTCAATCAAAACTACTTTCTGTCCATTTAATGCTTCTTTTAAAAGCTTCTTTATTAAAGTTGTTTTTCCTGCTCCCAGGAATCCTGAAATAATATCAATCTTTGTCATTGTGTAACCATACCTTTCTGTACTCTCGTACAACAAAACAAACGTTGCCGTTTCCAACTTCGTATATTAGCATGTTTGCTCAAAATTTGCAAGTCTTTTTCTATAAGCGAAGCACCCTTGTAATTACAGGTGGCGATAAAAGAGCCTCCATCCCCATCCCGGCTGCCCACACGCCCGCAATGCGCACAAGAATTCCAACCTGTTCGCCAAATGTAAAGCTTTGACGCTTTCCCGCCAGCTCATAGAGTGCCCAATATCCAAACAAATAAAACAGGCTATGTACCCCAAACAGGGCAAGTGCCTGTAAAATCCCCACGATACCCGTCAGCATTGTGGCCGATGTGATTACAACCGCAGCTGACGCACCAGAGACAAATGCCGTTCCAGAAAAAACAAGTAGTGCAAATCCAGAAAAGATTGATGCTGCCATCAAAAGAAAAACCGGAAGACGCAGCCGACACACAAACAAAAAGAAATTGCTTGGAAAACCTGTCTGCTGGATTTGCAAATGGACAGCGGGCAGATAACAGACAATCTGCCGGTAGAGAAAATCTGCCCGCCAGATACTCACGGCTGTTCCTACAAGAATCCCTGCCACAAACATGCCAAGTGGCAGCACATAAAAATATGAATTTGTTCTGATAACCATGGCATATCCTCCCCGCGGCAAAAAAGTTCCCATACTTGTATTTTATGAACAAGGAATGAGAATATGCAAATGGATTCCGAATGAATATCAATCTAGTTATTGGATAAAAAGAAAAAAGGTGCTGCAATTTCTCACAACACCTTTTGCCATTATTTTGCTATGTCGGTAACTCTGGACTCTCTGATCACACTTACCTTGATCTGTCCAGGGTACTCCAGCTCTGCTTCAATCTGCTTTGAAACATTTCTGGCCAGAATCACCATATCGGCATCTGATACTTGTTCCGGAATAACCATAATCCGAACCTCTCGGCCCGCCTGAATTGCATAGGACTTCTCAACTCCCTTGAAGGAATTGGTTATCTCCTCCAAATGCTTCAGACGATTCGTGTACGCTTCGAGAGTTTCTCTTCTTGCGCCCGGTCTTGCCGCAGAAATTGTATCTGCTGCCTGAACGATGCATGCAATTAAAGAGGTTGGTTCTACATCGCCATGGTGGGACTCAACAGCATTGATCACAACCGGGGACTCTCTGTACTTGCGGCACAGCTCAGCACCCAGCTGAATATGAGAGCCTTCCATTTCATGGTCTACTGCCTTTCCAATGTCATGTAACAATCCAGCACGCTTTGCCATACGAACATCCAGCCCCATCTCTGCGGCTAACAGTCCGGAAAGATGAGCAACTTCAATGGAATGCTTTAACGCATTTTGACCATAGCTTGTGCGGAATTTCATGCGTCCTAAAAGCTTTACAAGCTCTGGATGGATGCCATGAACACCCACCTCAAGCAGCGCTGCCTCTCCTTCCTCTCGGATCATTACTTCAACTTCTTTTTGCGCCTTCTCCACCATCTCCTCGATTCTTGCCGGATGAATACGACCATCAAGGATCAGCTTTTCCAAAGCGATTCTTGCCACTTCTCTGCGCATCGGATCAAAAGAGGACAGGACAACTGCTTCCGGTGTATCATCAATAATCAACTCTACTCCGGTGAGCGTCTCAAGGGTACGGATGTTTCTTCCTTCACGTCCGATAATCCTTCCCTTCATTTCATCATTTGGCAGCTGGACAACGGAAATTGTCGTCTCTGCCACATGATCAGCAGCACATCGCTGAATGGCGGTTACTACATATTCCTTTGCCTTCGCGGATGCCTCTTCCTTTGCCTTTGCCTCCATCTCCTTAATCATCTTTGCAGTGTCAAGCTTTACTTCGTTTTCCACGCTCTTGAATAAAAACTCTTTTGCTTGTTCGGAGGTCATACCAGAAATACGTTCCAGTTCCTGGGAAATCTGTGCCGTAAGTTCGTCCGCCTTCGCATGCTTTCTGTTCAGGCTTTCTTCCTTTGCATTCAGGCTCGCTTCCCGCTTTTCTAAAGCACTTGTCTTTCTGTCAAGCGACTCTTCTTTGTTAACAGCACGCTTTTCCATTCGGGACAATTCGCCGCGGCGTTCTTTGATCTCCTTTTCAAGCTCATTCTGAACTCTGAGGTTTTCTTCCTTCGCCTCAAGGAGCGCCTCGCGCTTTTTGCTTTCTGCGGTCTTAAGAGCTTCATCTATTATTGCTCTGGATCTCTCCTCCGCACTTCCAACGGTAGCCTTGTACTTGGACTGCTGGATGCCGGTTGCGATGAACCAGACGATAACAGCAACAATCACTGCAGTAACCGCTGCTGTAATAATAATAGGAACCACAGGAGCACCTCCTTTATGAAATTTTCATTGTACGGTTTATATTTCATATATAAACAGGCAACAGTATAATTTTATACGATTCGCTTATAAAAGTCAAGATGTTTTGTGAAATCCAACACATAGTTCACTGTTTTTTGCAAAAACTTTGTGTAACCGTACACTTGTTTTTTGCATGGTTTTGATTCGTTTTTTTCGATAAAATCCGTACTGCTGCAATGTGATTATTCTTCTGGCAAAAATTCATCGCGCAGCTCCCAGACGGCACGCTTTGCCATCTCATACGGAAAGCCCTTAGAAACGAGGCTTCGCACCGCTTTCATCAAATCATCATCCGACTGGGGTGGCTTTTGGCGCAGCCTTTTCTGCGCAAGGCGACGCACCGTATTTTCCTGCTCATCCGAATAGGCATCCAGTGCTTCCTCAATCGAATCGCTGTCCACACCGCGTCTGGACAGCTGTATGGAAAGCTGGCGCTTACTCTTTTTCTGACAAGCAGTACGCACATATTCCATCGCATAATTGCCATCGTCCACGTAGCCAAAGCTCTGGGCATACTGGATGGCATCCTCTGCCTGTTCTGCAGAAAATCCATCGTCGATCAGACGTTTTTTTAGCTGATATGCGGTTCGTGGGCTGTACTCGAGAAGGTGTAGACAGCGCCTTCTGGCCTCGGTATTAATGCCTTCTGGTGGTCTAGTTTTCTGAAAAGGCAAAGAGCCGTCCTCAGACGGACGGCTCTTTACCTCGTGATATAACTCACTTGTCTCCCACTGCTTCACTCTGCATCATCCTCTGATTCTGCTGGTGCTGCGGACGGCTCTACATCCTTCAATGGAAGTCCATAATGGGCACGAACCTTATTCTCGACCTCAGCCATGATATCTGGATGCTGTGACAGATAGATCTTCGCATTCTCACGACCCTGTCCGATCTTTGCATCGTTATAGGAGAACCATGCACCTGCCTTGACAATGATATTTAAGTTTACTGCCAGATCCAGCACATCGCCTTCCTTGGAAATACCCTTACCAAACATAATATCAAACTCGGCTTCCTTGAATGGCGGTGCGATCTTATTCTTTACAACCTTGATTCTGGTATGGTTACCAATCACTTCGCCGGCAAGCTTTAAAGCCTCAACACGGCGCACATCCAGACGAACGGAGGAATAGAACTTAAGCGCACGTCCACCGGTGGTCGTCTCCGGATTACCAAACATGACACCAACCTTCTCACGCAGCTGATTGATGAAAATTACGATACAGTTGGAACGGCTGATCGCAGCAGTCAGCTTACGAAGTGCCTGAGACATCAAACGTGCCTGCAATCCGACATGAGAATCACCCATATCGCCGTCAATCTCAGCCTTCGGAACAAGAGCTGCTACAGAATCAACAATTACAATATCAATTGCACCAGAACGCACCATCGTCTCGGTGATCTCAAGTGCCTGCTCTCCATTATCCGGCTGGGATATGTAGAGATTATCAATATCAACACCAATGTTTCTTGCATAAACTGGATCAAGTGCATGCTCTGCATCGATAAAGCCTGCGATGCCGCCTCTTTTTTGAACCTCTGCCACTGCATGGAGGGCAACAGTTGTCTTACCACTGGACTCTGGTCCATAAATCTCAATGATACGTCCCTTCGGCAGTCCGCCAAGTCCAAGTGCAATATCCAGACTAAGGGAACCGGTCGGTACTACTTCAATATTCATATTCGCACCAGAATCACCCAGCTTCATAACAGCACCCTTGCCGTAAGCTTTTTCGATCTGGGTCAACGCAACGTCCAATGCTTTAAGTTTTTCCTGATTATTTTTATCCAAACCTTACCTCTTTCTGTACAGAACTGTCTGTACGACTATTTATGAACACATGTTCGCATCTGTGTATAATCATACATGATTTCAATGGTTTTGTCAATAGGGTATTTCGAATTTTCCGCAAAAAGTCGTGCGTCTGTTCGATTTCTAGTTCTATCATACACCAAAACACATGTTTTTTCAAGCGGATTTTAGCGCAAGTTTCGACAAAAATCCCCGGCTATATTGCAGCCGGGGATAAAAACTTCATTATTTAAATGTAATTATTTCTCATCCTTTAAGCCCGGATAATCAAGTGTTGCAAAATAATCCTGCGGTGTCTCTGCACGACGAATCTGCTTTACGGTGCCATCCTCCTGTAAAAGAAGCTCAGCACTTCTAAGCTTTCCATTGTAGTTATAGCCCATTGCAAAACCATGTGCACCAGTATCGTGGATCACAACATAATCACCGATATCAATCTTCGGCAGCATACGGTCGATTGCAAACTTATCGTTGTTCTCGCAAAGACCACCCGTTACATCATACATATGATCGCATGGCTCATTCTCCTTACCAAGCACGGTAATGTGGTGATAAGCGCCATACATAGCTGGACGCATCAAGTTTGCTGCACACGCATCAAGACCAACATAATCCTTCCAGATGTGCTTTTCATGGAGAACCTTCGATACTAAGCAGCCATAAGGAGCTAACATAAAACGACCCAACTCAGTGAAGATTGCCACATCGCCCATTCCTGCCGGAACAAGCACCTCATCGTATGCTTCCTTGACAGCAGCACCGATTGCCATAATATCGTTTGGCTCCTGATCTGGACGATACGCAATGCCGACACCACCAGATAAGTTTACAAATGCAATATGAACGCCGATCTCCTTGGACAGCTCAACTGCAAGCTCAAACAAAATTCTTGCAAGCTTTGGATAATAGCCAAGTGCTACAGTGTTAGAGGCTAAGAAGGCATGAATACCGAAGTTTTTAACACCATGTGCCTTTAATTTCTTAAATGCTTCCTTCATCTGCTCCTTTGTCATACCATACTTGGCATCCTTCGGTGTATCCATAATCTCGTTGTGAAGAGTAAAGTTTCCACCTGGATTGTAACGACAGCACATCGTCTCTAAGAACGGTGCACCAATTTCCTCATAAAAGTCGATTAAAGACACATCATCAAAGTTAATGATCGCGCCAAGCTCAGCAGCCTTCTTAAAGTCCTGCTCTGGCGTTACATTAGAAGAAAACATGATATCATGACCCTTAAGACCAACTGCATCTGACATTAAAAGCTCTGTATAGGAAGAGCAGTCTGCACCGATGCCCTCTGACTTTAAGATATCCATGATATACGGATTCGGTGTCGCCTTTACTGCAAAATACTCATGGAAATTTGGATTCCATGCAAATGCAGCCTTGAGCTTTCTGGCATTCTCGCGGATTCCTTTTTCATCATACAGATGAAACGGAGTCGGATACTTTTCTGCCATCTCTTTTACCTGCTCTAATGTTACGAACGGTTTCTTTTCCATAATGTGTGTCTCTCCTCGCTGTGTGTGTTTTTCTTTCTTGTATCGTTGCAGTTCATCCGCACCATCGTTTTTTTCTGAACAATCGCACTTGAATGAACTGTTAAATTAATTAACCACGATAACTCTCATGTTGTTGGTCTCGCCGATTGCGTAGCTTGGCTGATTCTTATGTCTTACACCAACGGTAACGACAACGGTATCGCCGGACTCGATATAGCCCATCTCCTTTACCGTCTCTACAGAATGCTCAATCAGCTCATCGGTATCTGTCTCACGCATTGCCTTAACTGGCGTTACACCCCAGTTTAACTGCATCTTACGCAGAACATCCCAGTTCGGAGACATACCGATGACGCGGCACTTTGGTCTCCAATGGGACAGAAGGTTTGCCGTAAATCCATGCATGGTTGGAACGATAATTGCCTTTGCATCCAGAATCTCTGCGGTACGAACAGTCGCACTACTAAGCGCATTGGAGATTACATGATCCGAACGCTTAATGTCTCTGCGGTTGTAGGTACGATAATCCAGATACGGCTCAGAAGACTCTGCAATCTTTGCCATCATACGAACTGCCTCAAGCGGATAACGTCCTGCTGCGGTCTCACCGGAAAGCATAACGGCATCGGTACCATCGTAGATTGCATTTGCAACGTCCGTAACCTCTGCTCTTGTCGGGCGCGGATTTCGAATCATAGAATCGAGCATCTGGGTTGCGGTGATAACTGGCTTTTGTGCCTCGTTACACTTCTGGATGATCGTCTTCTGGATGTGTGGAACCTCCTCTGCCGGAATCTCAACACCCATATCACCTCTTGCAACCATGATACCATCTGCTGCCTGAAGGATCTCATCGATGTTCTCAATACCCTCTGCACTCTCGATCTTTGCGATGATACGCATCTTGCTTCCGTGAATGTTTAAGATATCGCGGATTTCCTCGATACAGGCTGCATTTCTTACAAAGGATGCAGCAACAAAGTCAAAGCCCTGATCGATACCAAACAGAATATCCTTCTTATCCTTATCCGTGATTCCTGGAAGGTTAATCTTTACATTCGGTACGTTTACACCCTTTTTAGAGCCTAACTCACCGCCATTGACAACGGTACAGTGAAGCGTTGTTTCATCCTTAGAAACAACCTTTAACTCAATCAGACCATCGTCAATTAGGATGCGACATCCAATCTCGGCATCTGCCACCAGACCCTCATAGGTAATAGATGCGCTCTTTGTAGTCGTCTCTACGCTCTGATCAATTGTCAGATCAAAATCCTGTCCTTCTACCAGTGTTACCTTCTTGTCCCCTGGTACACTTCCAGTGCGAATCTCTGGTCCCTTTGTATCAAGCATAGTGGCAACTGGGATGTTTACAGCCTTTCTAGCCTCCTCGATCAGTGCCATACGCCCTGCATGCTCCTCATGACTTCCATGAGAAAAATTAAAACGGGCAACATTCATGCCGCTTTTGATCATTTCCTTCAAAAGCTCGACATTCTCTGTCTTTGGACCCATGGTACAAACAATTTTTGTTTTCTTCATACTCTTTCTTTTCTCTCCATTCGATTATTTTTGCACGTTTACAAACGCCGCCAATTACTGCCTGTCCTATTACTGCTTATCATACGAATGTGCAACAATGTGCTTATGCGTATAAAGATGCTCGCTGCAATACTCGTAAGCGCCGTCGCATTTTGAACAATAGCGGAATTCCAAATCTGGAAACTCCTTATCTGTTCGTCCACAAACGGTACACTTATGCAGTGGCCTGCCGCTTTGTTCCCTCTGCCCCATTTTCTTGTAGAACTCTTTTCTTCGATGTACCTCTTTGGGGTTGATCCGCTGAAGATCTCTCGTGCCGAGGAAATAAAGGATAAAATTTATAAGTGAAAATACAATCATGATCAGCATCGCAAAACCAAGTGGCATCCAGCCAGCGTAGTTTACAACCTGCATCAGATCATAGAGGTACATTACTGCACTCAAAAGCGCCATCCATTTTGCCTTGACCGGAATGATGAAAAACAGTAAAAACTGCACATCCGGGAAGGTCGCTGCCAACGCTAAAAATAAGGAATTACTCAGGTAAGAAATGCTAACCTGTGTGCCCATGTCCACACCAAGCAAAAAGTACACCAAAAATGCCGCAAGAATGGTTCCAAGCAGACCCGTAATGATGTACATGTCCATGCGGAACGATCCCCACACACGCTCAAGCGTCTGCGAAATCGAATAATACAAAAATGCAAAAATCAAAAAGTTAACTGGACTTGTCGTGTATGGCACCATAACAAACGAAATGATTCGCCAGATCTGACCTTGAAGAATCGCCCTCGTTGACCAGCATAGATAGCTTACGGATTGCGGATACATAATAGTTAACAGCAATCCTGCCGCGTTCAAAATAATGATGTAAAGCATCAAATTCGGAATGGCGTAGCGCCCAAATTTACGTTCCAATTTGTTTAAAAACTTCATAGATTATCCTTTCTTGCCCGGCTTCCCCCCGGCCGGATAGTCTTTTTCCTTTTTCACACATACTTCTATTATAGTTTTCCCACGTTTGTTTGTCAAACTAAATATAAAATTACTCTTACATTTTTATTAGTACCTTGCTTTTTCCCGCGAAAACCGCTATAATTCATCTGTATTTTGGGTTTTATCGCCTTATTTTCTATTTTACTATAGATTGACTATGGATTTTCCACAAAATAGTTTATCATTTTTTCGCAATGAGTATTCACGAAAGAACTTAAGGAGGGTTTGAATGGGTACATCAACAAAAACATATAACAGACTTGGCATTGATATCGGTTCTACGACCGTCAAGGTTGCCATCCTTGACAGTGAAAACAACCTTTTATTCTCCGATTATCAGCGCCATTTTGCCAATATTCAGGAAACGCTCGCTGAGCTTTTGTCAAAGGCATATGATAAATTAGGTCCGATGGATCTAGCTTCTTCCATCACCGGTTCTGGTGGTTTGACGCTTGCAAAGCATTTGAACATTCCATTTGTACAGGAAGTTGTTGCTGTTGCCACGAGCTTAAAGGACTATGCACCGCAGACCGACGTTGCCATCGAGCTTGGTGGTGAGGATGCAAAGATTATTTACTTTACCGGCGGTGTGGATCAGCGTATGAACGGTATCTGTGCCGGTGGTACAGGTTCCTTCATCGACCAGATGGCGTCTCTTTTACAGACCGATGCCTCCGGCTTAAATGAGCTTGCAAAAAATTATCATGAAATCTATCCGATCGCGGCACGCTGCGGTGTATTCGCGAAGACCGACATTCAGCCGTTAATCAATGAGGGAGCCGCAAAGGAAGACCTTGCAGCCTCTATTTTCCAGGCGGTTGTCAACCAGACGATCTCTGGTCTTGCCTGTGGTAAGCCGATCCGTGGAAACGTTGCATTCCTCGGTGGTCCGCTTCACTTCTTAGACCAGTTAAAAGAGGCATTTATCCGCACACTTCATCTGACCGATGAGCACATCATTGCACCAGAGCATTCTCATTTGTTCGCTGCCATCGGTGCTGCCATGAATGTAAAGGCAGACACCACAGTTACACCGATCACCCAGATGATTGACCGCCTGACAAAGGGCATCAAAATGAACTTTGAGATCAAGCGTATGGAGCCACTGTTCGCATCCGAAAAGGAATATGAGGCTTTCACCGAGCGCCACAAGCAGCACACCGTAAAGAAGGGCAATCTTCGCGATTACCATGGCAAATGCTTCTTCGGTGTAGATGCCGGTTCCACCACGACAAAGGTTGCCCTCGTCGCTGAGGATGGTTCTCTTTTGTATTCCTTCTATAGCAATAACAACGGAAGCCCACTCTCTACAACCGTGCGCGCGATCCGTGAAATCTATGATCAGATGCCGGAGGATGTAGAGATCGCTTACGGATGTTCCACCGGATACGGTGAGGCACTGATTAAGGCCGCTTTACAGCTTGATATGGGCGAGGTTGAGACCGTTGCTCACTACTATGCAGCATCCTTCTTCCAGCCGGATGTCGACTGTATCCTCGATATCGGCGGACAGGATATGAAGTGCATCAAGATCAAGAATCACACCGTTGACAGTGTTCAGTTAAATGAGGCATGTTCTTCTGGCTGCGGTTCCTTCATTGAGACCTTCGCTAAGTCCTTAAATTATACGGTTGTCGATTTCGCAAAGGCTGCACTGTTTGCCAAGAACCCGACCGACCTTGGAACACGCTGTACCGTATTTATGAACTCAAACGTAAAACAGGCACAAAAAGAAGGCGCTACCGTTGCTGATATCTCCGCCGGACTTGCCTACTCTGTTATCAAAAATGCCCTGTTTAAGGTTATCAAGATCAACGATGCTTCCGACCTCGGAAAGCATGTCGTTGTGCAGGGTGGTACCTTCTACAATGATGCGGTTCTTCGAAGCTTTGAAAAGATCGCTGGCTGCGAGGCTGTCCGTCCGGATATTGCCGGAATCATGGGCGCCTTCGGTGCTGCGCTTGTCGCAAGAGAATATTATCAGACACACAAAAATCCAAAGACAACAATGCTGTCAATGAACGATATTTTGTCTTTGAAATACACGACACGCTTGACACGCTGTCAGGGCTGTACGAACCACTGTCTGCTGACAATCAATCGCTTCAGCAACGGCAGTCATTACATATTCGGAAACCGCTGTGAGCGCGGTCTGGGCAAGGAAAAGAATAAGGAAAACATTCCGAACCTGTTTGACTATAAGTATCACCGTATTTTCGACTATGAGCCACTTGAGGAAAAGGATGCAAAGCGCGGTACTGTCGGCATTGCCCGCGTCTTAAATATGTATGAAAATTTCCCACTGTGGGCCGTTTTCTTTAAGAAGCTTGGCTATCGCGTGGTACTCTCTCCAGATTCCAACCGTTCGATCTATGAAATGGGTATCGAATCCATCCCAAGTGAGTCTGAATGCTACCCGGCAAAGCTTGCACACGGTCATGTGACTTGGCTGCTTCGCAACAACGTGCACTTTATCTTCTATCCATGTATTCCGTATGAGCGCGTAGAGTTTGAGGATGCCCAGAACCACTACAACTGCCCGATCGTTACCTCCTATGCGGAGAACATCAAAAATAATGTTGAGGAGCTTCGAAATCCAGATGTTGTCTTCATGAATCCATTCCTTGCTTTAACCAGTGAGGAAATCATGACAAAGCGTCTCGTTGAAGAGTTTGGAAAGATGGGCATCCCGGAGGATGAAATTTGCGAGGCTGCTCACGCCGGCTGGGTGGAGATGCAAAATTGCCGCAAGGACATCCAGAAGAAGGGTGAGGAGACACTAGAATACTTAAAGCAGACCGGAAAGCGCGGTATCGTGCTCGCAGGTCGTCCATACCATGTAGACCCAGAGATCAACCACGGCATTCCGGAGCTGATCACCTCCTACGGCATCGCTGTTTTGACTGAGGATTCCATCTCCCATCTGGCAAAGATGGATGGTCGTCTGATCGTTCTGAATCAGTGGATGTACCACTCCAGACTGTACGCTGCTGCACAGTTTGTCCGCACACAGGACAACCTTGATCTGATTCAGTTAAACTCCTTCGGCTGTGGTCTTGACGCGGTAACAACCGATCAGGTAAACGATATTTTAACTGGTTCTGGCAAGATTTACACCGTCCTTAAGATTGATGAAGTGAACAACCTCGGTGCAGCCCGCATCCGTATCCGTTCTTTGCTCTCTGCAATCCGTGTTCGTGAGCAGAAACACATCGAGCGCCATGTGGTTTCCTCTGCCTATAACCGTGTACTCTTCACAAAAGAAATGAAGAAGAATTACACAATTCTTTGTCCGCAGATGAGCCCGATTCATTTTGATTTGCTCGAGACAGCCATCAAGAGTTCCGGCTACAACGTTGAAATCCTCAAGGAGAGCCGTACCGCTGTCGATGTCGGTTTGAAATATGTAAACAATGACGCTTGCTATCCGTCTTTAATCGTTGTTGGTCAGATCATGGATGCGCTGCTGTCCGGCCGCTATGACCTCGATCATGTTGCGATCTTTATGACGCAGACGGGCGGTGGCTGCCGTGCAAGTAACTACGTTGGATTTATCCGCCGTGCACTTGAGAAAGCAGGAATGGCACAGGTTCCGGTTATCTCCCTGAACCTAAGCAAGCTTGAGGCAAATCCAGGTATGACCTACACCCCTGCACTTGCGATCCGTGCGGTACAGGCTGTTATCTACGGCGATATCTTCATGCGAACCGTTTACCGTATGCGCCCGTATGAGAAGGTTCCGGGTTCTGTCAATGCGATGCATGAAAAATGGAAGCGCATCTGCAACAACGACTTGAAGCGTACACCGAGCATGACACGATTCAACCGCATTATTAAGGATATGATTCGTGACTTCGACAACATTCCGATCTACGAGGATAAGGTCATTCCGAGAGTTGGAATCGTCGGCGAAATCTTAGTTAAGTTCCTTCCACAGGCAAATAACCACCTCGTTGAGTTACTTGAGCGCGAAGGCGCGGAGGCTGTTATGCCAGATATGCTTGACTTCTTCTTATATTGCTTCTACAACAGCAATTTCAAGGCAGAAAAGCTTGGTACCAGCAGCGCAACCGCAAAAATGTGCAATGTCGGCATCACCGCACTCGAGTACATGAGAAAGGCTGCTCGCAAGGCATTCTCCCAGAGCAAGCACTTTACACCGCCTGCTGATATTCACGATCTTGCAAAGTATGCTGATCCGCTCGTTTCCCTTGGAAATCAGACTGGTGAGGGATGGTTCCTTACCGGCGAGATCATGGAGCTCATCAACAGTGGTGTCAACAATGTTGTCTGCACACAGCCATTTGGCTGCCTGCCAAACCACATCGTCGGCAAGGGTGTTATCAAGGAGATTCGCCATCAGCATCCAGAGGCCAATATCATCGCCGTTGATTACGATCCAGGTGCTTCTGAGGTAAATCAGCTCAACCGTATCAAGCTGATGCTTGCAACTGCACAGAGCAATCTTGATAACGATCAAAAGAAGAAATAATAAACAATCAGGTCAGTTCCATTTATAGGAGCTGACCTGATGCAAAATAGGAGTAATTTTCATGAATAATTATCGTTTTACCATCAGCTACGATGGAAGCCGCTACAGCGGTTGGGAACACCAAAAGCACACCGATGACACGATTCAGGGCAAGATTGAAACGGTTCTTGCCAAAATGTGCGACGTTGACACCGTAAAGCTTGTCGGTGCAGGACGTACCGATGCTGGTGTACACGCAAAGGCTATGACAGCTAATGCACTTCTTGACACAACACTTCCTGTACGAGAAATTCGTGACTATATGAATCGCTACCTTCCGGATGACATTGTTATCTTGGAGGTCTCTGAAGCTTCACAGCGTTTTCACAGCCGTTACAATGCCACTGGAAAAACATATTGCTATACCTGCTATGTTGGACAGACAAAACCTGTCTTTGACCGCCGCTACGTTACAAGATTAGAGGGAATGCCAGATATTGCTGCTATGAATCAAGCTGCTGTTTATCTGACTGGCATGCACGATTTTGCCAGCTTCTGCGGTAATCCAAAAATGAACAAAAGCACTGTCCGCACAGTTGATTCAATCCGTATCCAGCAAAAAGGTGATTACCTGACACTCTCCTTCCACGGAGATGGTTTCCTACAGCATATGGTTCGTATCATGACTGGCACATTGCTTGAAGTTGGTTTTCACCGAATGCAGCCAGATGATGTCCTGACGATCCTTCAGGGCAAAAAAAGAAGCCTTGCAGGGCCTACCGCTCCGGCACAGGGACTTTGCTTAATCGAGGTCGACTATAACTAATTCTTTGATGAATTCTTCCCAGAAGTTTCACGAACGCCCACTCGGTGAAGTGACTTTATCGACAGGGCTTATTCAAGTACAAAAGCGCTTCCAGCCTAATTGGTTGGAAGCGCTTTTGTATGTAAAAATTGCGTAATGATTTAATCTAAGTGGAATACGGTCTTTAAATCGATGGATACTGGGCTATTATCTGGATTAGTCTCCATGATATCTGCCATGAAATCCCACCACTTGCGGTTGATTGCGGTATCAGCACCCTTTGCCCACAGCTTTTCGTCCTCGATCTCAATGTATCCGAACAGAGTCAGAGTCTCACGATCTAAGAAGATGGTGTAATTCTTTCCGCCATGCTCGTGAATCATATCCTTCATCTCCGGCCACAGCTGGTTGTGTCTCTTCTCGTACTCTGCCTCCATACCTGGGTACAGCTTCATCTTAAATCCTTTAATCATTTTTCTGCCATCCTTTCAAATTTTTTCCGTCTTGTCCTGTGAACAATAACGTTCGGACGCTTCTTCTTTTTAAAGAAATTTCACGGATCATTTTTCAAGTTTATTGTACTCCATCTATCATAATTATGCAAGAGCACAACACGTCAGAAATGTAATGATATTGTGCAATAGTAATCATTATTCAGTTTTTGTTTTGTGTTTCTTATGCTTTTCTTATACTTTTTCGCGTTATCAGTCGTTGTCGACAATTTTGACAACCCATTTTCCACGCTTTACCAGAATATAACCGATCACAACCTTGATCAGATCCGCACCTGTACAACATACATAGAGTGCGCGCACCGGCATATCCGTGAAACGAGAAAGAATCATGGCAAGCGGAATGGAAACGATCCACACAAAACCTGCATCAAAGAAGAAGGTGATCAATGTCTTACCGCCAGAACGAAGTGTAAAATATGCTGAATGCAAAAATGCATTGAATGGCATCATAAACGCAGAGAACACGATAAAGAAGGTCGCAAGCTCTTTTACCTCATTGGTTGTGTTGTACAACTGTGGAAACAGCGGTGCAACAATCGCCATAATCGTTCCAATTACCAGACAACTTGCTACCGAAGCAAAGATTAGCTTTGTATCGGTCTCTCTTGCCTGCTCAAGCTTTCCTGCACCAAGAAGCTGACCTACGATGATCGCAAGTGCACTTCCCATCGCAATAAACACGACATTAAACAAGTTTGTGATTGTAGAGGAAATATTCGTTCCCGCTACGGCTGCCAGTCCTCTTGTCGAATAGCACTGATTTAAAATGGCAATACCAAATGCCCAAAGTGCCTCATTTAAGATTAGTGGAAGACCTTTCACTGCAATCTGCTGTGTTAATGCTGCTGGAATCTTCAATGTGCGATACACACCCTTAATATATGGAACTTTCTCCGTGTGCGTGTGAGACCAGATTGCGATAACACAAGCCTCTACATAACGAGACAATACCGTTGCAATTGCAGCACCTTCTACGCCTAATTTTGGAAATCCAAAGTTTCCATAGATAAGAAGGAAATTGAAAATCAAATTGACAAACACGGCGGTGACACCAGCAACCATCGGAACAACGGTCTCTCCTGTCTCTCGAAGCGTTCCTGAGTAGACCTGACTAAGCGCAAATGGAAGCAATCCTAGCAAAATCCAATGCAAGTATTTCTCGCCATACCGTAATGTCTGCTCGATATTACCAGACTCACCACCCTCATGGAGAAATAGAGAAATCAGCTGTGGCCCTGCTAGCGCCATTACCACAATGCCAATTACAGAAAATGCAATGCTGATGAGGAATTTAAAGCGAAACGTGTTGCGCACACCCTCATGATCGCCATGTCCAAAAAACTGTGCAGTAAAAATCCCAGCACCAGACACTGCACCAAAAATACACAGATTAAAAACAAAGATTAACTGATTGACGATTGCAACACCTGACATTTGCTCTGTTCCGATGCGGCCGACCATCAAATTGTCGAGCATACTGACAAAATTGGTAATTCCGTTCTGAATAATGATCGGAACAACAATTCCGAGCAGCATTCGGTAGAAATGTCGGTCGCCGATGTAGCGCCGTAGCTTCTGTTTCATAATGATTCCTCCCTTTTATCTGTAAATTTAGTGAAAGGCACATCGACGTTTTTTCGTAAAACTTTTGTCTTCGTGCCATTGGATATAAAAAAAGCCTCCTGAACTATTATCAGGAGGTTTTAGAAGCGCGAGACGGGATTCGAACCCGCGACCCTCGCCTTGGCAAGGCGATACTCCACCACTGAGCCACTCGCGCATAATTTATTGTACCCTAAAAACTGCACACAAACTTTTCATCTCAAACCTAATTACCATTTCTCCTACCCTGACCTTTTTGGTCAAGCCCTCGACCGATTAGTAGCAGTCAGCTCCA
>DAVZID010000019.1:0-48383 GCA_052273485.1 Lachnospiraceae bacterium
GAGCATCTGCCTTACAAGCAGAGGGTCATAGGTTCGAGCCCTATAGGCCCCATTTTGGCGGAATAGCTCAGCTGGCTAGAGCACACGGTTCATACCCGTGGTGTCGAGAGTTCGAATCTCCCTTCCGCTACTAATGTTAAAGATCGCGAAGAGCGATCTTTTTTTGTGCCATAATTAACATCCATAATTAACATACTACAAAATCCCTCTAAGTAAAAGCTTCAATTTACTTAGAGGGATCAATCCATAACGTAGTGGGTGCTAAGACGAGTTGCCATTTTCACAATCTCTCGGGTAGCCTAAACTTAGCTAAATCCAAAAAACCTCTGTGCCAGACGATACCCCTTGCACACGATTGCTCTTCCAACCTTTCCAGGAAGATTCAGTGCAATGCCCTGTGCACTCCAGCGCAGATGACGCCACATCGTTGGATTTGCCTCTTTCATATAGTTCCAAAGTGCATCCTTCTTCTGCTGTGCATCTTCCGTGTTAATCAGTGCATAATGAACCGTCGTTACCGTACACATAATCTGCAGGTAGCTATATAAGTAGCTGCGCAGCTTCGGATTGCTGATCCTCTCCAAATCGAATGCATCGAAAATAATACGGTTTACGCGATCCTGCTGATCGATTCGCTTCATCATCACCTGCTGATTTACAGACTGGTCTTCTCTTCCTGTGTAATACATGTAAAAGTCCACATCCAGATAGTACATTACGCGCACATATGGAAATGGCTTATATACATAGATATTATCGACATAGAAGGTGTGCTTCGGAAGGGTTAGGTTGATTCCCTTTAACAGACTGGTACGGTAAATAACCGCATGCATTAACAGATAATGACCGGTCTGGAATTTTCCAGTATCCTTCCAGGTAAAGAAGCGTCCCTTTGGAAGCGTCTTTCGGTAATCAATGGACTTCTGATGAAGCACATCACCATTCTCATCGTGACGATCATAGACAAAATTGGAAATCAGCATATCCAGCTCATGATTCTTCTTTACAACGCGGCGCAAGAAATCAAGTACCTGCTTATACGCTTCTGGTGCCAGACTATCATCGCTGTCCACTACCTTAAAGAATATACCTGTCGCATTGCGAATACCGGTTGTAACAGCATCGCCATGGCCTCCATTTTCCTTGTGGATTGCGCGCACGATATTCGGATATTTTCGCTCATACTCGTCCGCAATCTCGGCTGTCCGGTCCGTTGATCCGTCATCCACGATCAAAATCTCCACCTCGTCACCGCCCGGAAGCAGTGTTGCCATACAGCGATCCAAATATGCCTCTGAATTATAGCTTGGAACTGTTATTGTTAAAAGTTTCATATCATTGCCTTTCTGTAGCCTGCAAGCATATCGCTGCAGGTGCAAAATTTTCCTGTACATGTGCCATACAGAGTGTATTATATACAATTTTTCGGGCGACTGCAAGTTCTTTTCGACAAATAAACAATGCCTCCAATCGTTATTGCCAGGCCAAGTATACATAGTACAACCGCATATTTTTGCAGGAGCGTTCCAAACCATATACTTTGCTGTGCACAGATGGAAACCAGATTTGCTGCCATGTGTATCAGTATTGGGGCAATTAATTTTGCAAAATGTTCGTATGCCCAGATTAAAATTGCCCCTAAAAGAATTGCATAGAACGCCTGCAGCCAGTTTCCATGGGCCGCAGCGAAAATGGTAAGTGCTGCCACAGCAGACGGTCCTGCGCCAAGCCAGGTACGCATACGCCTGTAAAGGATTCCGCGAAATAGCAATTCTTCCGCAACAGGTGCTGCGATGCCAACCACCAAAATCTGAAGCCACAGCGTATCCGAATACAGCGCCTTTGCTACCGTCTGTGCATCATCTGCGCGCAGTTTTTTTAAACCGGTAAGATCAAATAACAAATTCACCCCAACACTGGCTGACGCACCAATTAAAATAAGAAGCACAACCGCCACTGGTGAAAGAGCCTCCCCTTCCCATCGAATCTGTTTGGAATCCTGATAAAAAAGGATTCCCATAATAATAACGCAAGACACTTTCTCAATCAAATTTGCCATCAGACCGTCATTTGGATACAGTCCCAGTACCGCCATACCGATCGCCATATAAATGATAAGCGGATAGATCAGATTGATCAGTCGCCTTGACAGTGGTTGATATCTCATTTTTTATTTTCCTTATTTTTGTTTTCTTTCTTTCTTCGCTTTTCTTCGCGCTTTTTCTGGTCAGCTCTTTGCATACGTTTGTGAAATGCTTCTTCTGACTGGCGCTTTTGCTGTGCCTTTGTCACTGCGTCGGCTACCTGTTGTTTTTTCTCCTCAAATGCAATCCTTTTTTCTTCAACTGCATCCTGAACAAGCTGCTTTCGCTCCTCGGCTGCCAACTTTCGTTCGATCGCCGCCTCCTGCACGGCCTGTTTTTTCTCTTCTACACTCTCCTGTACAGCCTCTGCCTGCTCCTTGATCTTCTCAACGATTCTTTTTGATCGTACTTCAAGGTTCGGGTAAGCCTCTCCGATACGACGAAGCAATACCGGATCCTCACGAAGCAGCTGACGCACCTTTGTGCTGACTTCCTCGGAATTATCTGCCTCCACGCCATCAATCTCCCTCTTTACAAGATTGAATGCAATATGAGATATGATATTATCCCAAATCATCAGCATAACGATCGCACCGGACAAACTGTAAAGAATCCACTGTGGAAGCATATGAATCCATTTCATCAAAAATGGATCGATCAGCTTTACAATGGCAACACCTCCGATTCCAAACAAAATCAGATTGCCAATCCAGATACGTCCGTGCAGATTCATCGGCTTTTGGCTGTAGTCCCACCAGCGCGCATGGAACATTTTCTCCATGTACCAGCTGACAAAATATTCGAGTACGCCACATAACACAAATGATGCCAAAAACGTGATAAAATAGCTGGCATTTCCAATCCATCCTCCGACTAAAACGGTGACGACAACTGCACCTGAGCCATAAATTGGACAATACGGACCGATCAGAAAGCCTCGATTGATAAAACGATGAAATTGTATGTACTTTAACGTAACTTCCATACACCATCCGGCAACGGAATAGCAAAAAAATAGCACGATGAGTTCGGCTATTGTCTGTCTAAGCATTTGCATCTCCTCCTTTTTATTTACGTCCAAAACGCACAAGGGGACAATATTTCTATTGTCCCCCGATGTTGTTTTCTTGTTGTTTTTATTTACTTTTTGACTCCCTACAGGTTTCAAAGCCATGTGCTTTCTCGTGCAAGCACGAGTGCACCCTGGCTGTTGTCTCCTAGTGTCTTAAATAGTTGCAATATCAATCAGTGTCAACTGCTCTTCTCGATTCTCTAAGCTCGTAATCAATGCCTTTGCGGTATCAATTGCAGTCAGTACGTTTACACCAGTCTCGATTGCATTTCGACGAATGATGAAGCCATCGTGGCTGCGCTCTGCACCCTGAGTCGGAGTATCAATAACAAGATCGATCTGATGACCAAGGATTAAGTCAAGCAGGTTTGGTGAATCCTGCTGCAGCTTGCTGACATACAGCGTGTCAACGCCCTTTGCACGCAGTGCAGCTCCGGTTCCCTTTGTTGCGTAAATTTCGTAACCGATTGCCTTGAAACGTCTTGCGATATCAACAATCTCTTCCTTATCATCGTCGCGAACGGTGATGATCATCTTCTTGTACTTCGGCAGTCTGAATCCTGCGCCAAGGAATGCCTTATACAGTGCCTCGTTGAATGTCTTGCCAATTCCAAGACACTCACCAGTAGACTTCATCTCTGGTCCGAGTGCGATATCAGCTCCACGCAGCTTCTCAAAGGAGAAGACTGGCATCTTGATTGCATAGTAGTCAGCTTCCTTCTGAAGACCTGGCTCGTAGCCGAGTCCGCGGATGGTGTTTCCAATGATAACCTGTGTTGCCAGATCGACGATCGGGATACCAGTTACCTTGCTGATATATGGTACGGTACGAGAAGAACGCGGGTTAACCTCGATAACGTAAACCTCGCCCTGGTACTCGATAAACTGAATGTTGATCAGTCCCTTTACATGAAGTGCTCTTGCCAGACGCTTGGTATACTCAACGATGGTCTCCTTTGTCTTCTGGCTGATGGTCTTTGCCGGGTAAACGGAAATACTATCACCAGAATGGATACCTGCACGCTCGATATGCTCCATGATACCTGGAATCAGGATATCCTGTCCATCGCATACGGCATCGACCTCAAGCTCCTTACCCATCAGATACTTATCAACTAAGATCGGATGCTCCTGTGCGTAACGGTTGATAATGCCAATGTACTGTGTGATATCCTCGTCGTTGATCGCGATCTGCATACCCTGTCCACCAAGTACGTAGGACGGACGAACCAGTACCGGATAGCCCAGTTCATGCGCAACCTTTAATGCTTCCTCTACGGTGAATACGGTTCCGCCGGATGCACGCGGAATCTTGGTCTCACGAAGAATCTGGTCAAACAGTTCTCGATCCTCTGCCGCATCAACATCCTTTGCACTTGTTCCAAGGATCGGAACGCCCATCTTCATCAGTGCCTCAGTTAACTTGATTGCGGTCTGACCACCAAACTGTACAACTGCGCCGTCCGGATGCTCCAGATTTACGATGCTCTCAACATCTTCTGGTGTCAGCGGTTCGAAATACAGCTTATCTGCGATATCAAAGTCGGTCGATACGGTCTCCGGGTTGTTGTTGATAATAATAGTCTCGTAGCCTTCCTTTGCAAATGCCCAGGTACAATGAACGGAGCAGAAGTCAAACTCGATACCCTGTCCGATACGAATCGGGCCGGAACCAAGTACAAGTACTTTCTTTCTTCCGTCGGTCTTTGCAGCCTCGTTCTCGCTGCCAAATACAGAGTAATAATATGGTGTGGTTGCGGCAAACTCCGCTGCACAGGTATCAACCATCTTGAATGCTGCCGTGATGCCGTTGTCATAACGCATCTTCTTTACCTCATCCTCAGTCTTACCGCTTAAAGATGCGATTACCTTGTCTGGGAACTCAATGCGCTTTGCTTCCTTTAACAGATCTGGTGTCAGTTCTTCCTTTGCCAGACGCTGTTCCATCTCAACAAGGATTGCAATCTTGTCGATAAACCACGGATCAATCATCGTGATCTCATGAATTTTGTCGTAAGTATAACCTCTGCGGATTGCCTCTGCAATACGGAAAATTCTGCGGTCATCAACGATTGCCATCTGCTCCTCAAACTCTTCTTCAGACAACTTGCTGTACTCATCGGTTACAAGGCTGTCGACATGCTGCTCAAGAGAACGAAGTGCCTTCATTAAACCACCCTCGAAGTTATCGCAGATTGCCATAACCTCACCAGTTGCCTTCATCTGTGTGGTCAACTTTCTGGATGCGCTGATAAACTTATCAAACGGCAGTCTCGGAATCTTGACAACGCAATAGTCAAGCATTGGCTCAAAGCTTGCAAAAGTTTTCTTTGTAATGGCGTTTGGAATCTCGTCCAGTGTATAGCCAAGTGCGATCTTTGCCGCAACCTTTGCGATCGGGTATCCGGTTGCCTTTGATGCTAGTGCAGAAGAACGGCTTACACGCGGGTTCACCTCGATTACGCAATACTCAAAGCTGTCTGGCTTTAATGCGTACTGAACGTTACAGCCTCCGGTGATCTTTAACTCACTGATAATATTCAGTGCAGAGGTACGAAGCATCTGATATTCCTTATCGCCAAGTGTCTGGGACGGTGCAACAACGATACTATCTCCAGTGTGAACACCAACTGGGTCAATATTTTCCATGTTGCAGACGGTGATTACGTTTCCAGCACCATCACGCATTACCTCGTACTCAATTTCCTTCCATCCTGCGATGCAGCGCTCAACCAAAACCTCGCCGACACGGGAAAGGCGAAGACCATTTCCTAAGATCTCCTCCATCTGCTCTGGATCGTAAGCGATTCCGCCGCCGCTTCCGCCAAGTGTGTAAGCCGGACGAAGTACGACCGGATATCCGATCTCCTCTGCAAATGCAAGTCCGTCTGGGATGTTGTGAACGACCTTTGATGCCGCACACGGCTCTCCGATCTTCTCCATTGTATCCTTAAACTCCTGACGATCTTCTGCCTTACGAATGGTTTCCGGTGTGGTACCAATCAGACGGCATCCGTACTTTTCCAAAATACCTTTCTCGGCAAGCTCCATACCAAGATTTAATCCGGCCTGGCCTCCCAGGGTTGGAAGTACGCTGTCTGGGCGCTCCTTTGCAATGATTTGCTCCAAAACCTCTGCGGTTAACGGCTCGATATAGACATGATCGGCAATTCGCTTATCGGTCATGATGGTTGCCGGGTTCGAGTTTACTAAAACAACCGATACACCTTCCTCTTTTAATGAGCGGCAGGCCTGTGTGCCCGCATAGTCAAACTCTGCTGCCTGGCCGATGACAATCGGACCCGAACCAATTACAAGAACCTTCTTTATACTGCTATCCTTTGGCATTGCTGTGTTTCCTCCTGTCGTCTATTAGTTGTTTTTTCCTGCTGCCATCATATCCAGAAAACGGTCAAACAGATATGCGCTGTCCTGTGGTCCCGGACAAGCCTCTGGGTGATACTGAACGGTGAAAATATTCTTTCCAGTGTACGCCAATCCCTCATTTGTGCCGTCATTTACATTGACAAATGCCGGAACAGCAACCTTCGGATCCAAATTATCGGTATCAACTACATATCCATGGTTCTGAGAAGTGATATACACTCTTCCAGTCTTTAAATCCTTTACTGGATGATTGCCACCGCGATGACCATACTTCATCTTATGAGTATCCAGTCCGTTTGCCAGTGCCATCAGCTGATGTCCAAGACAGATCGCAAAAATCGGAACATTTGAGTTGTACAGCTTCTTGATCTCTTTGATGATCTCGGTACACTCCTTCGGATCTCCAGGGCCATTGGAAAGCATAATTCCATCCGGGTTCATCGCAAGAATTTCCTCTGCCTTTGTGTCAGCCGGATAAATCGTAACCTCGCAGCCTCTCTTATTTAAAGAAGCACCGATATTTCTCTTTGCACCCAGATCAAGCAGTGCTACCTTATAACCGTCTCCCGGTAAAACCTCTTTTTCCTTGCAGGTTGTTGCCATTACAACACCTGTCGGGGAATATGCCTTGAGCTTTGGAAGAATTTCCTCCAGATCAAAATCCTCTCTGCGTGTGATCATACCATTCATGGTTCCCTTCTCACGCAGCAGCTGAGTCAGCGCTCTCGTATCGATTCCGCAAATTCCCGGAATACCATTTTTCTCAAGGAACTCCTGAATGGTTCCCTGACATCTAAAGTTGCTTGGCATACGAGACAGCTCACGTACAATATAACCGTCCGGCCACGGACGCTTGGACTCCATATCCTCATAACAGATTCCGTAGTTGCCGATCAGCGGATATGTCATTACAACTGCCTGACCCGCATAAGAAGGATCTGTGAGCACTTCAAGATAGCCTGTCATTGAAGTATTAAAGACAATCTCACTGATGATTTCCTTATCTGCTCCAATCGCGGTTCCTGTAAATACATGCCCATCCTCTAAAATCAGAAATGCTTTCATTGGTTCACCCATGCCCTTTCGACAAAAATAAAGACGGTACACATACGTGCACCGTCCGCAATTCTCTATCCAGGCGGTACATCGCCTTGACTTTTGTTATCTAAAGTATAGTACCATGGATAGATTTTTTTTTCAAGCCCCAAAACAAAATTCTGCAAAATTATATAATTTTTGTAGTTTTCGTGAATATTTTTGGTTACAGTTCACGCAGCTAGCCAATTTCAGGCAAATTTCATGTTTGCATGAAGATTGGACGAATTGGTTGAACAAACTGAACCGTAACTATATCAGTTCTCGAACTCGACATAGATTTCAAATGTACTTCCCTTTCGCTCCTTGGAAACGACCTTGCCCTCGCGGCTCTTGATGCGGTCCGCATTTTTGTAGTTTTTGGACATGGCCAGTGCCGGAACAATCGTATAGTAATACGAAAATGGAAGCTGTCCCTCGATGATCGTAACACTGTCGCCAATGTTTAAGACATCGCGCTCCATATGAAACAATTCGTTTCTCATCTCAAAACCTCACATTCGTTTCTTGTAGTACGGTTCACGAAAGGTAATTCTGCAAAACCAATCCGTCTCACCGCTAAGCTAGGTTATGACCCGTGAACGCTGTTTACTTTATAACGACTGCATCGAATGGTGCAACCTCAATCTTGCCGCTGATCGCCTTTCCTGTCAGAAGATCCGTTCCATCCTTTGCCAGTGTAACCGTTGCCGGAGTCGCATTGTAATTGACATAGAAGTCAAAGGTACTGCCATCCTCTGCGGTACGTGTCAAGTATTCTACCCCCTCTGGAAGCTCAGTTTCCTGAATGCCACACGCTGACCAGATCGGTGCGAAGAAACGAATCAGATCCTCTTCTTCCATTCTGGCGCCCAAATAGTATGCCTTTCCTTTTCCGTAGGAGTGAACCGTGACTGCTGGCATACCAGCATAAAAATCGCTCTCGTAGGTGCCAAGAACCTCGGCACCCGTCAGCTTGATTAACTCGCAGTAATCCTTTACGGTAGCCTTTGTTCCATCTTTCATCAAAACAATGTTCGAATCGGATGGGTAAAGCGTATCAAGTTCCTCGGCATACAGACCAAATACCTCACCAAGACCTGCACCTGGGAAGCCGCCTAAATAGGCCAGTGTGTTCTCATTTACATAGCCAGTTAGGTATGTTGCTACTAGAGTGCCACCGTTTGCTACATATTCCTTTAACCATGCACCAGCCTCCTCGGACATTGCATAGTACATTGGAATTACAACAAGGCTATATGCAGACAGATCCTCTAGTGGAAATACAATATCGGCATTGATGCCCTTCTTTAAATGAATGTTATAGAACTTGCGTACTTCCTTTTCGTAGTTCTTGGTATCGCGCGCCATTCCCTGCATATCCTTGATGGCCCAACGATTGCTCCAATCAAAAAGGACTGCTGCCTTGGATGTTACCTTCGAACCTGCTGTCGGTGCTAACTTCTTTAAGATCTCGCCAACCTCCGATACTTCCTTGAAGACTCTTGTATCATCTCTTCCAAGGTGATCGACAACCGCACCATGGAACTGTTCGGATGCACCGCGACCTTTTCGCCACTGGAAATACTGCACGGTATCACTTCCACAGCCGATTGTCTGGATGCTGCTTGCGCGCAAAATGCCCGGGCGTTTTAATTTGTTAACTGAATGCCAGTTAACAAGACTTGGTGTGCTCTCCATCAGCATAAACGGCTTGTCTTTCTTTAAGCTTCTCATTACTGCATGGTCAAAGCTAAGCTCTGCTGCCGTGTCAGCCGCTGTCTCATAGTCGTTGTTCCAGCTCGGATAGCCGTCCCACGAAATGATGTCAAGCTCCTTTGCCAAATCTACATAATCTAACTGTTCGAACAGCTTCATAAAGTTTGCCGTTGCCGGGATATCTGGTGTGTACTTTTTTAAGATCTTGCGCTCAAATGCCAGATAGTCCTTCATATTCCAGGAATTAAAACGCTTCCAGTCCAGATTCAGACCAAGAATGGAGTGTTCTCCATTGTCATACGGAGGCTCAATCTGCTCGAAATTGTTGAAATGACGGCTCCAAAAGGACGTCCACCACTGCTTATTCAGCTCGTCAATGTTGTTGTGATACTTCTCGCGCAGGTATTCCTGAAAACGCTTCTTACAGTTGTCACAATAGCACTCGCCACTCAATTCGTTTGAAATGTGCCACAAAATCAGTCCCGGATGATTGCCAAACTCCTGCGCTAACTTTGTGTCCATCTTCTCAACCTGCGCACGAAACTCGGGCGAACTCATACAGTGATTGTGTCTACCTCCGTGGCGATTTCTTCGTCCGTCACGCTCGACACGAAGAACAGACGGATAGTTCTCGTCCATCCATGCTGGTCTGGCTCCAGTCGGGGTAGCCAATACGGTGTAGATGCCGTTTGCATACAATTCATCCATGATGTCATGCAGCCAGCCAAAGTTAAATTTGCCCTCCTCTGGTTCGAGTGCGGACCAGGAAAATACACCGACCGTTGCAGTGTTTACTCCTGCCTTCTTCATCATACGGATATCTTCTTTTAAGATATCTGGGCGATCCAGCCATTGGTCTGGATTGTAGTCGCCTCCGTGCAGGAGGACTGGGATTTTTGGAAATAAAACAGCCATAATTAATTTTTTTCCTTTCGTATTCTTATTCCTATATCTATTTTTTATAATACCAATGGGGTTCAAAGTCGAATATTTGTCATGCAAGCATGACCAGCGTTTGACTTGATCCCCTGGTGTTATTACATAAGAGGTGAGAATAATCGTAAGATCAACTGTGACAAACGAAGTCGTCTGGTACGCTCAGCTGGCTCCTCTGACATATCCTTACAGATTGGAAAGAGCGCGTCAAAATCCTCTTTTACATGGGATACCGCTTCATAGCCACAGAAAAGCGCTGCATTCTCAAAGTGAAGGTACAAACTTCTGAAATCAAGATTGATCGTTCCCACTACCGCAATCTCACCGTCACAAATACACTGTTTTTCATGCATAAAGCCTGGCGTATACTCATAAATCTTGACACCATACTTTAACAGCTGCGGATAGTAGGATTTTGTCACCTGAAAGATGGTTTTCTTATCTGGAATGCCCGGTGTGATGATACGCACATCGACACCTCGCTTGGCCGCTCCAGTAAGTTCTCTCGTCATCTCGTCGCTTAAAATCAAATACGGTGTTGTAAAGTAAATGTATTTTTTTGCATGGCGCAGCAAATTCATATATACATTTTCGCCAGTATGCTCTTTATCAAGTGGACTGTCACCGTAAAGAGCGATAAATCCCGGTTCCTTTGCCTTGTACGGATACACAGGAAGATATTTTGTAATATCGTTATCCTGTTCCGAAAGTGCATTCCACATCTCCAGAAAAAGAATTGTTGCCGTGCGCACCGCATCACCCTCAAAGCGGATTCCACTGTCCTTCCACTGTCCATATGGATGGGTAATGTTAAAATACTCATCGGCTAAATTGTAACCGCCTGTATAGCCTACCTTTCCATCAATGACAGTGATTTTTCGGTGATCACGGTTGTTCATGAAAATATTGAGCACTGGCATGATCGGATTGAACACGCGACACTGGATGCCCATACTCTCCATATATTTGATAAAGCGTGGATTCAAAAATCCGATGCAGCCTGCATCGTCATATAAAATGCGAATCTCCACGCCTTCTCTTGCCTTTGCCATCAGCACTTTGCGAAGTGCTTGAAAAGACTCTGCCATCTCGATTGCATGATATTCCAGAAAAATAAAATGCTCTGCCTGCATCATATCATCCAACTGGGCTGCCATCGCATCGCAAGTATCGCCATAATATTTCACATCTGTATTTTTGTAAACAGGACTTGTTGTACAATTCCATAAATATTTAAAATCGTTTGCTAACCGCTCGTCTTTTTTTGACAGTTCCTCAATAATCTGTTCATCCTGATTAAGATATGCAAACAATTGCTGGTCAATTTTTCGATAACGCATACGCACTTTCTTTGTCGCACCCGAGCGACCAAACAGAAAAAATACGCAAATTCCAACAATGGGGGCCACTGTAATCAATATAATCCATGGCAATTTAAACGCAGCATTGGTATCCATACTATATACAGCTAAAACAAGCACAAGCTCAACTGCTACTGTTAATAATGTAATAATTTGTGAATACTCGTTTAAACGCATTAACAGCACCACCACCCAGATAATCTGGATCAATACACCAATTCCTGCTATAATTAGTCTTCTGACACTGTTTTTCATCGAAGACTTATTTTCTTTTATCATATATCCTCCCTTTTTCACACTGTTGTTTCTAATTTTTACTATTACTTTTTTCCTTTTGCTCTAATTTGTTCATTACTCATCTGATACTTTCAGGCAAAACCAAAACGTACTTCCCTGCCCAAGCGCACTCTCCACACCGTACTGTGCATGATGAAGCTCTAAAATTTTTCGCACAATGGCAAGGCCAAGTCCACTTCCATTAAAGCTTCGCAGGTGTTCCTTATCTACCTTATAATAGCGTTCCCAAACAAGTGGTAAATTTTCCTTTGCAATGCCTGATTCAAAATCCTGCACAGATACTTTTACAGTATCGTCTATGCACTCCTGACGCACGGTAACGTGTCTGGAATCTCCCGAATAATTTAATGCATTATTGATCAAATTGTAAACAACCTGATCGATCTTAAATTCATCAGCATCTACAAAAACTTCTTTATCATGATCACAAATTAGCTCAATCGTAAACTCGTTTGCTGATGCCATTCTGCCGATGCGCTGCACAGCTGCCTCGAGATTTGCCGTCAAATTAAAATGTGTCTTATTTAGCTGGGTTACACCTGCCTGCAGCTTACTGATATCAAGAAGATCATTTACCATACCGGTCAAATGACCTGCCTCATCAATGATAACCTGTACATTTTCCGGTGTATTCTCGCCCGGAATGTCGCGCATCATCTCGGCGTACGCTTGAATCATTGTCAGCGGTGTGCGAAGATCATGCGATACATTTGCAATCAGCTCATGCTGAAGCTGTTCAGTCTTTTTAAGCTGCCTTGCCGTGTAATTCAATGTGCTTCCCAGTTCACTTATCTCAAGACTGCTCTGATCATGAAATTCAACATCGTAGTTGCCCTTTGCCAACTCCTTTGCACTCTCATTCATCTGGCTTAACGGTTTTGAAATCAGGCGTGAGATCACCATTGCCAGTACAAGTGCCAAAATGATCATGATGATTGAGACAAAAATCAGTTCCTGACGAATCATCTGCACTGTGGCATTCACTGGTGTGAGACGCGCACTTAAAATCACCAAATGCGGCGTGCTGCTGATCGTTAAAATTCGTACACTCACCATGCTTTCCTGTGCAATCCCACTTGGTGGTGTCTGATCATGACCCGTTTCGTTTTTAAGACTTTCATCTTTTGGCATCTGGTCGGTCTCATTTTCCTCACCTGTTGGCTTTTCGGGTGATCGCTTTGCTTCGTTTTCTTCACTCGTTGGCTTTTCAGGAGGCTCTCCATTTCCTGCAAACAGATCAAACGGATCGCGCTGAATGTCTCCTGCGATTTCTTCGGTAAAGCTGCCACCATTTTCCTCTGCCCGTTTGTAGAAATCCTGGTAAAACTGTTTTGGAAGTGTATTCTCATACATGCGAAGCGAGCTGTAAAGAAGCGTTCCATCCTCCCCGGAAACCTGTATGTCAATGTCGTATTCAGAAATAACTTGGTCAAGCTGCTGTTCGATTGTATAAAGCACGTCCTCATCTGCTATAACCGTGTTGGCTATGCTCTCTTTGTCCGCCACAACCGATTCCTGTGATTGATTCGTTGCCATTGTTACTAAGCTTCCCAGCTGCTCCTCCAAAATCTGTACAACTTTTGCATTCGCATTGTTTAATGTATTCTTTTTTGCTGCTTTATAGATATCATCGAGATAAACGGTCTGCAGCAAAAATAGCAAAAGCAGGAGAATTGCCAAAAAGACCAGCAGTCCGGCAAATATCCCCCACTTAATACTCAAATGTTTTCTCTTAAATGCGATCATCGAAACGATACCCCACTCCCCTTAACGTCACGATGCAGCTGCGGTATTCTCCGAGGCTGCTTCTTAGCCGTTTGATATGGGTATCCAATGTTCGGTCATCTCCGTAATAATCGTATCCCCATACATTTGTAATCAATTGATCACGGCTGAGTGCAATGTTGCGGTTCTCAACCAAATAAAATAAAAGATCGTATTCCTTCGGTGTCAGATCGAGCCTGCGATTTTTTACCATCACACTTCTTCCAGTAAAGTCCACCACAAGATCGCCATGACGATACACCTTGCGCTCTGGAAGTGTATCTCTTTCTTCCATGCTCTGTGTGTTTTGCCCTGCATACATTGAATCAAATTGTGCATGTTCTGCATATGCAGTGCCTGATGTGTGGTTTCGCTGTACGACAACACGCACGCGGCACATCAGTTCTTTCGGTGAAAACGGTTTTACCACATAGTCATCAACACCTAGCTCAAATCCTTTGATGCGATCATACTCCTCGCCTCTTGCGGATAACATGATAACCGGAATCTTTTTGCAGCGGCGCACTTGCTTACACACCGCAAAACCATCCATTCCCGGCATCATCACGTCAAGTATCATCACATCAAAATCCTCTAAGGCACAAAGCGAAACTGCTTCAATTCCATCTTTTGCCTCTGTAACCTGATGACCTTCCATCTCGGCGTATTTTCGAATGATCAAACGAATTTTTTCTTCATCGTCCACCACAAGAAGCCTCGCCATTTTTTCCTCCTTGTCGCTCAGGACGCCGAAGCGCCCTGAAACGCTACTCAATACAGAATCAATATAGAATCGTTACTGCTTACAGTCCAAGAAACTCCAGAACAGTCTGCTTCATCTCATCTCTGTCTACAACAGTATTGTGAAGAATCTCTGCGCTGCGAATCTCCTCAACTGCCTTCGGAATCTTTACACCTGAAATGCGGCAAAGCTCGTCGATCAATGCAAAATCTTCACCATTCTCATACTTGCTGTCAATTGCAGACATAACGCTTCTTGCAAACTTATATGGGCTTGCGGTGGATGCAATCAATGTCTTTGTGGTATCACCCGTCTCCGCCTTATACTTTTCATATACGGCAGAGGCTACTGCAGTATGGGTATCCATCACATAGCCGTCACTCTCATATACGCTCTTGATCTGTGCTGCAGTCTCGTCCTCATTTGCATAGTTTCCATAGAAATCGCCAAGTCTCTCTGCCATTTTATCTGTGATGGTATATTTTCCGTTCTTAGACAATGATGCCATCAGCTCGGCATTTACCTTCGCGTCATCGCCTGCAATACGATAAATCAATCTCTCTAAGTTACTTGAAATTAAAATATCCATAGATGGAGATGTTGTTAAAATAAACTCTCTGTTTCGATCGTAGCTGCCACTTCTAAAGAAGTCAAATAAAACCTTGTTGTCGTTTGATGCGCAGATCAATTTTCCAATCGGCACACCCATGTTCTTTGCATAGTAGGCAGCTAAGATATTTCCAAAGTTTCCAGTCGGAACAACAACATTTAACAGCTCGCCATCCTTTAACTCACCGTCACGAAGAAGGTTTGCATAAGCATATGCATAATAAGCAACCTGCGGAACAAGACGACCAATATTGATGGAGTTTGCAGATGAGAACTGGAAGCCGCCTTCTGCAAGCTCTTTTTCGAGTTCCTTATCACCAAATAGTGCCTTTACACGGCTCTGTGCATCATCGAAGTTTCCGTGAATGCCAACTACCTTTACATTTTTACCCTTCTGGGTCACCATCTGCTTTTCCTGAACGGTGCTGACACCGCCCTTTGGATAGAAGACAACGATTCTGGTGCCTGGCACATCTGCAAAGCCTGCCATAGCAGCCTTTCCGGTATCACCGGAGGTTGCAGTCAAAATAACAATTTCCTTGTCACAGTTGTTCTTCTTTGCTGCTGTTACCATCAAGTGAGGAAGGATTGAAAGTGCCATATCCTTAAATGCGATTGTCGGGCCGTGGAACAGCTCAAGATAATAGGCGCCTGCCTTCTTTACGGTCGGTGCAATTGCCGGTGTATCAAAGCGATCATTATAGGCATTTTTGATACAAGTCTTTAATTCCTCTTCTGTATAATCTGTCAAAAACTGCTTCATAACTTCGTAAGCCACTTCCTTGTAATCCATGGCTGAAAGTTCTTCCATTGTCTTATCGAGCTTTGGAAGTGCGTCCGGAACGAACAATCCACCGTCCTTTGCCAATCCCTGCAGAATTGCCTGTGATGCTGTATATGCCTGCTTGTCTCCTCTGGTGCTATAGTATAATACTCCCATCCTTCTCCTCACATTCTGCTGCAGAAGCAGCCTTTTTTGCTATGTTAGACGGCTAACCGCCGTTGCTCACAAGTATAGCAGACTTTCTTTACCGCGTCAACACTCTACTACACAACAAAAAGAGACCTACTTCAAGTGTCCGGCTCGTGAAATTCATTTCTTTTTTAAGATTTCTATAAGGTTTTTGCATACCTCTTTTTTTCCCTGTTTCTGTCTGCTATACTGGTCGCATCTTACACTTTTTAGAAAGGAACAATATCCTATGACTACTTCAACTGTATCGAAAAAAAAGGCGCGCCGTCCTAGACGCATCCTTTTCATCTTGCTGCCGATTCTCATTATTCTGGTTCTCGGCTTCGGTATTCTATTCTTTTTAAGTCACCAAAATCTTCTCTTCCGTCTCCAAAATGATCTCGCTGCCACGTTTCATAAACGCAGCCTCCCACGGACCGTTTCCGTCTCCTCATACACCGTCCAGCTTGATGATCTTCTTTCTGATCCGAGCTGCACAAAGAATCAGGCACTGATGCTGATAAATGACACGTATTCGCTTTCCGATTCTTTTCAGCCAGAAATTTCTTTCTATAAAGATACTGATGTACAGATGAATTCCTGCATTCAGGACGCTTACGCATCCATGTCTGCCACCGTGCGAGAGCAGTTTGACGTTCCGCTTTATGTGCGTGAAGCATACCGTACCGCCAAAGAACAAGAAGAGAAAATAGAGGAAAACAGCGCGGTTGCCGCTGAAATCGGCGCAAGCGAGCATCAGGCAGGTCTTGCACTCGATCTTTATGTTCCGCAGTTCGGCGGATGGGCTTTTACCAAATCGGAAGCCGGACGTTTTGTTGACACCAACTGCCGAGATTATGGTTTTATCGTCCGCTATCCGTCCTACGGAGAAAAGCAAACTGGCATCCCCTACGAACCGTGGCATCTGCGATATGTCGGCCTTCCCCATTCCCAGATCATCATGGACGAATATCTGACTCTCGAAGAGTATATTGACTTGTTGGAAGCAGATTCTTTCTATAAGTATGATTCTTATCTAATTTCCCACCAGAGTGGCACGGTCATCGACGCGCCATCCGGTTGGAAACATGTAACCGTATCCGAAGATAATCTCGGCGGCTACCTATTTACATGGGAGTTTTAACATCACAGCAAAATTTATGTAACTTATAGATTGGAAAGCAAGCAGTCCTTATATTTCTTTTGTATACTCCTTCAGCCACTCTTTTTCTTCTGGTGTCATATACGGTGCAATCTTCTCATAAACCATCTTATGATAGTCGTTAAGCTGCTTTACATCCTCTGCGTTTAAATACTGCTTGTCAATACCGTCAAGGTCAATCGGAACGTATGTAATATTCTCAAAGCCCATAAACTGTCCGTACTGGTTCTTCTCGCCCTTAACGCAAATCAGCTCATTCTCAGTGCGGATTCCGTACTGATCCTGTAAATAGATACCCGGCTCATCGGTTGTTACCATACCAGCCTCAAATGGTGCATCAAAGCCCGGACGATACTGCCAACGGAAACTGTTTGGTCCCTCATGAACATTTAGCAAATAACCAACGCCATGTCCAGTTCCACACTGATAATCCAGATTCTCCTTCCAGATCGGCTCACGGCAGATCACATCAAGGCTAAGACCGTTGCAGCCATAAAGGAAACGCACATTTGCCAGATTCATGTTGCTCTTTACTACCATTGTGAAGTGCTTCTTCTGAATATCGGAAATTGGTCCGAGTACAAAGGTTCTTGTGATATCGGTTGTTCCGGTGTCATAATGTCCGCCGGAATCAACTAAGAGCATACCTTGTGGCTCTAATTTTGCTGCGGTCTCTGGCTCTGCCTTATAGTGCATCATCGCTGCATTTGCATTATAACCTGCGATTGTATCAAAGCTGATATCACGATATCCTTCCATCTGCTCACGAAGACTTTGCAGATAGTCTGATACACTAACCTCATCCATCGGGATTTTTCCGACATTTTTCTTTAACCAATACATAAACTTAGTTACGGCGATACCGTCAAGAAGATGAGCCTTTCTTGTATTTTCAAGCTCAATCTCGTTCTTGATAGCTTTCATCAACTGAGATGGATTTGCCTTGCTTACAATATGAACAGTCTCAGACAGTGCATTTGTGATTCTAAAATTAACCTTTCTCTTATCAAGAAGAACGGTGCTATGTTCCGGAATGGTTGCTGCATATGCATAGACATCTTCATATGGGCGAATGGTGACACCACACTCTGCTGCCATTGCCTTAACTGCATCGCTAAGTGCACTCTCCTCAACAAACCACATTGCATCTTCTTTTCCGATTACAAGGAAGGAAAGCACAACAGGAACGTGCGGAATGTCATTTCCTCTGACATTTAAGATCCATGCAATATCATCGAGTGTACTTACGATATGATACTGTGCATCCTCTTCCTCCATTTTCTCGCGCACACGAGCAAGCTTAGAAGACGTAGACTCACCACTAAATTCTTCCTTTAACATATCAGCGGGCTGGTGAATAAGCGTTGGACGGTCTGTCCATACTTCATCGGCAAGATCCTTGTCGGTCTTTAAGCTTCCATGCTTCTTTGCCGCAATCTTAGCAAACTCGCTGGCATCTGTCGTGTTGACCACTCTCGCATCAAAACCGATGCACTGACCCTCCTGCAGCTTTTCACCTAAATACTGCATCACAGTCGGAACACCTTCCTGTCCCATCTTCATAAGACCAAAGCCTGATCCTTCGATCTGGGATGCTGCCTGAATAAAGTAGCGTCCGTCTGTCCAAAGCCATGCTTCTTCCTGTCCAATAACTGCTACACCTGCAGAACCGGTAAATCCGGTCATATATTTTCTTGCCTTAAAATAGTCTACAACATACTCAGACTCATGAAAATCTGCTGTCGGAATATAATAATAGTCAATTCCTTCACGCTTCATGATCGCTCTCAATGCGGTAATTCGTTTGTCGTCCATGTTCTTCTCCTGTATCCTACCTCGGTCTATCCGTCCTCACTGTCACAATCGGTCTTCCTACCGATAGTTTTACTCATCCTCTGCCTCTTTTCGGATTCGATTCAAGTGCTGCACAATCGTCTTTTCATACCCATTCTCAGATGGATGATAAAAATGCTCATTTTCCACCGTATCTGGCAAATACTGCTGTTTCACATAATGGTTTTTATAATCGTGCGCATACTTATATCCATCTCCATGACCAAGCTTTCCTGCACTCTTATAATGTGTATCCTGCAAATGTGACGGCACTGGCGGTGTCTTATGATTCTGTACATAATTCATCGCCTCTGAAATTGCCATATACGCAGCATTGCTCTTTGGTGCACATGCCACATAAGTAGCAGCATGTGACAATATAATCTGCGCCTCTGGCATGCCAATACGCTCAATAGCCTGAGAAGCCGCAACTGCTACGACAAGCGCCTGAGGATCAGCATTTCCCACATCCTCCGATGCGCAAATCATGATACGCCGTGCGATAAAGCGGATATCCTCACCCGCATACAGCATGCGCGCCAGATAATAAACAGCGGCATCAGGATCAGAACCACGCATACTTTTAATAAATGCACTGATCGTATCATAATGATTGTCACCACTCTTATCGTAACGCACAGCACGCTTTTGAATGCATTCCTGTGCCGTATCAAGCGTAATGTGAATCATTCCGTCGTCAGATCGGTCTGTAGTCAGTACAGCGAGCTCAATGCCATTTAATGCTGCACGCGCATCACCATTTGCAGCATCACTTAAAAATTCAGCTGCATCATCGTCAAGCACTGCATGATAGCTTCCCATTCCACGCACCGGATCACTCACAGCTCGCTCAATCAGTTCTCGGATATCCTCTTTTTCCAGATTATGCAGTTCAAAAATGATCGACCTGGAAATCAGAGCCGGATTTACCTCAAAATAGGGATTTTCAGTTGTCGCACCGATCAGAATAATGGTTCCATCCTCAACAAATGGCAATAGATAATCCTGCTGTCCCTTATTGAAGCGATGAATCTCATCAATAAAAAGGATGGTTCTGCGACCATACATACCCTGTAAATCCTTCGCACGCTTTACCACGTCCTCCATATCTTTTTTTCCAGCTACTGTCGCATTTAATTGCGTAAACTCAGAGCTAGTCGTATTCGCAATCACCATCGCAAGCGTCGTCTTTCCGGTTCCCGGAGGACCATAAAAGATAACGGAACTAAGCTTATCAGCCTTAATTGCCCGGTACAGCATCTTATTTTTTCCAATGATATGCTTTTGGCCAACCACTTCGTCAAGCGTCTTTGGGCGCATACGCGAGGCAAGAGGAGATTCCTTTTGCTGCGTTTCTCTCATATAATCAAATAAATCCATTTGCTTTGTCCTGTCAAATCATTTTGTCCGGGTCTAAAAACCGGCATTCCAATCTTAGCACGTTTTCATGAAAATGACAATCCCTTTGGTGTAACCCGGTAGGCTATGAACGCGGTTCGAGTTACTGTTCACGGACAGGGTTACGAAAAGTCCCTCGGTGATGTCGTCTCACCGCTAATCTAAGTTACAATGCTTCCCCACAAACTGTAATAATTCCTTTCCGAAGTCGCATTCTCATATAAACATTAATTCATCTACTGTAACAAATTCATAACCTTGACGCTGCAATTCATCAATTACAAGAAAGGCCGCCTGCACACTCGTCTTATAAATATCATGCAATAAAATAATATCCCCTGGCTTCACCTGACGCAAAATATCTGCCGCGATCTGCTCGGTATCAGTGCGCTTCCAGTCAAGCGGGTCTACATCCCAATAAACAGCAATCATATTTTGTGGACACTCCTTTTTATGACTCCATGCTCCATACGGTGGCCTTAAATAAATAACCTCCTTCCCTGTAATTCCCTCAATAACATCATTTGCCGCCTTTACCTGTGAGCACGCCTGATTACTGCTTAGCGCATTTAATTGGACATGACTGTACGTATGATTTCCAATTAAATGACCTTCCTCGCTCATACGACGAATCAATTCCGGATTTTGCTCTGCCTTCTCACCGATCACAAAAAAGGTGGCACGCACTTTTCTTGCTTTCAGTCCATCAAGTAGCAATACGGTTGTCTTTGCATCTGGACCATCATCAAATGTGATTGCAACCTTTTTTTCATCTCTCTGCCATATAATTTGCTCGGACTCCCCAACTACCAATACATAAAGGATATGGGAAATAAGTATTGCCACAAACAATAACGCTACTATACTCCTTATTTTGCTTACTTGTGTACCATATATTTTGGACATACTAGACTCTTTCTTTATGGCCTTACCTATTTTTATGTGACATTCAAGTTTCTAATGCATTGCACTCGAATCATTTGCCTAGATGAAGTCTCCACGCCCATGCGGTGCACAGCTCCTATGGACGTGGTACTCTGCCAGATTTGATAGATAATGCCTAATAATAGGAAAACTCTGTCTGCACATCGTAACCTTGCCGGTGGGGTGAGGCGAATGTGATTTACGAGGCGCTAACGTCTGCTTTGCAGCCGCCCGTGTGGGAGCGGGCTTACGCAGTAACTAAGACAAAAAGGTGCGTAGAAGGCGCCGCGGGAACAAGGGGCGCCGACAAACACTTCGCCGAAGACCCTTCACAGAATTTCCGGGCACGCTCCTCCCGAATACCCTTCACAGAACTTCCGGGGCACGCTCCTCCCGAATACCCTTCATAGAACTTCCGGGTTGCACCACACAAAAAAGGCACACCAGCCCTTTAAGCTGATGTGCCTGTCTCACTATGTATTAAATTTTCTGGATAAAGAAAGTTTATTCCGCCTTCTGCATCTGAACCTGTGCCTCAGACTCATCTGCTGGAGACTCTGCCTCCTCACTAGAATCTGCTTCCGTCGTATCGGTAATCGATGCACGATCGGTCAGTGTTACTGTAAGCTCAGTCTCAGTATACTGGTTGCCACTCGGTCTCTGAACAGTGATGGTTACACTCTCACCAGACGCATAATAAGAAAGTGCGGTTCTCAGTGCATCATAGCTTGTTACCTTCTGTCCATCAACTGCAGTGATAATATCACTTACCTGAAGACCTGCCGTCTCTGCTGGGCTACCTGCGGTAATCTTTGTTACCATAGCACCTTCTGGCATACCAAACTTCTCAACATACTCACTCGGTACATCAACACCCTGAATACCCAGATAACCTCTCTGGTCCTCATCAACCTGAACCTTTGTCTTCTGGTTCATCATGTTGTTAATCAGATCCTCTACAGAAGAGATCGGGATTGCATAACCCATACCTTCAACGCCTTCACCAGAGCTCTTTGCGGAGTTGATTCCAATCAGATGACCATTTGCATCGAACAGTCCGCCGCCACTGTTACCTTCGTTGATAGCCGCATCAATCTGCATCATACTTCTAGTAACGTTATCATCAGATGTGGTGACATCCTTATTCAATGCGCTGACATGACCAAATGTGGTAGTCTGTCCAAGACCAAGTGCATTTCCGATTGCCATAACACCCTGGCCAACTTTAACATTATCTGAATTATCAATTGTTGCAACCGAAATTGCATTTAAGGTATCCTCTGGAATATCAGACAGTTTTACTGCCAAAACTGCGATATCTGCATCGGCATCGGCACCCTTTAAGTTTGCATCTACCTCTGTTCCATCTACAAAAGTAACCTTTCTTCCTGTGGTAGAAGCGGTGTAGCTGTAGTACATGGTGTTGCCAGACTTGTCATAAACAGCAACATGATTGTTGGTTACGATTAACAGCTCATCATCGGTCTTTCCAATGATAACACCAGAACCATATGCCTCTGACTCCTGTGTGGAAGTCTGTCCCTGGCTCTGTCCACGGCTGCCATAGAAGAAATTGAACATATCCGATCCGCCATTTGAAGTGCTCGTTACCTCAATGACATTGGTTACGGAAACAACCTGTGGCAGACACTCTGCAGCCAACTCGGAGTAATCGGTAAGGGAAGATGCCACAATATCTGGTGTAGTCTCATCATTTGCTAAGTTCAGCGTTGATGCTGCCTGAACGGTGGTGGTGGAATTCTGTGTCAGTAAAGAACCACCCCAAAAGCTTCCACCGATCACTGCAACACCTGCTAAAACGGCTACTGCCTTGTGAAGATTTCTTCTCTGCTTATTCTGTCTTCTCTGCTTTCTGTTACCTTTATTTTCATTGCTCATGTTATTATCAGTATAATTAAAATTGGTTTCTGGATACATCATAATAGAACCTCCTATATATTCAGCCTTTGTAGAAAACGCTTGATCAGTTTCTTTTCATTTTTCTGATTTGTGTCGCTTTCGCTGTGGCTTTCTTTCTTTGTTATGTCTATATAGTATCAGCCATCTGTGTTTAAACTGTGTACTTTTCTTCAAGCATTTGTGAAAAAACAAAAAAGAAATCCCGTACACCACTTTTCATTGTGGCATACAGGATTTTAATAGCAATCATATAAGTATAGAAACTTCAGCATCCGTTTCGTAAACAAATTTAAATACAAAGTTCCATTTTATTACTGTGCCAGACCAAAGCCTTTCTGAATCTCATAACTGATATCTTTTACCGTCTGAGATGGCTCATATCCATCATCACCAAACAGATACGTATGAAGCTCCTTTACATCTCCAGCCAGATCAGTGCAGACTAAGGAGTCCTTTACACCAAAGACTCCAGTGGTTCCAAGTGTCAAATCGTAGGTGTATGGGAAACCCTCTGTGTCAACGATGGTGTAGCTATTTACATCAGCTGCCAATGCAAACAATTCTTCATTCGTTAACGTTGTATTGATGTTTGGACACGCATAGCGTACTGCTGTTAACAATGCAGATGGGGATGCCACCTTTGCCTGCTCAAGCATCTTTTCAATGACTTCACGCTGGCGACTTGTTCTTCCCATATCCATACCAGTTGTATAACGATTACGGCAATATGCTACTGCATAAACACCATTGCACAACTGATAGCCTGGCTGTGTCAGCTGTGGCTGCCAGATTCCCGTTGCCTCCTCAATCTCAGTAATGTAACCTGTAATATAACCCTTTTCAACCTCTTCTGGTGTAATATCCAGATAAATGCCTCCAATTGCGTCAATCACTCGAATCAATGCTGCCCAGTTCACAACTACTATATCCTGAATCTGAAGGTCTAAATTCATATTGATCATACTGATCATATTGGTATCACTACTCTTTGCGTACTCTGCATTCGCAAGATCGAATGCATCTCTTGAATACATTTTTAACAGAGTATCGCGGTAGATCGATACCAACTTTACTTCCTTTGTTTTTACGTTGATGCTACAGATCAGCATAACGTCGGACTGATTTCCTTCTCCTCCGCCAAGATTTGCCTGATCTCTGGCATCTACACCGACAAGCAGAATATTCCAGTACCCATTTACAGTCTCCTGATGACTTAAAACATCATCCACCGTCGTAGCCTGTGTAACCTCACTTACATTAATCATATTGTTTGGCTTTGCTGCTAAGCTCGACTCTGCAACTGGCTCAGTCTCCTGTTCACCAGAAGCCTCTGCCTCGTTTTCTTTTGTCTGCTTTTCTTCTTCACTATTTGAGGTCTCTGGGACGGCTGTCTGTGTCTCCTCATTCTGACCGTTGTTCTCATTATTTGCAAACGTTGCAATATAAATTTCCTTCTGATTGATCGTCGAGCGCTGCATCGTATTGAGAATGCTGACGGCATAGCAGCAGATGGAAAGCGCGCAGACAAGCAAAAACTCAGTAATTACTAAAAGAGTTCGTCTGACTCTTCTTGCTTTTGCAGCTTTTTGGCGCTGCTGCTCTTTTTTCTTTTTCATTGAGGAACGTTGTTCAGCCATTTTTCTTATCATGCCTTTCCGCAGCCTACAGATTTTCTCTGCAGGTACTAATTTTCAAATCTTACTAAATTTAATATGCGTTTTTATTTACAAATCCCTTGAATACAGTCAAAAACAAGATTCGAATGTCAAAGCTGACACTCCAATTTTCTATATAGAAGAGATCCAGATCAATGCGCTTTCGGATGGAAGTATCACCGCGAAGACCATTTACCTGTGCCCATCCCGTCATACCCGGACGCACCTGATGCTTGATCATATAACGCGGAATCTCTTCCTTAAACTTCTCTACAAAAAACGGACGCTCTGGTCTCGGACCGATCAGACTCATATCGCCTCTTAATACGTTAAAGAGCTGCGGCAATTCGTCAATACTCGTCTTTCGGATAAAACGACCAACCGGTGTCACACGGACATCGTTCTTCGTTGTCCATTTGCTCACTTCCTCAGAAGCCTTCTGTACCGTCATCGAGCGAAACTTATACATTTTGAATGGCCGATTGTGAAGACCAACACGCTCCTGCTTGAAAATCAGCGGTCCCGGCGAACTTACCTTAACGGCAATCGCAGCTGCCAACATAACCGGTGAAAACAGCACGATACAGATAAGCGATCCAACAATATCCATCGCACGCTTAATAAACGCATTTCCTGCCTCCATAAGCGGCACATGGCGAATATGGATGAGCGGAAGTCCGAGAAAATCAACCGTGTACGGCTTTGTCGAAATGATATCATTGTAATCCGGTACAAACTCAGTGTGAACACCTGACTTCTCACAAATGTGTACGATCTCTTCTAATCGATCATACTCTTTTAGCTTCAACGTAATGATAATACTCTCCGCAATGTTTTTAGAAAGATACTCTTCCAGATATTCAATCGGACCGAGTACCGGAACACCGTGAATAGACTCATCCGTCTTTAGATGATCATCCAAAATACCAAGAAGCTCATAGCCCCATTGCTTATGTGTCAAAACTCGCTCAATATAGGCCTCCGCTGCCTGGCTGAAACCAACAATCAGCACCGGTTTTCGATTAAAGCGACTATTTCCCAATTTCATCAAAATGACACGGAAAATGTTTCTCCAAATGACCATAAAAATCGTATTAAAAATGGTCATCCAAAAAATCATCATTCGTGAGAAGCCTACAATCCAATTGTAGCCCTCCGTATTCGAAATGGCAAAAAATGCCGCAAATAAAACCAGTGCTCCGACCACATTGACCTTTGCAATCTGCACAGCTTCCTTTCGTCTTCCTGTCATACGGAACGATCCATACAAATGGAAGCATGCATATAGCACAAGATAACATACAATGATAATCACAAGCGGTGGCCAGTAATTGCGACTGTCAAACGGCGCAAGATTATCCTGAAGCGCGAACTGGATCAAATAACTGATCACATAGGATACGGCTAAAACGATTGCATCAATCACAACACTAATTGCCGTATAAGTTTGTTGTTTTCCTGTATTCATAAAAACCCTTTCAGGAACTGCTTTTTAGCAGCACATCAATTTTTGCATTGTCCCAAATACTGTCCATGGGATACTCATTTGCAAAACCGTACCTATCATACTTGAAAACTGCAAAAAGTACAACCCCAAATTTCCTGTATTTTGAAATTGTAAGAAAAATGTAACTATTCCAAGTAACGATTTGAAGAATCCCTTATAGTTTTCTCTTTGCCAGTTCTCTGATGTAAGTAAACGTATTAGCCCACAGTTCTTTCTGAATCTGCCAATAATTTCGGATGTCTCTTCCTCTGAAAAATACTTTTTTGCATTTTTTTCTGGTTGCGATGCCCTCTTTTAGGCCATCGACATAATCCTTGCCAAAGCCAATTTTCATAAAGAAGCACCACTTTACAAAGTAACCTGCAGCCAGCGTCGGTGCATTTAAAATCAACTGTGGCAACGGCATATTTTTATAGTTGACATACACCGAATTGCGCGCAGACAGCTTTACTTTAAAACTATTGTATTTGGAGCCACTCGTTCCACTTCCAACATGATAAACCTTCGCAGTCGGGCAATAGACGTTTCGATAGCCCTGAATCTTAGCTCGGTAGCCAAGATCTAGATCCTCTAAATAGGCAAAATGAAGTTCATCAAACAATCCAACCTTTGCAAACAGTTCTCTGCGATACATAGCTGCTCCCGCACAGGCAGAAAACACCTCGGCAGGTTCTCGATACTCACCGACTGGCTGCCCTACGCCGCGCTGAAACGCCCAGCCAAGACAGGTATATAAATCACCGGCATCGTCCATCTTCTCATGATCATGAAACTGAATCATCTTACAGCTGACGGAGAAAATGTCATCTGAGGACTCCATCGTTTTGATCAGTTCCTCTACCATTTTCGGGAAAGAACGCGTATCATTGTTTAACAGCAGTACATACGGTGTTGTACACATGCGAATTCCTGCATTAACACCACCAGAAAATCCAAGATTATGCTTCATCACCGCGATCTTTACCCACGGATAATGCTCTCTCATATAGGAAACACTGTCATCTTGCGATGCATTGTCGATGACAAGTGTCTCAAATTCCTTACTTGTCTGACGCTCCAGCGAAGAAAGACAGTCATCCAGAAAACGTTTTCCATTATAATTTGGAATAACGATCGTCACCTTTTTTTCCATTTTACTATCCATGCCTTTCTGTACGTATCTTTGTGTACTTACTTTTCTGTATCGATCGTTTGATCCTTGTCTTTGCATCTCGATCGTTTGTATTTACTTGTTCTCGGTGGGATAATGCCCCTGCTTCATTAATTTTTGAATACGAGCCTCTTTCGCCGTATGATTGATTTTATAATACTCCAGATACGACAAATTTGGATTGTAATACGGATCGATAAAGGTGGACAAAATGTCCCACTTGGAGTTCAAAAGCATCATCTCATTTCCAAAACGAATAAAACGATCTGTCGTATCCTCCATACCTCTTGATTTGGATTCATAATGGAACAGTTTTACATCGGCATCGTACACAACCAGATAGCCAGCTTTTCGAACCTTCAAACAAAAATCCACATCGTTAAAGGCCACTTGAAATGCTTCCTCAAGTCCGCCGACTTCCTCAAATACAGAACGTTTTACAAGCAAACATGCCGCTGTTACTGCTGAAACATCCTGCGAGGAAATGGCTCTTCCCATGTAACCTGGATCATCCTCATGAATGCCCTTAAAAACATGATCTGCCAGTCCACCTGCGCCGACCAAAACACCAGCATGCTGAACGGTATGATCATTGTAGAGAAGCTTTGCACCGACAATGCCAACCTCTGGACGCATACAGAAGCCTATCATACTCTGGAAAATATCCGGTGTAATCAGCTCGACATCATTATTCAACAGCATGATATACTCGCCCTTTGCAAACTTGAAGCCAAAATTATTGATTGCAGAATAGTTAAAGCCCTCTTCCCAATATACAACCTTTACATTGTTATGTTCTTTTTCGATCTTTTCATAATAAGCAAAGGTTTCCGGCTGTACACTATTGTTCTCAATGATGATAAACTCATAATTGGTATACTCTGCCCGTTCAAAGAAAGAACGCAGGCAGACATCCAGATCATCCACATGATCCTTATTCGGAATCAGAATGGAGACAAACGGCTCACTCGTAAACGTAAACTTTGTCTGATACCAACCGTCCACTGCTCCCTCTTGTGCGCGAGCATTCCATCCGAGACGCTTATAATGAGCATTGAGCGCCGCCTTGCCAGCCTTGATTGCATAGTTTTTATTTTCCTGACTAGCTGCTGTGGATTGAGCAGAACATCTCCAATGATATAAAATACGTGGGCAGTGATAAATTTTTCTTGTCTGTTCAACTAAACGTAGGATAAAATCGTAATCCTGTGCACCATCAAATTCCTCCTGAAGTCCGCCAAGCTTATCCACAAGCGTTTTTCGGACTGCAAGAAAATGGCACATATAATTATTTGCATGAAGAAGATCAAAATTAAAATCAGACTTAAAGTGAGGATAGAAATAATGCGCACTACACTCATCTGTCTTATCCTCATCACTGTAAAAAACATCGATTGAATTATCGTTATTTAATGCCTGTACATAGCAAAACAGCGCATCTAACTCCAGAAAATCATCATGATCCAAAAAGGAAACAAACTCACCTGTCGCTGCCCGAATTCCTGCATTGGTATTTTCAGCAATGCCTAGATTTCCCTCGAGCGTAATGACACGAATACGCTTGTCACGCACACGCCAGTTTTCTAACAAACGATTGAGCTTTTCATCCTCTGGAGAGGCATTTACCAAACAAAGCTCCCAGTTCGCATAGCTTTGGTATAATATAGAACGCACCAGATCCTTCAAAAATTTCGCCGGTGTGTGATAGAGCGGCACAATAATAGAAAACTTCGGTGCATACGAAAACTTTGTTTTCCTCTGTTCAGAGAGTTCCTGTCTGCTGACACGCATGATGCGAAGCCACGCATCATAATCGGCATACTCGTTTTTTGTGAGTTTCTTTTTGAGCCAGACCAAACTCTTCTTTGTCCGCACATACTGTGCTTTACTCTCTTTTAAGAAACGTCTTGTCGTAATTAGCGCTGGGTTTAAAAGAATACTCTGCTCGGAAATGACATTGCCAGCAGCATCCTTCTCCTTAAAATGAACCGTAACCGGATGTTGGCCATGTGATGGAATCTCCAAAAAGATTCCAACATGACCAGCCTTTGGGTCGTTGTACTTAGCAAGTCCGACATCTGGTCTGGCTGCCCATGTGAGAATCACATCCACCGGTGCTTTTTTTTCATCCGTCACTGTGATCTCAACTTCATTCTGTTCAATAGACGCTACGGCCCAGCCGGTCGCAACTATTTTTCCGTTTTTTACAAATATCGAATCAAAACAATATTCCATTGCTTTTCCTTTCGCGTTTGGTACCATTCTGCCTTATGGCAGCTTGTAATAACCGTTTTTCAGTGAAAGATTTTTATTGTAATATGGATCAGAACCCATTACATGCTTCCACTTGTTTTTCATATATTCGGCTTCTCTTGCAAGCCTTGCCTGCTTTTCAGGCGAATCTTCATAGCCTCTCGAACGTGACTCATAGTGATGCAGATGCGCAAATGCGTCGTATACAACAAGATATCCCTTCTCGCGAAGCTTCAGACACAAATCCACATCATTGTAGGAAACCGCTAAATGCTCATCCATGCCACCCACTTCTTCATAGACAGCCTTTCGAATCAACAAACATGCACCCGTCACGGCTGATACGTCTTGTGAGAAGGATGCTCGTCCCATATAGCCTGGATCATTCTGTGGAAGCTCCAAAAACTGATGGAATGCCACACCTTCCACACCAACGATTACACCGGCATGTTGAATCGTATCATTCTCATACAAAAGTTTTGCACCTACGGCACCTACTTCGCTTCTTCTGCCATAACCTACCATACTAACCAGAAAATCCGGATCAATTACTTGCGTATCGTTATTTAGTAAAAGAAGGAATTCACCATTTGCTTTCGTTGCTGCATAATTCTGAATCGCTGCATAATTAAAGTTCGTTTTCTTTGAGTGGCGTCCATCATCATCTGCCTTCCAAGTCTCCACGCGAATACGCGGATCAAGCTTTTTCAATGTCTCATAATATGCAAAGGTTTCTTCCTTCTCACTATTATTTTCGACAATCAAAATTTCAAAGTTTGTATAAGCCTGCTGCGCAAGAAGGGACTTCACACAACGTTCCAAATCTTCAATATGGTCTTTATTTGGAATAATAATCGTCACAAGTGGACGCTCCCTATACAGATACATGGTCTTATAATAACCTGGGAGAGAAGTGGTCTCCACCTTTGCCTCAATGCCATGGCGATCATAATACTCCTGCAATGCGCGCTTTCCTGCTTCGAACGCGTAGCCCTTGCTGTCGGTATTGGCCGATGTGGAATCCTTGTGGCAACGCCAACTATACAGAATCTTTGGAACGTGAATAACACTCTTACTCTCATCAATGCAGCGAAGCACCAAATCAAAATCCTGCGCACCGTCAAAATTCGAGCGGAAACCACCGATCTTTTTAATGATGGATGTCTTCACCGCAAAGAAATGGCAAATATAATTATTTGTATGAAGAAGATCTGGATTGTAATCTGACTTAAAATGTGGGAAATAATGGAAGGTTCCATCCTGATCCACTTTGTCCTCGTCACTATAGAGACAGTCTGCGTCGCCATTTTCGTTGATCGCCTTCACAAACTCAAACAGCGCATTCGGTGCCAAAAAGTCATCATGATCTAACAATGCTGTATAGTTACCCGTTGCCAGTGCAAGCGCCTCGTTCGTATTTCCAGCAATTCCCAGATTTTCCTTTAGCTTTACATATTTGATGCGCGGTTCACCATTCATCAGGCTTTTTACCTGTGCGTCCAGTTCCTCATCCTCCGGACTTCCATTTGCCAGACACAGTTCCCAATTCTCATAGGTCTGCTTCTTTACACTGTTTACCATATCCGTCAGAAAATTCTTTGGTGTGTGGTACAGTGGAACAATGATCGAAAACTTCGGATGAAGCGCAAAATGAATGGTCTTTTCCCTCATACGCTCGACTACACCCGGATAATTCTTGTCATACCAGATTGCATAGCGCTTTTCATCTGGCTCACAATCCAAATATTTTTCTTCTAGGCAAAACTCCTTAATACTCTTCGAATGCTGAAGTCTACGAATGCGACCTTTCATGCTATGCTGATAGCGATACGTTGCAAATAGTCCCGGACAATCCACGAGCACCTCTAGCATATCCTCTGGATGCTCCTTACTCGTAAATACGGCGAAACAGTTGGTCATCTCCCCTGGCTCAAACGAAAAGGTAAGACCATACTGGTCAAACGAGGCATCCTTATAGATCACCTCGCCTACATCAGCACGTCTGTTTCTGGTTAGAGATGCACTAAGAATCGTTCCATCCTCTTTTTTTACCACCAGGCAGACCTCATCTCCCGGTATCTCTGGTGCCGCCCATCCGGCACAGGTCACTTTCCCATTTAAGTATGTCACTGAGTCCAATGAACTTTTCATACGAATCCTTTCCGCCCGAAGTCCTGGCATCTATTTTATAATCTGTATGCGTCACACACTTCCTTCACATCACCAAACATCTTTACCGTATGATTTTCAAGCCATACAACGCGGTTACACATCTCACGGATCTGATCAAGGTTATGGGACACGTACAAAACTGTGGTTCCTCCCGCCATTAATTCCATCATACGCGCATGGCTCTTCTTCTGGAAATTTTCATCTCCAACTGAAAGGATCTCGTCAACAATCAGAATCTCTGGATTGACAACCGTTGCAATTGAGAATGCCAGACGCATTAGCATACCGGATGAATAATTTCGGATTGGGGTATTGATAAATTCACCCAGCTCTGAAAATTCCAATATGTCATGATAGCGTGATTCCAGAAATTCCCTTGAATATCCTAAAACCGCGCCGTTTAAATAAATATTCTCTTTTCCGGTCAGATCGTAGTCAAAGCCAGAACCAAGTTCCAACATTGGCACGATGCCACCGCCACGATACACACTGCCCGTGGTCGGCTTTAAAATACCAGAAATAATCTTTAAAATTGTACTTTTTCCAGCTCCGTTTCGACCGATCAAGCCGATAACCTCGCCTTTTTTTACATCAAATGACACATCCTTAAGCGCCCAGAAGTCTTTATACTCCACCTGGCGCTTAAGCATTTTTGTCACCATCTCCTTGATACTCGTAACCCGGTCATTTGCCATGCGAAAACGCATAGACACATTGTCGACGCGGATTATCGTGTTGTTCTCATCTGCCATTTTTCCTAACTATGCCTTTCCATGTTTAGATATACAGTACAAACTGATCCTGTGTCTTCTTAAATACAGTGCCACCGATCACGATCATGACTAGTGAGCAAAGCGCACAGATAAAATATTCGCTGATCGCAGGGGAACATCCATCAATAATGATGGTACGTACAAAGGTTACATAATGATACAGAGGATTAAACTGCATCACTGTTGCCAGCCATTCTGCTCCACTTTTCTCCAACATACTTGTACTATAAATAATCGGTGTCGCATACATCCACATCGTGGAAATAACGCCCCACAAGAACTCGACATCATGGAAAAATACCATGAGACTTGAGAGCAAAAATCCCATACCAACGGCAAAGGAAATGACAAAAATTAGTGCAAGCGGCAAAAGCAGGACTGACCAATGAAGATACAGGCCATTAAACAGGCCATAAAATACGGTAACTAACAGAAGTGGAACCATCGAAAGCACCATATTGATACTTGCAGAGAGAACCTTTGTAACTGGATAAATATATTTTGGTACATAAACCTTTGTGATCAAAGAAGCATTGCCGATAATTGCACGCATTGCCTGATTACAGCAATCATTAAATCCGTTAAAGATTACGATACCACATAGCAAATAAATCGAATAATGCTGAATACCAGCATCGCGCACACCAAGTAATTTGCTAAATACTACATACTGGACCGTCATCATTAACAACGGATTTAAGAAACTCCAAAATACACCGAGCACAGATCTCTTGTACTTGATTTTAAAATCTCTTGAAATCAACTGCTCCATCAAAAACTCATATTTTGCAATCGTCTGTATAAAAGAACCACCTGCCGTTGACAGACCTTTCTTGTCTCTTGCAACCATACGTGCACCGTAAAGAGCAATCGCAACTAATACAACGACTTCAAATACAACCGCCGTGATAATGCTCAACTGGCTTGCGCCAATCTGCGGCCACGCAAGCCAATCCACCAGCAAAAATAAAAAGAATACTGTCAGAACCGTTACGATGCTGACTTTTCGTAAATCATATTTTTTATTGTTCATATTTGTTCTTTATCCTGCCATCACCTTTTTATTCAAAATGGAAGGTATCCTTTAATCCCAGCCACTTCTTGTCTTTCTCAGAAAGAATCGGCTCAACACCCTCTGGAATCGGCCAATCAATTCCGATCTCCGGATCACTCCAGAGTACGCCGCCCTCATCACCCGGATGGTAGAAGTCGGTGCATTTATAAGCAAATTCAGCCTCATCCGTCAGTACGACAAATCCATGTGCAAAACCTTCTGGAATATAGAACATCTTCTTATTCTCAGCAGTCAGTTCAACACCAAACCACTTTCCGTAGGTCTTCGAATTTGCACGAAGATCAACTGCAACATCAAATACACCACCGCGAATGGCACGTACTAACTTGCCCTGTGGATACTGTTTCTGGAAATGAAGGCCGCGCAGTACACCCTTTACAGACATGGACTGATTGTCCTGAACAAACTTCATGTCCAGACCTGCCTCAGCAAAATCATTGTAATTATAAGTTTCTACAAAATATCCTCTCTCATCCTTAAACACAGTAGGCTCGATTACATATAATCCCTCAATATCACAGCCTGTAACTTTAATCTTTCCCATTTCTTTTTTCCTCCTGTTTTCACTTTGTGAATTTTTTCATGTTTCTGTGCCTTATTCCTGCCAATACTTTTTATTCATCGTACACCAAAGTACAACCTTTCTTGGCAGCTTATAATATTTTTCTCCCAGCTTAAAGCCTACAGCCTTGCAGCCGGACAGATATACCAGCCGAATCAGCTGAGCATACTCATGATGACGAATCAGATAACGTGCCGTATTAAACACAAGACGCTTGCCCTCTCCGAGCACCGCCACATCGCGAAACGCTTCCTGATTGTCCACATGTGAGACACCATTATCAAAATTTCTTCGAAACTGCTGCAGTCCAGTATAATTGTGCGAATGGATCACTCTCGCTTCTGCCACATAGGCTACGGAATAGCCCGCATCGATAGCGGTAGATGCAAAGACCATATCCTCATTGAAAATTGCTTCTGGCAAAAAGCCACCTAGCTCTTCATAAATGCTCTTGCGATACATCGCACAGGAATTGGAGCAAAAATAGGTTTTGATTCCCAACTCTGGAAGATCTGCCTGCGTCTTTACCCTGCTTTGCGCCGGGTAATTAAAATTTCTTGTAAAGCGCTCTATCGACGAGTCCGTTTTTCTCGCAAGTTGTCTGGCATATGCTGCAGCAACAAGCGGATCATCAAATGCCTTTACCAGATATTCCACCAAACGTGTATCAGCTGGGACGGCATCCTGCGTCATAAATAGCATAAAATCTGCTGTCGACTTTCTCGCTGCCAGATCCCTTGTCGCACCATGATCGAACTCCTCCGGTGCAATGTGATACACTTCCATATTGGACGGACAGCGAAGATCCGTCGGGAAGCCCGCTTCATCGGTATTAATCACAATAATGCGCCCTACCGGATGGGTTTGTTTTTCCAACCGGTCTAAAATCTTTTGAAACCTTTCATCCGGGTAATTGGCCGGGATGATTACATCTACTGTTTTCATTTCTTGCATATCTACCCACATTTCCGCCGATATACATTTTTATCGACAATCTTTTTTAGCATACCACAATATAGCTTTTTTGTAAATCTACTTTTTCCCAGTATACCAATATAGCACCCCTGTCAATGCAAACCAAAACCATGTCGTCGGCACTGTAAACCATGCTGAGAAAAAGGACAACACTAGATACAGCGCAACCTGTGCATAAAATAGATACAAAATCGGGTTACTGCTTTGCTTAATTTTTTTCGTGAGCTTTGCACAGATCGCTCCAAGAATTAAGCCAAATAAAAGAACTCCAACCAACCCAAAATCGTAATACGCATCATAAATTAATGTCAGCGTATTGAGCTCAGTGATCGTGACAGGCATCTCAAACGCAACAAGTGACGGGAAAACAAATTTCATGCCCGTCAGTGCAAACACCGGAAACAGCTGCTTTAAGCCATAGGCGTGTGTGATTGTGCCCTGTGCAAGAGCTTGTGTCAGGCAGTTAAAATTGGAATAATTGTTTGCAATATACATATACGCATACTGCGCAAAGAGTGGCATATTTTCATTTTTCATCTGAAAAATACTGTTCAGATAACCAGGTTCATAATTTCGTCGTATTGTCATAAAGACCGCCGCCGCGATCGTAACTACCGCAATCGCTCCAAATGCTGCAAACAGCTTTTTCTTATTGACATTCGGGCGCATTAGAAGAAAGAGAATCATCGGAAGTGCAAGTGTCAGAATAAACTGAAACTTTGAGACACTTAAAATGGGAATGGACGCTGACAATATATTATATACGATCAGCTGAATCGTTTTGCTCTTTCCGAGTGGAACTCCCTTCTGACGATATTTTAACAGATAGATCAAGGTCAGCGAATGTGTAAACATACAACTGACAGTAAAGTAGTGCACACCAGTGATATGGAAGTGATCATACGCATGTGTTGCACTCGAAAAAAGAGGAATATACCCAAGAATACACGCCTCTGCAATGAAGGTTGCAAAGGTAACAAGAGAAACAATGCGAATACAGATGAAGAGTCTTTCTTGAAAACGTGCTTCTTGTTTTGGATCGAGTGCCATCTCTTTGCCTTCTCTATCTTGTTTTTTATTTTTGGTTTTTGAGGATGCTTCATAACTATAATTGGATCTTTGCTTTTTGTGTCTGCTTTCCATAATTCCATAGCCTACCAAAAACAATACATAAAACCCACTAAACGAAAGCCATGTCTGAACAGTCCATGAGGACTGCAAATAACTTAGCTGCATAACAGCGAATCCCTCTCCCACTGTCCAAAACAAAGAGAGCAAAAAACGAAAGGAAACAAAACTTTGATCCATCTGATAAAAATACATACTCATCACCACAGCCGCTATCAGAAGCACGCAACCTGCCGCCACAAAACAGCTGCTTTGCTCCAACATTGCAGATACTATGGCAAAAGCACTATATATGGCACAAGGCAGAAGCACCTTCCTGCCTCTGCCCCCCATGTTATTCGCCAAGACCATTTTCAATTCCCGCAATCACGGCCTTCAATGCCTCTTCTTCATCGACACCGTCACAAACAACCTCAATCTCATCCCCATTTTTCACACCAGCACCGAGTACACTGAGTACACTCTTTGCATTCGCGGTCACACTGTTAAACTGAAACTGAACCTTAGACTTATAATTCATTGCAATCTTACATAAAATCCCCGCTGGTCTCAAATGAAACCCCGTCATGTTTTTTACTGTGATCTTCTGACTTACCATACTTCTTCCTCTTCCTTTCCTTGTATAACAAGGCAGACAATGCTGCCCGTTTGTACATGCTTATTTATTGCGCAGTCGTCTCAGATGTTGAACTGGCCTCTTGTGTCGTAGACTCCTGTGCAAAGGAGCTTTCCTGTGTCGCAACATCAGACGATTCTGTGGCAGCAGCACTGTCTGATGTTGCCGTTGTGCTCTCTGCTGCTTCCACGCTAGTGGTCGTATCAATAATGCGCACGGATGCGATCACATCCTCCGTCAGTGTGTATGCGCTGTCAAGCACAAGCGTAACTGGGACATTGATGTACTCACCTGCCCCAAGTCCTCCAACATCGATCGTTCCCTGAAGCGTCTCTGGATCCAAATTATCCAAATCAGCCTGCAGCGCCTGTAAGGTTACGGTTAATGTCGGCTCAATCAACTCATACTCATACTCTTCTCTTGTATTGATTAGCTGAAACTGCTGTGCATCCACCTGAAAACTCTTTGTTTGAAGCTGCTCCAATTCAATCGTTACCGAAATCGTGCCACTTTGTCCCTCTGAAAGCGTAATTCCTTCTGGAAGATATGGCTCAATTGCGATCTCAAACGTCTGATTTCCACTGGCACCTGTGATATCAAGCTCTTCACTCGGTATGCTAATTGTTGAGATGTTGGCAAGCGCCGTCTTCGAACCTGATATCGTTAGCAGTTTCGGTGTATAATCCACCTTACTGACTACGTAACCATCTGCAGGTGTTCCACTGCTTCCCGCAATGCTAATACTGATTTCTTTTGTCTGGTTTAACCCAACTGTCACTTCCACGCTATTTTGACTGATCGTAAGACCACTTCCCGTAAGAACACGATTGTTGCCGTCATACAGCGCAAGTGGTGCTGTCACGCTGCTTCCATCTGAAAGTGCACTCAAATCTACATTTGCCTTAACGGATGCCAAATTTGAGAACGCACTTGTCGGTCCACTCACAGTAACACGTGACGGATCACTTGAAAGCGTTCCAACCTGATAACCATCCGGCAATTCTTTGGTAATATTAAACTGAACCAGGTAGGTAGCCGTTTTTAGGGTATCAAGTACTACTCTGACATATCCTTGCGATTGCGGATACTCCCAACTCTGAATATAATTGGCAGACGATGTCTTCACAATCTCGATACTGACCTTGCTAGCCGCTGGAGCTTCCTTGACATCACCAATCACCTCTGTCAAATCTGCAGTCACCGCAAAGTCATCGGAGGAAAGATAACGCAGACGACTACGGTGCAACTTTACCGGAATCGTAATCGAAGTGGGCTTTGAAATTGCCACCATATTTTTCTCGATTAATCCGCTCTCTTCATATGTGATGGGAACGGTTACGCTGCTCGTGATAACCGGATCCTGCGTATTATTTAACACTAGCCATAGAAGGATCGCCAGCACTATGCCAAGAAGCCGAAGCGGGATGTTGGTAAGAAAGCGTTTCTGACTTTTATTTTTCATGCCGTTTCCTTCCTTTCTTCAATTTGTCCCACAGTGTTTCCGGTCTGTCTTCCTTTTTTCCGCCGCCTAACAACACTCGAAGCTGATCGCTGTCAACGTTTCGATAAAGCTGTCCATCTTTTGTCAATGAAACCTGTCCAGTTTCCTCAGATACAATGACTGTCAACGCATCGGTCACTTCACTGATGCCAAGCCCAGCACGATGCCTAGTTCCAAGCTCCTTGCTGATTGTCTTATTCTCTGATAATGGCAAGTAACAGGTGGCCGCCGTGATACGGTTTCCTCGAATCACGACTGCACCATCATGAAGCGGAAGGTTGTGCTCAAAGATCTGCACCAGAAGTGGTGCACTGACTAGCGCATCCAACAAAATTCCGGTTGCAATATATTCGTTCAGCACAAATTTCTGCTCGATGACAATCAATGCGCCTGTCTTTGCACGTCCCATACTAAACGATGCCCGCACAATCGCATCAATCGTGTCATCCTCATTTTCAAAGACCTTATCCTTCGTTCCCGAAATGGAGAACAGTTCAAATAAATGATTCGTTCCAAGCTGTTCCAATGCCCTGCGGATCTCTGGTTGAAAAATTACCAGAAGTGCCGTCGCAACATATGGTGCGACTCGGTTAAACACCATTACAATATTGTTTAACTGTAGCACGACCGCCAAAATATACATGGCAAAAATTGCTGCTGCACCCTTTAACAAAATCCACGCCTTGCTCTGTTTAATCCATAAAATAATATGGTAGATCAGATACGCAAAAATTGCGATCTCCAGGACATCGCTCCATGTCATGGAAGCCGCTGACCAACGTATATAATTTTCATAAAATTCTCTGATGGCTTCCATCCTTTTACCCTTTCTCCTGCTTATTCGCGGAAGTAATCATCCAGATCACGCGCATCTTCCGAGAAATCCTCACCTGGATCCGCTTCCCCTGGTGTTGTTATTGTAGTTACTTTCTTATCAGTTCTGGCAACAGAATATTTCGGAATCGCCCTGACATAATATACATAATCGTCATCCTCGTATTCTAAAAACTCCGTGTGTGGTCCATCCAAAAGAAAACAGAATATATGAAGCACACAAGCAATCAATATACCAACAATAATGGAAATACTTAAATACAATAGATTCACCGTCACGCCAAATGCCACATTGCCTACTAGCACCATCAACACATAGCACGCAGTTCCTGCCGCGATGGCGATCGCCCATGCATACGAATATGGAAACTTTCGAATCAGATAGACGACAACAATTGTAATGATAAGTGCTGCCGTTAGCAACAAAAGACGTTCATTGCTCCACACTGCCCTCACAAAATACGCGGCCTTTTCCATCGAGGTCAGACGCACCGCTGTCGCCTCCAACACAGAGCTATTTTGGCGAAGTGTTAAAATCATGCCATATACAAAGGTACCTGCTACTGCTGGAATAACTGCTACTGGGCTATATAAAAGGCCAATTGGAATCGCCGCTGCACCACTTAGGTTCAACATTCCTGCCAGACACATCACTGCAATCAATGCAGACTGCTTCGGCTTAAAGATAAAATAGGTCAACAGTAAAAATATAAAAAATGCTGCTGCGATTGCTCCTGCCTCAACAGAAATCATTACCATATGAATGACCACAAAAATTGCCATCAGTGGAGACAATCCTCCAATCGGAATGACAGCTGCAACTAAGGTAAAAATCACAATTTCCGACCAGTCACGCAGCTGCATACTGCTCACAAGCTGACGGTGAATCACATAAAATATTAGAAAAGCCAGCAAACACTTTGTGCATATACGCACATATGCCTCATACCGACCGTAAACTTCACTTATTTTTTGCCGAAGCTCCAGCAAAGCTGTCATTCGCCTGGCTCCTTTCTGTGTAATAATCCTCAAGTGCCATCAACTGTTGCCGATACTCGCGCACCAAAACAGCCGCTGTGCGATAACGCCTGCTGTAACAGCGCCTCGCCATCACGAGTGCTGCCGTCAAAAAGCCTAGATAAGCAATAATCCAGATACAGGCAATCATAAGCAATGTGCGCTCCGAAATCGAAACTGCCTTCATACCGCCTCCCGTACAAACAATTCCTGTACACGTCAGCAGCAGATAGGCCACTGTGTAGCTGATCCAGATCTTGATCATCTGAAAGGATACATAGTCCTTTTTTCGATACCCGCAGATTTCAATTGCACGGCGCTCTTCTCTTTTTTTCATCATCGCTGCCTGTGTCATCATGCGGATCTTTTCCTCACTGATCATGCATTCACCTCACTCTACGGATCCTTTTGTTTCTTTTTTTATAGTATAGCACACATTACCGGATTTTTGTAGAAATTTTTTTAAAATTGTTAACTATTTAACGGCTATTTTTCATTGCCTCAATTTTCAGGGTAACTCCGCTGCAAAACAAGAAAACCCCTATGCTTTCGCATAAGGGTTCACTCCTAAATGGTTGCAAATTACAGGTCAATGCTTCCAGTGATCTCGCCATTGATTACGTAATGAGCCTTTCCTTCCTCTGGCTTTACGTATACCTTTAAGTCAACCAGCTCAGAGATCTTTCTCTTCATTTCCTTCTTCCACATCTCCTCGATGCGTGCGGTGATGCTGCTAATGGTAACTTCCTTGCCATACCACTGAAGATAAACTTCTCTGGTCTTCTTTACGGTCGTTTTCTTTACGGTTTCCTTTGTCTCTGCAACTGCTGCAGTTTCTTTCTTTGCTCTTGCTGCCATATGTATGATCCTCCCATCTTGGCATATTTATTTCCATGATGTGCAGAAATCTGCTGCTATGCTTTTATCAGGCATAAGCAATATCTACACGTGTAACTTATGTCTACACTAGAAATAAATTATACTCTCCGTGTTTCAAAAATGCAACCCATTTTATGGAAAATGGTTGTTTTTTTCCTCTTTATCCACTATAATCAAGCTACGCATATCTATGTTTCATAAGAAAAATAGGTCACTGTGCCACCACAACTTGCGAAAGGTACAGAGAAAAGAGGTTTTTATGAAATTTTTAAAAGAAAATTCCGTCAATCTGCTGATAAGCCTGGGCGAGCTTATTCTTGGAATTTTACTGCTAGTTGGGCCAGAAAGCTTTGCAGTTGGCATCACGATTGCTTTTGGTGCTGTCTGCCTTATCTTTGGTATTGTCCAAATCATCTTTTACTGGATAAAACCGCTTGATCAGGCAATCTCGCAGCTCTACCTGATGAAAGGACTTATCAGTGTTTCAACTGGCCTTTTCTGTATTATTTTCTCCGATTGGTTTGGTCATTCCTTTAAGATTCTTTTGCTTATTTATGGTGTTATTCTTCTTATTTGTGGATTTTATAAGGTTCAGTGGTGCTTTGATTTGCTTCGTCAAAAGCAAACACGTTGGTTTTTGGGTGCGATTATTGCTGCGACAACGATTCTTTTTGCCTTGCTAATCATTGCCAATCGCTTCTCCAGTATGAAATCTAGTTGGACCTTCTCCGGTATTTTCCTTATTATCCAAGCAGTCATGGATCTTGTAGCGCTTCTTCTCGCCCGCATCTTTGTAAATGCCAAGCTTCCAAAGTTTAAAAAGAAAGAATCCATACAGACGTCCGACAATGAGACGCCACAAAAGTAAATTTAAAAATCAAAAAACAGGCAGATTTTTCTTCGATCTGCCTGTTTTTTTATGCTCTCATGTACGAAAGCATCTCTACAGCCCTCTTACTTTTAACGAAACAGCTTTTCTACACGCTCAAGCTCAGCGCGAATCTGCAAATGCTGCGGGCAGTGACGCTCACAGAAGCCGCAGTTTTTGCAGTCTGCAATCAGCTTGCCGCCATCTGTTACATACTTGTCATACATCTTCTTTGCATGATCCTTCAGTCCATATACATTATAATAGGTAAACATATTGAAGATCTTTGGGATCTCAATTCCTGCTGGACATGGCTGACAGTACTTGCAGCCAGTGCAATACAGTTCACTAAACTTCTTTAACTGCTCCATCGCCTCGCCGAGCTGCTGCCACTCCTCCTTTGAAAATCCCATACTGTCGGATGCAAGTGCTGCATTCTGTTTTACCATATCAAGTGTCTGCATACCAGATAGCGCACAGTTTAAGTCTGGATTTCCCAAAACAAATTTAAATGCCAGCTCATACGTTGCAATCGACTTCTTTCCGGTCAGTTTCGCGTACAACTCAGTCGGTGCTGCCAGTCTTCCGCCGCCTACCGGTCCCATGGCTACGGTTCCAAGACCTTTGGATGATGCATAATGAAGCATCTCCTCGTTACTTCGGTCGAGCAAATTGTACTGAACAAGCATACTCTCCATCGGAATGCCACGCTCCTCAGAGCGATCGATGATGTACTTGATTGCGGACGGGTCATCATGGAAGGAGAAGGAAATATGGCGAATTAAGCCTTCCTCCTTTGCCTTTGCCGCATCTGCTAACAGATCCTGTGCCATGATTGTTCCATCAAATTCCTTGCGGTTAATTCCCCAGAAATGGTAAAAATCGATATGATCGGTTCCGAGCTTATCCAGACTGCGCTCAAGTGCACGTCGATAATCGCCCGGCTTCTTACAGACATCTAGCGGAATCTTAGTTGAAATCAAAATCTTGTCGCGGAAGTTCTTTACAGCCTTTCCGACCGCCTCTTCACTGTTCCCATTGCAGTACTTTGGTGCTGTATCAAAATAGTTGACACCCTGACGGTATGCCTCTGCCACCATCTCATCTACCTTGTCCTGATCCACATACATCTTTCCATCTTTTTCAAACTCTGGAAAACGCATGCATCCAAAACCAAGCGCAGAAATGTTTTCCCCTGTGTTGCCGAATTTTCTGTAATTCATAATCGTTACCATACCCTTCTATAAAATAAATACTGACAGCAAACACTATCATTTTGCTGTTAGTATATCACGTTTCTCTGCTGCAAAAAAAGGAATTATCCTTCCTTTTTAATGGAATATTTTCTTATCGTTTCCAATTACTCTTTTATTTTATTTAACCAGTCCTTACGACGATCTTTTACATTTGTGATAGTGCCGTCTGGATTCTGAATCTTCATCTGGTCGAGAGAACTTCTCATATTCTCACGAATCGCACGAAGATATTCCTGACGAAGTGCCTGCTGCTCCTCCTTCTCAGCCTCCGTTAATGTGCCTTCCTTCTGCTTTTTTGCCAGCTCATTGATTCTGGCGATTTCTTTTTCTGTTACCATAATTTTTCTGCCTCTCTTTGCTTTTCTTTGTCGTTGTTTGCTTACTATTCTTTCTTCTTTTTGTTCCTGCTTCATCTTACCATGACCTGAAAGATTGTTCAAGCGTTTCCCGCAATTGTTATCCGCAATTGGCTTGATACCGAGTGGAAATAAGAGTACAATAAAAGAAATAAAAATTGGTCATGCTATTTTACATGACCTGAAAGGATTCATATGGAACGACCAAAAACCACTCATTATCAATTTTTCAGCAACCGCGAATGCGAATATTTTCCTTGCCATAAAGATGCGGATCCTGATAATTTCAACTGTCTTTTCTGCTACTGCCCGCTGTATGCACTCGGCAAAAAATGCGGCGGTCAGTTTCGTTACCTTCCAAGCGGCATCAAAGACTGCACAAATTGTACATTTCCGCACAAGCGAGAAAATTATAAAGCGGTGATCGGACGATACAAAGATATCGTTGAACTCTTAAAGCACGATCGATAACTGCCTATTTGTTCAGATACTCGTCACAGATCTCCTTTGTCTTTGCCTGATGTGTACGACTGACCGGAATGATTCTTCCATCTGTCATACGAAGCTGCGTCCGCTCGAAGCGAGCAACCTCTTTCAGATTTACGATATAACTTTTATGGCACTGATGGAAATATTCCGGCAAGCCATACGCCAGATCTGCCAATTTTTGGTACACACGAATTTCCCCACTTTTCGTGTAAATATACACATTATGCCCACGACTTTCCATGAAGCAAATCTCATTGCAGTCGAGTTGCTTTACTGTCTGACGTACCGACAGCATCAGTTGTGTTCTCTCCAATTTTTTGCCTCTCATTTCTTACTTTTTCCTTATTATCATTTTCAGTATACAAAATTTTCTCTCAAAGAACAAGCTGTGCTAAAAAGTGTGCTCGGTTGTGGCGTATTTTTGCGCACACTTTTACCGCTTTTTGTCACACCACATTGTTTAATTTTGTGATAAAATAAACTTTAGGAAAATGAAGGAGGGAATTTTTGTGTCGAAATTCAGCAACTATCTAAAAAAATTAATCAATGACAGTGGGGAATCCATCTCCTCACTTGCACGCAACATCGGAGCAGAGCGCACTTCTATTCATAAAGCGCTGTCTGATGAGCGCATCCTTTCTTATAAAACCATTCAGGCACTGGCACGCCATTTCAACCTTTCCGTGGATGCCAGAAAAGAATTTTTTCAACTATACGATATTCTACTTCAAGGTGAGGAAACTTACAACAATCGTCAGGCTGTATGCCGTCTCTTAAACAATTTGGCATCTGTTGATTTTTCCATGGCTACGCCGCCAGAAGTTTCTTCACTGAATATCTCGGAGCGTCTGATCAAAGGTGAATTTGCCGTCCGAAGCGCTATCCGCTCAGTCTTGATCTATGAGATTTCTCATACTGAAAATTCCGAGTTTAACCTTTTTCTTCCGACAAGCTTAAATTTAACTATCGACTTTATGGAATTCTGGCTTGACAATCGCAATTTTACAGTAAATGAACTGCTTTGCTTTGAAACAAGTCCAAACGCTGCTGCAAAAAATCTGGAATTACTGCGTGCTGTTATCCCATTGTGTCTTGCCTCCCGTGGTCAGTACAAACCTTACTATTTTCATGAGACACCGAAAGCAGTATCACTGGCACCAATGGGCTACTATATTATTGCACCCCACTATCTGATTTTGTTTTCAGAGGACTTGTCCACTGCACAAATTCTGGATTCAGAAGATCTGCTTTCGTATTACCGCAATTTTTTCAAAAATCTTCTGCTCCAGTGCGAGCCGTTAACCCAGTGCAGTTCAGACATGACAGAAGTGCTAAATGAATATATTTCTGTTGCCGCACCTGATTCTTTGCATATAATTATGCCGCAGCCATGTATCGGTCGCTACATATCGCACAATATCGTTGAGAAATATTTGGATCGCTCCCAGCTTCCACTTGAGCCATATTTGTCACTAATCGACCAACACTATTCCTTCCTGCGTCAGGTTGAAAGCAACTACTATACCATTTTTACAGAGGAGGGCTTGCAGAACCTGATTGAAAGCCGTACTTGTGATGACTCGCCAAAGGAACTGATTCCATATCTTGACCAGTCAGATATCTGTGACTTCTTAAAAAAGCTGTATCAGGAGATTGAGACTGGCACTGTACTTGGACTGATTGCTCGTCCAACACAGCTACATTTACCAGATTATCTTTCGATCTACATCAACCCTCAGACTGGTTTGCACATTTATACGACATTAAAATTTGTCTTTGGTTCTTACTGCTGCAATATTCATATTACAGAAGAATCCATTCGCAGTCTGTTCCTTGATTTCTTTCACTCACTGCCAGAAAGCGGTCTTGTCTACTCAAAAGAGGATACGCTGTATTTGTTAAAGCAGCATATTGAAAAGATGGAAGCAGCACTTCAAAAAGACAATTCAAATTCTTAACTAGAAATTCAAAAAAATGTTCAAAAGAAAAGCGATCTTAGATTTGATAATTCAAGTCTAAGATCGTTTTTGATAACGAAACTATTATAACTGCCCAAGTAATTTTGCAGCAAGTAGCAAAATCACAAGAAGAATCACATTTGCTCCCGTAAACCATGCAAAATAACGACCACGAAGCGAGGCATCCTCGCGTGATATATACTTAAAACTAATCAAGCTTGCCATAGACGCAATCATTGTTCCTAGCCCACCTAGATTTGTTCCAATAATCAGTGCCTGATACTGATCCGTAAAGCCAGATAATAAAATAGCTGCTGGAACATTGCTCATCACCTGACTTGCACAAACCGCAATGATCACTTCCCTTGTCTGAATCAGATTTTGAAGGAAGCTGCAAAACTGTGGAATTCGACCAAGATTTCCGATAAAAACAAACAGTGCAACAAACGTTCCAAGAAGTGCATAGTCTGCATTACGCAGTAAGCTACGGTCACAAGCCACTGCCCAAGCTACTACGCAAAGCATCACAATCCATATTGAAAGAATGTGCCCTACTGCAAGAAGACTCAAGAAAAATAAGAGCAAATACACTGCTAATCGACGCTTATTTGAAATTTTTTTATCTTGCGTCTCAACTATAACGGTTTCCTGTGACTTTCGAGTTGCGCTATTTATACGCGTTGCTTTCTTTCTTGCATGAATTTCAATCCATACAAGTAAAAGGACAAGTGACAACGCTGTATACGGAAGCATCAGTCTAAAAAATGCTGTCACGCTTAACTGCGCCTTTCCATATAAATACAAATTTTGAGGGTTTCCGATCGGTGTCATCATACTGCCCAGATTAGCCGCAGCTGTCTGCATGACTACGCAAGGAATCAGCCAACGGCTGCGAACCTCATCTGAAAATTTATTTAAGATTAAAATGGCAAATGGAACAAATGTAATTAGCGATACATCATTCGTGATAACCATCGAAAGAAAAAAACAAAGAAGCACCAAAATTGTGACAATACCAGAAATGCTTTTTACTCTTTTTAATAGGCTCTGTGCAATACAATCGAATACACCAATCTCTCTCATTCCTGCCACAATCACCATCAGACAAAATAAAATGGCAAGCGTACGAAAATCAATATAGGATGCATACGCACGATCTGGATGTACAAAGAACATGGAGATGACGGCCAAAATAACTGCAATTGACAGCACAGGTTCTTTCTTTATTGCATTCTTTATCGTCGTTTGCATCATTACCAACACTTTTTGCATTTCTCATACCCCTGATTGATTGCATCGGACTCCGTTACCTGACGTGCATTTGCCGGGTTCATGTTTCCGCAATTGTTTCGGCTATGATATTTAGAACCAGTTGCAGACAGCCATACCATATTGCCGACTGGCTGCGTCGGGACTTCGGTCTGTGGAACTTGTGTCGGGGCTTCGGTCTGCGGCTGCGTGTATGGTGCCTGCGGCTGCGCTGCTGTTTGTGTTGGTGCCGCCTGTGTCATCGTCTGCGGATCAATGTCACTCAAATAAGCGGACGGAATATACGTAGTCGCGCCATTAAATACAATTGTTGCCCAGCCATCGTCATCACGATTTAATACCTGAATCTGATTGCCTGGTCCAAGCTCTCCAACGGTGCTGCTTGTATCGTTTGGCTCTCCCTTTACGGATACAAAATCGGATGCATACAGCACTTCACCATTACTTGGTGCATTGTTCCATGTGATCGTCTCTCCATCAGACACAGCAATGATGTTTCCCTGAAGATCGGTTCTGAAAATCTGTGCCTCGACTGATTCTAACTTTTCGACTGTATCCGGGTCTGGATGACCATAGGAATTGTTCACACCGCAAGAAATGACTGCGTATTCTGGAAGAACTGCCTCTAAAAAATCCCAGCTGGTGGAGCTTGCAGAACCATGATGACCAACCGACAGCACATCGCAGTCAAGATCTTCATTTGCCGCGATCATATCTTTTTCTTCCTTGGCTTCGGCATCACCGGTAAAAAGGAACGAGGTATCACCATAATCAAGACGAATCACCACGGAATTGTTGTTGGAATCATCTCGAATCTGTGTCGGTCCAAGAATGGTAAAGCTACCATCGCCAAAGG
>DAVZID010000020.1:0-48050 GCA_052273485.1 Lachnospiraceae bacterium
GTCGAGGGCTTGACCAAAAGGTCAGGGTAGGAAGGTAATTAGGTTTGAGATGAAATGTTTGTGTGCAGTTTTGAAGGTACATGCGATCAAAGAAGATGAAAGCTTGAACCGCAGTTTATCTTCTTTTTCTAATATGGCGGAATAGCTCAGCTGGCTAGAGCACACGGTTCATACCCGTGGTGTCGAGAGTTCGAATCTCCCTTCCGCTATTTGCTTAGCTATCGCCTGAGGGCGGTAGCTTTTTTTGTATTCCAAAACAAAGTTGCAAAGCAACGGCGCACGGAACGTGCGGTTTTGTGAATGGGCGTCCCGTGAACTGAGTTCTGAGGAAGATAAGGAGGAAACATTCATGCAATACCGAATTTCAATGGCACCGATGGAAGGGCTGACGGGCTATGTATATCGCAGAGCACATCATGCATATTTTGCACCGCTTGATGCATATTATACACCTTTTATTTCCAATAAAAAGCTTGGAAGCCGTGAACGCCATGACGTTATGCCAGAGCATAATGAGGGCATGCATGTGATTCCGCAAATTTTGACGAATCGTGCGGAGGATTTTCTTGAGATCGAAAAACAGCTGCATGAGTATGGGTATCGAGAGGTGAATCTAAATCTTGGCTGTCCGTCCGGAACGGTTACGGCAAAGGGGCGCGGAGCCGGTTTTTTGGCATATCCAGAGGAATTAAAGCAATTTCTTGATGAAATTTACTCAAAAACCAATATGAAAATTTCCATAAAAACAAGAATTGGCATTTCCTCTGAGGAGGAGTGGCCGCAGCTTCTTTCGATATTTAATCAGTTTCCGGTAGAGTTGCTGATTATTCATCCGCGTCTGTTAAAAGATTTTTACAAGGGTTATCCCCATATAAGCTGCTATCAGTATGCAGAAACACACAGTTTATCCCCAATTTGCTACAATGGAGACATTCATTCGGTGGATAAGTGGAAAGAAATTAAGGGGAATTTTGGGAATAAGACTACGGAAATCATGTTAGGACGAGGACTTCTCATGAATCCATCGCTTGCGGAAGACATTGTAAATGGAGTCAGTGGAGCCGTGGACACGAATGTCCTATTAGGTGAGCGGATAAAGAAATTTCATGATACTATTTTGGAAGGGTATTGTGAAGAAATGTCTGGCGATCGGAATGTATTATTTAAGATGAAAGAGTTGTGGGTTTATCTGGGAAGTGGTTTGCAGGCATCATCCAAACGATTAAAGCAAATCAAGAAATCCAATTCAGTGAGAGAATATAAGATTGCAGCAGACGCGATATTTCGTGAATACAGTGAAAATAGGGAAACATACAAATTAAGTATATAAGTATAGAAATAAAAAGTCTTTCCTTTAAGCAATTTGCAAAGGGGAAGGCTTTTTATTTTGACAAAATAGTAAGTATATACAGCTCACACAATATGTATTATCCACACAATAAGAACTGTTATTCTTAAATAAATAGAAAAAATATTGACTTTACCTCACAATCTGCTAAAATGTGCTCATCACCGAAGCAAAGATCCGTAGCCATTGATAAATCATTGATAAATACGTGACGGTCATCGGTGATAATTTGCTGGTAGATATTTGCCAGCGAAGATGAGGAAAGGAGAGGCAGGACGATGAAAAAGATAGTGGCAATGTATGAACAGGAAGAAGCATATGGAAAAAATCTCGCAGAATATGTAAATCGCCGGGAAAGCGTACCATTTGAAATGCAAGTATTTTCACAGGCTGATAAGCTTTCGGCTTATCTTGAAGGGCATACACCGCAGCTGCTTCTTCTTTCTGAGGAAAGTAGTCTGGAGAATTATGGTGAAGTGCGCGAGAAAGCGGATGAAGTCGTTTATCTAACAGGGCACAAGGAGCAGGCACAAAGGCAAATGGGCGATTATATATACAAATATCAGCCCACAGATCAGATTTTAAATCAGCTAGTGCAACATATTACAAGCAAAGAACAGCGGGAGAGTCCCGTGCTACAGGAAGCATGTCCAATCTACGGTATATATTCGCCAATCGGGCGATGTGGAAAGACAACGTTTGCCTTGTTACTAGGGGAAACCTTGTCGCGCAGGCGATCTGTTTTATATATGAGCTTTGATGAATTGCCCTTTTGGGACGAAGATGAGGCCAAGCTGGATGAATGGAAAAATACAGAACAAGAAAGAGAAGAAAAGGGAAGAATATTCGAAGAAAAACAAAGAGAGAAACAAAAAGAGAGGAAAAAGGAAGAGGAACATCGAGAAAAGGGAACGCTTTCAGATGCATATTTTTATTGCCAGCGACATGGACTGAGAGAAAAACTGCCCGTTCTTGTGTCACACTGGCATGGAATTGATATGCTTACGGGGATGAATTGTCCAGAGGATTTATGTGCAATACAGGCAAAAGAATGGGAAACATTGGTTCAAGAGATTGCGCGGGAAACGGAATATGCAGCGATTGTGCTTGATATAGGGACAAGACTATGGCTTGCCGATGTATTATTTCCGTTGTGCGCTCGTCTCTATATTCCAATTCTTTCGGATCGATTTGCAAGGGAACAACGACGACGCTTTGAAAAATGGTTGGAACAAAATGGTAGAGAAGAAATTCAGCAGAGAATGGAGTTCATAGAGTTACCGCATTGTGCCCAGAACGGAACCATGAGGGAGCGATTGGAGTATGCCTTATGGGGAGAAGCTGGAGATTATGTGCGCAGTCGAATGCCAAGTGAATGGTAGCAAAGAGTGGAAGATAGTAGAAAACAGTAGACGAGTGAATGACAGACAAAGGTAGGAAAAATATGGAGAGGCAGGATGAGCAGGAAGGAAAACAAAAGCAGGCTCTTTTAGGAACACTGCGCAGTTTGGTAGTTGAACGACTTGACATGACGAAAGAGCTGACAGATGAGGAGTTGTATGCGAGTATTGATGACGTGCTGATGATGCAGGAATACCGCAAACAGTTTTCAGTGCGAGTGCGGATGCAGTTTCGGCAGGCATTATATGATTCCTTCCGGCGACTGGATGTGTTGAGTGAGGCATTGGATGATCCGGAGGTGACGGAGATTATGGTAAATGGATATGATCAGATCTATGTTGAAAAACACGGAGAATTGATGCATTTTGCAAAAGCGTTTTCTTCACAAGAAAAGTTAGAAGATGTCATTCAGCAGATTGTAGCGAAGGTAAACCGCCGGGTAAATGAAGCCAATCCCATGGCGGATGCCCGCTTAGAGGACGGATCGCGAGTAAATATTATTCTTCCTCCCATTGCGCTCAACGGTCCGATTCTCACAATCCGGCGGTTTGCAAAGCATCCGCCGGATATGAATCAGCTGTTAAAATGGGGAGCATTATCTGAAGAGGTAGCGCAGTTTCTTGCTAAGTTGGTGCAAGCACGTTACAATATCTTTATTTCAGGAGGAACGGGATCTGGAAAGACAACATTTTTGGGCGCGTTAGCACAGTATATTCCAGAGCAGGAGCGCGTTGTTACGATCGAGGATTCGGCGGAGCTTCGCTTATATCACATTCAAAATCTAGTTCGCCTGGAAGCAAGAAATGCCAGTCAGGAGGGAAAATACGAGGTAACAATTCGAGATTTGATTCGAAACAGCTTGCGTATTCGCCCGGATCGGATTGTTGTCGGAGAGGTTCGAGGCGCTGAGGCACTCGACATGCTGCAGGCGATGAATACAGGACATGACGGGTCTCTTTCGACAGGTCATGCAAACAGTGCACAGGATATGATTACGCGTCTTGAGACGATGGTGCTGATGGGCGTAGAGCTTCCATTGGCTGCGATACGAGGCCAGATTGCCTCCGCAATTGATATTATTATTCATCTGGGGCGTTTGCGGGATCGTTCGCGAAAAGTGCTTTCGATTCAGGAGGTAACAGGACTTGATGATCGGGGCAATGTAACGTTGTCGGCTTTGTATCAGTTTCGGGAAACGGGGGTTGTAGATGGAAAGATCACAGGAGCGCTTGAGGCGGTCAGCTCGCTTAAAAAGAAGGAAAAGCTTAGAGCAGCAGGGCTTGTATCCCCTTCCTGATGGTTTTGGTATGAAAGAAAAACTTTTGTATGGTGCGTTAGGGACAGCAGGCTGGTATGGACTCACTTATATTTTTTATCATAATTTTCTTGTGGGAAGTATCAGTTTGATTCCATTTTTATCGGTTTTCTTTCGTTGGCAGAAAAAGGCACTTTACGAAAAACAGCTTCGGCAGGTAAGGCGGGAGTTTCAAGAATTGATTCAATTGTTGTCTGGTGCACTTCGAACAGGACATTCTGCAGAGAATGCGATGGCAGAGGCAGCCGATCAGCTTGCTGCGATGGAAGGAGAAAATGCGTATCTGGTATGTGTTTTACACAGAATGCTTGCTAAGATGAGTCTTGGAGAGCCATCGGAGCGTGTATGGACCGAATTTGCCGAATCGTGTGAATTGGAAGAAATAAAAGAGTTTGCCAAAGCATTTGCTCTGGCAAAGAGAAGTGGCGCATCGATGCCATTTATTTTACAAAAAATTACAGCACAGCTGGTTCGAAAGGTGCAGACACAGGAGCAAATTGAAACGATGCTTGCGGGCAAAAAGTTCGAACAGAAGATTATGAACTTGATGCCGGCAGGAATCCTTTTGTATATGTCTGTCACATCGCCGCAGCTGCTTGAGGTAATGTATGGGACAATGACGGGAAAGTTGATTATGACTGTATGCCTTGCAATTTATATTGCAGCCTATGTGCTTTCTGCAAGGATAACGAAATTAGAATAAAAAAGAAACAGGAGGTCTTCATGCTTGTATTTTTTATCGGCCTGTTAGCGGCACTGATTTTCATTGCGGTCTGGAAAAGAGGTTATGAAACAGATTTTGTGGACAGGTTTATGGATACAGAAGAGAAGAGGCAACAAAAAATACCGTTACGATTTCTTCTTCCGATGGGGCTTTGGATTTATGATGTTCTTTCAAAAAGTCAGCCGTCTAAACGAGAGGAAGAATCGGAGTGGGCTAAGGCTCTGTATGTCCGGGAAGACGCGCAGGGAAAAATGAGGCTTCAGGGTGCAAGACAGATGACCATCTTTTGGATTTGTCTATTTGGCGCAAGTATAATAGGAATCGCTGTGTCCCTTTTGCCAGATGTGCAGACTGAGCAAACACAGCTTGAACGCCCGGAATTTGGACAGACAAAGGATTACAGCTTGACGGTTGAGGGCTTAGAGGAAGGAACACAGACGATTCAAGTTACAATAGATGGGAAAGAGCCGGAAACACAGGGAATGTTATCGGTATTTGATGATGCGTTTGATGCACTTAAGGAGCAGATTTTAGGAGAAAATGAATCGTTGGAAAATGTGCAGAATAATCTTTCACTCGTATCGTCTACGATTTATGGGATACGTGTTGTATGGAAAAGCTTAACGCCAGAGCTGATTGATGATTTTGGTGAGATTCAAATCCAGAAATCTGAGATTCCAAAGGAAGGTTGCATTGCACAGTTGCAGGTGAAGCTGTCCTATTCTATGTATGAACAATATTATACGCTTGATGTGCGCTTGATGCCTTCGCCAAAAGATGCCCAGTATTATCTTATGTTGTTGACAAAACAGCTAAAAGATGAGAATGAGAATACAAAAACAAAGACGACAGTAACGCTTCCAACAAGTGTAGAAGGAAAACGTCTGACTTACAAAATCGTGGATGCACAGCCAATACGCAGTTTCCCAATAGTACTTCTTCTTTTGCCGTTTGTGTTATATGAGATTGGCAGACAAAAACAAAAGGAAGCATATGAAAAGAGAAACCAACAGCTTATATCGGACTACCCCAATTTTGTTTTTGAACTGGGGCTGATGATTCAGTGTGGATTAAATGTGCGTACAGCATGGAGCAGATTGACTACGGAGTATGAGACGACACAGAGCAAATGCGCGGGTTACAAGCGGTATCTGTTTGAAGAGATGCTTGTTACCCGAAACCAGATAGAAGCAGGAGAAAGTGAAGCTGCGGCATATGGGGCATTTGGAAGGAGGTGCAGAGAACATTGTTACTTAAGGCTGGGAAATAGTCTTGAGCAGAACATACGACAGGGAATATCCGGACTCGAGCAAATGCTTGATCGAGAATTGACACAGGCACTAGACCAGAGGAAAAATCAGGCACTTCAGGAGGGAGAGCGCATGGAAACAAAAATGTTGTTTCCTATGTTTCTTCTGTTGGGACTGGTTATGGCGATACTGATGATACCGGCATTTATGAATATGTAGTGACTCGTAGTTTGTGAGAAGGGAGGCGTTTTGTATGAAACAAAGAAAAAAACGTGTAGGTTCGAATCGTATCATAGGTGGCAGAATGAGAGAAATTATGGCTAATGTTGTAGGAAGTGTGAAAAAATTTCAAAATGACACACAGGGAGTGACAACCGTTGAGGTTATCTTAGTGCTTGTAGTATTGCTGGCGATTGTTGTTATTTTCCGAGAACAGCTTATCTCCATTGTAACTGGAATCTTCAGTCATGTAAACAGTACGGTAAATGAACTATATGGATGAGAAATGATGGAATGAAAGCATCGAAAACGAGAATACCAAAGCCGGAAAAATTCAAAATGAAAAAAGCCAGCATAACGATATTTTTGTCGCTGCTCACGATTTTGTTTATCGGGTTTATTATGGCAATGACGGAGCATGCGAGGATAGTTGGCCTGCGCCAGCGCTTAACGTCAGCTACGGATTCGGCAATGGATTCGTTGTTTTCGATGTATGATCGTGACCTGCTTGATGAATTTGATCTGCTGCTTTTGAATGAAGCGAATTTAAAGGATAATAGAGAGCCAAAGGATGTTGTAGAGAGCTACCTGACGATGAATTTGGATTCGAAACCAGATCATTTATTTTTATCTGGAAATCTATATAAAGGAAAGAATGTTTCTGTTGAAATTGAAAATACAGTGTCAGTCATTGAAAATGAGGGTGAACTATTTGCTCGCAGTGTGTTGGAATTTATGAAATATCGCACGCTTGGCATTGCAGTTGAAAAGGTGCAGGAACAGTTGGAGGATCTCAAAAAAGGCGAGGATGCAAAGACAGAGGCACAACAGGGACAGGATCAGGAACAGGAAAGCGTGAAGGAACAGCTTGCAAAAAAGACAGAGGAAGAGAAGGAACAGTATGAGGATGTACTAGAGGAAAGCTGGCTAGATAAAATTGAAAAACTCAAAAGAGATGGATGGTTGAATTTTGTGCTGCCATTTGACCAGGCGGCATCTGGTTATGCGGTAACATCAACAGATCTTCCATCGAAATGGAGAACTGTAAATTTTACATGGTACCATTCGGCGATCAGTGAAATGGAGGAAAGCTTTTTATTTACAGAGTATCTTTTGGAACATTGTCGCTGTTTTACGAGTGGTGAGAAGACAAAGGGCATGGCATATGAGCTAGAATATGTGCTAAATGGCAAGACAAGTGATAAGGAAAACGTAAAGTCAACCGTAAACGCACTGCTTTTAATGCGGGAAGGGTTAAACTTATTTTCGGCGCTTAAGGATTCTGCATTGTCTTCACAAGCACAGGCTGCGGCGACTGCGCTTGTTGGATGGACAGGCATATACCCGGCTGTAAAATTGACCCAGTTTGCCATGTTGGCAGGATGGTCTTTTGCGGAAGCAATTGTAGATGTGCGTACATTGTTGAGCGGCGGTCGTATTCCGATAATCAAGAATGCAGAGAGTTGGACGTTATCCCTTTCACAGATTGCAGATTTTTTGGATGGAGATTTGTTTTTAACCGCAAAAGAGCAGGATGGGCTGATGTACGATGATTATTTGAGGCTTCTTTTGTATACACAAGGAAGAAGCGACCGAAGATATTATACTATGGATGTAATTCAGCTTCGGATGCGAGAGACCAATTCAGAATTTTCAATGACGGACTGCCTCGGCGCAGTTGAGGTTTCGACAAAAATGACTGCTTCACCGATTTTTTACAGCTTTACAGGCAAAGGATACGAGTTGTCCTGTTCCCAGAGTCGTATGTATTGAGGCATATACTGAGAAATTTCGGAGCGTTAAATTTCATGAAACTATGAACTGTGTGTTAAAGCAATTGGATAAGCGAAGAGGCAGAGATTAAAAAAAGGAGGTACACGATGGGACAGGCAGACGTTCAAAAAAAGGCATTCAAAAAAAATTCCAGGTATCAGCCATATTGCTTTTGGAGCGACTGCCTGCGCTGCAAAGCATCCTTAACTATTGAGGCGAGTATTGTGTTGCCAATCTTTCTTAGTGTGATCATGGCACTGATGTCATTTTTTGAGGCTTTGCAGGTACAGACACGTATTCAGAGTGGAATGAAGGAGGCAGTTACAAAAGCGTGTGGTTATTATTATCTGCTCGAAAATTCCGATAGTGCAGAAAAGGTCGGTGGAGATGATGCAGATGATCTTGCCATGCTTTTGGTGCAGGGTGGAATTACAACGGTTTATTTAAAACAAAAGCTTTTAAATTCCGTCGGAGGACAGTTTCTTGACCGATCTTGGATTACAGGTGGGCAGAATGGATTGACGGTATTAGGATCACGTTTTCCAGATGAACAGGGAAATTTAGATCTTATGGTGACGTATCGAATGAAAGTCCCATTTCTGCCAGGAAATTTTGGCTCGCTTCTTCTCACGCAGCGGGAGTGTCAGCGTGTGTGGAGTGGAAATAAAGCTTTGTCTGGCGATGACGGAGGCAAGGAAGAGGAGACAAAAGAGGATGTTCTTGTATACATAACGGAGACGGGAAGTGTGTATCATACAAGCTTGGATTGTTCTTATTTGAAGCTTTCGGTGCAGCAGATTCGTCATAATGAGGTGGTGAATTACCGAAGTGAGGATGGCAGCAAATATTATGCATGCGATCGATGCGAAAAGGGCGGAAGTGGCTTCTGGGTGTATATCACGTCAAGTGGAAATCGATTCCATACGGATCCGAACTGTTCTGCACTTAGAAGAAACGTGCAGTCTGTTTGGCTCTCGGAGGTTCGCGATCGTCACTGTTGCAGTCGTTGTGGGAAGGCAGAGGAGGATGCGCCATGACACAGTTTCGTTTAGGTGTATTGTTTCTTCTCTTTTTGTTTCCAGCGGCAACGGATTTCTTATTTTTCAAAGTATCGGCGGTTTGGCTTGTGGGATGCACAGGCATAGCATTGGTCTGGAATAGTTTTGAAAAGTGGGGAATTGTTAGCATTAGTATGTGCCTGTTTCCGGGAATCTTGCTTTGGATTTTGTCGCATGTAAGTAATGGCATCGGTATAGGGGATGTGCTTAGTGCATTTTTAATCGGGAGCATATGCGGCGCGAGAATTGGACTGGAAATTTTATTTGGAGGCAGTGTGTTATGCTTTTTTGGACAGCTAATTTGCATGATGATTCGTGCAGCAAGGCAAAAAAGGCAGAGAAAAGGAATGAAAATATGTGTGGCAGAGGGAAACTTAGAAACAATACAGATACGAAGCGAAATGCCATTTGTGCCGTGGCTTCTTGCTTCCATTTTCATAAACTGGATTTTGCAGGTGATACCTATTTAAATGGTGTTTCAACCAGTCTTTTAGCGCGAATAAAAAATGTTGTGTTCAATCAAAGAAAACCAACAATTTTATGGACATCGGCAAGTTTTACCGTAGAAGCAAGTCTCATTATGATGACGGTAATTATGGCGATCTTTCTGTGTATGTATTATGGATTTTTTCTTCATGATAAGACGATACTGGATGAGGTTTGCTCACAGGCAGCACATAAGGCGATGTTTTTTGTGACAGAAAACAGTGATATGGAAGAAGGCTTTTTTGATTGGGAAGCACTTCAGAAGAAAGGGCTTTTGTGGCGGTTGGCGCAAAATACGGTGGATACAGGAATGGTTTCCAACTATGCAAGTAGACGTATGCCGGGAGAACTTTTCTCTTGTGATATGCCAGAGTTTGTTGTTGCTTCCAGCGCAGGGCATGTGCAGATTACATACAGAGCACAGATTCGATTGCCTCTTTTTTCCATCATGCGTACTTGGGGTGTTCCATCAGAAATAACGGGATGTGTGCAGGTGCAAGAATCCAAGCAAGAGGAATTTATCCGTTTGGTAAGGGGAATTATCAGGGATAAAGATCCGGACAAACAGGCGGGAAGTGGATAAGAGATCCCCTTAAAGTTTGCATTAAAGTAAGCAGTATATGGTAGGAAGGTGAGAAAATGGCTCAAATGGAGGTATCGTATAGCAGACGATTGGATTACCAGTATATGATGATTGAGGCAGGTGAGGATATTGTGTCGGATTATCGGCTGTCTATGTTGATTCACAATCGAATTGAAGGGTTCTTGCCGGTACATATACAGCAGATGAATGGAAAAAGTACGCTTAACTATGAAATCACATCGTTAGAGGATCTTGCCTCATTTTTGGATGCCAGAAAAATTACTTACGATGAAATGGTGTCACTTCTTTTACAGTTTTGCAGTGCAGTTTCGGAGGTGGGACGGTATTTGCTTGATGGGGAGGGAATTTTACTCGAACCACAGTATATTTTTGTGTCAAAAAGCCTTGAACGGGTGCGCTTTTGTTATTACCCATATTCACATATGCCGTTGTACCAATCCGTTAATGTGCTTTGTCGTTTTTTAATCGATCATATCGACTATGATGACCGAAAGAGTCTTGAGTTGGCGTATGGGCTGTTTCAGGAGAGTTTGAAAGAAAATCTATCAATACGTGTTATTGTGGGATGTATTAAAAACAAATTGGAAGAAAATGTGGAAGATACCGTCAAATCGAATTGGGCTGAGTCAGCTGATCAAGACAGAAAAATTACAGAGGAAGATGAATTAAAATTTGAGGATAAGGAACAATTAAAAACAGAAACACAATCGAAGGCAAAAACACAATTAAAATTTCAAACAAAGTTGCAAATACAATCACAATCAGAAGAGCAGTCAAATGATTGTAAGACACAAACAGAAGGGACATTAAAGAAATCTCAGTCACAAGTGAGAGAATCGCAGAAGCGATTACAGACACGGCAACAAATAAAAGGAAGCGAGCTCATATGGTCAATTGTTTGCACCTTGCTGGTCATAGCAATTTTGGGATATGCGTTGTTTACTGTGGGAAGGCGGCTCTTACAGTTGGAAATAGTAAGCGAAAATATACTGATTGCTGCAGGCATTTTGATCGTAGTTGCCGCAGGGATCGCTGGGGGCGTGGCATATGGAATATTGAAGCGGCGATCATTCTAGCTTGGATTCGTGTCGAAGTGCTTTTTTGTTGACAAATATTTTTTCTAATGATAAAGTTGACTGACAGTACCATGGCGTGAAGACTACATGATGCTAAGAAAGAAATGTACAAAGGCAGGTGATGAATTTGGATCAGAAGATGATGCGCGAATTTGTGGAAAAGAAGCTGCAGCATGGCGGATATAACAGCATTGCAGCAGCGGATTTTCCCTGCGGTGTATGGATAAAAAAAGAGACACAACTGCATGTGGTGTGTTTGTTTGATGATGTTAGTAAGCTAGTATCTGACCGGTGGCGAATCGATCGGGTAATGGATTATGCAGCTCAAAAGGTCAGAGAGCAAAATCCTGAAATGTGTCAGTTTTTAGCGCTCATTCTTTCGGATGATTTTTCGGCCTCAAAACAGCTGTTAGAGGGAAGTTATCCGAGGTGGTTTGTGGATGGTGATGGCCAACTGGTGATTTTTGATGGTCAGCCGTCTGAGTTTGGGGATCTTTATTCGATTTTAACACGAAAAGAAAAGATTACGGATCGTTTTAAGGGAAACAGGATTTCTATAAATCGAATACCAGAGGCGACATTAATACTGGTAATTATCAATAGTATAATTCAATGCATCGTTGCAATCGGTGAGATTGGCGGAAGAGATTCTGCGCTCATGGATTGGATGGTGCTACAAATCGGCGAGTTTGTTCAAAAGCCAGAATGGTGGCGCTTGGCAACAAGTGTATTTCTTCATTTCGGATGGGATCATTTGTTTAATAACATGCTTGTTCTGTTGTACCTTGGCTCGTTAGCAGAGCGTTGTCTGGGAAAAAAGCATTTCTTAGCCGTGTATCTGTTAAGTGGAATTGGCGCAAATATCGTATCGGTCTGGTGGTATGTGCACCAGGGGGAACTTCTAGTGGCGACAGCCGGCGCGTCGGGTGCAATTTTTGGCATTGCTGGATTGCTGTTGTGTATTGTTCTGCTGTCAAAGGGCCATTTTGAAGGTATTACATTACGTCAGTTAGTTCTGATGATGTTTTTTACACTGTATCACGGTTTCGCTGAGAGTGGTGTCAATAACTGTGCACATATTGCAGGCGGTGTAATTGGATTTGTGTGTGGTATTCTTATTTTCCAACGGATGAGACGGCGCAAGGCAGCAAAAAGGTAACTGTTGTTCCCTTGCTGGGAGCAGAGCTTACGCGGATATGACCGCCATGGCCTTCAATGATTCGTTTGGCAACCGGGAGGCCAAGCCCGGTTCCATCAGGTTTCGTCGTAACAAATGGATGAAAGATGGTAAGCAATTGTTTTGCTGGAATACCACAGCCATCATCTTCAATGGATACCGAAAATTGATCGTTTGTCTTCGTTAAAAGGATCTGAACATGGCCATTATCAGAAACCGCATCGAGTGCATTTACGATTAAATTTAAGAGAGCTTCCATCATTTTGGGACAGTCGAGAAGCAGATAGGCGCAGGAAACGCGGCTGGTATAGGTTAGTGTTTTGGCAGTTCCTTCGGTGAGCGGAAGACAGGAAAGGTAGGCGTGGCGTAAGAGGCTCGACAGATCACTTCGCTTTTTTGTTAGCTGAGTAGACATGCTGTAGTCTGTGAGGTCTCGAAGTAGCTTTGTCATCAAACGGCAGTCCGATGAAAGCTCAGGCCAGTAGCGGTAGCATCGCACCTCTGGGTGGGAAGCTTCGATTGCCTGAATGCTGCTGCATAATAAAGAAAGCAGTGTCTGAAGTTCATGTGAAGCATTTGCAAGAAAATACTGGTGATAATCCTCAAGCTGTTTTAGAATCGGGTACGCCTGCGGCGTGCTTTTGCAGAGCTGTTCCAAATGTTCAGAAAGAGAAAGCTCGAGTGCAACAGCCTCCTGTAATGATTGATCAGTCATAGAGCACCTCCGAATGCTTATGAAACACCTTTCGGTGAAGACGTTAAGAAATAAGATATCAATAAGATTTATAGCATGATTTGTCATGAGCGGCAAGGAAAAAGTAACGACACTTTGTGAGGCTTTCTGATTGACGATCTTGTAATTTGTCTTTAAAATGAGTATACTGGATACAAAAGAAAAAGGCAGTTGTATGTGCCGGAAAAGAGGTTTAATTATGGTAGATGAAAATTGTATTTTTTGTAAAATAGCAGCAGGAGAGATTCCGTCTGAGACCGTCTATGAGGATGAGCAGTTTCGTGCAATTCTCGATCTGGGTCCGGCAGCACCGGGACATACACTGATTCTTCCAAAGGCTCACTTTAAGGATGTAACGGAAATTAGTGATGAATATGCAGCAAACGTTCTTAAGGTTGCAGCAAAAATTGGAAAGGCTATGAAGACAGGACTTGGCTGTGCTGGTTTTAACTTGGTTCAGAACAATGGAGAGGCAGCAGGACAGACCGTTATGCATTTTCATATGCATGTAATTCCAAGATATGCAGGTGGCGAGGAGATGGTTTTATGGGATCCGAAACCGGCAAAGAAAGAAGAACTCGAAAAGCAGGGTGCAAAGCTAAGAGAAGCACTTGAAAAATAAAAGTAGCAATAAAACGATGATTACGAAAGAGAAAAGGCAGATTCCACGAAAAAAGGGAAGTCTGCCTTTTGCTTATAAATCAATATAAAGTCACAATCAGCCAATTGGAAGTAGGCTGGTTGAGGTTGTTTTGTATCAATTAGGAATCTGACGCGGAAATCTGTGGCCATTCAATGGCCGAGTAGTTTACGACAATTCCTTGATTAGTTTGATTATAATATCCACACCATTGCGCTGATTGCTTAATTCCATTGCCTTTTTGTAGGAATCACGGTTATTGTAAACCTCATGAACAGCTGCAATTAAAGTATCGGCATTTAATTTCTTCTCTTCAAGCACATATGAGAAGCCCTGCTTTTGAAACGAATTGGCGTTTAAAATCTGGTCACCGCGGCTCACTTCTGCTGGAAGTGGAACAAGAATATTTGGTTTTTTCAGCGCTAAAAGCTCACAGATCGCATTGGCACCGGCACGAGAAAGCACGATATCCGAGATTGCAAACAAATCTTTTAATTCATCGGAGATATACTCGTACTGTACGTAGCCTGGCTGAGCCAATGTGCTGTCAAGGTTTCCTTTTCCACACAGATGGATGACATGAAACTCTTTCAGCAGCTGCACAAGTGCACTTCGAAGTCCGGCATTGACGGCGCGGGAACCAGTGCTGCCACCCATCATTAAAAGGATTGGCTTATCATCGGTAAGCCCAGTGAAGGCAAATCCAGCCGCTCTTGAACCGTTTAACAGCTCACGGCGAATTGGTGTTCCGGTAAGAACAGCTTTGTCTGCTGGAAGAAGCTTAACTGTTTCTGGGAAGTTGCAGCAGATCTTAGAAGCAGTCTTCATACAGATCTTATTTGCAAGACCAGGTGTCATATCCGACTCGTGGATGATAACCGGGACATGGTAATGTCCGGCTGCAAGTACGACAGGAACAGCAACAAAGCCGCCCTTGGAGAAGACAACATCTGGCTTGTATTCGCGAATCAATTTCTTTGCCTGCCGAAAGCCCTTGATCACACGGAATGGATCAGAGAGATTCTTGACGCTTAAATAACGGCGGAATTTTCCGGTGGAAATGCCGTCATAGTGGATACCTTGTGCCTCAATCAGCTTTTTTTCCATTCCATTATAAGAACCTATGTAATGAATGTCATAGCCTTCTGCTTTAAGATCTGGCAGCAGTGCGATATTTGGTGTAACATGGCCGGCAGTGCCTCCGCCGGTCAGCAATATTTTTTTCATAATTATTAAATAGTAGCTGCAGATATTCGCTGAAAATACTGCTGACTTCGGCGAAAACAGCCTGCCTCCTTTTAAATTTGTTTTAGAAAGGTTCTTTATTCACCCTTGATGGACTTTAAAGCCTTTGCCAGCTGATCTGGACATGAAGTTCCACGGCCATTGCAGTTGATTCCTTCCAGACGGGAAATTGCATCATCCACCTTCATACCCTTAACAAGAGCTGCGATACCCTGAGTATTTCCATTGCAGCCACCTACGAACTGAACGGATTCGATTGTATCACCATTAACTTCAATATTAATCTGACGGGAACATACACCCTTTGGAATATAGCTTGTCATAGAAAGCCTCCTTTATCATTTCAAAATAGTTTTCAAGACGCACGCTGAAAGATAAGGTAGCGTCTTTGAATATAGTATAGCATAAACAGGCAGTGATGTCTATTTCTAAAAAAGTTTCAGAGAAAAACAAATGTCAGAGAAAATCAAAGCAGATAAGAACGCAAAATCGCAGATTAGGTAAAAAAAATACGATGGATTCTGACTTAACAAGCTTGAAATTCTATGCTAGTGTATGAAGCAGGAGACCGGAAAATGAATTCAAAGTTTTCGGCGGAAAGGGGCGATGGTATGTTAAATTACCTGGAACAGGGAATGATCCTGTATGTCATGGCAGCCGTTTGCGCGATTGGGGTGATCACGAAACTGGCAGCAAATCATTTCTACAAAAGTCTGATTCAACAATCCGATAATCTTGCAACGGCAAAGGATAAGCAGCTTCAACAGATGAAAACAAAGTACGAGAGCATTTACCGAATGAATTGCGGTATGAAAAATACAGAAGCTTTTGTAAATAAAATGCAGCAGCAGTATCGCGTGGCCGGAATTCGTTTGACAAACTGGGAAAATTGTAGCATCTACAGTGCTGCTGTGGCATTTTTAATAGGAGCTATTTCGTCACTTGTTTTGTATCTAAATGAGGGAAGTGTTCAAAATTGTGTGATGTATTTGGCCGGCGGAAGCTTAATGGCAGCGGGCATGATTGTGCTGTCAGGTTTGATGGGAAATGGCTCAAATAGAGAGCAGCTTGAAACCGCATTGGTTCACTATTTCGAAAATGTGCTCGTGGTGCGAAGCGCAAGGGATATGCCGGATGGCATTACCGAGGAGGAACAGGAAGAAATGATGCAGCCTGAGCGGGAAGCAATTCGCAGCAGTGCGGCAGCCAGAGCGCGTGGAACGATGCGCGATGACCTTTTTATGCAGAAAAAGGAGGCTGCACAGAAGGAAAATGGTGCAGCCTCTGAACGTGAAAAGCGGGTAAATCGTCCAGAGCTTGTCCGAAAGGAGGAACCCGAAAAGGACCATCAAAAGCAACTCGAGGAGTTAAAGGAGAGTCTGGCACAAATTGCGGCGGCCCGGGGCGAATCCGGGGACCGAACCGTACATAAGCAGCAGACAAGAAAGCTGTCCCAGAAGGAAGAACAGCTGATCAATGATATCATTACACAGTATTTGTCGTAATCTTAGTCTTCTTCGATGATCTGGATTTCAAGATAGTCGAAATCAATCGTTTCGATAAAACTGTCCTGTGTAAAACGTGTTTTGGCATGGCGTTTAAAATCGGAGATATTGGACGGCAGCCAGATCGGAACTGCCAGGTCAAATTCGTGTGCAATTGTTTCAAGTGCTGCGAATACCTTTTTGGTGCGAGTTAGATCGGATGATGGATTTTCAACGACGAAATCCTTAAGAAGATGATTGTCTGCGAAGACTTTACCCCACATGCGAAACATAAAAACCTCCTAAAAAGAAAAAACTTGTGCTATAGTGAAAAATAGTATATAGTAAACTATAGAAACTGTAAATTGATTGAAAACTGGCCATACTACAGTAATACAAAATTTATTACAAAATTTCGTTTGTGGTCAGTATAACAAAAAGCGTTCTGAAAGGCAAGTGTGGACGACAGAATGCTTTTTGTAAATCATTGTTAGGAGGAGTAAAACATGGACGATTACAAGCAGCCGGATACTCCGGAAACAGCTGAAGAGGTAGAAATGCTGCTTGACCAACAGGCAGTAAAAACCGAACCAGAAAACGCTGATCCAACAAAAAATTTGGCAGAGCTAGACGAGACGCAAGCCGTTGAGCCGACCCCAAATCAGGCAGAGTTAGACGAGACACAAGCCGTCGAGCCGACCCCAAATCAGGCAGAGTTAGACGAGACGCAAGCCGTCGAGCCGGCCGAAAGTCAGCCGGAGCAAGTTGAGACCGAAGACGATAAGGCAACCGAAAATCAGCTTGAGGCCGCTAAGCCTGAAGCTACAGAGGCAATTGAAAATCAGGCAGAACAGGTTGAGCCGGAATCTGACAAAGCAACCGAAAACCAGGCAGAGCAGTCCGAGGGTGAAATCACAGCGCTGACGGATCATGAATCAGAACCATCTGAGCCAAATGCACCAGAAATCTCTCAGGAAGCGAAAAAAGAGGCGTCACAGCCAGAATCCCAGTCTGAGTTTCATCAGTCTGTGACACTTGACGCGATTCAAGATCCGGAGTCTGTTAAGATTGTAAACAAGGCAAAACAGCTGTTAGCAGACCTTGATGAAGCGCAAAAGGACAAGACACGTCTGACCGGAGAGCTAAAACAGAGTGAGAAGGCTTACAGCAGCATGGAAAAGAGCGTGGCAGAGGGAATCACCATAGCACTAAAAAAGAAAAAAGAAGAGATTGCTGCGACGTATGACCGAGAACTGAGCCAGTATCAGGATCAGATTGATGCCTGCAAAACAGAACGTGCAAAGGCAAAGGCAAATGCGATTGCACAGCGCATTCAGGTTGAGACAGCTCCGTTAAATCAGCAGAATCAGCAGCTGGAGGCTCAGATCGAACTCAAATTTAAAGAAAACAAGGTTCCGGTCGTGTGTAAAAAGCGTGCGATCTCGATGCTGTTTTTCCCAAAGAATGGACAAGATTGGATTGTTGATAGTTTAGTAGGCATTGGATTGATGTTCTTTGTTCCGCTACTTTTCACATTGTCAATTTCGAATCGCTTTGTGCTTGCTTTTACCTTTTTCTTGTATGTAGGTGTATTGTTTGCAGCGTATCTCTATCTGCTTCATAAGTTTATGCTAAAGTATGCTGGTGTAAATGAAGAAGTAGAAGAGCTTCGAAAACAGATTCGCGTCAACAATAAGAATAAGCAGCTGATGACAAATCGCATCAAGAAGAGCCAGGATGAGACTGGATACAATCTTGGTGGCTTCGATGACAAGATTGCTGGTATTCAGCAGGTTATGCAGGATACTGTGGCAAAGCGTCAGGAAGCACTTGAAAATTTTGAGAGTGAGATTCGTCACCAGATTACAGCAGATATTACAGCGGCCAATAAGGATGAGCTGTTAGGTCTTCAGCAGGACTTTGAGAGCAAGCGCCAAGAGTTGGCAGACAAAAAGGAACAGATTGCTGAGATCGAAAAACAGCTCAAAGAGGAGTATGAGCCTGTCTTTGGAAAAGATCTGCTGTACAAGCAGCGTTTAAATAAGTTTGATTCTTTTTGCCAGGAGAATGCAGATCTGTCACTGGATGAGGCATTGACTCAGTACAGGGCACTGTCTGGTGGCAGTAAGCTGTTAAAAAAGTAAACACGCCCTGATAGATTTCATCGGCCAGATTCATGACAAAGGAAAGTGGAATGCTCTGGCGATGAAATGGAACTGGATTTTCTTCGCAGCTGGTAACCCCGGTGATGGAGATTTCGCCTACCGGAGGAAGTGATTTTGCAACGCCTTCGCCTGGATAGAGAGCGCTGTTTGAAAGACAGAGCATCCCGAGGCTTTCTCGGGAACCGATTGATGCGTCGACTGCGATTGTGAGAAAATTGCCCTGTCGTTTGATGCGGTGCAGCTTCTGACGCAGGTTCACGGCGTGTACAGGATGTGCAAGAGAACCGCATACAAGAAATTGATCGGGCATAAGAGTGCCAAGGTGCTCTAATTTATAGCCAACTAATGGGCCAAGACAGTCCCCCGGGACACGGTCACTGCCAATACAAAGGAAAAGTATTGGGCGGTGGCCGTTCTTTTTTTGGTTGAAATCAACCAGATTTGCCAAATGGCAGGCGAAGCCTTCAGAGGAAAAATCAGTTTGCGAAAAATAGGATGGAGAGTTGACTGTGTTCATAGATACCGCCTTTCTGAAACGTTCTTTGCTTCATTCTATCCGGAGAAGAACCGCTTTATTCGCTTGTCGAAACATTCTGTGCATTCGACAGGCGTTTTTGGCAGATTCTGCATAACTGCAGTGATACGATGAGCAAAAGTAGATAACGCAATGCAGAAAACTGCATCGAACTGGTCTGGAGGTGTCATATGGAAGAAGAAAAGAGGCTGCCTAAAAATATTCGTCAGATGGCAGAAAAGGAAGAGCGAGTAAGAGTTTATCTTGAGGACTATGCGTATACGTTTATTCATAAACTGAATTGTGCAAGCCGAGTGAGGACAGGCGTGCTGCTCGGGAGTCGTATGGTCACAGAAAATAAACGGTGTTGGTTTGTAAAAGGTGCTGTTGAGTTTGAGGAGAAGCTAGAAGAGCAAAATAAAGAAGCTGACAGCGACGAGACGAAAAAGGAGGGGATCACACAGCAAATTTGGGATAATACCCAATCAGTAATCCAACAATATTTTCCAGGCTGCAGTGTATGTGGCTGGTTCATCTGTGGCAGTGAGGAAAATTTTCCAGATGGAGAGCAGCTAAAAAAGACACATCGGCAGATCTTTTCCGGGGAAAACTGTTTGATGTACTGGAAACAGGGGGACGAGGATAGCTTCTGGATCGAGGATGAGGATGCGATTCTTCATCTCAAGGGATATTTTGTGTATTATGAGAAAAATCCTGAGATGCAAAATTATATGTTAAGTCGTCAGGAAGAAAAGAGTGAAGCAGTGAGTGATCAGGCAGCGCTTAATTTTCGAAAAATTATGAAAGAAAAACAGGACACAAAGCATGTTCCGAAACGAAAGCCAGCCAAGCAGACGCGACAGTTTGCGCTGGAAAATGGTTTCTTGATAAAGGCAGGAGTAGCAGTGCTTTTTATTCTTTTAGTAGGAGGTGGTGTTTTGGCTTCAAGAGGGATGAAGCGTCCAGAGGATTCGGTACAAGCACTTGCCGTAGGCGCATCCGTGGAGCGACAGAGTGGGGAGATTGAAAAAGATAGTTTTGCAGAGGAAAGTGCAAATAGTATGGCGGTAGAGGGCAGTGTGATAGAAGAACAGGAATCGGTGGAAACAAGCGCATTTTCTAGTCTGGAATCCGAAAAAGCAGATGCTACAGATCAAAAAGTACAGACACAAACAACTGATGCGGATCAAAAAGCACAGACACAAACAACTGGTATCGATCAGAAAGCGCAGGACGAGGCCGACAAAAAAGATGTGGCATCTATGCAAAATAATGGAATTTTTTCAGGTGATATGATGTTTTACAAAGATGGACTGGGAGCGTCCGTGTATCGCATTACCGATAAAAATAACAGCGCGGGCACATCAAGTTCTTCGATAGATACACCGCCGAAAGAAAATGAAGCGGATGAACAAAATACAGAAAATTCGAGTGTGGCCGAGAGTACGCAGGAAATTCTTACCGTTGAGATTCCAACGGTTGCAGCAGGTGGTGGGGAAGCGGCAAATGCCGAGCAGAGCGCACAAGATTCGGCAGCAGAGGTGGCAATCAATCGCCCGGCCTCCTATACGGTGCAGCCAGGTGATACGCTGCTTGCGATTAGTAAAAAGTTTTATGGATCTTCTCAGATGGTAATGCAAATCAAAGAGGCGAATGGGCTTGATGATGTCAATAAAATTTATATTGGGCAGGAACTGACACTTCCGTGAGGCTGTGCGAAGTGTCACGAAGGCGGTTCGACGATTGTTGTTGAAAACTTCCGACCAGTGCCATTTACACAGCCTGTTTGATATGTTATACTTTTCCAGACACCGTGTGATATCATACAAGATATATGATCGAATAATGAATGAATGCAACGATCCTATACAATCCAATAATTGGACAATTATATATGTTATGATAGATCACGGGATTTCGATAATGGAAAGGAAATAGCATGGCGAGGAATAGTAATTTCCAACGGGAAAGAAAGAAAAATCAGCTCAGACAGAACATGGTTACGAACGATAAGGTTCGTTCGGCACCGGTCAGCTGGGCTGAAGATCATAAAAAAACGGTAAATATTACGGGAATTGTGATTGTAGCAATTGCAATTCTTGCGGCAGTTGTGTGGCTGGTGGCGGCAAAGCTGTGGCGTTACAAAACATACGAGGTTAATTGGCGAACGGATGTATCCAATGCGTCAGCGGCTGGATATGTGTCCTTTGGAAATGGCATTGTCGTAATGAATAAAGATGGCGCTACCTACTATGACAGCAAGGGAGCGAAGATGTGGTCAGCACCGTATGATATGAGTACGCCAAAGGCGGCTGTTAAAGGGGATTATCTTCTCATTTATGATTTGAAAGGAAAAAATTTTACGATTTGCAATAAGTCTGGAATCACCGGAAATGGCACCACATCGCAGATCATTACAAAGGGTGTGATTGCGTCGACCGGTGTCACCGTAATTCAGACCGAGGACAAGGATGCCAGCCTGATTTCCTATTATCGAAACACGGGTGATGAGCTGGCAGTTTCGATCCGCAATCCACTTCAGATTGACGGTTATCCACTCGACATTAGTGTATCTCCGAATGGACAGCAGCTTGCCGTTTCTTATTACTCGATTGCAGAGGGAGTTGGAACGACCAGCATTTCTTTCTATGATTTTGAGAAGGGAAAAGAGGCGGCAGATCGCATCGTTGGAACCTTTGATTACACGGAGAATGGAGCATACGTTCCAAAGGTTGTTTATTTAAGTGATACAAAGGCATTCGCGGTGGGTGATTGCTGTATTAGTTTCTTTGACATTTCAGACCGAACCGCGATTATTAGAAAGGATATTGCTGTAGAGGGAGAGATTCAGCGAATGTTTTATAACAGCGATTATTTAGGTCTGGTTATCAAGGAAGGAGAAGAACAAGGCTATCAGCTTCGTGTTTATTCGGTGGACGGAAAACAAAAAGCGGTTACTGAGCAGGATGCATTGCATACTGGCTATGCATTCCAACAAAACAATGTAGTTATGTATGATGCAGGCTATTGTGAAGTGCAGTCTTTCTCTGGACGAATTCGCTTTGCAAGGGAATTTGGAAATAATCTGTATACGGTTATTCCGGGAGAAAAATTTAAAACCTATTATCTGGCAACAATGGAGGAGCTTCAGCAGATTAAATTAAGATAATTTATTGTGAAAAATTCGATAAGCCGCATTGCTGTAAAGCAGGCGGCTTTGTTGCTGCAAAAGAAAGCCTTGATTTTCGCGCTGTGGTCTGGTAAACTGAACATAATACATAATAAAAATGCGCTTGAGCGCGGAATGGAGACGAAGATGAGTAATATTGATACAATGTCAGTAAATGCAATCCGTGTATTGTCCGCAGATGCGATTCAGAAGGCAAAGTCTGGACATCCCGGACTGCCGCTTGGCTGTGCATCTGTAGCCTATGAGTTATGGGCAAAGCATTTAAAGCACAACCCAAAGGATCCGGATTGGAAGGATCGTGACCGCTTTATTCTTTCTGGAGGACATGGCTCGATGCTTTTGTACTCCCTGCTTCACCTGTTTGGTTATGGTGATTTAAAGAAAGAGGATCTGATGCAGTTTCGGCAGTGGGGTTCTCTGACACCAGGTCATCCAGAGTATCGTCATACCGTTGGTGTTGAGGCTACGACAGGACCTCTTGGAGCTGGTATGGGTATGGCAGTTGGTATGGCAATCGCAGAGCGCCATATGGCATCTGTATTCAACAAGGAAGGGTATCCGGTTGTTGACCATTACACCTACGCACTTGGCGGCGATGGATGTATGATGGAGGGCATTTCCTCTGAGGCATTCTCTCTGGCAGGTACTTTAAAGCTGTCCAAGCTGATCATTTTCTATGATTCCAACCGTATTTCCATTGAGGGATCTACCGATATTGCGTTCACTGAGAATGTTCAGAAGCGCATGGAAGCATTCGGTTTCCAGACGATCACCGTTGAGGATGGAAACAACTTAGAGGAAATCGGCAAGGCAATCGAGGCTGCAAAGGCTGATACCGAGAGACCGTCCTTTATTACAGTAAAGACACAGATTGGTTTCGGATGCCCGGCAAAGCAGGGCAAAGCAAGCGCACACGGCGAGCCACTTGGTGAGGACAACATCAAGGCGATGAAGGAAAACTTAGGATGGCCGTCACAGGAGCCGTTCTTTGTTCCACAGGAAGTTTACGATCATTATAAGGAGATCGTAGAGGGCTTGCAGCCGGCAGAAGAAGCTTGGAATAAGATGTTTGCCGAGTACTGCGAGAAGTATCCGGAAATGAAGCAGCTGTGGGATACCTACTATGACGAGGATCTGGCAGAGAAGGTTTGTGATGATGATGAGTTTTGGTCTTATGAAGATAAGGCAGATGCAACAAGAAATCTGTCTGGTAAGATGATCAATCGTATCAAAGACAGAATGCCGAATGTGATTGGTGGTGCAGCTGACCTTTCCCCATCCACAAAGACCTATATGAAGGATGAGGGTGATTTCTCAGCAGAAAATTATGCAGGACGCAATATGCACTTTGGTGTTCGTGAGCTTGCCATGACCGCAATCGGAAATGGTATTATGCTTCACGGTGGCCTTCGCGCATTTGTTTCCACTTTCTTCGTATTCTCTGATTATACAAAGCCAATGGCACGTCTGTCTGCAATCATGGGCGTACCGTTAACATTTGTATTCACACACGACAGTATCGGTGTAGGCGAGGATGGACCGACCCACGAGCCAATTGAGCAGTTAGCAATGTGGCGTGCGCTGCCGAACTTCCATATGTTCCGTCCGGCAGACGCAACTGAGACAGCAGCTGCATGGTACAGCGCAATTACATCTAAGAGAACACCGACTGCACTGGCACTGACCAGACAGAATCTGCCGCAGATCGAGGGAACCTCAAGAGAGGCATTAAAGGGTGGTTATATTGTACAGGATTCCAAGAAGGCAGTTCCGGATGCGATCATTATCGCTTCTGGTTCCGAGCTGTCTCTTGCTGTAGAGGCAAAGAAGGTTTTAGCAGAGGATGGAATCGACGTTCGTGTCGTATCCATGCCATGTATGGATATTTTCGAGGAGCAGTCTGAGGAGTATAAGGCAAAGGTTCTTCCAAAGAACGTAAGAAAGAGAGTTGCAGTAGAGGCACTTTCTGGATTTGGATGGGATCGTTATGTAGGTCTTGACGGCGATATGATCGGAATGAATCGCTTCGGTGCATCCGCTCCGTACAGCAAGCTGTTCCCATACTTTGGATTTACCGTAGAGAACGTAGTAGCAAGAGTAAAGGCACTGTAAAAAATATAAATAAAAAACGCAGCCACTGGGGACGGGAAAGTGCGGCACTGTAGTGCCGCATTCCCGTCCCTGTTGGCTATTGGAGAAAAAAATGAAATTAGGTATTGACAGAAAAAAAGAGGCGTGATATAGTAATTTGCGAATGAAATGCAAATTAAAATGCAAACCTAAGAGGGAGGCAGAATAATTGGCAAAATATAGTACCAGACAAAGAGACATTTTATTATCTTATTTGGAAGCACATGCAGATGAACAGATGTCGATTCAAAAGATCGCATCTGATCTGGAAGAACAGAAAGTTAGTTCAAGTGCAGTTTATCGAAATCTTTTTGATCTGGAAAAAGAAAACCGGGTAAAAAGATGTATCCGGGATAATTCAAGAGAGGTGCTTTATCAGTATATTGATTTGCCAGAGTGCAGGTCAAGTCTGCATTTGATGTGTCGTGTCTGTGGAAGGATGTTTCATCTTGAACCAGAACAGACAAATAAGCTTGTGGAGCATGTTGAGAAAGCACAGGGCTTTGTTATTGATAAGTCTGAGACTATTTTATATGGTGTCTGCAAGGATTGCAGATAGTAGTCGCAATAATTTTTAATGATGAGAGAAGGAGGAAAGCACGATGAAGCAAAGAAGAAGTGTATTGTCATTAGCTGTGGTATTTGCCGTTATTTTTGTCGTGCTTATCTCTTCATTTTTTGTTGCAGCAGAAACAAATCATGACTGTACCGGAGAGGACTGTCCGATTTGTTATGAGATCAGCGTATGCCAGGAGACGGTCAGAAAGCTGACATTTGCTTGTGCAGTATTTGCTGCAATTTTATTGTTATCAGTTTGTATTGTATTGCCGGTGGCTCAGAGCAGACCGGCTGTTTGCCATACATTAATTTCTCTGAAGGTGAAGCTTTCGGATTAAAAAAATAAGACAAGAAAAAGTTGCGTTTAAAGGATTGCATTTTTGCAATAAGCAGAGTGCAATTCTGAGTGCTGTATTCAAAAAAATGGAAATATAGAATATAGGATTCAGCGTGAGTACGGCAGTATTTATTTCGTCTTATTTATTTTAATTCGGAGGTTTTTTTGTTATGGAAAAAAATAGAAATTTAAAAAAATTTAATATCGTATTAGCAACACTGACAAGCACAGTAACAGTATTAGGAGCGTGTGCACCGGCATTTGCAGAGACAACAGGAGCACCAGAGGAGTCTGATAAGCTTAGTATTGTGACAACGATTTTCCCAGAGTATGATTGGGTGAAGGAAATTTTAGGCGATCAGGCCGACAGCACAGACTTGACAATGCTGCTTGACAACGGTGTGGATCTTCACAGCTACCAGCCGACCGCAGATGATATCATTAAGATTTCGGAGTGTGATCTTTTCTTGTATGTGGGCGGTGAGTCCGATGCTTGGGTAGAGGATGCACTGAAGGAATCTCAGAATAAGGATCAGAAGGTAATCAATCTTCTTGACGTATTAAAGGATACAATTAAGACAGAAGAAGCAATGCCTGGCATGCAGGCGGAGGAAGGTCATAATCATGGCTATTCTCACTTTGCAGATGAGGACGTAGAAGATCGTGAGCTTAGTGACTGGAGCGGTGAGTGGCAGTCCGTTTATCCGTATCTTGAAAATGGCGATCTGGACGAGGTAATGGATCGCAAGGCTGAGAATGGTGATAAGACAGCTGAGGAATATAAGGCTTACTATGAGACTGGCTATAAGACTGATGTGGAAAAAATTACAATTGACGGTGAAAACGGAATAATGGAATTTACCAAGAACGGAGTCGCTGCAAAGGGAACTTACGAGTATAAGGGTTATCAGATCTATGATTATGAGTCTGGAAGCCGTGGTGTGAGATATTTCTTTGAGAAGACAGATGGTGATGATGCTGCACCAAAATATGTACAGTTTAGTGATCATGGCATTGCACCTGGAGCAGCAGAACATTTTCATATTTATGCAGGAAACGATAGTTTTGATGCATTATCTGAGGAAATGGAAAATTGGCCAACTTATTACCCGGCTGAGATGACAGGCGAAGAAATACGAGAAGATATGTTAGAGCATGAGGAAAAGGAATACGATGAGCACGTATGGCTTTCCTTAAAGAATGCAGAGATCATCTGCCAGTACATTGCAGATACACTTGGTGAGATTGATCCAGAAAGTAAGGATACATATGAGGCAAATGTGGCAGCATATATCGAAGAACTGGCAGGGCTTGACGTACAGTATCAGGATACCGTAGATACTGCATCAAGAAAGACAGTTTTGTTTGGAGATCGTTTCCCGTTCCGCTACATGGTAGATGACTATGGCCTTAATTACTATGCTGCATTTGCAGGCTGCTCAGCAGAGAGTGAGGCAAGTTTCGAGACAATTTCGTTCTTAGCAAAGAAGGTAGATGAACTGCAGCTTCCATGCATCCTGACAATTGAAGGCGAGCAGCATAAGATTGCAGAGACTATTAAGGCAAACACACAGAATCAGGATCAGGAGATTTTGACAATGAACTCCATGCAGTCTGTTACCTCAGAGGATGTACAAAACGGTGCAAACTATTTTTCTATTATGGAAGAGAATCTGAACGTGCTTAAACAGGCATTGAATTAAGGAAGGAGGAACATGAAATGGCGCAGCTTATCTGTCATCATCTCTCTGTTGGATATGATTCAAAGGCCGTTTTAACAGATTTAAATTTTGAAATTAATGAGCAGGATTATTTGTGCATTGTCGGAGAAAACGGTGCCGGCAAGAGCACACTTATGAAGACCATTCTTGGACTGCAAAAGCCCGTGGAAGGCCGGATTATGGTGGGAGATGGGCTGACGCAAAATGAGATCGGATATCTTCCGCAGCAAAAGGCAAGTCAGAAGGATTTCCCGGCATCCGTGAGAGAAATTGTTCTCTCCGGCTGCCAGGGCCGCTGCGGTCTTCGACCTTTTTATAATACACAGGAAAAAGAATTGGCAGAAGATGCCATGGAGCGAATGCAAATCACTGATTTGGCAAGGAGATGTTACCGTGAGCTTTCAGGCGGTCAGCAGCAGCGCGTGCTGCTTGCCAGAGCACTTTGTGCAACGCAGAAAATGTTATTAGTGGATGAACCAGTTTCTGGACTGGATCCAAAGGCGACAGCTCAGATGTATGAGCTGCTTGAGGAGCTAAATGAAATTGATGGTATTACGATTATTATGATTTCCCATGATATTGCAGCTGCTATGAAATACGCCAGCCATATTTTGCGAGTAGGAAAACATACCTTTTTTGGAACGAGAGATGAATACTTAGAGGAATACCGCAGAAGGAAAGCATATAGAAGAATGATACAAAAAAGGGAAGCACAGAAAGAGGAAGGTGAGTGGCAGTGATGGGTTTGAATGCAATTTTGGGAAAAATTAGTTTTTATTGGCAGTATCCATTTGTGCGCTATGCGCTTGTGGTAGGTGTGCTTATAGCTCTGTGTTCCTCACTTCTTGGTGTTACTCTTGTGCTCAGACGTTTTTCATTTATTGGAGATGGTCTTTCCCATGTAGCATTTGGGGCGATGACAATCGCAACGGTATTAAGAATGACTGAGAAAATGCCTCTTATTATGGGAATTACAATTGTAAGTGCTGTGCTGCTGCTTCGAACAGGACAAAACACAAAAATCAAGGGCGATGCCATGATGGCAATGATTTCAGTTGGCGCACTTGCAATCGGCTACTTGATTATGAATCTCTTCTCAACAGCGGCAAATTTATCTGGTGACGTTTGCAGTACATTGTTTGGTTCGACTTCAATTTTAACATTAACAAAGGGTGAGGTTTGGTTTTGCGCGGCAATGTCCGCTATTGTAGTAGTCATCTTTATCCTTTTTTATAATAAAATTTTTGCAATTACATTTGATGAGGATTTTTCGAGAACAGCCGGAACAAAGGCTGGTTTTTATAATTTGATGTTAGCGATTATCATAGCAGTGGTGATTGTGCTTGCGATGAACCTTGTCGGCTCTCTGTTGATCTCAGCACTTGTCATTTTTCCGGCAGTCTCGGCAATGTGTATTTTTAAGAATTTCCGCAGTGTTACGATATGCGCTGCGGTATTGTCTGTTACCTGTGCAGCGATTGGCATTCTTGTTTCTGTTTTGGCAGGCACACCAGTTGGCTCCACAATTGTGGCTGTTCAAATTGTTGTATTTTTTGTATTTCGAATTAGTGGAAAACTTGCAGGAGGCAGAGTAGCATGAAAAAAAGAAAATATGTGATACTTGGTGTGATGGCAGTTGTTTGCTTAACTGGCTGCAGTACACCTGATACAAGTCAGACACTTCCAGAGCGTTTAAATGAAATTTGGCAGTCTCAGCAGTCGCAGGCTGAGACTGGGTCGACACAGCAATCTCAGATAGAAGAGATACAAACGCAAGATGCGCCACAGGAAGGGACAATTGCGCAGCCAGTGCCACCGCAACAAGAAGCAACTTCACAGACACAGACCTCACAGCAAACTACAGCAACAGAGTTTGACTACGATCTTACGCAGATGAGCAGCACCGTTGTATACTCACAGATCACTGATATGACGATGGTTCCAGAGGAATACGCAGGAAAAACCATAAAAATGGAAGGAAGGTTTGAAATATACGGAGATCCAGATAAAGAAGATCCGTACCTGGGATGTATTGTCAATGATGCAACCGCCTGCTGCTCAGTAGGTCTTCGATTTGTGCTGACAGATGATTATACATCTGCTGATTTTCCGTTAAATGGTTCTGATATTATTATTACAGGAGTCTTTGAAACGTATGAATATCAGGAATGTACGTTCGGGGAAGTGCAGAATGCACAGATGACGGTAATATCAGAAGGTCCAGAAGCAGCGGGGTGAATGTGAGATATTTCAGTAATAAAAAACATTTTTTATATTCTCAATTTTTCTTGCCTGAAATACAGATTAACAGTATAATAAATAAAAAATGATTTGTTTTATAAATTATTGAAAAGGCAATAAAAATATGCGTTTGCTTGATGGCAGAATGGAGTTTTATGAAAGATGTATATTTTGAATTGATACAGGAAGGGGAGACATGTAGATGGAATCAGAGTGAAGATTTTTGTATTCTATATATTTTAAAAGGGAACGCAGAAATATTATGTCGCTTTGGAAGGTATCTGCTACAACCGGAAGATTTTATCACTATAGAACAGCGTGAACCATATTTATTAGAAACTAAGGTTGATACAACAATTTTGGCATTTTATGTCAATTTATCATTGCTGCGTTTTCAGGAAAATCTATTGCTTGGAAAAAGAGTGTTTTGCTGCTCTGTGCAGGAAAAAGAAGAAAAAGAAAAAAAATATGAAAAAATTAGAGTGGTGATGGCACGCCTAGTGTTAATAGCGCAGAGAAGACAGCTCATTATTGCTTTTTTGTGACAGAGGCTGTGCAGACAATGATTGATGAGCATGCAGCGTTTGTTGCAGAGAATCATTTTGAGACAGATGAGAATGATCCTTGTTATCATGCACTGTTAATGTGGGATATGACAAATAAAAGAAGAATTAACAGCACCTTTAATCCATATTTTGAAGATTGGTGGACAGGCGGAAGTGATGATCCAGGTCTTGCAAGCGGACTATTTCTTGCAGAAAAAAATGTCTATCGTCCACAAGAAAAAGAGCTTAGAGTATTAAATTCTTTTGTGGAGGATTTTATTATTAAGAGACTTACAGAGCAGCCAGGATGGCGTGTTCATCGTATGGTTCCGTGGTATGTTATGTTTGAGCCATGGGCTGGCAGAGGTGCAGATGATGTTTGGCGTGCGTTTAACTATGTTCATGTTATCAACATCATGCGCGATATGTATTTGATTCAAAAAAGAAATCAGCTGTCGTATCTGCGTGAATCAACACAGTATTTAAAGATGGCGTATGAGTACACAAAAGCTATGTTTAATTATTGGATGTTCCCTGATGGTGTCGGTGCGAGTGAGTATGGAAATATGGGCGAGATGACATTGCCGCTGTATCTTGCACAAGATTTGGAAAGCGAAGGCTTTATTCAGGAGGCAGCCGAGATGAATGCCATCTTTGATAAGAAGGCTCATTTCTTTGCATCAGAGAATTTCCCATTTGGTTCTGAGATGGTGTATGATTCAACTGCATTTGAAGCTGTTTATGGCTATGGAAAACGTATCCACAGTGAGCATGTAATGGTAGCAGCAGCGAAGGCATCATTTGCGAACAGAGGAAAGTAGCCAGTCTGGTATCTGTATAATACGGATGTCAGAGGCGGAGGCGATACAGAATGGAATACTAGCTACATGACTCAATTAGGTGCATATCCGCTGATTGACTATGCACTTGATGAAGGTCATGTGAAAGAAGACTGGATATTGTCATATTATGGAGCTTTTTTGTCAGGTTGGCTGATCTACAATTCAGGCGGTTATTGGAATGCAGAGCATGAAAATCATGGTGCGACAGGATGGATCACCATGGGTAAGTGGATTAATGATACTGATGCACGAGTTTTCACCGAGGCAGATAAAAAGAAAATGTGGATGCCATATGTAAATGGCTGCGTATCTTTGTCAGGTGAGGCTGGCTTAGGCTTTTTCGGTGCACTTAGAACTGCCTGCTCAATTGTGATGGATCATTCTGTATTAGGAAGAAATTGGACTTGGATGTATTGGTTCAAAAGAAGGCAGCGAGGAAGTAATCTCTTTACATGATGGACTGGGTATGCGCTTCTATCATGTGCCGCAGCGTTTGAAGATCCAGATTGATGCTGGCGAAATCAAAGAAATTAGAATCAGCGATAATGAAGTAACAATTCTGGCGGATGTATGGGGATGTGATGGAGCTGAGATTTCTTTCATGTCAATCCCAGAGGAAGGCAAAAAGCAGCAGTTATTATATAAGTTAGCGGCAAATAAGGGCGAGAATGTTTGTGTTAAAGTAAAAAAGAACTGCTTGCAATAAAGTGAGTTTTCAAAAATAAAAAATGAAGAAGCTAGCGGGACGGGAAAATGCGGCGCTGTAGTGCCGCATTCCCGTCCTTGTTGGCTATTGTTAGTTATTTTGTTTTTTTCATTACAATCTGAAATTCATCTACGGTCATCTTTGCGCACTGTGCAGCAGTTTCGATAGACAGAAGATTTTGTTTAACAAGGTCAATTAACTGATTGATGCGTCCCTGCTCAAGTCCCTGCTCAAGCCCCTGCTGAAGTCCTTGTTGAATTGCCTGTTCGCGATTCTTCTTAAGTTCTTCTTCAATTTCTTCCTTCATAAGTTCTCTCAATGCCTCACACATATCTGATGTCCTCCTTACTTCATCATATTTTTTTCTGTTTGCCGCGACGCTAACTTGCAATACGGCGTCAGCTTTTTCCTTGTCACCGGGTTCGGTAAAAGCGCTTGCAAATTCTGTGAATCTTTGAATGTCATCAGTCTGGGCATTTTTTGATAACACTTTGAGACTTTCATGATTTTGGGAGTTTAGCTGATTTGTTACAACAATCTGTGTTGGAACAAGAAGTCCATTTACATAGTATATGCCAGGAACCTGTTTTTCAATTATGTATCCCTCTCTAGAAAGCTGACTCAGCAGTTCTTTTGGAATAGATGCTCGAAAAAGTGAGACGGTCAATTCTCTTAGCGGAATTAGATTCACTTTTTCGCCTAAGCCTTTGTACAGGAAGGCATATCCTAGCGTTTTGAAAAAGTCATCAATTGTCATGCCATCATCAGGTGATTTGTATTCAATGATATTGTGTCCTCGAAAGATTTTTCCGATTTCATTTTGAATCTGCACACCTTTTCGCTTTTCGATGATCAAAAGATCCATTTGTAGTGGTTTCTTGCTTAGATTGTACTCACGTTAAAATTTTTCCTTTCAAAAATATTGTAACATCAGAACAGATGTTTTGCAATATGAAATTTACTGTAATGGGATCGCAGTACATAATCTAAGTGTCATAATATGTTGATTTGTAAGCCAGCGGGACGGTAAAATAGCCAGTGTACCTGTCCCGCTGGCTTCTCTAATTTTAAAAATCATTATACCAGTTTCCATTTTTTTGAAACCTTTCATATCATTTTCCCGACATATATAATAGAGGCACAACTAATAAGTAAATAAATCAATTTAGTTTAGAAAGGATTTTTTATTATGAATGACGAGGATATTATTGATCTGTTTTTTGATCGAAAAGAATCCGCCATTTTTGAAACAGATAATAAATATGGAAATCATTTGTCAAAGCTTGCCATGAGAATTTTAAATTGTCATGAGGATGCCGAAGAATGCAAAAATGATACTTATTTTGAGACCTGGAACACCGTTCCACCCAATCGCCCCACTAATTTTCTTGCCTATTTAATGCGTATCTGTAGGTGTGATGCCTTTGATCGTATTGAATGGCAAAAAGCTAAAAAGCGACACAGCTGTATTGTTGAATTAACCTCAGAAATGAGCGAAACTATTCCTGATACAAAACTTAAAAGTGGAATCGAAGAATGGGAGCTTGGACAAGCGTTATCTGTATTTTTAGAATCACTTTCTGCTCCCAGGCGAATTCTTTTCATGAAACGCTACTGGTTAGGATTGTCGATTCGAGAGCTTTCTAATCAATACGGCATACCAGAAAGCAACATCAAAACACAACTTTACCGGACACGGGAATTATTGAAAAAATATCTTAAAAAGGAAGGAGTTTACTATGAATGAATTGATCATGCGCGCGTTATCCTATGTTGATGATCGCTGGATTACAGAAGCTATGAGTGATTATGAAACAGTGAAAATGAAACATTTTTTTCAAAAAGAACGCAGAAAAAAATATCTCTGTACTGCCGTATGTATTGCCGCTGCTGCCTTTATTCTGTCCATTTCTCTTATTTGGTCTATAGTACATAAAAATATGAACAATCATATGGACAATCATCCTTTACGCCCTACATTGGTGGAAACACAATCAGAATCTGAGTCCTTGCTGGAAACAAAGTCTGAGCCAGAGTCAGAAATTACTACTGAGATGCATTCAGAAACCACAGCGCATCAAATTTATATAAATCGCGATTTTACATCCATCACCTATGGGTATGCAGGCAATACATTTTCAATAAGCGATTTTGCTATGAAAGATCGGCTTTGTTCTGCAATTGAAGCACTTTCGCTTCAAGAAGCATCTGACGAGGATCTTGCAAACTACGAAAGCTTAACTGGAGCGTATCTGATTGAATTTGACAATGGTATCATTTGTGCCTTTACATCACAGTACTTTTATTATTCAAACGGTGCACAAACTGAAGCACCAAAATTATACCGATTATTGAATTCAGATGATTTCGATACGATTCGCAGACTTGTGGAGGAACTCATACAATGATTCGAATCAAAATATCACACTCAAAAGATAAGCAATTTTTACTATTTGCAATCTTTTTTCTTATTATCAAACTAATTTTAATGAAAGATGTCACTATTTATGCTATTACAACTGCAGTTGCCGATGATCAACTAATGGTTCATATCGCTGAAAAGCTGTTACGTCTAAACTGGCTTGGTGGTTACAACCATTATACATTAGCTAAGGGTTGCTTTTTCCCATTTTTTCTTGCGGTAGGAAAGTTTTTTCACATTGATTTTATTTCATGTGTACAGATTTTCTATGCACTTTCATGCTACCTATTTTTGAGAGCCATTCGACCAGTGATTTGTTTTCAATGGACGATTTATCCTTTTTACCTGCTAATGCTTTTTAATCCGATTATGGCATCCTCTGAAGTTATTCAGCGAGTTTACCGAAACAGCATCACACCTGCTCAGGTTCTTCTTGTTTTCGGTGGACAATTTGGCTTTTATTTGCGATATCAATATGGTAAAAAATTTTCCATGAAATGGGCTATTGTGACAACCTGTGGATTTATAAGCCTTTGGTTCAGCAGAGAAGATACCATATGGGTTGTTCCATTTCTTATAGTATCGGCTGTTGTCATCTTTTTGAAAGCAATTATTCATGGATTTTTTCATAATGTCACATGCAAAAAAAGAGTTCAATACATTATCATTTTACTTCTTCCATTTCTCGTATTACCTGTATGTCGTCTTCCGATTACGCTGATAAATGGAGTTGTGTACAACAGTTGGACTGACAACGAATTAACCCACGGTGCTTTTCCTAAAGTAATGAAAGCATTATATGCCATTGATATGGAAGAACATACACCTTACACGTCTATCAGCAGAGAAAAAATCGAAAAAGTGTATGAAATCAGTCCGACACTTGCTTCAATACAAGATTCTCTGGATGCGGTGATGGATTTATATGCGGCTCAATCAGGACGCATTGAAGAAAATAAGAAATACGGGAATGTAGAAAATGGCTGGTTTTTCTGGGCATTGCGTGATGCAGTTCAACTTGAAGGATATTATAAAGATGGGCGAACAGCGGATAGATTTTATCAAGCGATTTATAATGAAATTGAACTGGCTTTTAAAAATGGAAAGTTAAGACAACAAGCCACTATGCCATCTGCTTTGATGCCGCCATGGCAGTCTGGAATGCTGAGCAGCTTATTAAGCACTGTTGCCCAAGCAGATGCTTATGTTTCCTCTGAAAATGAACTTTTCCTGCTAGATCGCATCGCAGTTGATGACGGCAGTGACGGAATTGCCCGTTTTGAGTGGATTACCGGAAGGCATGCAGTGAGAGCAGTCTCAAGTATTGATTCGTATATATATTCTGATTCATCGGCATATACTGATTCAAATTTCTCCTACAGTTTTTTCAACTCGCTGGCTGGAATTTTTCGAATTATTTCAATGCCGCTCGCTTTGATTGGAAAAATTTGTTCTCTGATTTTATTGCTTTTGTTTTTTATCAAAAAAACGCCGCAAAATGCATCCATTCTTCTTATGTTATCTGGCGTTGCAGGTGGACTTCTATGTTTATATGCTGGAGTTGCCTACAATGAGCTTCGTTCTTGCTCTTCGATTGCTTATATGTATCTTTGTGGTGCATATCCATTGGCTCAGGTATTTTCTGTTCTTGCAATTATCGCTGTCGTGCAAACACTGATTGCTTTTAGGACTATTAATTTAATAAAAATGGAATAGAAGAATACATATATACTCAAGAGTAAAAGCAGAAAAATCGCAAAATAATTGTCCTAAAAAACAAAATAAAACAGAAAGGTATACTATTTAAATGGATAAAATTGCTGTACTAATTCCATGCTACAACGAAAGCATGACTATAAAAAAAGTAGTAACTGATTTTAAGATGGCTCTTCCTGATGCCAGAATCTATGTATACGATAATAATTCCAGTGACAATACCGCTTTGCTTGCAGCACAGGCAGGAGCAATTGTCCGCCATGAGCCTCAGCAAGGAAAAGGAAATGTTGTCCGACGCATGTTTCAAGAAATTGATGCACATTGCTATATTTTAACGGATGGTGATGATACATACCCAGCACAGGCAGGTTTACAAATGGCTGATATGGTATTAAGTCAGCACATAGATATGGTAATTGGAGATCGCCTGTCCTCTACCTATTTTCAGGAAAATAAGCGGCTTTTCCACAATGCAGGAAATATTTTTGTGCGAAGTACAATTAACCGACTTTTTCATAGTAATATAAAGGATATCATGACTGGATATCGCGCTTTCAGCTATCGTTTTGTCAAGACCTTCCCTGTGCTGTCTCAAAAATTTGAAATTGAAACAGAGATGAGCATTCACGCGATTGACAAACACCTGCAAATCGAAAATCTGGCAATTGACTATAAAGATCGCCCTAATGGCAGTGAGTCAAAATTAAATACTTACTTCGACGGTTTTCGTATTTTAAAGACGATTCTAAATTTGTACCATGTGTATCGTCCTCTTGCCTTCTTCGGGGCAATTAGCTGCTTCCTTTCAATCATTGGATGCATTTTAATGGTTCCCGTGTTAAAGACTTACTTTTTAACAGGACTTGTTCCGCGTTTTCCAACCCTTATCGTAAGCGGCTATTTGCTAATTGCCGCTTTGCAGCTCTTTTGTGTCGGTCTAACACTACAAACAATCTTGAAAAAAAATCGTCAGGATTTTGAACTTGAGCTATATCGGGTTATGGAACAGGAGAAATTCACCGATGATCCAGACTATGCAAAGAATGAATGGATTCAGGCAAAAGACAAGGTTCTTTGCATAGAATTATCACCGGAGCATATGACAGGTAAGAGGGTGAAGGAGTCATAAGGACAAAAAATGATATTTGAGTAAAGTTGACAGTACCTCGGCAGAAACGATCCGCCGGGGTTTTTGAAATTATAAAAGAATATGACAATCCTAAAGAAAAAGCTTGTTTAAAGTATTTGAAGATGTTAGAATATATTTAGAGAAAGAAGCAACGTGAATTCTGTTTTTAACCCAATATGAAGGGAGGATCAGGTATGAAAAAAGAAAAGATAAGAAGGTTTCGACATGTTGGAGTGATGATTTTTATGATAGGATTTGTGCAACCAGTGCAGCTACAAAATGTTTTTGCACAGGAGATTTCGCAGACAGAACAAGAAAAAGTTGACTACATGGTATTCAAAGACAGCAGTGATCGGATTTTGAACGAAAGTGATATTTGGCTATTATCACAGTCAGATATTCGAATTGCTAAAAATGAAATTTATGCGCGGCATGGACGAAAATTTGCCAGTAAAGATTTGCAGGAATATTTTAATCAGCTTTCTTGGTATGAGGGAACAATTGAACCAGAAAATTTTGATGAAAGCTGTATTACTCAGATTGAAAGGGCAAATATCAATTTTCTCGATCAGAGCTTTCAAAATGGAGTAGGAGCAGAAAATCCGTCAGTTATAGAACAAGTCATTGAAGATCTTTTCGTGCAAAATACGCTTACAAGAGCTACATTTGAAGATAAAATTGGCATGAGCGATTTTACAGATTCAGTTTCTGTGTGGTATAGGGAAGATATTGCATCAGAAACGGAACAAAATGAGTCCCAAACAGCGATCCTTAGTAGTTTTTATCAGAAAGACAATGAAATTTTTGGAAATATCGGTTATAGAAAAAGTATTTATTATTTAAATGAGGGAAGTGCTTGCGCATGGTTTAATGGTCACGAATACAAAACGATTCTTGAACAAAGTAGTCCATTAGATTCTTGGAATTACCTATGTTCTGATGAATACGGTTTGTATCAAGATCAGGAACGCATTGTATCTTATAGTCAGGAAAGTTCTCATGAAAGCGGAGGTGCAAGCAGTGGAACGTGGCTTTTGTCTGAGCAGGCAATATATGCAGGCGGAAATAATGGTTTATCAGTTTTTGACTGGTCAGGAAATTTAATCGGAGAGTATCCAGAGTATATGTATGCGTTTATGGCAAAGGATGGAGTTGTGTATTTACTCGGAAAAGATTTTAATATTTTACGAGCAGATGAGAAAACTCTAGGCAATCCATCTGTGATAAACGATAAAGGATATTATGTATATCCGACACAAGTATATGGCGATTGGCTTGTATGTGCAGAAAATGATAGGCTGTATGGTTATCAGATAATATCTCATGATAATATCAAAGAAGTGTTTTTGGATGAGAATACAAATTGGAGAAACTTTGCGGCAGGGGACGGATGTCTATACGAGGTGAGAAATGAATGGCACACAGGAAGATGTACAGTTGAGAGGGTGACCTTTGAGGACGCGGAGCTTGCAAATTCACAGGGGATAAGTCCGCAAAAAGAAATTGTGTGTATCATTGAAGGGATTGGCTATGCTAGTATCGAAAAGGTAGAGGGAAATCTTTTGTACTTTTCTTGCGGGCCTAAAGATGGCGATTGGAATTCGCCAGAGGGCAATATGAACGATGTGTCCTTCGCAATAGATTTGGAAAAGGGAATTGTATATGTCCTTGGAGCAGGATGGTATTCGTAGATTGCAAGGCAGAAGAGATGATTCCATCATTTTGTATCCATGACAGTAATAAAAAAAATGGGGGCATATCAAGATCTGCCCCCTAAAATTGTTCTTTAAATTTACTTTACTGGAATCATAAACGTAATCATCGTGCTCTGGCCTGGGATACTATTGATCGAAAGGCCAGAGCTTTTTCCATAGGCGAGGAGCAGACGATCGTGAACATTTTTTAATCCATAGCCGGACGAGTCGGTTGTAAGAAGAGTGGCAAGCTTTTTAGGCGAGATGCCGACTCCGTTGTCCATGATGGACACATAGATTTTATCGACCACCTTTGTCAATGTGATATAGAGCTGACCGCGTTTAATCTTGTTTGGCAGAATGCCGTGAATAATCGAATTTTCAACGAGCGGCTGCAACAAAAGATTTGGCACTTCGATCTGTGGAAGATTCGGGTCAATCTGGTACATTACGTCAAAGCTGTTGTCGTGAAGCAGACGCTGAATATCAATATACGATGTTACGTTTCTTATTTCATTTTGCAGAAGAGTTTCGCTCTTTCCTTTATTTAAGGTTGTCCGGTAAAAAACAGACAACAGCTGTGACATCTGGCTGATCTCAGGTTGGTCATTCATCAGTGCCTTGTTGTTGATTAACGACAGGCAATTGTACAGAAAGTGTGGATTGATCTGTGCCTGAAGCGCCTTAAATTGTGTTTCCTTTAGCTCAATTTTTGTCTGATAATCTTCGCGAATTAGGCGGTTAATTTCATCAATCATAGCCTGAAGATTATTGGTCAGATCACCGAGTTCATCTGTACTGTCATCATGAATATGATAATCAAGATGACCGTCCTTAATGCGCTGAAGATAATAGTGGAGGGCACTGATTTTTTGTTCGAAAAAGCTTGTGAATAGTTGTGTGATCGAGAATATAATGACAACACAGAAAAAAAGAATCGCGATAATAATTCTTCCCATCTGACGAACCGAGGCAAAAATCATCTTTTCCGGTCGTTCAAGTGTTACATTCCAACCACTAGAATCCACAAGATCATTTCTTGTCACCCACTTTTGAAAATCGCTTGCATTTTCCAGGATAGAGTCAGACTCATAGGAAAAAAGAGTCTGAGAAGGAGAGTCTATCTGAATATGAAAGTCATCGGCAACTCCATCAAGATCTCCAAAGAAAAGATCGGCATTTAACTGGATTGCAATGCAGTTTTTTGAGTATGAGCGAATATAGGTGAGGTACGGTTCGCACAGATACTGTATGACAAGCAGACTTCCATCCTTCTTTTTGTACCAAGTTGGTTGAGTAGAAATTTTGTCAGGTGCATACCAACGCTCACCCTCTAAATCACTGATTGGGCGAAGCTGTTTGCCGTGTGTCATGGGACCGTCGGCATTGTAGATTGTGATCTGTCTGATTTCAGGATGCTGCAAATAGGTGGCATTTAAAAAGACATCCATCGTATAGTTTAGATATTCGTACTGATCGTAAGCATTCGCATCATTGTAGGAAGAAAACTGTGCAAGTACATTTGAGTTTGCCAGATAAGAGAGTAAATTCTGGTAGATGCTTATTTTGGAATCAAGCGAGTCTGACACAGAGGTGACAGTGGATTCTAGTGAGGATAGCTCACGTGCGCGAAGCAGCTTGATTGTCTGGTTGTAGCAGAAAAATCCCATGACAGAGAGCGGAATAAAGCTGACTAGAGTGCAGAGAAAAACAAGCTTGCTTCTGTATTTCATATTGTCAAATTTTTGTTTGAATTTTTTAAAATAAGTTTTCATGTATGCTCCTGTCTGTATTTTTCAGGTGAGCTTCCAAAATACTCGCGAAAGCTCTGACAAAAATACGAATAATTGGGGTAGCCAGACTGAATTCCAATCTCAATCACTTTCTTTTGTGTGTGAAGAAGTGCATCCTTTGCCTTTTCCATTCGATATTGACGAATATACTGGGAGATACTTTTCCCAGTCGATTTTTTAAACAGGCGGCTTAGATAATCCGGTGTTAGATAGACGGCAGAGGCTAAAATCTCGGCAGACAGCTCCTCACTGTAATGATTGGCAATATAGGCAATTGCGCAGGAAACTTCTTTTCGCATTGTGTCTGGACCAGAGGAGAACGAGGTGAGAATCGGCTTTGAGACATCGTTTACAATGCGAATAATCTCAGAAATATCAGGCTGAAGATATAAATTGGCAATCATCGTCTCAAGCGGTGGGAAGTTTGCAGAGGCATAGAGTGGAATTGCCGGGTAGAGGATAGTCAACACATTCGAAAAAAGAAATTTCACATAGATTTGCGACTGGTTGACTAAGACTTTGTACTTATCAAAAAGATGTGTCAGATACTCCTGAAGGAGCGCCTTGTTTTTGGAAGCGAGTGCATTTTGAATCAACGGCAGTAGCTGTGAATCGTCCTCGAAAGTTTCCTCCCTTTGCGCCGGAATCTCGTCTGGTAAAAAAATTAGAGTATCTGGCAGAAAGAAACGCTGTTCCATCTGCTGCTCCAAAAAAGAAAATGCCTCTTTAAAAGACTGGTATTCGGATAAAGGCTTCGTCACGGCAATATAGCAGTCCACTGAAAATTCGGAGCGAATGTGGGCAAGCAACTTATCACAAAAATATTTCTCATCGAGGATTGGTGTGCGCATAAAAAGAACAGCCTGCTCTGGGGAGATGTTGACCGAAACCCCGTCAGGTGTCAGTGTGCTTCGCAGATTGTCAAAGAAAGCCTCTGATTTATGAACCAAAAAATCATTTTTAAATGTGAACATCACCAGATAGCGAAAAGAAGAAAATTGTTCTAAGATAAAAGGCTCAGCCTTTGACGAATCAAAATTTCCTGAGATTGCAAGCTGAAGTGAATATTGTAACAGGAAAAGTTTCTGATTCTCTTGTTTATCAAAGCTTTCCTTCTCGGCATCCAACTGACCAATTAAAGAGGTGAGTGTTTTGGAAAGTTCGTCTGGTACGACAGGCTTTAAAATATAATTTTCTACGCCGAGCGAGATCGCAGTCTTAGCATAGGCAAAATCGGCATAGCCACTGAAAATAATTGGGCGAATATCTGGGTAGAGTTTAAGTGCTTCGCGAATTAACTCAAGTCCATCCATGCGTGGCATTTGGACATCTGTAAACAGAATGTGGGCAGGCCAAACTTTAAGCAGGTCTAGTGCCGCAATGCCGTCCTCTGCCTCGCGGATTTCAAGTTCGAAGCCACTGTTTTTTAACAGATATAAAATACAGTCGCGCTCATTTTTCTCATCATCAACAATCAGCATACGGTACATAGTAAAAATCCCCCTCTTATGCATTGTGTGGTTTTCTGGTGCAGTGTTTTAACCGTAATTTGTGCTTCTAGTATAAAGAATTTGGTTGTATTTGTCAAATCTATCGAAATTTCGAAAAACAAAAATAACTTTGTCCGTTTTATTGATATGTTTTCCGTGTTTTTTATATATACCAGTATGCAATTTTCTGGTATATTTTTTTACAACAAAGCAATGCGCAATGCTTACGAACCAAGCCAACAAAAAGGAATATTTCATCTGTAAAAAAGATTTTGGAGGAGAAATTAACATGAAGAAGAGTTTTGCACTGATGCTGACAGCTGCACTGGCTACCACATCCATCTGTGGAGTTGCATTTGCCGATGAGGCAGAAAATGATCCATATGGAAAGTATGACGAACTGATCACTTACACCACTGGATATTCACTGACGAATCAGGGTGCAGATGTTTTAGCTGGAACCCCATATGAGAATGATACACCGGAGAATAATGCATACACCCGCTACTTGAAGGAACTGTTAAATATTCAGAATGAAAATGATTTTGAAGCAACAATGGGCGATGATTATAACCAGAAGTTAGCACTTGCGATCGCAAGCCAGACTCTGCCGGATATCATTCACGTGCCGGATTATTCCACACTGGTAGAGCTTGTTGAGAACGATATGATCGAAGATCTGACCGATGTGTACAACAATCTTGCCTGTGATACCGTAAAGGAATCCTATGAGAGCTATGGTGACAACAACCCATTAAATACCGTGACATTTGATGGAAAGATTATGGCAATCCCGAAGACACAGCTTAGCGATGGTCAGGATTTCCTGTGGGTAAGAAAGGATTGGCTGGACAAGCTTGGTCTTGAGGAGCCGTCCACAATGGATGAAGTAGCCGATATGCTTCGCGCTTTCATCAACGACGATCCAGATGGAGACGGAGAGGCAGATACGGTCGGTCTTGCAGTTCGCTCCGACGTATACGGCGGTTATCCGAACAACACCTTTGGAATTGACAACATCTTTACCGCATTTGGCGCATATCCAAGCGTTTGGATTACAGCTGAGGATGGAACTGCTGTGTATGGTTCTGTTCAGGACGAGATGAAGGATGCACTGACACTGTTAAATAGCTGGTATACAGAAGGCCTGATTGATCAGCAGTTTACAACAAGAACAAACGATGATATCGTTGCACTGATTTCAAGTGGAAAATGTGGTGCATTTATCGGACCGTGGTGGGCACCGTTTAATACAGCTCTGACTTCTAGCTATGCAACCGATGATGCAGAGTGGATCAACGTATCTGCACCGGTAGGCGAGGATGGAAAGATTCAGGCAATCAATACTCAGTCCTATGCAGGTTTTGTTGCTGTTAGAAAGGGCTACGAGCATCCGGAAATCGCAATGAAGATTGTTAATGTAAATGCAGAGTACTCTAAGCAGGATACAAGCGATGCATCTCTTGAGATTCGTGAGAATCAGCCACTTGCATACTTTAACTGGCCGCTTTACTGTGAGGTTCAGCCAGGAAACAATGCACAGACCATGACCGAGCATGTACTTGCAGCAATGGATGATGAGTCTAAGGTAGATACCTTAACTTCTGATGAGTTAAGCTATTATCAGTCCGCACAGAACTATCTGGAAGCTGAAAAAGAGGGCAAGAAAGCAGAGTCCGCAGATTATTCTCAGTACATGTCCAGAATCGTATCCATGTCTCGTATGATCGAGAATCCGGCAGATTTTGTGACACCAGCCTTCTATGAGACGACTGAGTCCATGGCAATCCGTTGGGCATCCTTAGAGAAGATCGAGATGCAGACCGTTTTAAAGATCATCGTTGGTGAGGAGAGCATCGATGCATTTGATCAGTTTGTATCCGACTGGAATAAGGCAGGCGGCGAGATGATCACCGAGGAAGTAAACGAGGCAATTCAGAAGTAATACACAAGTATTGTCGTAAGAGTTTTTGAAACACTAGAAAAAACGTTATCGGCCGGGGTCAAATGATTTTTGGCCCCGGCTTTCTTAAAAAAAAGGAGGAACCTCATGAGTCAGGCAGCAAGTAAGAAAAAGAAACGTCTGGGAAGAGAAGAGCTCACACTTAACCTTATGATCCTTCCCGGTCTGATTATTTTAATCATATTTGTGTTTGCACCGCTCGTTGGTTCGCTGATGGCATTTGAAAATTATGTTCCGGCCAAAGGTCTTTTAAAGTCAAAATGGGTCGGCCTGAGCAATTTTGAATTTATCTTCAGCCTTCCAGACAGCAGGCAGGTGTTCATGAACACGCTGATCATTGCATTTTCCAAGCTGGTGGTCAACATCTTTGTACCAGTTACATTTGCAATCTTATTAAATGAGATTCGTGTCAACGTCTGCAAAAAGATTTTCCAGACCGTTGTTTACCTTCCACATTTCCTGTCATGGGTTGTTTTGGCAACGGTTGTCACCAACATGTTTTCACTGGATGGCCCAATCAATGCGGTGATCAGTGCATTTGGCGGCAATCCGATCTATTTTCTTGCAGATAACAAGTGGTTTCGTACCGTGATTGTTGGAACGGATGTCTGGAAAGAGTTTGGTTACAATTCCGTTGTTTATCTGGCAGCACTTACAGGAATTGATCCGGGACTGTACGAGGCAGCATCTATTGATGGAGCAAATCGTTTTAAACAGATTCTTCATATCACCGTTCCGGCACTGCTTCCGACCGTCGTTTTAATGACTGCATTAAACCTTGGAAATATTTTAAACGCCGGTTTTGATCAGGTATTTAACCTGTACAATCCAATTGTTTATGAGACTGGTGATATTATTGATACGTATGTTTATCGTATTGGTATGGTAGAGCGTCAGTACAGCATTGGTACCGCGGTTGGCTTGTTAAAATCAGTAATCAGTTTTGTGCTGATTCTTAGTGCAAATAAGCTTGCACAGAAGACAACCGGTTCTGGTATATTCTAAAGAAAGGGAGAAAAGTAGTATGAAAGCAAAACCAGGAAAAATAATTTCTCAGATCATTATCTGGCTCGTGGTTCTTTTATTTGCACTCAGCTGTCTGCTGCCGCTTTTAAACATGGTAGCCATCTCCCTGAGTGGAAGTGACGCGGTTGCGGCAAATAAGGTCGGTTTGTGGCCGGTAGATTTTACAATCACCACATACAAAAAATTGCTCGGCGATTCACAGTTTTGGCATTCCTTCTGGATCTCGGTAGAGCGAGTTGTAATCGGAACACTGATCAACATGTTTTTTACAATTTCGATGGCATATCCGCTTTCAAAGAGCAAAAAGCGTTTCCGCGCAAGAGAGATTTATATGAAGATTGTCATCTTTGCAATGCTGTTTAACGGCGGTGTCATACCGCTGTTTATGGTAGTCAGCAAGCTGCACCTGAATAACACGATTTGGTCTCTGGTTCTTCCGGGTGCCGTTCCAGTGTTTAATGTCATTTTGTTAATCAATTTCTTTAAGGGTGTTCCAGAATCTCTTGATGAGGCAGCAAGAATTGACGGCGCAGGACCAATCACTGTTTTGTTAAAAGTATATCTGCCGATTTCCCTTCCAGCACTGGCTACCGTTGGCCTATTTGCCATTGTAAATCACTGGAATGATTATTTCTCAGGTTTGATTTACATGAGTAAGGCTTCCATGTATCCGCTGCAGACGTATATCCAGCAGCTGACCGTAGATTTGACACAGATTACCGATGCAGATCAGTTAAAGCAGCTGTCTGCGTTAAATAATCGTTCTTTTAACGCGGCAAAGATTGTCGTTTCCACGATTCCGCTGTTAGTCATTTATCCATTCCTGCAAAAATATTTTGTAACAGGTATGGTAATTGGCGCAGTAAAAGAGTAAAATAAAATCATCTGCTTACCGTTTGTAAAAAGGCGATCGACCAATGAGAACATGCTTTGCAATCGGTAACAATTACAAGAATGCCAGAGCGCAGAAATACAATTTTGCCTCTGGCATTTCGTGCTAATGGAAAGGAGATACATATGGCGATTCAAATCAGTAAAGATGGGCGTCTGATGACACTTCAGACAAAAAATTCAAGCTATCAGATGCTTGCAGACGAAAAGGGTGTGCTGCTTCATTTATATTATGGAAGTCGCATCGAGGCAGAAGATTTATCCGATCTTATTGTGAGAAGTGATGTCGGATTTGCAGGAAATCCAGAAGAAGCAGGAAGTGACCGCAGCTATTCACTTGATACGCTGCCACAGGAGGTCGCTTCAAGCGGCGTCGGTGATTACAGGGAGGATTCCGTTCGTCTGGTACATGCAGATGGCAGCTGTGCAGCTGATTTTCGTTTTGAAAGCTGCGAGGTTGTATCTGGCGCGTATTCAATCCCGGGGCTTCCGGCACTATATGATACAAAAGAGGATAAGGAGCATGAAACCAGCGAAACCCTTGTCGTTCGCATGAAAGAAAAAGCTTCCGGTGCGATTCTTACCCTATACTATGGCGTGTGGGAAGAAGAGAATGTGATCACAAGAACGGCAAGTCTGACGAATACAGGCAAGGATCCGATCTATATCGAAAAGCTGTTGTCCTGCAATATTGATATGATGAATCGTGACCTTGATTTGATTAGCTTCACTGGCCGCCATGCGATGGAGCGCACAATGGAGCGCACACCGATTACCCATATCAAGACTGAGTTTGGCAGCATTCGAGGAACCTCAAGTCATCAGTACAATCCGGCGATGATTCTTTGCGATCGTTATGCAACAGAGGATGCAGGTGACTGCTTTGGATTGTGTCTGGCTTACAGTGGCAGCTTCACCGCGATGGCACAGAAGGATCAAAGAGATCAGATTCGCGTGCAGATGGGTATCAATCCGTATCAGTTTCGCTGGTGTTTGGCAGAGGGCGAGACTTTCTATGCACCGCAGGTAATTCTTTCGTTCTCCGATCAAGGACTGGCTGCACTTTCCCAGCAGTATCATGCGATTTTGCGCGAGCATATGTGCAGAGGCCGTTACAAGCATGAGCAGCGTCCGGTATTGATCAACAACTGGGAAGCGACTTATTTTGATTTTAATGAGGAAAAGATCGAAAAAATCGCAGCGCAGGCAGGTGAGCTTGGCATCGAGATGATGGTTCTTGACGATGGCTGGTTCGGCAAGCGAAATGATGATAACAGCGGTCTGGGTGACTGGTTTGTCAATGAAGAAAAGATTTGCGGCGGCTTGCCACTTCTTTCTAAGAAGATTCACGAGAAGGGCATGAAGTTTGGCCTGTGGTTTGAGCCAGAGATGATTTCTGAGGACAGCGATCTGTACCGTGCGCATCCAGACTGGGCGCTTGCAATCCCAGGTCGCGTGCCGAATCACAGCCGCAATCAGCTCGTGCTTGATATGGCAAGAAGTGATGTGCGCGATTATTTAATGGAGCGATTTGAGGAGATTTTAGGAAATACACAGATCGAGTATGTAAAGTGGGATATGAACCGCAGCGTTTGCGATATGTATAGCCACGTCTACACAGGTGAGCAATCCGGTGAGCGGTATCATCGCTATGTGCTTGGTGTCTATGATCTGTTAGAACGCTTTGTAAAACGCTTCCCAGATACGCTGCTTGAGGGCTGCAGCGGCGGTGGCGGACGTTTTGACGCCGGAATGTTGTATTACTCGCCGCAGATTTGGTGCAGCGACAACACCGATGCAATGAATCGCCTTGATATCCAGTATGGAACATCCTTCTTCTACCCGGCGAGTGCAGTGGGCGCACATGTTTCTGCCTGCCCGAATCACCAGACAGGACGAAGCGTTCCGCTTTCCACCAGAGCCGATGTGGCACTTGCCGGAAGCTTTGGCTACGAGCTTGATCTTCGACTTCTCTCCGACGAGGAAAAGGCACAGGTAAAAGAGCAGATCAAGGAGTTTCATGAGTATTATGATTTGACACATGAGGGCGATTATTACCGTCTGACCGATCGTGAAAATACAAGCTTTATGGCATGGGAGTTTGTTGCACAGGATAAGAGTCGTGCACTTGTTACGGTCGTAAAGAAGGATGCGTGGGGCAATCCGCTTCCAGTTCATGTTACCATCAAGGGACTCGAAGACAATTCAATGTATGTCTGCAGCTTAAATGGAATAAAGCGCAGCGGAAAGACTTGGAATCATGCAGGCATAACGCTTCCAAAGTTTTTGCGTGCAGGCGAGAGCATGAAGTTTACCTTCACGAAGGTGAAGTAAAAATTTTTACTTTTTTCAAAAAAACACTTGACGAAATCGCAAAAGTATTCTATACTCCCATCTTTGACAGTAAAATTGAGCAAAACACCGCTGGAAGGCTTGTTTTACAT
>DAVZID010000021.1:0-47244 GCA_052273485.1 Lachnospiraceae bacterium
CGAAGTCGACTCGATCTCGCCGGATGACCAGTCACTGTCAGTTTTATAACTATAATTTCAGGAGGTAGTTACTTATCATTTAAAATCTTAAAATTCAACTGCTGTGGACTTGCTTTCACTTCATTCGCTCGATTATCCGTCCCCCATTCTCTTTTAGCCACTTCATCTGCTCCTTATAATCAGGAAGCACCTTCTCTATCTCTGCCCAAAATGCCTTGGAATGATTCATTTCTTTTCGATGACACAACTCATGCACGATAACATAGTCAATCACCTTTGGCGGTGTCAGCATCAGCAAGCAATTGAAATTCAAATTTCCTTTGCTGCTACAGCTTCCCCATCTTGTCTTTTGATTTCGAATTGTTATTTTTCCATATGCAATGCCGATTTGCTTTGCAAAATAGCTTACTCGCTTCGGAATGTATTCCAAAGCCTTCAGTGCAAGCTCCTGAATTTCTTCATTACTCAAATAATCACGTTCTACAGACTCGCCAGACTCACCTTTCTCTCCATACATTTCCTTCCTCTTTGCTTCCTGCTCTCTAATTTTCTCGATATGCTTTTGTATCCATCCTTCTTTCTCTTTTAAAATACGCTCGATCTCTCTTTGAGACGCGTATATTGGTGCTCGCACTGTCACCGATAAATCTGGATTGATCTGAATTGCTAGTGTCTTTCGATTTGAGCGTATTATTGTAATGTTCATGGCGAATCTCCTACTTTTCTTTCATCTTACTATTTTGTCTTATTTGTTCTTTGTTCCTTACTCCTTTGTTAATCCAAAATCATACTGTAAATACTCTGGTAACGTATTTTCCATCCGAATATCAAAAAGATACGTTCCATTGCTGCCCATTGTCTTTCGAGGATTGGTAAGTGTTCCCTTTCCCACATAGGTAAATGGCAATACAAGTCCATTCTCACTGTTCACCTTTCGTATGAACACATAAGCGAATTTACTATGAATCAACTGTTCATACTGAGATTGCGGAAGACGATTCATCGTCTCCCACTGAAACAAATCAGACTGAAGAAATTTATCCTTATAATTTAGCTTATCCGTTTCATCAAGATCCTTTTTTAGGGATGCAAAAATCACAACATAATCATCATAGTAATAGGTTCCAACCTGATTATTCGCTGGATTTTTAAGAAGCTTTAATTGTACCTGGTCCATACGATAAGTCTGCCAAAGCTTAAAACCAGTTTCATCTCCAATATCAATCACATACCTTGTCAGACCATATTCAATCAAATCCTCTATGTATTCCAAAAATTGATCATCAAATGGAACATCTAGGCTAATGTTATTATTCGTTTCATCATTCTTTATAAATTGCAAATAGTTCAGAGCATGATTTAACTGCTCTTGCGTAAATTCAGGTATTATTTCTTCCAGATATGTTTTTAGTTCCTGATAAGTTTTCTGACCGGCAAGCAGATATTTCACAATTTGGTATTCATGAGCTCGCACAAGTGGCAATAATCCAGATAGATAATTGGCAAACGCTACTTGTCTCTCTGTAAAGATCGGTAGATTTTCTTCTCCGATCCCTTTAAGGAAGTTATAATAACTGCAATTTTTTCTACTCTGAGTCTTTACACTCATGAAACGAATCAAATCAGGGGCGCAATCGTTATTGATATAATCCATATGCTTTGGATAAAATTCTGCGTTAATATATTTTTTGAAATTCCAATAATCCTGCTTCAAATACTTAATTGCATTGAAATTTTCCTTATCAATATATTTCAAAATTTCCTCTTTGCTTAGATCATCAATATGAATCTCTACACCATAATTGGTCAATCCAAGTGCAGTAAAATTATCCTTTACAAGGGACGCCATTAGTCGTTTTTCCATGACAAAATTTTCTGCCAATGAGCCAAGTGCAAACGCAATCTGCACACTTCTCTTATAACTGTTGCCAATAAAATCTAGGACCGTAACATATTCTTTATTCGGATACTTGCGAAGACCTCGTCCAAGCTGTTGAATAAAGATTGTCGTCGATTCTGTTGGGCGAAGGAATAAGACCATATTAACGCCTGGAATATCTACTCCCTCATTCAAAATATCAACTGTAAATAAAATTTCAAGCTCCTTCGTGTCATCCTGAAGATCGTTATATGCACGTATACGTTCACCAATATCATTGCGTCCAGTCAAATATGCAGTCTTATATCGCTCTCCAAGCGCCTCGCACATCATACGTGCATGTGTTACGTTACGACAGAATGCCAATGCCTTAAGCTTTCCCTGTGGGCGATGCTTCTCGATTTGTTCTGCCAGGAAATCGCAATGATCTTCTCTTGCCATCTGCGCAATCATTCTGCGTTCCTCATTATCTGACAGACCATAATTGACAAGCTGATCACGAATTCCATAATACTTAAATGGAACTACTAAATCATTTGCAATCGCATCGCGAAGTCTTAGTTCATATGGCACATTATGATCAAACAACTCGAATACATCCTGATTGTCTAGACGTTCGGGTGTTGCCGTAAGTCCAAGCAAAAATTCCGGTTGGAAATACTGAATTATCTTTTTATACGTCTGTGCGGTAGCATGATGACATTCATCAATAACGATATAATCAAATTCATCCCTTTGGAACAAATCTAGTGCGTTGCACATCGTAATATTCGTTGCAAACACAAAATCAGCATCGGACTGTTTGCTTGTACCACTATAGATTCCATATGTTACCTTATTGCTAAATACCTCTTGAAAGGTTTCTAAGGACTTTTTCAAAATGGAGCCTTCATGTACAATATAGAGCAGTCTTTTTGGATTAAAATTTAACGCATCAAAGGCAGCCAAATACGTCTTTCCGCTACCAGCAGAGGCAATTGTAAGCGCCCTGCTAACGCCTATTGCACGATACCGATTGAGTTCTTTTAACGCTTTTTTCTGCATATAATTGGGTTTGATCTTTGATACCGACAAATCGTAATCCATATCCCATCGCTCGATTGCATAATTTAATTTATCCGCATACCTGTTAATTAGTTTCGTATCCAGAGGTTCTGTTGCCTTCCATTTTTCCTCAAACTCCTCTTTTGCCTCATCGTATATTCCTGACTCGTAATGATCTGACACGACCACATCCCACTCTATGTTTTTCAAAAGAGCATATCTGGTAATATTTGAGGAGCCAACTATTAATTCTCTATGATCTTCAAATTCAAATAAATAGCCTTTCGAATGATATCCTAACGTTGTATATCCATTGTCATGAAAACTGTCATAGTCTAAATGGCACTGAAAATTCGAATATTTCCCCATCAATGCATAAAAACTGGTAAGCGATTCGATATCTGTAAAATTCTGGTAAGTGGACGTAAGAATTCTTCCTTTGCAGCCTCTTTCGATTGCTGCTTCGATATCTTTATATAATAAAATGAGGCCGGCTCTTTTTATAAAGCTAACCGAGAAATCAAAGGATTTACAATGTCTCAAATTATCCTTTATTTTGTCCAGAAATGTAACTTCTGTATAATTTGTTAAAAACTGATTTGGCATATGTAACTTCCCCTTTCTATTCCTTTTTCACTCGTAGCTCTTAATAACGGTACCCTCTTAAAAGAATACCTTACAGCCGAATCACCTGACTCCAAGCCATTCTTCCCTGTGCGTCCGTCACCTCTGCACGGATAAACTTTTCCCATGGCTGCACATGGCATACGGCTTTGGTCAGCCCTGTACCTCTGTGACCACGCTCTGGTGCCCATACAGCATTGGAGAAGAAGGAAATACGGCTAACTGGGGAGCAAAGTACGGTGATCTCATCACCGTTTCTCTGGATATGAATCTCTGGTCCCTGCGTTGCGTAAAACTTTCCTTCTTTAATTGCCTGTAATAACTGCTCATCGGAATCTGTAATGTTGGCTTCGAGCATAATCCATGCTTTCGTATCATCACAACCATTATACATATGCGTATCATCATCTGCAATTAATGGGTAAAATAAGCCCTGACACGCCGCTGTATCAACAAAGTCGCCCGAATATGGACGTGAGGATTCGCCCTCATCCGACACGGAGTTAAAAATTTCGGTGGCGTCCACTCCACGGAGTGCTGCTGCCTGCTGTGCTGTATTTAAGGACCAAGCCGGATGCGCCAGAACGGCTAATCCGTTGCAGCGGTGTACTTCGTCGATGATCTGCTGTGGACCTGCTGCCGGTGTCAGATTGGGCTTACTTCTGCATCCGATGCCAAGAATGTGGTATACGCCCGTACTGGCATCGCCGCCACCGATATTGTATTCGGCACCTGATAATGTGCGAAGCCCATTTATCTCTCCACTCTCACGATGCAGCCAGTGGTCGGTAATTGCAACGACATCATAGCCTGCTTTTTTATAAATTGCTGCGGCTTCCTCTGGTGTTTTTGAACCATCGGAGAGGGTTGTGTGCATATGAAGATTTACTTTGAGGCGGCTTACGCCAAACATATCTTTTTCCATAATCGTTTTCTCCAATCTTATTTTTGTTTCATTATCTTACCTGTTTTTCTTGTCTGTTGTTTCTTGTGTCTGTTCTCGTTTTTATTACATTTTTATTTTACCACGATTTTTGTTTTGTGTGCAATGGTATTACGGATTTTGATTGAATTTTCCTGTCTCTTTTGCTAAAATAATTTGAGTATACTCATGAACTCATGAGCGCACCAACACACCATTTGCTGGAAAGGATATTCTATATAACATGAAAAAACATACAACAAAGCTCTCGACACTTCAGAAAACAGCTGCCGGAATTGGCGGCGCTGTTATGGTTCTTGCCTCTGCCACGGATTTTTTTGCTGGAAATTATCTGGTAAACTATGCGATTGGCCGAAGCGGGGATGGCGGCAACCGAACTATCTCTGAAGGCGCAGATACACCTGCTGAAGAAACGATGAGCGCCGATAGCGAAGTAACCATCGATGCAGCAAAAAAAGAAATGCGCGCTGAGGCAGTTGCCTTTGAGCAAGCTCACCCGGCGGAAGATATCACAATACAGTCGAACGATAATTTAAATCTGTATGGTGCTTATTACAAAAATGAAGAAACCGCAAGCAATCATCTCTGGGCCATTGTCATTCATGGCTACCGAGGTGATCACAACGGAATGGCTGATTTTTCACAGCGTTACTATGAAAATGGGTATCAGGTTGTCGCGCCAGATCTTCGTGCCTGTGGCAAGAGCGAAGGCGACTATGTGGGCATGGGATGGTTGGATCGCCTTGACATCGTATCCTGGATTAACTGGATTGTGAAACAGGACCCAGATGCAAAGATTGTTCTTCACGGTGTTTCTATGGGTGCTGCAACGGTTATGATGACCTCTGGCGAAGAATTACCAGACAATGTGAAGATTTTTATTGAAGACTGCGGTTACACAAGCACATGGGAAATCTTTGCAAGTGAGCTAAAGCTTCGTTTCCATCTGCCGGAATTTCCACTGATGCAGACGGCGAGTCTGATTGCTTCTAACAAAGCTGGATATGATTTCAAAGAGGCAAATTCTCTTGATGCGGTAGCAAAATGTGAAAAGCCAATGCTGTTCATTCACGGAACTGCTGATGATTTTATTCCTTATGAAATGATGAATGAACTCTATGAGACAAAACCAGGCACAAACAAGGCAACACTCACGGCAGAAGGTGCTGGTCATGCAGACTCTGTTTATCTGCTTGGTGATAAATACTGGGATACGGTCTTTGATTTCATTGACGACCATATGGAATAGTTACAATAATTTCTCAATAAAAACGCATCCAGTGTAGTTTTTTCTACTCTGAATGCGTTTTTCTTACTTAATTTTCTTTCTTAATTTTCTTCCAACTCTGTAATTTTATGAAAGAAACAGGAGTACGAACCCGTATGGCACGCTGCCCCTTTCTGTGAAACCTTTGCCAACAGCGTATCCTTATCACAGTCCGCATATAAGGACTTTACATACTGGAAGTGACCGCTTGTCTCTCCCTTAAGCCATCTGCTCTGACGGCTGCGACTATAATAGCACATCGTTCCGGTTGCCGCTGTCTCCAAATAAGCAGCTTCGTTCATATAGGCTAACATCAATACCTGTCCGGTACGGTAATCCTGCACGATGCACGGAACAAGTCCTGACGCATCTTTTTTTAACTCATCCCACGAAAGCGCCGCCTGAAACGGAACTGCCGTAAATTCATTTTCTTCGCTCATTGAAATCCCATCCTCTCTCGCAGCATTCCTATTGTCGTACTGCATGATCTTTTACAGATTCATTTCTTTGCTGTAGACTCACGCATCTTACAGTTTCTTACAGACTTCCCTTTGTGGAAAGCACATCAGTAATACGCGGGTCTGCTATTGTTGCCTTATCGAGTGCTTTTGCAAATGCCTTGAACATGCCCTCGATGATGTGGTGGCTGTTGTCACCTGCGAGCTGACGGATATGAAGATTCATCGCTGCTGAATAGGAGATTGCGTAGAAAAACTCCTTTGCCATCTCAGTATCAAAGCCGCCAACGCGCTCCGACGGGATTGAGGCCTCATAGCCAAGATATGGTCTTCCAGACAGATCAATCGCACAAAGAATCAAGGCTTCATCCATCGGAAGAATGCAGTCTCCGTAACGGCAAATGGACTTTTTATCGCCCACTGCCTGGGCAATTGCCTGTCCAAGCACAATTCCTACATCCTCGATCGTGTGATGACAGTCTACCTCGAGATCACCTGTCGCCTTTACGGTCAAATCAAACAGGCCATGACGTGCAAAACTGTTTAACATATGATCAAAGAAACCGATCCCAGTGGAGATATCTGCCTTTCCGCTGCCATCGAGATTGATGGTCAGCGTGATCTGTGTTTCCTTTGTATTTCTTGTAATTGTACCGATTCGCTGCTGCATATTTTTCTGCTCCTTTTGCTGCCATATTCCTGCATTATTGCATTTCTGCTGTATTTTTAAGACTTTATTGGCGTTATTGATTTTCTTACTTTTCCTCGTCCTCAAAACGAACACGAATCGAATTTGCATGAGCCGTCAGATACTCGCTCTCTGCAAACTGAATAATATCCTTGCTGACTGGCTTTAAGGCCTTCTTGGAATAGTAGATAATACTAGACTTCTTTACATAAGCATCGACACCAAGTGGGGAGAAGAACTTTGCAGTTCCATTTGTCGGGAGAACGTGGTTTGGTCCGGCAAAATAATCGCCAAGCGGCTCACTGCTGTACTCACCCATGAAGATGGCTCCGGCATTGCGCACCTGTGTCATTGTCTCAAACGGGTTGACGGTCTGAATTTCAAGATGCTCTGGTGCAATCTCATTGACAACCTCTACCGCATCGTCAAGCGAATCCGCTACAAGGATATAGCCATAATTGTCGATGGACTTTTGCAAAATGTCCTTTCTGGACAGACCTGCGATAAACTCCTCGGTCAGCTTGGAAACCTCTTCTGCCAGCTTCATGCTGGTGGTAACAAGGATTGCGCATGCCAACTCATCATGCTCTGCCTGAGAGAGAAGATCGGCTGCAACAAATTTTGCATTGGCACTCTCGTCTGCTAACACTAAGATCTCACTCGGTCCAGCAATGCTGTCGATGCTAACATGACCATATACAGCCTTCTTTGCCAGTGCAACATAAATATTTCCAGGTCCGGCAATCTTGTTCACCTTCGGGATGGATTCAGTACCAAATGCAAGAGCTGCAATCGCCTGTGCACCACCGACCTTATAAACTTCGGTTGCACCTGCGATGTGAGCAGCAGCCAGTGTTACTGGATTTACCTTTCCATCCTTTCCAGGAGGCGTTACCATAACGATACGGCTCACACCTGCTACCTCTGCCGGAATAATGTTCATCAAAACGGAGGATGGATATGCAGCCTTTCCACCCGGAACATACAGACCTGCACTGTCAAGTGGGGTCACTCTCTGTCCAAGAATCGTTCCGTCCGGTGTCGTGTCAAACCAAGAGAGCTGCTTTTGCTTCTCGTGGAAAGCACGAATATTCTTCATGGATTTTACCATGACCTCCATCAGCTTCGGGTCTACCAGGCGAAGGGCCTCATCGATCTCCTCTTTCGTAACACGGATCGTATCCTTTGTGACCTTAACCTTGTCAAACTTCTCGGTATACTCAAACAGCGCTTCATCGCCACGCGCCTTCACATCATCGACAATGGCCTGTACGGTATCTGCATACTGTCCATAGTTGTTTGGATCTCTCTTTAACAGGTCTGCCAGCAGATTTTCTTTTGATTCCTTATTCAGCTTAACGATTCTCATGGCTTTTATCCTCTCTATTCTATTTCCAATTTTGTTTCTAGCTCTTGCTTTTTTTGTTTTTCATTTTTACTTCTATTTTTTTGCTTTTCTTTCTTACTTTGTTTCCGGCTTTGCTTGCTTTTCCTTCTTCTCGATCGCGGTCTTAAAGCCAGCTAAAATCTGATTGATTCGCTCGTTTTCCATCTTCATGCTGACCTGGTTAACGACCACGCGAGCGGACAATGGGCAAACCTCCTCAAGAACCTCAAGTCCATTTTCCCTGAGCGTTGTCCCGGTCTCGACGATATCGACAATAACCTCGGACAATCCAACAATCGGTGCTAACTCAACAGAACCGTTTAGCTTGATGATCTCTACAGTCTGATGCTTCTTATTATAGAAGTAATCCTTCGCAATTACCGGATATTTGGAAGCGACACGAATCAGCTCATGATGCTGCAAACGCTCTCTTGCCGATGCCGGACCTGCTACACACATGCGGCACTTGCCGATGCCAAGGTCCATCACCTCGTATAAGTTTCGTCCCTCCTCAAGAATCGTATCCTTTCCTACTACGCCAATATCCGCAGCACCGTACTCAACATACGTTGGAACGTCCGATGCCTTTGCTAAGAAAAATTTTAATTTTAATTCCTCATTTACAAAAATCAGCTTACGGCTGCTCTCATCCTTCATCTCCTCGCAGGTGATTCCTGCAAGCTCAAGCATTTCCATTGCTTTCTTTGCCAGACGACCCTTTGCCAGTGCAAATGTAATGTATCTCATAAAGCGTTTTCTCTCCTTTTTTTCTTCTTGCTTTTTCACTTATTCTTGTTATTTTTTCCCAATCAGATCAGAGAGCAAGTGCTTTTGTCTGTCACCATTTATTACATTGATGACTTCCACATACTTTCCTTCCTCATCAATGTAAAAGATACCACCGATGCCGCCTCGCTTTGCATAAGCAATGTAATCGTCAAGTGTCTTTTCATAAAACTTTTTCATCAGCGTAACAGAAGAATCACTTCGAAGTACATTGGCAAGACGAATCGCTAACTCCTTCTGGCTTCTCTCATAGAGAAGAATCGTTCCTAAATAATCGGTGTCGATCTCAATCTGCTGTCTGCTCATGGCGGTCATCAGCTCATCAACATAAATACCAAATCCGATGGACGGTGCATCTTTTCCAAACTGAGAAAGAAGTTTATCGTAACGGCCACCTGTCGCAATCGGTGTTCCGCTTCCATATGTATATGCCTTGAAAATGATTCCGGTATAATACTGGAACTTGCCAAGCATTCCAAGATCGAAGGTGATATATTTTTCGAGTCCGTAGGAAGCGACAATCTTATACAGCTTTTCGAGGCGGTAAATTGCGCTGAGTGCCTTGTCGTTGTCGGTAAGCGAGGCTGCCGCATGAATCTGCTCAATGCCGCCGAACAGCTTTGGCATGGAAAGAAGCGCTTTTCGAAGCTCATCGGAAAGCTCCTTTGAGGAAAGCATTTCCTCTACACCAAAGTAATTTTTCTGTTCAATTAATGTTCGGAGTTCTTCGGTCTCCTCCTCATTAAATCCAGCCTCCTCGACGAGTCCGTTAAAGAAATCAACCTGTCCAACCTCTACCTGAAATTCCTTTAGCCCACTCACCTGCAAAGACTGAATCAGCATGGAAACCATCTCGGCATCGGCGTCGGTCGTCGTGTCGTTCATCATCTCGGCACCCATAACCGTCGACTCTTTTAAGCTGCCGCGAAGACTCATGTTGTTGATAAAAATATTTCCATTGTAACATAATCGCACCGGCATGTCCTCATCCATGAAATACTTTGCCGCACATCTTGCGATTGATGGTGTAATATCTGGACGAAGCACCAGGGTATTTCCATCGCGGTCAAAGAATTTAAACATCTGATTTGACGCAACGGAGCCTCTATCCTTATTAAATATATCAAAAAACTCGTAGGATGGTGTCTGGATGCTGCGATAACCGAAGCGGTGGAAAACCGCTCCAATCTTTGTGCTGACGGTTTCCTTTTTTGCACACTCTTCATTGTACAGATCTCTTACACCCTCCGGTGTATGCAGTAAACTAATTGCCATATTTTTCTTCCTCATTTCCTGCTGCACGCTGCCCGTTTTGTAGAAGATCCGATGCAGCCCGATATTGCTGCTTATTTTATCTTTTGCTTTAGCATAGTAACGTGATAGCATGGTAATTTGTGAATGTCAAGTACGATTATAACGAACTCGCTTTCTTTTGTCAAGTCCAAATCAACGCGATTTCGCTCCCACTTTGCCTACTTTGAATTTGAATCATCCGCATGGCGCAGCAAATCAAGCTGCAATTGCTCCAAAAAGTGTAGAAATACACCATTTTTAATGGGAATCTGAAGCGTCTTGTCCACTTCATCGTAGGTAAAACTCTTTCGTCCTCCATTTTGGCTGCGATTCCAAAAATAAACAATATCGGAAAGCGGCACATAGTATGCCTCATGGCGATGCGTATAGTACAAAAGAATAAAGGCAATTCCGTTCTGTTCTTCCATGGCCTGCATGAATTTCACCTGATGCTCATGGATATTTTGAAGCGGGAACGTGTCCACAGCAGATTCCTTCGCGTCAAAACAGATCGGAATGCCCTGAACGGCGCCAATATAATCGACGGTACTTTTCTGATCGAAGTACGCAAGCGTAATGTGGCGCGTTTCCTGATCAATGTTGATCGGCTTAATCGGGGTCGGAATTTTCTGGATCAGTGCAAGCTTCTTTGCGCTGTATTGCTCAATCGTATAGTTGATCATATCCTCTAACGCCGAACCTCGCAGTCCTCTCGATTTCCATGTTGGCATCGATTATTCCTCCCAGTCCCGGATTCCTGCGTATTCCATCGCCTTTAAAAAGTCATTTGGAAGCGGTGCACGAAAACTCTTCCCTGAAAGATACGCAAAATTTCCCTCACATACTGGAAAAACCATCTCATAAGCGTGAAGAAGCTGTCTTTTTGTCCCAGCTCCCTTTCGGAAGTGCTCATTGATCGAATGATCACCATACTTGGAATCGCCGATAATCGGATGATGAATGCTTGCAAGATGCGCACGAATCTGATGGGAACGTCCCGTCACCAAAAGTACCTTTAAAAGCGTGGCTTGTTTCGTAGATGCCACTGGCTCATAAACAGTTTCGATTGCAAGCGCATCTTTTCGCAGCCGCTCTGGAAACTCCTCGAGCGTCTCGTGAATCTCTACGATATTATTTTTCTCATCCTTATAAAGATAACCTTTTAGCTCCTGGCGAGTGTTCACACAGCCCTTCACAAGTGCCATGTAGTACTTGTGCAGATCTCTGGTGCGAAACTGCTCCGACAAAAACTGCAAGCCACGAATGGAAAGACCGGCTGCAATCAGGCCAGACGTATTTCGGTCTAATCGGTTGCAGACGGATGGACGACACACGGCAAGCTGCTCATTGCTTAATTTGTTTGCAGCAAGCGCATAGCCGATCACCTTTTCTACTAGGGAAACATCCGTCGGTGACGCTTTTTGGGACAGTTCTCCTGCCGATTTGTTGATTAACAAAATGTCTTTATCCTCATAGATGATGCTCTTTTGGGAAAGAGTGACTTTTGCATTTTTCGTTGTGCTTTTATTTGCATTTTCATTCGCAGAGGCACTCACACTAGATACACCTGTCACGTCCCCTGCATTTTTGCGAAATTTCTCGATGGTATCCTCCGCTAAAAACAGTTCAATGGAATCTCCTGCACAGAGCTTTTCACTTCCATCGCATTTTTTCTTATTGCAGGTAATGTTCTTTTTTCGAAGCATCTTATAAAAGAAGCTTTTCGGTGCCTCAGGCATATAGCGGCTTAAATACTTATCTAAGCGCTGACCCTCCTCTGCCGCCTGAATCTGTAATTGTCTCATATGGCAATTCCTCTCAGCACACCCTCGATTCGAAGAAGTTTTTCATCGCAAGTTGCACGATCCCACTCCTCGAGCTCGCGGATGCGGTTTAAATAATTTTTCCAATCACGGATCACAAAGATATCCGTCTTTAACTCATTGGCTTTCATAAAGCTCTTAATGTAATCTGCTACCTTTTTCTCGGATACATTTTTATCTGAGCAATAACAGAAAACACCTTTTTCATGAATGCATGCATAATCAAGCAAAAATGATTTGTCGGTCTTTGAAGTAATAACAAGCTCGGTGTCTAAAATTCCTTTTCCAACAAGTGCTGCCACCTGCTCATACTCTTTATCTGGCCTTGGCTGATAGTTCCACAGTGCTACCAGAATTACAAGCTGATTGACCATCGGAATAACAGATACGATCGCCACAACGGTGAGCAAGTTTTTCCGGCTGCCTGTTGTCACGACTCCAATCACGACAAGACCAATGATGCCAATCAGCATTACAATTACTTCGATCAGAAGCAGACGTTTTTTGCGTTTGATATAGCCATGATGTCCTTTTTTCATTCGAAACATATTTTTATCCTCCTAATGTCTCGCTTTCATCCTCTTCGCCCCCACGGATCGTTCCAATGTAACCCATACATACCACATACCAGAAGCAGTATACGCAATCGAATACGATTACTGGACTTCGATCAACTGTGTGTAGTCGCTCACCCAGCCATCGGCCAGCGCAAGCTTCTTTTCCTTTAATGGCTCGGAAAATTCATCCTCCACCGCAAATACCTTCATGCCAGCTGCCTTACCTGCCATGATTCCCGCCGGAATGTCCTCAAATACCACACAGTCCGCTGGCTCCACATCAAGAAGCTTGGCGGCCTTTAAGTAGACATCTGGTGCTGGTTTTCCTGCTTTTACATCGCAGCTTGTGACAATTGCAGAAAAATACGGCGCAATGCCATGTGACTCCAACACTGCCTGAATCAGGGTACGCGAATTGCTGCTTGCGATCGCAATCTTACAGCCAAGCTTATAAATATAAGGAAGAAATTCTGCTACTCCCGGCTTTAATGCGATTTCATTGCAATATTTGTCATAGGCCATCTGATTCCAACAATCCTTGATCTTTTCAATGCTCTGTGGCAGTGCAAAACGCTTCTTAAAATACTCAGCGGTCTCGGTAAAGCTCATTCCCTCGATTGCAGTGTGCAGATCCTTTGGCACGTCATAACCGTGCTGTGCTAAGAAAATGACATCAATTTCTTTCCAGACACTCATAGAATCGACTAGCGTTCCGTCCAGATCAAAGATAATTCCCTTTGCGTTTTTCACAATCAGCTTTCCTTCAGACATTGCAATTCCTCCTGTGTCAGTGCACGGCTCTCGCCCGGTGCGAGTGATTCATCCAGTTTTAAGCTGCCCATGGAAAGACGCTTTAAATAAATAACGGTCACACCGACTGCCTCAAACATTCGCTTTACCTGATGGAACTTGCCCTCTTGAACAATAACCTTTGCCTCACATGTATCAAGAATCTCAAGCTTTGCAGGCATCGCGGTAAAGTCACCTAAATCCATCCCTGAAGCAAATTTCTCCACCGCATCCGCCGGAATCGGCAAATCCGTCTTTGCGAGATAGCACTTGTCGACGTGATGCTTTGGGGAAAGCAGCCGATGGCAGAGGTCGCCATCATTTGTAATCAAAAGAAGTCCTTCTGTGTCGATGTCTAATCGGCCAACCGGAAACAGATCTTTTCGTTTATCTTCAAGCAGATCGACAACCGTCTCTTTTTTCTTATCCATCGTCGCCGTGATCACACCAGCTGGCTTGTTTAACATATAGTAGACATATTGTGCGTACGTCAGCTGTCTGCCATCGAGCGTGATGCAGTCATTTTCCGGATCTACCTTTGTCTCTGGCTTTGCAGCATGCACGCCATTGACACAGACACGTCCTTTTTTGATCATATCCTTTACCTGGCTGCGCGTTCCCACTGGGATCTGCGTCAGAAATTTATCAAGACGCCACTCCATCACATCCACCTCCAGCCTGCAAGGTATTTATTTTTTACGGAGCCTCCTGCTGCCTTTCCAAAGCCGAGCGGATAGCCATCCACACAGATCAGCACCCAACCCTTCTTTACGGACTCGTTTTCTCTTAAATCAATCGTCTCGCCCTTCAAATAGCGAACCACACGATCATCCTCTCTCGAAAGAGAAAGCACATTTGGATACTCGTCTGCGCGAAGTGCCATCGCAAGCGCCTGACTCGGCTCAAAACGATTCTTCAAACATTCACCGAGAAGCAATCCAGAACGCATGATACGAAGACCTTTCAAGTCGCGTCTGCAATCTGGATGAATAAATACCTTCTCCTGACGAATTTCCATGCGGTCTAACGCAAGTGGCTTTTTGATCGTCTGTAAAAAGTCCAAAAGCTCCTGCGGCATCTTCACGGATGCACTGCCCTTGCTCTCCTTTAAGCGGCTGCTCTCGCCCTTTTTCTTTAACAGTGCAAGGAAATGGCCTTCGCCCTTCATGTGATGTGGCCAAATACGCACGCATTTTGTAAGATCTGAATTGCCGTCTGCCCACTCTGGATGGCCATGATCAAAGCCCTCATACCACTCTGGCTGCACAAGCTCTAAATCTGGATCTTCCTTTAACATACGTGCAACGATCTGCTCGTCTTCAAGCGGTGAAAACGTACAAGTCGAATACAACAGCATTCCGCCCGGTCGAAGCATCGTAAGCGCATAGGAAGTAATTTCCTGCTGAAGCTTGACAAAATAGTCATTTCCATGCTCGACCCAGCTCTTCATAACGGACGGTTCCTTGCGAAACATTCCCTCTCCCGAACATGGTGCATCGATCAAAATCTTATCAAAATAGCCCTGAAAGTGCTCGGCAAGCTTGTATGGTGCCTCACTAATGACATAGGCATTTGAAATGCCAAACAACTCAAGATTCTTTAACAGTGCCTTGGCACGGGAGTTACTGATGTCGTTGCTGACAAGGACGCCCTTTCCTTTTAATTTTGCTGCCAGTTCGGTGCTCTTTCCGCCCGGTGCGGCACAAATATCAAGCACACGATCACCCGGCTCTACCGGAAGCACATGCGCTGGTGTCATCGCCGATGGCTCCTGCAAATAATAGAGTCCAGCGTAATAATATGGGTGCTTTGCTGGCTTGTCCTTTCCACTGTAATAATAACCATTGTCAATCCACGGGATCTTCTTGATCTCAAATGGACAAATTTTTTCAAATTCCTCTGGTGTAAGCTTGTTTGTATTCACGCGAAGGCCGTAAACACGCTCCTCATTGTAGCTGTCCAGATAAGCGTTAAACTCATCTGGCGACAGCAATTTCTTCATATTTTCTAAAAAAGAAACTGGTAATTCCATATACACCTCATGTTTTTTCTATCATCGGCATAAGATAGAGCAAGAGTAACGCCGGGTGGCTGTATGCTTCTTACCCTTTTTTCTGCCATATTTCTAGTACTTTTCATTCGCAACCCTGCGCTATGCACGCTTGGCGCAGCAAACGGTCTTTCACTGTGGTATGAGCAAATCTTGCCAGCTTTGTTTCCAGCAATGGCTGCCGCCTCTTTTTTGATCAGCCGAAAATCCGTGCAGGCTGCATTAAAGCGTCTTCCCTTTCCAGCCGCAGCAGCCTTTGCAAGCGGATTTTTATGTGGAAGCCCGATGGGGGCACTGACTTGCAGTGGATTGTACGCGAGTGGACTTCTTTCGCAGCGAACAGCGCGATGGATTGTGTGTTTTGTGCAACTGCCAAGCCCACTATTTTTATCTGGATTTGTCGCATCGACCACACTTGCCCTGCCCACAAAATTGTGTTTTCCCTTTCTTTTGTGTGCCTATTTGCCGTTTTTCGCATCGTTTTTACTCTGTGCGCTTCTTTTTCTTTTACAAAATTCGAGCAAATTTAAAAAAAGTGTTTCAAAAGTAGCCTCCCCAGAACCCTCATTAAATGATATCTGCGATACTTGTCTGCTTCTTCTGGTACGAATCGGCGTACTATTAATGTTTTTCTCAATTCTATCTGAATTTTTAACCAGCATTGCTTCCCAATCAGCCATCCAAATACTCTTACTCGGAATGCTCGAAATGACAACTGGAATCAGCAAAATTGGAGCTTTCAGCACACTTTCTCTGCGATACAAAGCTGCCATCTGCCTTTTTTTGCTTGGGTTTGGTGGAATCTGCGTTCACATTCAGGTGCGTCAGGCATGGCAGCAATCCGACTTTCCTCTACTTCGTTACATACTCGTACGACTTTTGTTTGGGCTGTTTAGCAGCTTCAGTTTTCTTCTTCTGACATAATTTTACAACAAATGCGGACACAACAATACAACAAAACGAAACTGCACAATTTAAACTTAGAAAAGGAAAGACCGCTGCGTCAGGCAGCGGCCCCTAAGCCTGAATTATTCTTCGTCTTCGGATGGTGCTTCCTCTGCTGTATCTGCAGGTGCCGCACTGATGATGACATCCTCTGCCTTTGGCAGTTCCTTGCGATTTGCACGGATCGTCTCGACGGTTGTATTAAGAGAACTTAACATTTCCTCATAGCGCTCCTTTAATCCGTCTAAGCTCTGAGCCAATGTCTGCTCCATGCTGCCCATCATATCGTCGGTGTAAGCAATTGCACCAGTACGAAGTGCATTTGCATCCTCGATCGCCTTATTTACGATCTCGTTTGCCTGCTCAGTTGCCTGTGTGATGATCTCATTTGCTCTCGCATATGCGCGCTTTGTAATCTCACTCTGGTTTACCATCTCGCTTGTCTGAACATTTGCTGCGCTGATGATTGCCTCAGCCTGCTGCTTTGCATCGTTGATGATCGCATCCTTATTGTTTAAGATCTTTTGGTACTTCTTGATCTCATCTGGTGTGCGATGACGAAGCTCGACTAACAGATCCTCTAACTGTGCCTTGTCTACAACGATCTTTGTGCTAGAAAACGGCTGCAGCTTGCATCCGTCAATAAACTCCTCAATTTCTCCGATTAACTGTTCAATTCTGCTCATTTTCTTTTCTCCTTTATACCAGACATCACAAGTGATATCTTACTTTTTGCTTTCTTATTTTTTATCTTTGTTTCTCTTTTCCTGTTCTCGTTCCTCAAGTTTTTTCTTGATGGCTTTTTCAACTGGCTCTGCAACAAATGCGCTGATATCGCCTCTGTACTGGGCAACCTCTTTTACAATGCTGGAGCTAAGATAGGCATATTCCAGACTTGTTGTAAAGAAAATGGTATCAACTTCTGGTGCCACTTTTCGGTTTGTCTGTGACATCTGAAGCTCATATTCAAAATCTGTAACTGCTCTGAGTCCTCGAATCAAAATATGTGCACCGCATGCACGGGCAAAGTCGACAAGCAAGCCGTCAAAGGAACGCACCTCCACATTTGGATATTGCGCGGTTACCTGCTGTAACAAGGCAACTCGTTCTTCTACAGTAAACAGTGGTGACTTTGCACTATTTACAAGCACACCAACGATCAAATGATCAACTGTCTTACTTGCCCGCTCAATAATATCCATATGTCCGCGGGTCACCGGATCAAAGCTTCCCGGGTAAATTGCTGTTGTCTTTCCCATACTGTCTTATGCCTCCCGACTGCTTTTTTGCAGAAAAATATGTTTATTTGTCTTGTATTCCTTTATGCGAACAATCTCAAAACCTGCAAGTTCATCCTCGCTAAGCTCTCTATCCAGTGTTGCCTCGATGATCACCTGTGTGTATTCATCCACAAGATTGCTGTCCGCGAGTGCTGCGAGCACATCTTTTTCTACTCCGAGCTGATATGGCGGATCCATAAAAATAATATCAAAATGCCTTTTCTTTGCATCTAGCGCATGGATTGCTCCTACGCAGTCCTGACCAAGCACCATTGCCTTGTCTGCCAGGTGTGTCTTTGTCAGATTTTCTCGAATGCAATTGAGTGCTTCCTTGCTATTATCAACAAAGACTGCCTCTGCCGCACCACGGCTGAGCGCCTCAATTCCTATGCCGCCGCTTCCTGCAAACAGATCCAGAAACTGACAGCCTGGAAGATCATTTTGAAGAATATTAAATAGTGTCTCTTTAATGCGGTCCGTGGTTGGACGCGTTTCCATTCCTTTTGGTGTAACAAGTGGCAGCCTTCTGGCTGTACCTGCGATTACTCTCATATAATTTCCACCTTACTTTATATTGTTTGGTTCTGTAAATCTTTTGTTTTTGTATACTCTAACTATTCTATTATAGTATGCAAAAAACAATCTGACAAGTGTTTTTTTGGTAGTTTTCTATCCGCAAGTTTTACGAAGTGCAACCCGGCGGGTTTTCTTAAGAGGCAACCCGGTAGGCTTTCGAAAGCGAAAGGTACATGTGCAACCCGGCAGGTTTTCTTAAGGGGCATCGTATTTCCTCCCGGCAGGTTCCTAAGGGGCATCGGCGAAGTCTTTGTCGGCCTCACTTTTCCGCGGGCACCTGTTGCACTACTTATTATCATACGTTATCTTGAAAGTCCCGCTTCAACGTTCCGCCTCGTAAAGAACATTCGCCTCAGCCGCCAGCAAGTGTACGGTTGCTTCCCGATACTCTTTTTGATGCATTTACAATAGCCAATTATATTTTATAGTTTGAAATGAAATGCCTTTCAATATTCTCATAACTTACCAGATTATTCTCCGTTTCCATGCACATACTAGGAACGTAACAAACAACAAAGCTTTGATGTATCGTTACAAACAACAAACTTGCAAAAACTGTGAAACAGAACAATACGCACAGAAAAAAGGAGGACTACTGATGTCTACAAATAAGAACAGTAATCGAATCGAAGTACCAGAAGCAAAGCAGGCGCTCGACCAGTTTAAGATGGAGGTTGCTGAGGAACTGGGTGTACCGTTAACAAATGGCTACAACGGAAATCTGACCTCTTACCAGAACGGAAGTGTTGGCGGCTATATGGTGAAAAAGATGATTGAAAAGCAGGAAAAGGAAATGTCCAATAAGTAATCAATCATCAAGGCCATAGCGAAAAAGGAAGCAGGGATAATCACTCTGCTTCCTTTTTATTATACCAATTTTGCAATATTTTAATATACTTCCGAGAGGAGCGTTCCCTAGCGGGCCCGTTGTCAAAATACACTTCCGTTGAAAATACGTAGTGGGGCACCACTCTTCTGGGTAGCCTCCTCTAAATACTGTGCGTCTCGACCTCCGCTATAACCTGCGTCTGATCCGCCGCTTCCTTCGCCCATTTCAAAAGCTGCGCATCCTGATAGATATCAGCCACCGCAAACGCAATCTCGCCGCTTTGGCGGATTCCAAAAAAGTCTCCCGGACCGCGAAGCTTTAAATCCTCATTTGCGATCGCGAAGCCGTCATTGGAGTGATTCAGCACCTCGAGGCGCTTTGCCGCCTCTTCTTTACCGGAAGTATCAATCATAATACAGTAAGACTGGGCATCGCCTCGGCCGACACGCCCGCGAAGCTGATGCAGCTGCGCCAGTCCAAAGCGCTGGGCATCTTCGATAAGGATGACCGTTGCATTCGGCACATTGATTCCAACCTCGATGACGGTAGTTGCCACAAGCACCTGTGTCTCGTTCTTTGCAAAACGTGTCATGATCTCATCCTTTTCTTTGGCTTTCATCTTTCCGTGAAGATATTCAATTGAAATAGACGACGGTAATCCTTCGCGCAGCTGTCTTGTATAGCTGATAACATCAGCGCCTTCTGAAGTTTCGCTCTCCTCGACCATCGGACAAATCACATATGCCTGATGACCGAATTGCACTTGCTTTGTGATAAAATTCCACGCCTTTGGGCGATAGGAAATAGTAACCACACAATTTTTAATTGGAAGGCGCTTTGCCGGAAGCTCATCCATAATGGAAATATCAAGATCGCCATAAAGAATCATCGCAAGGCTTCGCGGAATCGGCGTTGCACTCATAACAAGAACATGCGGCGTATGACCTTTCTGGCTGAGTGCATCTCGCTGTGCTACACCAAAGCGATGCTGCTCATCGGTAATAACAAGTGCCAAATCAGCAAACTCAACCTTTTCCTGAATGATAGCATGTGTTCCAATGATAATATCTGCCTCGTGCTCCTTGATTTTGCGAAGTGCTTCATGCTTTTGTGCTGCACGCATGGAACCCGTTAGCAACACAATGGATAAATGCAATCCATATTGATCGGATAGTGTCTGAAAGCTTTGATAATGTTGGGCAGCAAGCACCTCAGTCGGTGCCATAAGTGCACTTTGATACTGGCACAGCGCAGCCTGATACATCGCAAGAAATGCCACAATTGTTTTTCCAGATCCGACATCGCCCTGGAGCATACGACTCATCATATGATCTCCTGTCATATCTTTTGTGATCTCCTCGATCGTGCAAAGCTGTGCGCCGGTAAGTGCATATGGAAGGCGTCCGATCAAATCCGCCACTTCACGGCGTTTTACAAGAGCAAAATGGTTTTTTTCCTGCATGAGCCGTTTTTTCATCTGATTGACACCGAGCAGAAAATGATAGAATTCACCAAATGCAATCGTTTTTCTGGCACGGGTCAACTGCGCTTCGTCTTTTGGAAAATGCATCAGATATCCTGCTTCGGACTCCGGCATCAAATTGTAGCGAGATAGAATCTCTTGCGGAATGGTGGATGGTGACTTTATCTCGGTCTCGTATGCCAAGGCAACTGCCTTTGAGATGCTTTTTGACGTAATGCCAGATGTTAATGCATAAACTGGCTGCAATGTTTTTTGAAGTTCTTCGTAAGTATTGAGCGCATACACCTCTGGCTGTTCGAGCGTACGAGACTTTCCATTTCCAGAAAGCCGCCCTCGAAGCACATACCATCCGCCAGGGCGAAGTACATTTGCCAAATAGGTGGTCTGAAACCAGGTTACACGAAGCTCACTGCCTTCTTCGTCGCGGACTTTTGTATTGATAATCGAGAGATTTCGCACACGCTTTATGGTCGGATAAGAACAAATCACGACCCGGACCGCTGCAAAATCCATTACAGCTGCGGCCCGGATCGTGACCGGTGGTTCAAATCGCTCGTAACTTCGAGGATAATAACGCATCAGCTCACCGACCGTAAAAATCCCAAGTTTCGCATAAAGTGCGGCCGTCTTCTCTCCGATTCCCTTTAAGATTGTAATGGAATCGTCAAAATTCACGGCTGTCTCCTTCTATATTATTATATTACTCTACTGACAGGAAATAATAGTAAACCGGCTGGTTTCCAGCATTTACCTCCACGTCAACAGATGGAAATTCCTCACTTAAACGATCACACAGTTCCTGTGCTCTTGCCTCGTCAATTTCCTGACCATAATAGATACCGATCAATTCGGAATCCTCAGACATCATCTTGCATACAGTTTCGTAGGCAACATCGTTGATATCCGTTCCATCAGCTAACATTCCCTTATCGCCAAGACCGATGATATCGTCCTTATGAATCTCAATGTTGTCGATCATGGTATCACGCACAGCATAGGTGATCTGTCCAGTCTTGACACTCTTGATGCTCTCGGTCATGTTCTCTGCATTCTCTTCCATTGAGCTGTCCGGTGCAAAGTTGATCACTGCTGTGATACCCTGTGGAATGGTCTTTGTCGGGATGACAAAAATTTTCTTATCTTTTGTCAGCTGCTGTGCCTGCTTTGCTGCCATGATAATGTTCGAGTTATTTGGCAGGATAAAGATATTTTTTGCTGGAACCTGACGAATCGCATTGAGCATGTCCTCGGTACTTGGATTCATTGTCTGACCACCCTCGATTCGATAATCTACGCCAAGACCCTTAAAGATTTCACCGATACCTGAACCTGCAGATACGCTGATAAAGCCATACTCCTTCCACTTGGACTTGTCTTCCTGCTCACGCTCCTTGCGATCTTCCTCTGCCTGCCTTGCTGCTTCCTTCTCTGCATTCTTGATAACGCGCTCCTGATGCTCCTCACGCATGTTATCAATCTTCATGCTAGTCAGCTGGCCATAGGTCAGTGCTCTCTGGATAGCAAGACCCGGATCATTTGTATGAACATGTACTTTTACAAGCTCATCATCTGCTACACACACAATGGAATCACCGATAGAGGAAAGAAATGCCTTAAACTCCTTCTCGTCCTCATGTGTGAATGCACGGCTTGTCATAATAATAAACTCGGTGCAATAGCCAAACTTAATATCAGCTGTGTCGATCTCATCGTTTGCCGCACCAGTTGCCTTTGCTGCGGATGCTGGCTTGTCTGTGCTAAACGTAATCTCTTTTCCAAGATAACCATCGTATGCGCCCTTAAGTACCTGCATCAGTCCCTGTCCGCCAGAGTCCACAACACCTGCCTGCTTTAAGACAGGAAGCATCTCCGGTGTCTGACTTAATACATAGTCACCTTCCTTTAACAATTCCTGCATAAAAATATCCAGATCGCAGCCGCTCTCAGCAAGCTCCTGTGCCTTGTCAGAGATTCCCTTTGCAACCGTAAGAATTGTACCTTCCTTTGGCTTCATAACTGCCTTATAAGCAGTCTCCGTTGCACGCTGAAGCGCCTCTGCAAGCAACTCCAGATCAATCTCAGTGCTGTTTTTGATGACCTTTGTGAAGCCACGGAACAGCTGGGATAAGATAACACCTGAGTTACCTCTCGCACCACGAAGAGAACCAGAAGAGATGGCCTTTGCCAGTGTCTCCATCGTTGGAACTTCAAGTGCGCTTACTTCCTTCGCTGCGGAAAGAATTGTCAGTGTCATGTTGGTTCCGGTATCACCATCCGGTACCGGGAATACATTTAATTCGTTGATCCACTCTTTCTTTGATTCCAAATTTGCCACGCCTGCAAGAAACATGCGCTTTAACAAACCTGCATCTATCACATTACTACCCAAAATATAGCTCCTCCTTAGGCGATGTCCGTCACTGATCAGTCAATGACTCTGACACCCTCTACATACATATTGATTTTTCTGACACGGATTCCTGTAAATTCCTCAACATGGTACTTTACACTGTCCGTTAAATTGTTATATACAGCCAGAATGCTTACTCCATAGGAAACGATAACATGGAAATCAATCGTAAGCTCATTATCTTCCAATGATACGTTGATGCCTCTCGTTATGCTGTCCTTCTTCAGCAGATGAACAAGTCCATCCTTCATGCTGACGCTGGCCATGCCGACAATGCCGAAGCACTCCACTGCCATAGAACCCGCATACTTTGCGATGACATCCGTTCTGATCATAACATCACCCTGAGGATTCGATATACGTCCTTTCATCCGGTTACCTCCAAATTAAAAATTTCGGTAACTATTCAGAACCGCAGCGAGATTCCGCTACGTTTCAAATAGTTGCAAATTCAGAAAAATACATTTCATTTTTATTATAACCGATTCCTATAAAAAAAGGAATAGCATTTTTTAAATCTTTTTCGAAAAAGTCCTTGCTTTTTTTTTGAATATCTGTTATGATATCCATGTTGTGAGCCTATACGGCTACATTTGCGTAAGGAGGTGCGATTTATGGCAAAGTGTGAGATCTGTCAGAAGGGTGCTCATTTCGGAAACAATGTTAGCCATTCCCATAGAAGAAGTAATGCGGTTTGGAAGTCCAATGTTAAGTCCGTTAGAGTAAGTGTCAACGGAACCAACAAGAAGATGTACGTTTGTACTTCCTGTTTACGCTCTGGCTATGTTGAGAGAGCTTAATTTCGTTACGGGTACGATTTAAAGCAGCCGCTTGTCGGCTGCTTTTTTTCTGTCTTAATTCAGCATCACACGTTTTATTTCCCGCAGCAAAACAGATAATATCCAAACAGCAGGCAAAATAAAATTGCCATGACGGTGCAAAAGCAGATTGGGACAAACAACATCACTGCCATTCCCAGTCCGAATGAAAACAAAAGAAGTCCGCATAAACGTTTCATAAAGACCTGTTTGGTTCCTTATTACTTCAGTTTATGCGGATTTTTTCGTTCTGATACATTCTGATACATCTGTTTTGATTGATTCATTTTCCAGTATCATTTTGTATCGTTTCATTTTTCTTTATCTAACTTTACTTTTTGTCATCATTTAAGATATCATCTACAGCCTCATTGACAGCCGGGTCTTCTGCATTCTTGCTTGTGAAGCGGTTGATCAGATCTGGAACCATGTCAACTAGCTTGGTGGTCAAATCCTGGTTCTTGATATTGACTACCTTTGCCATGCCCTTCTGAAGAATCAAAACCGCACAAGGACTAATATTGGCACCGATTCCGCCTGCTGTCTTGTTATCACTGCTCTTTTTGAATGCGCCTGCTCCCATGCCGAACTTCATATCAACCAGCGGAATGATGGTGGCATCGTTCACCTGAATCGGTTCGCCGATAACAGTCTTTGAGCTGACAAAATTTTCCAGCCCCTTTAAAAGCTCATCTACAGATGAACCAAAGTTAGTTCCTTCCTTCTCCATCTTCTTTTCCTCCTTGTCTCAGCCGTTTATACTGACGGCGTATGTTTTTATTGAGTACGACACTAAGCGCTACGTACACCAGATATCCCAGACGAATTCTTCCGCGAAATGCCAAATTTCCTTCGAGTACTAGCTCTTCTGTCTCAAACTCAGGCTCAATTATGAGATTGTCTTTTGTAAACGGATACAGCATTGAAAGATACGCCAATACCTTTCCAGTCATGGATGGATCATCAAAACCAAAGTGTACACGTCCAGTCAACTTTTGCGGCAAAATATGATGAAGCAATCCCTTTATTTTTTTCCAAAGAGTCGATATTGCTTCTTTCATTTGCTCGGATGTCAGCAAATTTTTCCAATAATCAATTTTATTTTTGATTTTTTGAAGATTTGCCTTAGTCGCAAGAAACTTTTCTTTTATTGCAACAAACTTTTTCTTAATTGTCTCAAATTTAGACTTAACAAACGCAATCGGATCTTTTCGAGTCTTCGCTTTTGTTGTTTCTTGGGTTTCTTTTGATTTTGCCTGTTTCGTATCCGATTGAAAAGTCTTTGACTCAGGCAATGCCGGAAGCGATGTCTGCGGCTCATAGACAGTTTCAACCTCTTGTGGCTTTTCTTCTAGCTGCTTTTGTTTTGGCACAGCTTGCTCTTTTCTCTCAAGCTGCGGTTTCGGTTGTTCCGGCTTCTCCCGTTTTTCCTGTTTCTTTCGCTGTGGTTTTGCCTTTTCTTCTTTGCCTTTCTTTGACGGCTTTTTCGTTTTCGGATAAATGGTTTTTCCAAACAGCCGAACATAGAAAATGGTTCCATCCGATGAAACTGAAATGTCCACCGACAGCAGGTGAAGAAGCCACGTTATTTTTACACTGCCTGAGAGTGCTTTTTCTTCGCGTGCGCCCTCGCCCCGATACCGAATTGGCACCAGCAGAATAACTGCCACTACCGTAAGAATCAATCCGAGCAGCACAAGAAGGATGATGCCAATTATTTTCAATATTGTAAGTAAAATACCTAACATTGTCCTCCTTTCGCCTTCATGCGTTTAAACCTGTTCCAATGCGAATACAAAAGACAAAAGCATCTGTCTATTTTCGCATGGAACATTTTAAAGCTTCAGGAATGATTTCACATCGAAGCCACCAGTCTCCTGATACATTTCCTCGATCAAACTGCGCACAACTTCAATCGCCTCGCTCTTGTTGGCAGCTGCCGCAATTACGGTGCGCTCATATTGCTTTTTTCTACGAAGCTCCTCGTATGCACAGATTTCCATAAGATTTTCCAACGCGACCTCTGGAAGAACCACTACATAAAGGCTTCCGAGAGGACGGTTGTGTTTGAGCTTCCAAGTCAGCTCAAAGCGTTTTTCGGAAACCTTCTCGCCAAGGCGGATATTCTTACACAGTTTCAAATCAATCCCGCTCCTCTCTTTGCCAATGCGTTTTCAAATGAATTAAAGACTTCTAATGATCTCGATGCAGGCTAATTTCTCCGCAACATCCGAGCAAGAGGAAAGACTATTCTGAATATACTCCTCGAGCTGATTGTAATCGCGGATAAACAATGGAACCATGGTAACAAGCTTTGCCATAACAGCGCGTGCAAGCGGCTTTGAGGATGCCTTTAAGAAAGTCTCCAGCTCAGAAATCAGCGCTGCCGTCTTCTCTTCTATATAAGAAGCTTCTACGATCTCGCCTTCTTCCTTCTTGTCAATATCAGCAAAGCGACTGCTAGAAAGAAGCTTGGAAAGCACATCCAATTTTTCAAATGTTTCCAACATTCCCTGCTCGCTTAACTGCTTTTTGCTGCTCTGCATCAGCTCATCAACAAGTGTCGATTTTTCCTGAAAGTTTGTGCTGTACTGCTCCTGAATGCCCTCAAGCGCACCCATCATTGCATTTAACGCTGCCTCATCGGTTCCCGGAGTCAGTGTAAAGGAAATGATTCCGCTGCAGGTTTTGTGCTGTTCAGTCCACATACAGCCATCCGTCATGGTCAATACACACAGATCGTTAATCAGCTCCTGTAACAGAAGCATGCGATCCATCTGTGCATTCAATTCTTCCATTGCTGCTGCCAGCATATCGTGAAGCTCCTTCCACTCAGCCTCGTTAACAGTGGATAACGGTGCCTGACGGAAGGTCTCAACTACTTTATAAAACTCTGGAAAACTCTCCTGAAACTCTTCTGGCTCTTCTAACATAGCGGCCGTACGCAACATAAACAGCTGACCGTCGACTGCATTTTTATCAGAACCCTTATAAGCATCCATGCCTTCTGCAAGAACCTGAAAGAAACGCTTTCTTGTCATTCGCATCGGAAGCTGTTCAATGATCGAGACAAGCATTGACTGACGAACAGTCTGATCCGTCTCAGAGGACAGTTTCTGCAAAATCTCCTGCGTCATATCCTCATCGCTGTAGCCCGCCTCAAGTGCAGCACCACTAAAGCGATACTCAAGTCGATTTAACACATACTCATATACGGTAAAACGGTCTGTGTATGCACTTAACAACTCCATAATCTGCTTGCTCTCTTTGCGAAGTGCGAGGGCTTCTTCCTCACGCTTTTCATCCAGACCTGAGGCAAGTTCTTTGTTTACGCGTCCAAGCAGACCACAGTACGCTGCAGACAGCTTCGAAATACGTGTGTATTCATCAGACGGCTCCTCTCCCATATCCAGATAAACTGGCAGATTCATTGCAATTCTTGCCAGTGAGAGTGTTCTGGCATCGGATGTCATCATAGATGCAAATCCGGTCAGATTGTCTTTTGTCATATGTCCGTGAGCAATCCCGCGGATGGTTGAATTGGTTTTCATAATTATTTATTCCCCATATTTTTTACTTCTGGTCCGATAATACATCCAGATTGTGTGAAATATAATCAACCAGTGAAATGATGGTAAGAACCAGAGCGGCATATTTCGCAATGGTGGTCAATACAGCAAGCGCTGGGATATCCATGATTAACAGGATACACATGATCATCTGAAATACCGTCTTTGCCTTTCCCCAAATTCCTGCCGCAATCACACGGCCGTTTTCAGCAGCAATCAGACGAAAACCGCTGATAATAAACTCTCTTGCTACAATGATAATCACAATCCATGGTTCCAATGTGCCAAGTCCAACAAAACAGATCATAGCCGAGCAGACAAGTAACTTATCTGCTAACGGATCCATGAATTTTCCAAAGTTTGTGATCAGATTATACTTTCTTGCAATTGTACCGTCAAGCTTATCCGTGATGGATGCAATTGCAAAAATAGCTAATGCAGCCCACTTGCCCCAGCCAATCGGAAGCAGCTCAAATAATACAAAAAATGGAATCAGTATTACACGCAGCATCGTCAGCTTATTCGGCAGATTCATGTTCTTCATACAATTCTCCAATCAAATCATATTCATCTGAACCGGTAACAACTGCCTCGGCAAAGTCACCGGACATCAGTGCTTCTCCTGATTTTATAAAAATATAACCGTCAATGCCCGGCGCATCCATATAGGTACGTCCGACATAGGCATGCTCATCCGGAAGATAGCCCTCGATCATAACAAGAAGCTTCTCACCAACACAGTCTGCCTCAAAATCGAAGGAAATCTCCTGCTGCAGCTCCATGACAGCGTCACGTCTCTGCTTTTTGATTTCCTCATCAATCTGGTCTTCCATCTCAGCAGCTGGTGTTCCCTCCTCTGGAGAGTATGTGAAAACACCAAGACGCTCGAAGCCAACCATATCGACAAAGGAAAGCATATCCTGGAAATCTTCCTCTGTTTCACCTGGAAATCCAGTAATCAGTGTTGTTCGAAGAACGATATCCGGAATCTCGGTTCGAAGCATCTCAATCTTATCCAACAGCTCTTTTCGGTTGGTTCGTCTACCCATCTTCTTTAAGATACGATCTGAGGAATGCTGAATCGGCATATCCAGATAATGACAGATCTTTTTTTCTTCCTTCATTACCTGAACTAACTCTGGTGTGATTTCCTCCGGATAGCAGTATAAAAGACGAATCCAGACAATACCCGGGATACGGCACAGACGATGAAGAAGCTCTGGAAGCATCTTCTTTTTGTAAAGATCAATTCCGTATACGGTCGTCTCCTGTGCAACAAGGATCAGCTCTTTTACGCCTTCTGCAGCGAGTGTCTTTGCTTCTTCCTCGAGTTCCTCCATCGGCACGCTGACATACGCACCACGCACAGATGGAATCACACAATAGGTACAGCGCTTGTTGCAGCCCTCTGCGATCTTTAAGTAGGCATAATGTCCACCTGTTGTGAGAAGTCTCTTTGTCGCATGGCTGTTTAATACGCCGGTCGGCATAAGATTCTTTGGCTTTTTGCCTGCAAGCGCCTCACGAACAACGTCCGCAATGGTATGCCATGCACTGATTCCAAGGATACCGTCAAGCTCTGGCAACTCTGCCATCATCTCATCCTGATAGCGCTGCGAAAGACATCCAGTCGCAATCAGCGCCTCCAGCTTTCCTTCTGTTTTATAACGCGCCAGATCCAAAATATTCTGGATACTTTCTTCCTTTGCATCGCCAATAAAGCAGCAGGTATTGACAATAATAATCTCGGCCTGCTGTTCATCATCTGTAAATGTACATCCCTCATCTGCAAGAATACCAAGCATCTTCTCGGTATCGACCAGATTCTTATCGCAGCCGAGGGATACGATCATAACTTTCTTATTCAACATCTTCTGTCTCCGAACCTTCTGAATCTGAGAAAGAAAGTGGATTTTCCATGTTGGTTACTGGCTTGAAATCATCCTCGCCTTCCTTTGTAATATGAACCCTGCCCTCACGGATCTCCTCTACCGCGATGGAAAGTGGCTTGTAGGTGGAAACGCGATCTGCAAGTGGCTCCTGTCCGTTTACGATCTGGCGTGCGCGCTTTGCAGATGCGATAACCAGTGAATAACGGCTGTCGATTTCTGGCTCGTTCTCGTCACGAACCTCGTTCAGTGTCTTTAATAACTCATTATAAGATGGATGGATCATTTTTTTATTCTCCTTGTCTTTTATTTTGTTTGTTTATTGATTATTGCGGCTCAATAACAGATTGAACAACTGCTCTTCGAATATCCCTTTCGAATCATTAAAGTGTCTTCAAATCCTTTTTGATTGCTGCAACAAACTCTTGATTAAATTTTACTGCATGATGTGTACTCTGCATCAGTGCATCAAGCTCTTTGACGCATACATCTAAATCATCATTTACGATAATATAATCGTACTGATCCATGTAAACGCCTTCCTCAACAGCGCGCTTTAAGCGCTTCTCAATCTGCTCTTTTGTCTCAGTTCCTCTGGAGGTCAGACGTCTTCTAAGCTCAGCGGCAGACGGTGGTGTAATAAAGATCAGGATCGTGTCTGGATACGTCTTCTTTACCTGCAAAGCGCCCTGCATCTCAATCTCCAGGATGACATCCTTTCCGGCTGCCAAATTTTCCTCTACGAAACCAGCTGGTGTTCCATAACCCTTGTTTACGTAAATTGCACTTTCCAGAAAATACCCCTCTGCCTGTCTCTTTACAAACTCCTCATGAGAAATAAAATAATACTCTTTTCCGTTCGTCTCACCTGTTCTTGGTGCACGACTTGTACAGGATATGGAAAGTGCATACTGCTCATTCTTGCAAAGCTCCTTCATCACTGTTCCCTTTCCTGAACCGGAAAAACCGGAAACTACAAATAAATTGCCCCGTTTATTCATCTTCTTCCTCCTCCTGTATTGGTAGCTTTCCCGCTGTCAGATTGCATCTGGTGCAAAGTGTTTCCGGCGTAAGCGCCGATAGAACCAAATGCCCGCTTCCAGTAAGAATCACTGATTTTGTCTTTCTGCCCTGCGTCGCATCCACAGCACTTCCTTTGCTTCTCGCCTCGCTGACCATGCGCTTCATCGGTGCGGAATCTGCCCTGCAGATCGATACGATCTGTCCGGAATTGATAAAATTGCCAAATCCGATATTTACAAACATACAAAACTCCTAAAGCTTTTATTCGATGTTCTGAACCTGTTCTCGTATTTTTTCAATCTCCGTCTTCATATCGATTGCTACATCCGCAAGTGTGACATCATTGATTTTTGAGAGTGTCGTGTTGGCCTCACGGTTCATCTCCTGTGCCAAAAAATCGAGCTTGCGTCCTACACTTCCACCACCACACAGTGCCTCTTTCATATGACTGATATGAGTACGTAGACGAACCATCTCTTCGTCCACACAAATCTTATCTGCATACAAGGTGACTTCAGCTGCAATTCGATTTTCATCAATCACGGATGCCTCCAGAAACTCTTTTACCTTTTCTGTCAGACGAATGCGGTAATCTTGTACCATCACTGGTGCTTTCTTTGTCACCGCGTCAACCATCTCATCCATATGATCCAGCTTTGCAAGCAGGTCTTTTGTAAGCTGCTCACCCTCTGTCTGGCGCGCCTGTACCATCGCCACACATGCCTCTCTTACTGCCTTCTCCACATCTGGCCACAGTTCTTTCGCGTCCGTATCGCGCTGCTCCATCGTAAAAACCTCTGGCATACGAGCAAGCTCAGTCAGACTTAGGTTGTTCTCAAGATGAAACGTATCGGCCATTTGTGCCATATGCTCTACATAACCTCTTGCAATATCCTCATGATAGCACAGAACCGTCTGATCGTCTGATTCTTTCTCATAGCTGATATACATGTCTACTTTTCCGCGCTGCAGCTGTTCTTTTACGAGACTGCGGATTGCGGTCTCAAAGCAATTAAAGATCTTCGGCATCTTAATCGAAAGATCCAGATACCTGTGATTTACTGATTTCATCTCAACGATGATCTTATGCGATTCGCCCGCCAATTCAAAGCGTCCGAATCCCGTCATACTTCGTATCATAATAGATTAGCCTTTCCGGCAGCTGCTTTTATAGTGCAGACTACGACTTATTATTATACGCTAATTTAATTCTATCGTCAACTTGCAATCGAAGAAAGATTGCGTTTTTTTTTGCATTCTGCTATACTGTCAAGTATCAGGGTTCCATCGCGAATGCATACAAAACAATGCATTAAAAAACAAAACTTGAACTTTGTTAAGGGACTGATTTAGGAAAGGTTGATTTACACTATGGCATTTGACGGAATTGTAATTTCAAATATTGTATCAGAATTAAAGCAAAAGCTGACTGGCGGACGCATCTCGAAGATCGCACAGCCAGAACCAGAAGAGCTCGTACTCACTATCAAGAACCAGAAGGACACCTATCGTCTCTTTCTGTCGGCAAACGCAAGCCTACCGCTCATTTATCTGACACAGGAAGCTGGTCTTAGCCCGATGACTGCTCCGAATTTTTGTATGTTGCTTCGAAAGCACATCGGAAATGCCCGCATCACAGATGTCACTCAGCCAGGACTTGAGCGAATTGTTCGTCTGGAACTGGAGCATCTTGACGAAATGGGCGATCTTCGTCACAAATCACTCGTGATTGAGATTATGGGAAAGCACAGCAATATTATTTTCTGTGACGATACCGATCTGATCGTAGATAGCATCAAGCATGTCAGTGCTGCCGTTAGTTCCGTGCGAGAGGTTCTCCCAGGACGAAGCTATTTTATCCCAAATACGACAGGAAAGACAAACCCACTCGCTGCCGACAAAGCGTTTTTTTGTTCCCGCTTTGCCTCCGGTAAAAACATTGCTGCGATCCTTTCGGGCAGCTTTACTGGAATCAGCAATGTCAGCGCGGAGGAAATTGTGTATCGAAGCGGCCTCGACAGCTCTCTTGCTGGGGAAGCCTGCTCACCAGATGATTTAACTCGTCTTTGGACTGCCTTTTCTGATGTGATGAATCTGATTCGTACTGAAAACTTTTCTCCATGCATCGCCTATGATGGCAATGAGCCAAAGGAATTTGCTGCATTCCAACTGACTGGACTGACCGAATACACACTTCGCACTTACGATTCGATCAGTGATGTTTTGTATACCTATTATAACTCCCGCAGTGCAATCGCCCGCATGCGCCAAAAATCCTCCGATTTGCGCCATCTGGTTCAAAATCTGATCGAGCGTACCGCAAAGAAGGCTGATTTGCAGCGCCGCCAGTTGGCCGATACGGACAAACGCGAGAAGTATCGCATTTACGGTGAACTATTAAACGCTTACGGCTACGACTGCCCGCCAGCATCGAAGTCCTATGAAGTTTTTAACTATTACACCGATCAGATGATGACGATTCCACTTGATCCGACACTGACAGCAAAGGAAAACGCCCAGAAATATTTTGAACGCTACAATAAGCTGAAGCGTACCTATGAGGCACTCTCTACGCTGACTGTCGAGACTGAAAATGAGCTTGAACATCTGGAATCAATCATGACTTCAATCGACATTGCAGCCAGTGATGTGGATCTGGATGAGATTCGCAGAGAATTGAGTGAAAGCGGATACGTAAAATCTCATGCACCAAAGGGCAGAAAGGACAACCGTAGGAAGTGTATCCCATATCATTATCTCTCTTCGGACGGATTTGATATCTATGTTGGAAAAAATAATTTCCAGAATGAGGAACTGACCTTTAAGTTTGCGCAGGGCAACGACATCTGGATGCATGCGAAAAAAACGCCGGGGTCTCATGTAATTATCCAAACAAATGGAAAGGAAGTGCCGGATCGCACCTATGAGGAGGCCGGAAGCCTGGCTGTTCATTACTCGAAGGCAAAAACAGCGCCAAAGGCAGAGGTGGATTACATTGAGCGAAAGTTTGTGAAGAAGCCTGCTGGGGCAAAACCTGGATTTGTGATTTACCATACAAATTATTCGCTGGTGGCAAGCCCGGATATCAGTGGGCTGAAGTTGATCGCCGGAGGGGATTAACCCGGTACGTTAGTCGAACTATTTTCGATATGTCAAACTCCGTGAAACTACCAACTGTGAGTTGAAACAATGCAACATCTAATTGTCTATAGAAAAAGAATGGCAACCATCCGAAATGTAAGATAGTTACCATTCTTTTTTATCTGCTAGATTATAAAATATCAAAAAATTCACACATTGAATACCTAGATGGGTCCCGAAGCGATGTGTTTTATGAGGCGGGACGTTGTAGCGGGTCTTTCAAAGTGATCTATGATAATAAATAACGTAACAGGAGCCCGCGGAGTTGGGCCCGCCGACAAAATCACTCGCTGAGTGGGCCCTTTGTAAAGCTTCCGGGTAACATTTCAATTACTCTTTTTTTCTTCCGGTTCAGCCTCAGAAGCTTCTGGCTCTTCTGCAACTGGTTTTGGTGTTTCCTCAGTTGATTCAGAAGCTTGCGACTCTGTTGCTTCTGCCACCGGTACTTCGGTAGCCTCAGCTTCCGGTTCATCCTCGATACCACTTAACTTGCGGATGGCCTTTTCTTCTGCAAACTTCGCAACTTCGAGAGCCTTCTGTGCCTCCTTTAATGCGGCCTCAGCTGCCTCTCTTGCCTGCTGTAAACGAATCGCTTCTTTTCTGCGCTCTTCTTCCTCGATCAGACTATCGTACAACTTCTCGTACTCTCTTGCAGATGCATCCCAGGAGAAATCCTGCTTCATTGCGCGAAGTACCATCTCGTCCCATGCCTTGCGGTCATTGAAATAGGTCTTCTTTGCATAGCGGATAATTGCAAGCATCTCGTGCGCATTGTAATTGGTGAAGGAGAATCCGGTACCGGTACCATCTACCTCGTTGTATGGAGTAACCGTATCGCGAAGTCCGCCCGTCTCACGAACGATCGGAAGCGTTCCATAACGAAGACTCATTAACTGGCTAAGTCCACATGGCTCAAATAAAGATGGCATCAAGAACGCATCGCAGCTTGCATAGATACGGTGAGACAGTGCCTCGGAATAGAAAATGTTTGCGGATACACGCTCCGGATACTTTCTGGAGTAATAAGTAAACATATCCTGATACTTGCCCTCTCCTGTTCCAAGAACAACGAGCTGCACATCCTCTGCACAAATCTGATCAAGTACACACTCGACAAGGTCAAGACCCTTCTGATCGGTCAAACGAGATACGATTCCGAGCATGAAAGCATCTGGATTTTCCTCAAGACCAAGCTCCTTCTGGAGTGCTGCCTTGTTTGCTGCCTTTGCCTTGATCGCATCCTCTACGGAATAGTTCACTGCAATGTCTTTATCCGTCTTTGGATTATAAACATTGTAATCAATACCATTTACAATACCGCTTAACTGCTTGGAACGTGCACGTAACAGTCCATCTAAGCCTTCGCCATAGAACGGCATACGAATCTCACTCGCGTAGCTGCGGCTTACAGTCGTAATACGATCTGCATAGACAAGTCCACCCTTTAACAGATTTCCGTTTCCATATGCTTCAAGCTTATCACTGGTAAAATAGTAGTCAGACAGTCCAGAGAAGCCCTTGATGGTATCAACACTCCATGTACCCTGGAATTTGAGGTTGTGGATTGTGAAGATGGTCTTGATACCCCAGAAGAACGGATCCGACTGAAAACTATCATGCAGATAGACTGGAATCAGACCGGTCTGCCAATCGTGGCAGTGAATAATGTCTGGCTTGAAGCCGATCAGCGGAAGAATGGAGAGCACTGCCTTGGAGAAGAAGCAAAATTTCTCGATATCCTCATACATATTTCCATACGGCCATGGTCCGCCAAAATAAAACTCACTGTCCACAAAATAAAAATGTACACCTTCATACTCCATCTCCAAAACACCAACGTACTGGGTACGCCAGTAAAAATCCGTATAGAAATGGGTCACATACTTCATCTGGGAGCGAAGGGACTCCTTAATGCATAAGTATTTCGGCATAATCACTCTGACGTCATACTCGTCTTTATTAAAATACTTCGGAAGGGAGCCGACAACGTCAGCAAGCCCTCCCGTTTTGATAAAAGGTACGCCTTCGGACGCAGCGAAAAGAATTTTTTTCTTCATAAACCTCAAACCTCCACTATTTGATACCCGGACAGATAACCATATTGGCTATTCAATCAACCGGTCTTTTCTTAATTATACACGAAAATGTCGAATAATGGAAGCTCTTTTTATACAAAATGCATTAGTTTTTTTCGTGTATTGTGTCATAGTTCCAGTTCACGCATTTAGTTTTTCAGCAAATTCAACTCCAGACGAATCTTATCTGCGATGAGTGCTACAAACTCGGAATTTGTGGGCTTGCCCTTGCCGCTGTTTATTGTATACCCGAACAGCGCATAGATTGTATCCATCTTACCACGACTCCAGGCAACCTCGATCGCGTGGCGCAGTGCGCGCTCGACACGACTTGGCGTTGTGGAGTATTTCTTTGCAATTCCCGGATACAGTTCCTTTGTGATGGAATTTAGCAGATCCATATCATTGACACACATCATGATCGCGTCTCTTAAATACTGATAGCCCTTGATGTGTGCTGGAACACCAATCTCATGGATTACACTGGTGACATACTGTTCTAAGCTCTTTCCCTGACCGCCATAAATAAAGGAAGGCTCCTTAAGTGTTGTATTCTGGGCAAGCATCTGCGGTCGCATATTGTATCCACGTTTTCCTAGCTGCTTCACACGATTTAACAATGTGATATTATCAAACGGCTTCATGATATAATAGGTAGCGCCCGCCAACATAGCATTTTCTGCCACCGATTCATTCTGAATACCGGAAATGATAATAAAGGAAGGTACATGTTCTGGATTTCCCTCCGTGTGAATCTTGTCCATTACCCCAAGACCATCAATTCCTGGCATTACTAAGTCTAACAGCACGACATCTGGATTCTTGTCCATGATCATCTCATAAGCCTGCTCTCCATTTCTTGCAGTTCCTACTACGTTAATCTCCTCGTCTGCTGTTAGTACCTCATCTAACATTGTAAGAATTCTTTCATTGTCATCCGCAATCGCTACATTCAATTTAGTCATTTTTCCTCATCCTTTCTCTTGCATCCCACTTATTGTGCATTCATTTTTACATTTGTCTTTTTAATCGACAGGTTCACTATACCTGACGTTTCTATTTTCTACAAGAGTAGTCTGTCGCGCTTTTCGCGCGATTAAATGACTAATTTTAATACGGTTCACGGGGCGTAGCTTTCGTAACTTACCTGCCCGTGAACAATTGTAGATTTATGCTTTTGTATCACATTCCATCATGGTTCAACATATCTTCCATGTAAATGGCGTATCCTTTTGTAGGATCATTAACAAAGACGTGCGTCACAGCACCAATGACCTTACCATTTTGAATGAGCGGTGATCCACTCATCCCCTGAATGATGCCTCCTGTTTTCTCCAAAAGCGCTTCATCCGTAACGCGAATCTGAAATCCACCTGTACTGCCCGGTTGTGTCTTTATCACCTCTACCTCATAATCCTGTGGTTCATCACTGACAGCGCAGCGAAGAATCGCCTTTCCGCATACGACCTCATCGCGGTATGCGGTTTGCATTGGGGCAAAATTTTTTAGTTGCTCTTTCATTCGAGTGGAGATGTTTCCGTAGATTCCACAGGTACTGTTTTCATAGATATTGCCTAAAAAGGTGGAAGCATCATAACAGATGATACCGCAAAAAGAGCCTGGTGTGCCATTTTTTCCACGGATGACCATTTGAATCTGTGATTCATATAAACCACCTTTTCGCACACTGATTCGTTTTCCTGTGTCACTGTCGTTAATCGGATGACCAAGAGCACCAAAGCTGCCATCCTCACTGATGTAGGTGAGCGTCCCAATTCCCTGAACATCATCCTTCACCCATATGCCGAGACGATACGTTCCATTTATATCCTGAACGGGAAGTACAGAAAGATCAAACGCCTGCTGTTCACGGACAACATGAAGCGTAAGCGGCTGTCCGGCACATGCCTCAATACTGGAAATCAGTTCTTCTTTAGACGTAATTGTCATTCCATTAATTGATGTAATATAATCTCCCTGCTGCAGACTACCCTCACAGGGAGAACGAAGTGTTTTTGAGTCTGTGGGAATCTGAGCCGGTGTAACTACCATGACACCAGTCGTCTCCATATAAATGCCAACTGGAAAACCACATGGATAAACTTGAGGCATTTCATTTTCTTGCTGCAACACCTGCGCGGACGCACTTTGTGACGTTAAGTGCGTTCCAGCAGCACTTTTCAAAGCAGCCGCGGTTACGCTTTGTGAATCACTATGACGTACACAGCCGACTGCGAGAACTGCAGCAAAAATAAAAAGTGTCGCAGCTTTTTGTATTTTAACGTACTTTATTTTCATTTGCATACTAACAGCCTTCCTTTCATTTTTACTGCTGTTAGTATGCGTTTGTTTATTCGTTTGTAATCTGGGATTCTTTTGTTCTATTTGCCATATCTTTCATCTCTTGTGCTGTATCGAGAACATTCTTTGTAATCTCTGCTCCGCCGAGAAGTCGTGCAATTTCGCGGATGCTTTCTTCTTCTGATAGTCTAGTGATATGTGTGGTTGTCACTTCGTTCTCTGCATTTTTTTCAATTAAAAAATGCGTATCAGCCATGGAAACGATCTGCGCTAAGTGACTGATACAGATGACCTGACTTCCTTTTGCCGTTTCAGACAGACGTTTTGCGACCTTTTGCGCAGTTCGACCACTGATTCCGGTGTCAATTTCATCGAAAATAAGTGTCTCGATTTCCTCTTTTTGTGCCATGACAGACTTGATTGCGAGCATAATTCGGGATAATTCACCGCCAGATGCGACAGCAGCCAACGGCTTTGGCGCTTCACCAGGGTTTGTGGCTATGTAAAACACAGCCGAATCCTTTCCACCAGGCCCGATCTGCTCGTTTTCTTCCATACGAATTTCAAAGCGCACATCTAAGAAATTTAAATCAACAAGTGCGGTTATTAGTTGCGTGCAAAGGATTGCAGCACATTCCTTTCGTTGATTGCTAAGCTCTTGTGCTGCTTTTTCAAGTACTGCATAGGCCTTGTCGCAAGCCGCCTGTGCATGTGCCTTTTTCTCCTCAAAATGACGATACTTGTCCAACTCTTCCTCTTTTTGATCCATTAAAGCAAGCAAGCCGTCCTCATCGCAGCGGTACTTTTGCATCAAATGACGGATCTTATCTAAACGCTCTTCGATCTGAGCAGTATCCATTTCTTCATCTTGCATCGCATCGAGGCGCTCCGATGCCGATCTGCAGATATCATGAAGAATGGACTCGGCATCGGTCAGCTGTGCATATAGATCCTCTGCCTCTTCGTCTGCTTCTGAAATGCCCTTTAATGCATGCTCTGCTCTGCCACAAAGATCACAAGCACCCGCTGACTCATAGCCAAGTAATGCCGTCAGCTCCTGATATGCACTAATGATGTGCTCACGCTCTGAAAGACGCTTCCATTCCTTTGTAAGACGCGCCTCCTCGCCCGGTGTGATGGCTGCCTCTTTCAACTCATCAAGCTCATAACACAGAATGTCCATTCGCCGCAGACGCTCATCCTCATCGACTGCATAGCTGTCAAGCTCGTCCTTATACTGCTTCCAGACGCGGTAGCACTGAGCATTTTTCTCCTTGGCCTCCTTTAGACGCTTTCCACCGCTGCGGTCAACAATCTCAAGCTGCTTATGCGGCAAGAGAAGGGCCTGATGGTCATGCTGACCGTGCACATCCAAAAGAAGCGAAGCCACTTCGCGCACCTTTGATGCCGGATACGCTTCCTTATTGATTTTGCTCACACTCTTGGACGCTGTAATTTTTTTTGAAATAATTAACTGTCCGTCCTCCGGTTCAATATCATATTCCCGAAGCTTTTCAAGGATTGCCGGATGAGTCGGTGAAAAGATCAGTTCAATGTAAGCCTCCTTTTCATTCGCACGAATCATCTCTTTGTGTACCTTTGCCCCAAGTGCAATTAAAACAGAACCAATCAGAATGGATTTTCCAGCTCCGGTCTCTCCACTTAGGACATTTAATCCTTCTGTAAAAGTCACCTCAGCCTCGTCAATGAGTGCGAGGTTTTTGACGTACAGACTGTCCAGCATTTTTCTCCTGCCTTTCTCTATGATACTTTTTTCTGCCTGTTCACGGAATTTTCTTATTCTCTAAGAAGCTCCTCTATCTTCTTCATCAGGTGCACCGTATCCGGCACAGTACGAACCGCGCACATGATTGTATCGTCACCCGCAATACACCCGACAATTTCGCTAAAATGGCATGCATCAAGCGCCGCTGCTGCCGCCATTGCCATTCCGGAAACGGTCTTGATCACAAGAATATTCATCGCCATATCCATGCTGACATAGGATTCACGCAAGATACGGATGTATTTGGGTTCGGCCTGTTGTTTGCCTTGCTCGGCCGCCTTGTAGACAAGTTTTCCATTTTTGCCTGACACTTTTTTTAAGCGAAGCTGGCGGATATCTCTTGAAACAGTGGCCTGCGTCACATCAAAACCGTCCGCACAGAGCATCTGTGCCAGCTCTTCCTGTTTTTCTATTTCATGCATCTGAATCAGCTCGAGTATACGCTGCTGTCTTCCAGTTTTCATAGACGCCTCTCTTTCATACCATTTTATTTTGGCATAGTTATCGTTTCTTTATCGACTCAATTTTTTGCCAAGCGTTTCCAAAAAGCTTTTCTGGTCAAGACGGATAAGCCGCACTTTATCGGATGCGCTGCGGATCACGAGTTCATCTCCTGGATGGACGGATACTACATTGTCCGAGTCAAAACTGACTGCTTGATGAAGTGTGCGGATGCCATCCTTTGCCTCAACGATCAGCCGAATCTGTGCATTGTCAGGAAGGACAATGCTGCGCGCAGTCGTCAGTGTCTGCGCACAAATCGGCGTAAGTACAAACAGATTGGAAGTAGGAAGTACAATTGGACCTCCTGCTGAAAGACTATATGCGGTAGAACCAGTTGGTGTTGCAACAATAATACCATCTGCATTGTATCTTGTGATAAACTGGTCATTCACATAGAGCGAAAAGCGAAGCATTTTCATACTTTCCAGTCTTGTCAACACAATATCGTTTAATGCTGTGTCGCTGCATACAACTTCTCCATTTCGCATAATTTCGCCAAGAAGCGTCATACGCTCCTCAATAAAAAACTCATCCAACAGTAAACGGTCCAAGCTCGGAAATAAATTTTCCTGATCGACTTCGGACAAATAGCCCAGATTGCCCAGGTTGATGCCAATTAACGGATAACTCGTACCCTTCAAGTCATGCGCCGCCTGAATCAGTGTACCGTCTCCGCCTAAAACAATAACGCATTGTGTGTCACCGGGAATCCGGCCGGTATCGGTATAATGATACCGGCCATTATCCGGACCTGCCGGACCGGCAATGACACACGATGCGCCTTTTGCAGTCAGGTATTCTTTTATCTGCTGCACACAAAAGAGCGTATGCGGCTTTGCATAATTTGCAATCACATAAAAATGCTTCATAAATTCCTCCAAAGCTGCATCAGAGCAGCTCATGGGACTGCTCAACAAGTGCCTTTACATCTGGCAGCGGTCGTTCAAGTTCCTCTGCTGTCGGTGTCTTCTGAAGATAAAGAAGGTATTCAATATTTCCTTCTGGTCCCTTGATCGGTGAGAACGCAAGACCAAGTACGCCAAAGCCAATGGACAATGCAAAATCCATCACCATACGCACAACTTCCATATGTGTTTCCTTCTCGCGTACAACACCCTTCTTTCCGACCTTCTCTCTTCCAGCCTCAAACTGTGGCTTAATTAGGCAGACAATCTGTCCACGCTCAGCCATCAGTTCCTTAACTGGAACGAGTACCTTTGTCAATGAGATAAAGGATACATCAATTGACACAAAATCAACCGCACATCCGATATCCTCCGGTACCACATAGCGAATATTTGTCTTTTCCATGCAAACAACGCGAGGGTCATTTCGAAGGCTCCAAGCAAGCTGCCCATGACCAACATCAACCGCAAATACCTTGACAGCACCGTTTTGAAGCATACAGTCGGTAAAGCCTCCGGTAGAAGCGCCAACGTCCATGCAGGTCTTTCCATCAAGGCCGATCGCAAACTCCTCCATCGCCTTCTCTAACTTTAATCCGCCTCTGCTGACATATTTTAATGAGTTGCCACGCACCTCAATTGCTGCATAGGTATCAAACATTGTGCCAGCCTTGTCCTCCTTTTGTCCATTTACATAGACACAACCGGACATGATAACAGCCTTAGCCTTCTCTCTTGAAGGCGCATAGCCCAAATTTACTAATAATACATCCAAACGTTCTTTCACTTTATTTTGTCCTTTTTCATTAACGTATTTGTTTCAACTCACAGTCGGTATTTTCACAGAACCTGACGCATTTCATTAAACTAACGTACTAATTTTCTGGTAAATGCTCTGTGCATCCAAACCAGCCTCTTTGATCAGCTCCTTAATCGAACCCTGATGGATAAACTTGTCTGGAATCCCGCAGGTAACAACACGCACGCCAGTAGAATGCTGCTCCACATAACGACAGACATGCTCACCCACGCCTCCAGAAAGCACATTTTCTTCCATCGTCACAATTAGACTATGATAATCAAGCACCTCGTCAAGCATCGCCTCATCAAGCGGCTTTGCAAAACGAAGATTCACAACGGTTGCATCAATACCATCCTTTGCAAGAAGCTCTTCAACCTCCATCGCGGTCTCAACCATCGTGCCGATCGCAAGCAGTGCCACACGACTTCCCCGTCGGATCCATTCACTCTTTCCAAGCTCGATTGGCTGACGATACTCCTTCAATATACGCACTGCATCGGTCTTCGGATAACGAATCGCCATCGGTGCCTCAAAATCAGCTGCAAACGCAATCGCATCCTGAAACTCGTAACGGTTTTTCGGTGCAAATACCGTCATATTCGGAATCATCGTCAAATACGACAAATCAAACACACCCTGATGCGTTTCTCCGTCATTGCCAACAAGACCTGCGCGATCAAGCATTAATGTGACTGGAAGGTTTTGCATACACATGTCATGCAAAATCTGATCATAACCTCTTTGTAAGAAAGAAGAATACACCGCAAAGAATGGATGAAAACCACCTGCCGCCAATCCACATGCAAATGTAACGGCATGTTCCTCCGCGATTCCAACATCAAAGAAACGATCTGGAAAACGTCTGGCAAATCCCTTTAATCCGCAGCCTTCCATCATCGCCGCCGTGATGGTTACAAGCTTTGGATGTGTCTGGGCAAGCTCACAGATCGTTCTAGCAAAAATATCGGTGTAGGTTGCCTCTTCCTTTGGCTTTTTTGCCTGCCCATTTTCTTTTATGAACGGTCCAACGCCATGATACGATTCCGGATGCAGCTGTGCTGGCTCATACCCCTTTCCTTTTTCAGTGATCACATGAATTAGTACTGCACCTTCCACCTGTCTGGCATCTCGAATTACTTCTGTGAGTGCACCAATGTTGTGCCCATCAATCGGTCCTAAATACGTAATCCCCATATCCTCAAAAAACATACCAGGGATAAAAACCTGCTTGAGCATACTTTTCGCACGACGAATGTTTCGCTCAAGTTCCTCACCAATCGCATTCATCTTGCTTAAAGATGCCTTCACACTTCTCTTAAAATTGGTATATCCTTTTGCAGTGCGCACACCTGCAAGATATTGCGAAAGTCCGCCAACGTTTTCTGAGATGGACATGTGATTGTCATTTAAAATCATGATGTAATTGCTCTTGAGTTCTGCTGCATTATTCAGTGCCTCAAATGCAAGACCACCCGTCAGTGAACCATCTCCAATCACTGAGACAACGGTATACTTCTCTTTTTTCAGCTCTCGCGCGCAAACCATACCAAGTCCTGCCGAAAGAGATGTTGAACTGTGTCCCGTATCAAAAGCGTCGCAGTCACTCTCCTCACGCTTTGGAAACCCACTCATACCATGATATTTGCGAAGCGTGTCAAATCCATCCTTCCGTCCGGTCAAAATCTTATGTGTATAGGACTGATGACCAACATCCCAGATCAGCTTATCCTGTGGAAAATTCAAACATCGGTGAAGTGCAATCGTCAGCTCCACTACACCAAGATTGGATGCCAAATGACCGCCATTGTCACTGACCTTATCAATTATAAACTGCCGAATCTCGTCCGCTAGGACAGGAAGTTCCTCTTTGCTGAGCGCTTTGACGTCGTTCGGCCCCTGTATTTTCTCAAGTACCATAAACCGGCCCCCTTTAGTATCTCGCGATACTTATTTTTTTCTTACGATGAGATACTCAAAGAGATGCTTTAAGAACGTAGCACCCGGGCAAACCTTGTCCAAAAGTGCCATTGCGGTCTCGGAATACTCTTCTACAAGCTTAGAAGCACCATCTACCCCATGAATCGTTACATAGGTAGTCTTATTGTTTTTCTCATCACTCTTTACCGGCTTGCCAAGCTCCTCTGTTGTAGAAATCACATCCAGAACATCATCACGAATCTGAAATGCCATGCCAACATGGTGTGCAATCTGCTCGGCTGCCTGCACCTGGCTATCATCTGCACCTGCAAGCACGGCTCCGATCATCATCGCCGCCTCTAACAGTGCCGCTGTCTTTAACTCATAGATAAACTCCAGCTGACTCTGCGTTACCGGACGATCCGTATATTCCACATCCACACTCTGTCCGCCGATCATACCATAAATCCCGGCCTTATTTGCTAAAATCGAAATGGCTTTTCCAACCAGATCCGCACGGTCTGTCAGGGCAAATGCCTTCGCTGCTGTCTCAAATGCATAGATAAACAGCTTATCTCCTGCAAGCACTGCCATATCATATCCATATTTTTTCCATGTGGTGAGATTTCCTCTTCTGTACTCATCATTATCCATACATGGCAGATCATCATGAACAAGGGATCCGGAATGAATCATCTCAAGCGCCGCCATAAATGGCTCTACAACTGCTCCACTACCACCAAATGCCTTAAAACTTTCCAGCATAATCATCGGGCGAAGACGCTTTCCGCCAACTAAAACACTATAATTTGATGCCTCAATCAGTAGCTTTTGATATCCGGTCTCCTGAGGAAGATAACGTCTTACAACCTCCTCTGCCTCTTGTGTATGCTGCTTTAATTCTTCTTTCCATTCCATCATAACTCATCCTCTGTTTCTGTCTCTATGACCTTAATACGCTTCTGCACTCGATCAATTTGACTCGCGCATCCGCGGACAAGACGCACGCCTTCCTCATATCTTTCAAGTGCCTCCTCAAGTCCAAGACTGCCTTTTTCAAGCTCTGCTGCAATCTCCTGGATTTTCATAAGCTGCTCTTCAATTGTTATGTTGGTTGTCATGTCCTTTATTTGTTTTTTCTTCTTTTCCATCAAACGCTGCCTCTTCGATTTGTGAAAATGGTTTTACTTGCACCGTATTGGTCTGCACGACACCGTCTTTTAAATAGACAAAAAGCGATCCTCCCGGTGCAATTTCTTCCACGCTGCACAAAGGGGATCCCTTCTCATCCATCACAAACGCATAGCCGCCTCCAAGCTTTCCAAGTGGAGACTGTGCGTCAAGCTTTGCTGCTGCAACTGACAACTCTGCTTTTTTTTGCTCAATCAGATGCTTCATCTGTCGGCTCATCTGTTCGGCAAATTGTGCAAGTGTTTCTTTCTGTGCATTCAAACGCACGCCCGGATGAGAAAGCTTTAATAAAAGCTGTGCCTGCTCAAGACGCTTTTGTTCGCGTTCTACCATTTTTTGAATGTTCTGCCCCATTTGTGAGGAAACCATCGCAAGCGTCTGCTCAAATGCATCATACTCAAACACAGCAAGCTCTGCTGCTGCGGACGGCGTCGGTGCACGCAAATCGGCAACAAAATCAGCAATCGTAAAATCCGTCTCATGGCCAACTGCTGAGATCACCGGTGTGTCGCAGCGAAAAATTGCCATTGCAACACATTCTTCATTAAATGCCCACAAATCCTCAGTTGAGCCACCACCTCGCCCGACAATGATCACATCAAGGCCGAGCGTATCCAAATAGTCAATTCCCGCAGCAATGTTTGCCGCAGCCGATGCACCTTGGACAAGCGACGGATATAAGATCAATTGTACATACGGATTTCGCCTATGAGAAATGTTGATGATATCCTGAATCGCTGCGCCCGTCTTTGCCGTAACAATACCGACAGTTCTTGCAAAGCGGGGAATCGGCTTTTTGTATGATTCATCGAACATCCCCATCTCGGCAAACTGTGCCTTTCGCTCCTCGAAAAGGCGAAACCATTCACCCACACCAGCCGGTTCAAGCGAAGTTACATACAGCTGATAAACACCATCCCGCTCGTAAATGCGCACACTGCCTCTTGCAATGACACGCATTCCTTCACTCGGAACAAACGTAAGCTTTCCTCTGTTTGCCGCAAACATCACACAAGAAAGTGTGCTCTCTTCGTCCTTTAACGTAAAATATAGATGACCGCTCGTGTGTTTGTGGTAATTAGAAATCTCGCCCTGAATGGAAATCCTCTTCAGGGCGAAATCTTCGTCAAATAAATGACTGATATACGATGTGACCTGCGCTACTGTGTAGACAGATGCCATTAAGCTAACTCCGGATGTTTGTGAACAAGCTTCGCCAGCACGCCATTTACAAACTGCGGTGACTCGTCTCCTCCATAGCTTTTTGCCAACTCGACTGCCTCATTGATGGCTACCTTTCCCGGAACATCCTCGTCAAACATCAGCTCATAAACGGCCAGACGAATGATGGACAAATCGACCTTATTCATACGACCAAGTTTCCAACCCTCTGCCGCCTGTGTAATCTCCTCGTCGATCTGTGGAAGCTTCTCCACGATCCTGGAAAAACGCTGTTCAAGTTGTTCCTTTTCCTTCTCGATCAACAGCAGCTGGCCTTCTTCTGGATACATGCACTCCTCCAGATAATTGTCAGCCTGCTCGGTCAACTCTTCCTTCTCATAAAAATTTGCATGAAATAATAACTTAAACGTGTATTCACGTAACTGTCTGCGGTTCAAATTCTACCTCGTTTCTTGCCTGTTCTTTATTTGTGTGAAATATAAGTGCAAAAAGGGTGCCGGTACGACACCCTGCTCTTACATATTTACTCCGGCAACCGTAATCTTTACTTCTGTAACTTCAAGTCCGGTCATATTTTCAATCGCGGACTTAACGCGTTCCTGTACCTTTGCTGTTACAACCGGTACGCTGCATCCATACTCGATAACAAGTGAAATCTGTACAGATACATTCTTCTCCTCAACGGTGACAACAACACCCTTGGAAAGATTCTTACTGGAATGCTTTGCAATGATATCATGTGTCAGAGAGCCGGACAAATAAGCAACGCCTTTGGTTTCTGTCGCTGCCAATGCCGCGATCGTTGCGACTACATCATTCGCAATCTTGATCTCTCCGGTGCTTTCCTCAACCGGAATAGTAACTTCTCCAGATTCTGATTCCAATCCCACAACGGTACCTCCTCTATTTCTATCTATCGTTTTACCTTTTTCCATTATAACAAAACAAAAGCCTTTTGTAAAGAAATTTATTCAGTCCCGGGTCTTTGACACCTCGTCTATCATGTAATCGTCTATAATCCGCATAAAAT
>DAVZID010000022.1:0-37942 GCA_052273485.1 Lachnospiraceae bacterium
GTTGAGATTCTGAAAGGAATGGAATAAGTACGTAATGTCGTGGTTGCGGTTTTACGAGCTAGATGACATTATCAGCGGTCTACGCTATGAAGATGGTCATTATGATCTAATTTGTCTGGATGACAAAGATTACATAACAAAGCTGAATGCATTGTATTCTTACTGGAAAAAACTCAAGGAAGAGATCGAAAATGTACGTCTGTATGGCTATGAAAACACGGATATCGTAGAGATGAGTGAGACTTATTTTGGCCTTGCTGATGAGATGGTGAATTCGGCGGAGCAATATTCAGAAGGGATCGCAAATCAGATTCGCTGGCTGCAGATTTTTTCTGCGATTGATATGATCGCACTTGTTGGCATGCTCGTTGAGCAGACGCTTTCTGCAATCAAAATTTCTGGAAAGAATAAAATGCTCGACTGGTTTAATAAATGTGGAAAGAGCGTCAAAGTCAGCTATGCGCAGGGTGCTGCATACTCATCCGATTACAAGGACTGCACACTTCGCACCCTTTTTGATAAGGCAGATAAGTTCATGTACGACAATAAGCTTCGCAGTAAGATGAGCCGCGAGAATACAGAGAAGGGTTGACTTCTTTTTGAAACCTGCTATAATAAACGTTGACTGAGAAGATGTGTAAGTAGTCTGTACCCACCGGGATTCCAGAGAGGCCGCATAACCTGCTGAGAGTGCTGCCAGCCGCATACAGATGAATTTCAGCATTGGAGTCTTCCGTGAAAATTTTGCGAGATCCTATTGCGAGTACAGATTATTTGTAAATTCGTACAAAGGAATCCTGTTAGTCCTGCAAAAGCTAAGCGGATGCAGCTGCTGCATTACGGCAGATCAAGTGCGGATTGTGTGTGAATCGATAAATGCGATTTGAAAGCAATTTGATTCAGTTAATTTTACAGTCCGAACATGGGTGGTACCGCGGATTTATTCGTCCCATAAAGGTTTTTGAAAAAAAGCCTCTATGGGACTTTTTTATTTGGTAATTATTCAGAGCCATGCAAAATTGCTTGCTGTGAATGCTTGCATTCAAACAGCATAGCAATTTTATATGGCGAAGTAACCACATGAGCAAAATAAGCACATCGAAGATGTGTCTGCCTCGCAGAGGCATTTTGCGAAGGGGGGCTGAATAATTACGATATTTGTTCGTCCCATAGAAAAAGCAACATTTAAGCAACATTTAAGAAAGCAGAGGAAAGGTTATATGCAGGAAAAACACAAGCTGTCCGACAATCTTGCTGCTCTGAAGGAGAAGATTGAGACCGGACTGGAAGGATTGTCCAATTCTAAGGAACTGTATGAGTTCAGAAGCTCTTATCTTGAAGGAAAAAAGAGTAAGATCAGTGAGCTGATGAAGGAAATGAGAAATCTTGCACCAGAGGAGCGCGCAGGATACGGAAAGTCAGTAAACGAGTTAAAGGAGTGGGCGATTGATCGTTTCTCCAAGATGGAAGAAAAAATGAAGCAGTTGGAGTTACAGCGCCGCTATGAGTCCGAGAAGATCGACCTGACACTTCCGGCTGACGAGATTGGAACTGGTAATCTTCATCCGATCACACTCGTTCGCAACCAGTTAATCGACATCTTCGCCGGAATGGGCTTTGAGATCTACGAGGGCGCAGAGATCGAAAATGATTACTATAACTTTACGGCACTGAATACCCCGAAGGATCATCCGGCAAGAGATATGCAGGATACCTTCTATCTGTCCCCAGAGTTCTTACTTCGTACCCAGACCTCTGCAGGTCAGATTCACGTTATGGAGAGCAAGAAGCCTCCGATCAAGATTCTGTCCCCAGGTAGAGTATTCCGTTCCGATGATGATGCGACTCATTCTCCAATGTTCCATCAGATGGAGGGACTTGTTGTCGATAAGGGAATTACCCTGTCTGATTTAAAGGGTATGCTTGATCTGTTTGTACAGAAAATTTATGGAGAGGGAACTGTGACCCGTCTTCGTCCGTCTTATTTTCCATTCACAGAGCCGTCTGTAGAGGTTGACTGCAGCTGCTTTGAGTGTGGCGGAAAGGGCTGTAATTTGTGTAAGGGAACTGGCTGGATCGAAATTCTTGGTGCTGGCGTAGTAAATAAGAAAGTCCTTGAAAACTGTGGCATCGATTCCGAAGAATACAGCGGTTTTGCGTTTGGTATCGGTCTTGAGCGTACTGCAATGCTTAAGTATGGTATCAACAACATCAAGATGCTGTTTGGATCGGATCTGCGTGTCCTGAAACAGATTAACGAGAAATAAGAAAGGACGGAAACGAATATGTTAGTACCATTAAGTTGGCTGAAAGAATATGTAGATATTGATGTAACACCGCAGGAGCTTGAAAAAAAGCTGTTTGACGGCGGATTTGAGGTAGAGGAGCTGTATCAGATTGGTCATGACATCGATAAGATTGTAGTTGGTCTTGTTGAGACTTGCGAGCCGATTCCAGAGACACATCTTCATGTGTGTCAGGTTAATGCAGGTGAGTATGGCACGATGCAGATTTGCTGCGGCGCTGACAATGTACAGGCAGGCGGCAAGTATCCGGTAGCACTTGTTGGTGCAACTGTTTATGCAACAGCAAAGGATCATAAGACAATCGAAGGCGTGATGACAATTAAAAAGGGCAAGCTGCGTGGTTATGAGTCCTGCGGTATGCTTTGCTCCGGCACAGAGCTTGGCTTAACAGAAGATTTGTACCCGGGTGCAGGTTACAACGGTCTGTTAGTAATGCCAGAGGATGCACAGCCGGGCGCTGATGTAAAGGCAATCACAGGTCTTGATGACTGGATGTTTGACATTTCCTTAACCGCAAACAGACCAGACTGTCAGAGCATTTTAGGTATTGCAAGAGAGGTTTCTGCAATGCTTGAGAAGCCATTAAACATGCCGGCAACTGACTATACCGAGACTGAGGTAAAGAAGGATGGCTTTAAGGTAAGCGTTGAGGCACCGGATCTGTGTCCGCGTTATAGCGCACACTACGTATATGATGTAAAGATGGGTGAGTCTCCGGCATGGATGAAGCGTCGTCTTGCACTTGTTGGTATTGGTGCCATCAGCAACATTGTTGATATCACAAACTATGTCTTAAAGGAAATCGGACAGCCGATGCATGCATTTGACTGCTCTTACTTAGAGGGCAATGAGATCTGTGTAAGACGTGCTCATGAGGGCGAGAAGATTGTTACACTTGATGAGCAGGAGTACACAATGTCACCAGCTAATCTTGTTATCTGCGACGGCGTAAAGCCAGTTGCATTAGCAGGTGTTATGGGCGGATTAAACTCTGAGATTCGTGACACGACAGAGAGTGTTATGTTCGAGTCTGCCAAGTTTGCAAGAGATAACGTAAGAAAGACCGCAAGAGCACTTGGAAAATCCTCTGATTCGAGCGCAAGATACGAGAAGGGTGTCGATGAGTATTCAACCGTTCTTGGTATGAAACGTGCACTTCATCTGATCGAGGAGCTTGGCTGTGGAAAGGTTTCCTCCACTCATGTGGACGTAAACGTTGGAAACAGCATCGAGCCAAAGCCGATGCAGGTAAGCATCCATAAGGTAAACAGTGTCCTTGGAATTGAGGTTCCGGCAGAGGAGATTGTACGCCTGATGAAGAATTTAAATTTCAATCCGACAATTGACGGTGATGTACTGACTCTTCAGGTACCAGCTTACCGTGAGGATATGCTGCCAGAGGGTGAGAATGATGTAGAGCGTTACCCGGATGTGGCAGAGGAAGTAATTCGTATGTATGGTTATGACCATATTAAGTCAACATTTATGCCATCTGCACAGGTAACAGCAGGTGGATATAATAAAGAGCAGAAGGGCGAACTTGCATTAAAGCGTACTCTTTGTACTATGGGTGCATATGAGTGTATGCATTACTCTTTCTTCTCTCCGTCTGATTTGGATCTTTTGAAGTTCCCGGCTGATGCAAAAGAGCGTTTCGCAATTCAGATCATGAATCCAATCAATATTGATCTGTCCTTAATGCGTACCACTCTGGCAGCATCCATGATGAATGCAATCTCCAGAAATGAGAAGCAGGGCATTCTTGATGGAAGACTCTTCGAGGTAGCAAGTATCTTCATTCCAAAGGAGCTGCCGCTTACTGAGTATCCGGATGAAAGAAAGACACTTTGTGTTGGTACCTTCGGTGCAAAGGAATCCTTCTACACAATGAAGGGCATTGCAAATGGAATCGCTGACAGCTTAGATGTTGCATTCACCTACGAGCCAGTTCAGAAATCCTTCCTGCATCCGTATCAGGCCGTAAAGGTATTCTGCGAGGGTGAGGAGCTTGGTTACTTCGGTAAGGTTGCTTACGACATTCAGGATAAGTTAAATTGTCGTACCAGCATGTATGTGATGGAACTTGACCTTGAGATTCTCTCTAAGTGGTATGGAAAGAAGAGAACCTTCGTTCCGCTGCCAAAGTTTGCAGAGGAGAAGCGTGATCTTGCATTCGTAATGGATAAGGCCATCACCTGCGGCGAGATCGAGGATTGCATCCGCAAGGAAAACAAGTATGTAAAGGAAATCAAGCTGTTCGATATCTACGAGGGCGGCCAGATTCCGGCAGGAAAGAAGAGTATGGCATTCTCTATCACATTCGTTCCAAAGGATGAGGCATTTGACGATGCACGCGTTCAGAAGTTCGTTGACAAGATCTGTGCAAAGTTAAACGAGGAGTACGGCGTAGAGCTAAGAGCGTAAGATAAAATCGCGTTTTTAAGAGGCCATGGAGATCGGGTTTGCAGCTCGGTCTTTGTGGCTTTTTTGTTTTTTGATTGACACACTTTTTTCAAATGATATAATAAAAGTGTTTTTTTACGTTTCTATTTTAATATGTCGCACGACATTCTTCTAAAATGATGGTTACAGTTTGAGTTGCTGTCGAATATCAGTGGACAGAATTACAAAAAAACGATATAATAGTGACAAATATAAGAGGTAACAAGAGTAATAAGACTTAGGATATACAGGGGAATATACTATGAAGAAATGGAAGGCAGTGCTGCTCGTTGGAATGTTCATTGGATTGCTTTGTGGATGCCAGGTGCAAAAGCAGAACAAGAAAAATGGACCCTCCGATTTGCCATCGGTGATTGTTGGCTGCGATAATTATTCGCCGTTTAGCTACATGGATGCGAATGGCAATATGACAGGAATTGATGTGGAACTGGCCAGAGAAGCATTTTTGCGCATAGGCTATTCTCCTAAATTTGTTTTCATTAACTGGGAAGATAAAAAAGATTTACTTGCGGATGGTGAGATTGATTGCATCTGGAGTAGTTTTACCATGACCGACCGCGAGAACGAGTACAACTGGGCAGGTCCGTACATGAAAAGTCATCAGGTTGTAGCCGTCAATGAGGATAGTGACATTTGGAAGCTTTCGGATCTGGAAGGCAAAGTCATTGCAGTTCAGAATACGACAAAGCCAGAGGACATTATTCGAAGTCACGATGGAACTGTGCCGAAGCTTCGAAAGGTCATTTCCGTACAGAAACGCGATTTGATTTTTATTCTGCTTAGCAAAGGCTATGTGGATGCACTAGCGGCACATGATACCTCAGTGGATCAGTTTATGAAGGAGTCTGGACTTAAATTTCGGATTTTGGAGGAACCTTTACAGTCGGTGGATCTGGGCGTGGCATTTGATAATTCGGATACGCGTGGATTAAATACACTTGTTACCGATGCGCTTAAAGAGATGCAGCGAGATGGAACAACACAGCAGATTATTGGAAAGTATCTGTCAAATGCACAGAGTTATCTGGAGGAGGATACCGATGGAGAGTAAACGATTGATATCCTGGAAGCTGATTGCCCCTTTGCAGGTAGCAGTTGGGCTGGTTATTATAGTTGTCGCATTTCTAGTCGCCACAAATCGAGATATGAATAAGGCACAGGGCGAACTGTTAAAAACAGTCGAATATATGAAGGAGCAGTGCAACGACAGCGGAATCCGCGATCTGGCTTCGGAGGCAAAGAGTCTTCTTCGCGTGACGGAGAGTGTGGAGCAGGTTCGCTGGCATTTGGAATACGGCAAAGACACACGGCCACTTGAACAGATCGACGGCAGTATGTTGGAAAACTGGGCCAAGGACTGCTATATAGATGGCTTAATTTTACTGGATGAGCAGGGAGAGGTGAGAGCTGACGTTGATTTCTCTGGGCTTGGCTATAAGAAGGTACTTGATCTGGTGGATAAGAGTGCATTGATGGATACTCGCTTGTTTCGCGAAAAAAGCTATGCGCTTCGCGTTTTTTTGGAGGACGAAGCGCATCTTGATATCGCTGCCGTTGGACAGGTCGATGAAAAAGGAGTTGTTGTTGGCTATTTTTACACATCCTCGGAGTACGCTCGTACGATCAATAACTCGATTCGTGCGATTGTTTCTGGTTTTGCATCGGAGACAAATGGCACTATTGCAATTAGCAATGGAAATCAAATTGTTGTGTCCAACGATCTTGCGCTAGAGGGAACGAATGTAGAAGATACGCTTGTTTTGAAACGCATTATGGAGCGCGGAACTGGAAACAAGCTGATTCATGCAAAAAATGATAAGAAAGCGTTTGGCAACTGTTTTGGTCTGATGGATAAAAGTAAGGACTATTATATCTATGCGTTTATGGACGAAAGGCAGGTATTTTCATCGACCATTCCAAGCGTTGTATACGTATTGCTTGCGTATCTGATTGTTTTGTCAATTTTTGATACGCTTTGGTGGCGCACGGATAAGACGTATAAGGAAAAACAGATGCTTGCCCAGAAGGACTACATGGAAAAGCTAGAGGAAAAAAACCGACAGCTTGAGGCAGCCGTTACCCGGGCAGAGAAGGCAAACGCAGCAAAAAGTAATTTTTTGTCTAGAATGAGTCATGACATCCGAACTCCATTAAATGGAATCATTGGACTATTAAAAATTGATGAGGACCATTTTGAGGATAAGGATCTGATAAGAGAAAATCATAAAAAGATGAGGGTTTCTGCAAATCATCTGATGTCATTGATCAATGATGTTTTACAGATGAGCAAAATCGAGGATGGAAATACCAGTTTAACGCATGAACGTGTCAATATGGTTGAGTTGGGAAATGAGATTGTGGCAATCATCAAAGGGCGTGCGATCGAGGCTGGAATCGAATGGAAATATGACAAAGAAACGTCCCCGCTTTCGCATCTGTATGTGTATGGAAGTCCGGTTCATTTGCGTCAAATTTTCCTAAATATTTACGGAAACTGTATTAAATACAATCGTCCGGGTGGCTCTATCACGACGACAGTGGAAAAAATGGACACGCATGATGGCAAGTGTGTCTGTAGGTGGACTATCACGGATACCGGAGTGGGAATGAGCGAGGAATTTTTATCGCACATTTATGAACCATTTGTTCAGGAAAAGGAAGATGCGCGAAGCGTGTACCATGGAACCGGACTTGGCATGGCGATCGTAAAGGGACTTCTTGACCAGATGGGCGGCAGGATTGAAGTGACCAGTAAGGAAGGTGTTGGCTCCTCATTTGTGGTTACGATTCCGTTTGAACTTGCACCAGAACCGGAAAAGAAGAAACGTGCAATGCCAACAAAAAAAGCAACAATCGAAGGGCTTCATCTGATGCTCGTTGAAGATAATGAGCTAAATGCAGAGATTGCGCAAATGCTTCTTTCGGATGAGAAGGCAACCGTGACTACGGTTTCAGATGGAAAGCAGGCAGTGGAATTATTTGAGGCGAGTCCGGCAGGAACGTTTGATGCTATTTTGATGGATATTATGATGCCCGTCATGGATGGTTTGACCGCCACAAGAACCATTCGCGCACTAGCGCGTCCCGATGCGAAGACGATTCCGATCATTGCGATGACGGCGAATGTCTTTAAGGAGGACGAGCAAAAGTGCCTTGCGGCCGGAATGAATGCACATCTTGCAAAGCCATTGGAGATCGAAAAGGTTAAGCGGACAATCCAACAGCAGGTTTCGCTTGCAAAAAGCACAGAAGAATCCGTAAAAGAATTAGTAAGAAAATTGGTAAGAGATACGTAGTTGTTGAGGAGAGGATAGATGGATCAAGGATTTTTCTTATTAATATGTCTCATGATATGTGTTGTGATGAGAAAAATGATGAAAAAAGAATGATAAGAAAAGGTGATCAGACAGAGTCTAATAGTGTTTGGAATTTTTCAATAAGCTATAGACTCTGTTTTTTTTGCTTGTCATTGAAATTTTTTCGGATTTTTTGTAAGATGAAGAAAAGAATTATGTCTATATAAGTGAAGACGTCTTTAAGGAAAGAAACAGATAGAAATAGATAGTAGAGTTATATGACAATTGATGGACGAATTGAAACACAATGAGAGGAGGGATTTTTATGCGTGATCAGGAAATCACAGAGCTATTCTGGGAGCGAAAAGAGCAAGCAGTAGCAGAGTCCAACATTCGATACGGTGCGTATTGCCGACGAATTTCCCATAATATACTGGCAAACAAGGAAGATGTCGAAGAGTGTATGAATGATACCTGGTATCAGGCGTGGAACGCAATTCCTCCGCAGCGCCCATTGTGTTTAAAAGCATTTTTCGGGAAAATTGTTCGTAATCTTTCTCTCAACCGTTGGAAGTGGGATCGGGCAGGAAAACGGATTCGACCAGAAGCAATGCTTGTGCTAGATGAATTAGGCGAATGCGTGTCGGGAAGTGAACAGCCAGAGGATGCGGTACTCGCAGAGGAACTCAAAAAAGAAATTAACCGATTTTTGCAAGGACTTTCCGCTCGTGAACAAGGTATGTTTGTTCAACGATATTTTTATCTGGAGTCAATTAAAAGCATTGCGCGATATCATGGCATTACCGAAAATGCAGCTTCGGTGAATTTAAACCGTGTGCGCAAACAGTTAAAGCAGTATCTCTCAGAAAGGGGGTACCACTTATGAAGAAAGAAGATTTTTTAAAACTTATGGATGGCATCGATGATCGTTTAGTCGAAAAATATGCAATTTCAGACGAGGCAGAGGCAAGGCAAAAACAAATTAGGAGACAGAGACGACAGCGATGGCTCAACCGAGTAACAGGGTGTGCAGTTGCAGCGATAATTCTTGGCGTGATTGGTGTTGCAATGCTGTGCGCTTCCTTTGGCGTTGTAAGAATGGACAGACAAAGCCAAAAAACTCCAGTATCTATTGGTGATGGCAATGATTCTCAAAATAATGAGAATAATGGAGATGAGGAAAAAGAACTTTTGTTACAGGCATACCTTTCTCATATTGGAGTGGAGGAGAAGGACATTCAGGAAATCCAAAAGATGAACCAACAGATAGAAACGATTCTTCTTACAAAAGGGGACAGTGAGCAGCAGTCAGTATCTATTGAAACAGCGGTATATTTTGTGTATACCACAAATCAAGATAAGGTATTAGCAGTACTTGCATTTGATCTGCCCGATAAGGCAGTTCAATATGGATGCAGTGAAATCGAGATTGTGGATAACTGGAAGCAATATGAGATCTCACAGGCGAATGCAGTACTTTATTCAGAGGAGACTAAGGAGTTTCAGTCACTCAGATGTGATACGACGAATGAGTACCAGCTTGCAATTTCAGGTATAAGTAGTGCGAAGGGGAATACTCAAAGCACGTCTCGAATGGTAGTCAGCTTTACGGTTGACAGGACAAGGCGCAGCCTAAATTTAGAGGGGTATCGGGTTCTATTTCACATGAAAAGTACATTTTGGTGGGTGCTGGCAGCGTGGACCTTGGCCGCAGTTATAGTCATTGCTGCAGCATTGTGGTTCTTAAATCGTTCAGTAAAATTAAAAGAAGGCACAAAAGCAGGTCGTTTCCTGTTTGGCAAAGAAATAGAATATGGAGCAGTCGTAGAAAAGATAGAGAATATTGATCTTTTTAATCCATCCCAATATATAACGAAAAACGGAGTTGTTAGTCCAGGCTCATCTGGGCGCTACCATGTAGAGTTTCGCTTGCAGGATGATACACATATTGAACTGAGTGTATCGGCTAAGCAGGCAGGAAAATTTGAACCGGGTATGCACGGAACGCTTGTCCATCGAAGAAATATTTTGATGTCCTTTGTGCCAGAGGGCGTGGAAAAATCGAAGAAATATTATGAAAATAAAAGGTGATTGAAATCTCGTTAACGAGACTGGTCCGAAGACGAAACCATTGCACCGAAGGGTTTTCGTAACATGACGCGTGAACTGTAACATTGCTATTGCTCATTCGGTCACATTGGACTATGAATTCAATGACAAGTGGCAGAATGCATGGTATAATGATTTTACCATAAGAAGTGCCGTGTTATGGTGATTTAAAAGAAACAGGAAGGAGTGTCAGCAGAATGGGATATTATGTTAATCCATCAGCAGAAAGTTTTGCGGCGATTGCAAGGAGCAAGACATATGTAGATAAGACTGGGTTAATCGAATATATGAATGCAGTTGTACAGACAGATCGTATGTTAGTCTGCTCAAGTAGACCAAGAAGATTCGGAAAATCATTTGCAGCAAAAATGCTTGCGGCATACTATTCAAGAGGTGCAGATTCAAAAGATATTTTTCAAAATTTGAAAATTGGAAAAGAAACAAAATGTGAGCATCAAAATCAATATGATGTCATTTTTCTTGATATCACGCTTTTTCTTTCGATTGCGGATACTCCGGATCTTGTGGTAAAGGAAATTCAAAAAGATATAATTCAAGAGCTAAAATCAGAGTTTCCAGAAGCAATTCATGATGAAACAGAGTCCTTATTAAAAGCATTGATGCAGATTCACTCAGCTACAAAACGTAAGTTTTTCATCATTATTGATGAGTGGGATGCATTGTTTCGAGAAGCAAAACAGGATACAACTATTCAACGAGAATATATACAGTTGTTGCGCAGCTTATTCAAAAACAATGTGACGCCTCAGATCATCGTAGGTGCGTATATGACAGGTATTTTGCCTATAAAAAAATATGGAACACAGTCAGCTTTAACGGATTTTCGCGAATATACAATGTTAGAGCCAGGACCACTTGCGCCGTTTGTTGGTTTTACACAGGTGGAAGTTAAGAGACTTTGCGAAGAATATCCGCTTGATTTTGATCAGGCTCAGAAATGGTATGATGGATATATATTTGAACAAGCAGGGCATATCTATAGCCCAAATTCGATTATAGAAGCCATTCAAAATAAGAGTTTTGCAAATTATTGGACGCAAACAGAAACTTATGAGTCGCTTATGACATATATTGATTTGAATTTCGATGGACTAAAAGATTCTGTAATTGATATGATCGGAGGAATGCGGTGCAAGGTTGATGTTGGCTCCTTCCAGAATGATATGACCTCTCTTAAGAGTAAGGATGATGTACTGACATTGTTTGTTCATCTGGGCTATTTGGCATATGATAGAAAGACACGCGAAGTATTTATCCCAAATGAAGAGATTCGAGAGGAATTTATTCGTTCAATAAAAAATGGAAGCAGAAAAGAATTGGTTAAGGCAGTAGAACTGTCAGATAAGCTGCTCCGTGCGACAATCAATAAGGATGAGTCAACGGTTGCAGAGATTATAGGAGAGGCACATCAGGCAAATACTTCTCCAAAGTTTTACAATAATGAGCAAGCATTACGCAGTGTTGTCATAATGGCATATTTAAGTAGTGTAGATGATTATATCCGTTTTGAGGAATTGGCAAGTGGAAAAGGATATATTGACTTATTATTTTTACCAGCATTGCAATCATCAAAGCCGGCACTTATAATTGAGCTTAAGTGGAATAAGAGTGCAGAAAAAGCAGTACAGCAGGAACAGGATCAGCAGTATTGGAAATTTGCAAAGCAGTTTCGATACAAAGGGAAAATACTGTTAGTCGGAATTAACTATAATTCGAAAACCAAAAAACATACTTGCAAAATTAAAGAAATTGAGGTATCAGAAAGATAGAAAGGTAGTTCTAAATGATGATCAGCAAATTCTATCAATATTGCCAATTGAATGCAATGCAAGAAAAAAGCAAAGTAGGACAGGAAAAAAGCAAAAATGTGTCAATCGAGACTGCATTTTCATTTCTGACAGAGGGAAAGCATATCATTTCCTTTGTTGGAGCAGGAGGGAAAAGTTCTCTTATTGACGCAATTGCAAAGTGGATCAGCAGTCAGGGAAAAAAAGTGCTTGTGACGACTACAACTCATATTTTCAGACCGCAGGATGAATTTTTAGCAATGAACGAAAAGCAGTTACAGGAAATCTGGGCAGCAGGACATTGGGCGGTGATTGGAGCAACTGAGGAAAAAGATCCGCAAAAGTTAAAGATGCCAGACCGTGACTGGATGAGACAGGCAATGGAGCTTTCTGATCTTGTACTTATTGAGGCAGATGGTTCAAAACGTCTGCCCTGTAAAGTGCCAGCTGATCATGAGCCGGTACTGCTGCCAGAATCGGATATCGTGGTGGCTGTTTTGGGACTTTCGGCATTGAATCATCCTCTTAAAGAATGCTGTTTTCGGATAGAACAGGCAAAAAAGTTGCTGTCAGAAGATGAAAACCATTTGTTAACAGAGGAAGATATGGCAATGATTTTGTTATCAAAGCATGGCTTACGAAAAGATGTCGGAGAAAGAAGATACATTGCTGTTTTAAACCAGTGCGATGATGACAACGCAAGAAAGCGTGCAGAGCAGATTGGGATAATTCTGGAAAAGCAGATTGGACAAGGCAAAGAAATTCTGGAGAAGGTAGTCGCTGCTCAGTTAAAGTAAAAAATTCCCCAAAAGGGTCGCTGCACCTGATCTTCGGCGTAGAGCTGAGAGCGTAAGCAGCTGATCATACTTTCTTTTTAATCACATTTTTTAAGAGCAGTGCGGCGATCACACAGGTGATGCTTTCTGCAATCAGAAAGGTAATCCAGAGCATCCATTCGGGTGCTCTGTTTTTGTTTATAAGAAGCGCAAAGCTATAGGCGACTGGAATGACAAATAAAAACTGGCGAAGCACGGAGATGATCAGTGAGGGGATTCCGCTTTCAAGTGCCTGAAAGCACCCCTGCATGGCAACATTGGCGCCGGCAAATAAAAAGCTGAGGGAGATGATGCGGATTGCACTCACACAAAGGGCAGCCGTTTCGCCGGACAAGCCAAAGAGACCTGTCAGCACATTAGCAAAGATCTCAAGAAGGATCATGCCGAGCAACATGATAAAAAGCGTATCAAAGAGACCATAGCGAATACCGTCTTTGATGCGCTTTTTGTCACTCTTTCCGTAACTGAAGGAAACGATTGGTGTGATCGCATCGCGCAGTCCGAAGGCCGCAAAGAGGATAAACTGCTGAATCTTATAATACAGACCGTATGCGGTGACGATACGCTCATCAACCATCCCAAAGATGATATTGAGTGCGTAGGTCATAACAGACATTAGAGCCTGGGCAATAATGGCAGGAACGCCGATCGCATAGATCTTTTTGATGATGCGCTTGTCTGGCTTTGCATAGTGTAGACCGTTTTTGATTTCTTTATTGTATTTCATAATGTAACTTGATGATTTTTTACTGAACAAAGCTAATGAATAAAGCAAGAGCAATGCTACCTCATTTCTTTTTTTCCAAAACGTGTTACCGCTACACCAAATATGAATGCAAAAATCACAATGGCACATGGTAAAAACGGGAACAATTCAAACCCGGTACTTCCTCCTGTTGTTGAGAAGTCATGTAAGGAGCAGGAAACCAAATAACCGCTATAACAATAGGGGTATACTATCCAAAGCGGGGTATTTGCCACTAATACCCCTGGAATAACAAGGAATAGGTTTAAGCCGACAGATAGCAGCGGCTTGTCAAAAAGTACAGTGATTGCCCACATCGCCGCTACACTGGGAAGCATGGTAAGAAATAATCCTGCGCACCATTTCAGCAGATACTCGATAGGTAAGGTTTCTGTAATTCCGGTACTGCTTGTTGCAATCAGTCCAGCTATGATGAATACAGCAAGAAATACAATCATTTCCAAGAGTAGATAAAACAGCAGTATACAAAACTTTGCGGCAGAAAGCGCATATCGGCTAACAGGTAAGGCTAACATCTTTAATATCCCGTTATTTCCTGTTTCCCGTCCGGCAATCATTACACAGACTACAATCATGCTGAACGGAAGCAGATAGTAGGAATAGACCAATGCACTTTGAATGAACATAGCAGCCCATGCGTTCGTATATTCCGGGGTAAAGTAACTGTGTAGATTTGCCACGCCGGAAACAACCACAAGCAGCGGGGCAATAAAAATCAAAGGTACGATTTTTCCTCGTTTGACTTTCATAAACTCAATTTTGAGTAATTCCCAAAAACTCATTTCTATACACCTCCTTATTCATAACGCAGTTTCTTTGCAGACCATAATCCGGCACATAAAAATAGGATTGTTTCAATTATAGACACAATTACAACGGCAATATCCGGCTGGGCACTCATGGCAATGGCAGGCTTTAGCATAACCACAAAAGGGTGTACCATGAATAGCGCAATTTCAGATGTTGCCAATGCCATACCGCTTAAAAATCCTGCCACACCGATACCAAGCGGAACCCACATATTTTCAAAGCGGGACGCTATGAAAAGCATAAAAGATAATACGGGCATTGATGTAATAAAGGAATATCCGGCAAAGGATATTAAAGTGTGCGCTTCAAATGTGCCTTTTGGCAAATCTGTTACACCGATTTTTGCAAGTGCCATATTTTGAAAGCATACTGCAATTAACAGCATGATAGTCAAAATCAAAAATTTACATAGATACATAGTGGAAACACTTATGGGTAACATATACATTTTTTTGACGGCGCTTCCCTTAAATTCCATGTTATAAATCATACAGGCGGCGACTATGATACCAAACATATTTAAGACCATAATCATACCACAAAGCTGCGTAAGTAAAACGTCCATAGGAGCTAATGGCAAGTTTAGTAACGTGTCTTTTCGGACAATAAAATTGACAAAGGCGTATGCTGCGCCTAAAACGCCAATGGCAATCATCAAAGGAATAACGCCTGTCCGTTTTTCTTTCCGAAGTTCGATTACAAACGTCCTCATAGTTTTGCCCTCTGCTTCCTGCTGGCATTGTCTTTCTCAACCATAGACAGGAACATATCTTCCAAATTATCAGTAGCAAACCCGGATTGCAGGGCGTGTTGTCGCAAGTCGTCTAAACTGCCTTCAAATAGCAGCCGCCCATGATTGAGTATGCCTATGTCGTCTGCTATCAGTTCTATTTCAGACAGCATATGAGAAGAAATAAGGACGGTGCAATCGTAGAGGTCAGGCAGGGACTTAATCAGATTTCGGATTTCATGTATACCGGACGGGTCAAGTCCGTTTGTAGGTTCGTCTAAAATCAAAATAGGCGGTCTGCCAAGCAATGCTCCGGCAAGCCCTAATCTTTGTTTCATACCAAGAGAATATTTTTTTGCAAGACGGTTACCAAACTCTGAAAGACCGACAAGCTCTAATGCGTCATCAACTGCGCTTTGGGGCAAACCTAAAATACGACGAATAATGTCAAGATTTTCTTTTCCCGTTAGATTTGCATAAAAAGACGGGGATTCAATAAATGAGCCAACCTCTTTCAAAATAGCAATACGGTCAGTAGGAAACTGTTTTCCGTCCATTGTAAAACTACCGCTTGTAGGGGCAGTCAAGCCCAAGAGCATTTTCATAGTTGTAGATTTTCCTGCGCCATTCGGACCAAGAAAGCCATAAATACTCCCTTTCTGAATGTGAAGTGTAACGTCATTGACAGCAACAAAAGATTTGTATTTTTTTGTCAACTGCTCTGTTGTGATAATATAGTTCATATAAACATCTCCTTTCGTTGCTTCTACGATATAACATGAACCTTGCGATAACATTCTTTCTACCTTACATCTACCTTACATTTTGTAGCAGACTAAAAAATTTCATAGTTCTGTGGTACAATGTAAAAATGAAGGGAGGGTTTTACCATGAGCAATGATTACCTGTTAGATAAACGTATACTGCTTGTTGATGATGAACAAGAGTTATTAGATATGGTTCATTCCATTCTTGATGAATACGGATTTCATCATATAAATACAGCAAAAAGCATAGAGGAAGCCATAGTGCAAGCAAAAAAATCCCCCCCGGAATTAGCAATACTTGATGTGATGTTACCGGACGGTAGCGGATTTGATTTAATGGAACAGCTAAAGATGAATGGCGATTATCCGATTTTGTTCCTTACTGCACGCGGCGAAGATGATGACAAGTTTCGCGGTTTCGGGTTAGGCGCAGATGATTACATAGTAAAACCGTTTTTGCCAAAAGAGCTTGTTTTTCGTGTAATGGCGATTTTAAGAAGAAGCTATAAGGGCGACAATCCCCTTGTGCAGTTAAAATATAGTCAGATTGATTTTTCTCGCGCAGAAGTGATAAAGAATAATGAACATATCTCGTTGACAGCAAAGGAGCATGATTTACTTTCTGCCTTATACCGTAACGCAGGACGCATTGTAACGATTGACGCATTGTGTGAAGCGGCATGGGGCGATAATCCTTTTGGATATGAAAATTCTTTAATGGCGCATATACGCCGTATCAGAGAAAAGATAGAGAAAAACCCCTCGCAGCCGATTTCCTTAGTAACGATTAAGGGGTTAGGTTACAAGTTGAATGTGGAGGGCAAATAGTATGAAAAGTGTGCCAAAACTTATACGGCGTTTTGTGGGCATTTTGTTGTTAGGCTCTATCCTCATAGTGATTATAAATGTGATTGCATTTGTGGCACTTATGGCAAGCAAAATTCCTGATGAAAATACATCTCCTTACAGTATAGCTAAGGAAACGGGAACAGCGTTAAAAGCGACAGACAGCGGAAACTATATGCTGTCAGAAGATATATCTGCAAGATTAGCGGAAAATGATATATGGGCGATTTTGATTGAAGATGATAGCCGTAAGGTTATATGGAAAACAGAAAATGTACCTGCCACTATTCCAAACGATTATACTTTGTCTGATATAGCCAATTTGAGTGTCGGTTATCTTGACAGTTACCCAACCTATACGGGGAAACATGAAAATGGTATCGTTGTTCTCGGATTTCCGAAAAAAAGTTTTTGGAAACATATACAGCCCAGTTGGGATTACAGTCTGATTGCTGATTTGCCGAAAACGGTTTTAACAGTGTTATTTATCAATGTTGCGCTCATTCTTGCAATCTATGTAATAGCCAATATCAAACTTCTAAAATCAATAAAGCCGATTACAAAAGGAATACAAGATTTATCTGCCGGGGCGTGTGTTCACGTTTCAGAAAAAGGATTGCTTTCTGAAATTTCAGCTAATATCAACTGTACTTCTGATATTTTGCAAAAACAGCAGGAACAGTTAAGAAAGAAAGAAACAGCAAGAGCAAACTGGATAGCAGGAGTTTCTCACGATATTAGAACACCGTTATCAATGGTTATGGGATATGCCGAACAGTTAGAAAATTCTCCTAATCTTTCGGGAACTGAACGCCAAAAGGCTTTTGTTATTGTGAAGCAAAGTAAGAGAATGAAAAATTTGATTAGCAATCTCAATCTTGCTTCAAAACTTGAATACGATATGCAACCACTGGTAAAAAAACAGGAAAATGCAGTTGCTATTGTCCGACAAGTAGTTGTGGATTTTATGAATATGGATATTGATGATAGATTTCCGATGAAATGGAACACAGACGAAAAATTAACAGTTTGCAATATAAGCGTAGATAAAAATTTATTAAAACGCGCAATTTCAAACCTTATTCAAAACAGCATAAGCCATAATGAAAATGGTTGCACGATTTATGTATCAGTTGTCGCAGACAATAATAAGTGTATTATCTGTGTTGAGGATAATGGCATAGGTGCTTCTGATGAACAAATAAAAAAACTCAATCATGCACCGCATTATATGGTCTGTGATACGAACACCACCGAACAGCGACATGGTTTGGGATTGTTGATTGTAAAGCAGATTATAAATGGTCATGGAGGAACTGTTACAATAGACCATAGTAAATATGGCGGCTTCAAAGTCGCGCTAATGATACCGCAATAGGTACAGAGGAAGCAGTGGTAACCCTGCTTTTCAGGCAGGAAAATTTGAACCGGGTATGCGCGGAACGCTTGTACATCGAAGAAATATTTTGATGTCTTTTGTGCCAGATGTATAAGCTGACTTTATACACATTCTGCGGTATACTAGAAGTGTCAACTATCCGTGTTATGGTGACTTAAAAGAAAGAGGAAGGTAGTTCTAAACGATGATCAGCAAATTTTATCAATATTGCCAATTAAATGCAATGCAGAAAAAAATCCAAGAAGTATCAATAAAGACTGCTTTTGCTTTTCTAGCAGAAGGAAAACATATTGTTTCGTTTGTTGGAGCAGGAGGAAAAAGTTCTCTTATTGACGCAATTGCAAAGTGGAGCAGCAATCAGGGAAAAAAAGTGCTTGTGACGACTACAACTCATATTTTCAGACCTCAGGATGAATTTTTAGCAGATAAAAGCAGCTTAATGAGATTTGGAAGATGGGACATTGGGCGGTGATTGGAGCAACTGAGAAAAAAGATCCGCAAAAGTTAAAGATGCCAGAGATTGACTGGATGAGACAGGCAATGGAGCTTTCTGATCTTGTACTTATTGAGGCTGATGGCTCAAAGCGTTTGCCGTGTAAAGTGCCAGCTGATCATGAGCCTGTACTTTTGCCAGAGTCAGATATAGTGGTGGCTGTTTTGGGGCTTTTGGCCTTAGGGCGTTCACTTAAAGAGTGTTGTTTTCGACTGGAAAAAGCAAAAAAGCTATTGTCAGCGGATGAAAATCATTTATTGACAGAAAAAGATATGGCAGCGATTTTGTTATCTGATCAGGGGCTGCGAAAAGATGTAGGAGACAGAAGATACATTGCCATCTTAAACCAGTGCGATGACAGAACTGTGCGAGAAAGTGCAGAACAGATTGGGGAAATGTTAATCAATTCAACTGGACATAATAGTGATAAGATAGAAAAAATAGTATTTGCAAAACTGCAGTGAATATGGCAAACTGTTAACAGACCTATAAACTATTTTTTAGGAGACATAAATGATGAGTGGATTTACACATTTTGATCAAAAAGGAAATGCCGTGATGGTGGATGTGCATGAAAAGGCAGATACATATCGGGTAGCTGTTGCTACGGGAACAATCACCGTGAATGAGGAAGTTTTTCAGGCTATTACTAATCATACTGCAAAAAAAGGTGATGTGCTTGGAATAGCCAGAATTGCAGGCATTATGGGAGCGAAAAAAAATTCAGAGCTGATTCCTTTATGCCACATTATTGCATTGACAGACTGCGAGATTTCTTTTGAACTAGATGAAAAGCATCGTCAAATTAAGGCAACATGTAAAACTTCCTGTATCGGAAAAACAGGTGTGGAGATGGAAGCTATGACGGGTGTTAGTGTTGCATTGCTGACAATTTATGATATGTGTAAAGCTATGGATCGCGGCATGGAGATTTCTGGAATCCATCTGTTAGAAAAATCCGGCGGAAAAAGTGGCCATTATAAAGCAGAAAAATGAAGAGAAGAAAATAGAAGCACAGAGGAAATATAGTAGAACAGAAAGGCACTACAATGGAAAATCAAAACGATAAGAAAAAATACAGAGTAGGAATTGTTACGTTAAGTGACAAGGGTTCGCGGGGCGAGCGGGAGGATCTGAGTGGCCCAAAGATCAAATCACTCCTTCCAGCAGAAAAATATGAAGTAGTATCATATCGGATTTTACCGGATGATCAAAAAGCAATCGAAAAAGAGCTTTGTCGATTAGCAGATGAAGAACACTGCGCGTTAGTATTGACAACAGGAGGTACTGGATTTTCACTTCGAGATGTGACGCCGGAAGCAACATTTGCAGTAGCGGACCGCAATGCACCGGGAATTGCCGAGGCAATTCGGGCATACAGTTTGACGATCACACCACGGGCAATGTTAAGCCGTGGTGCCAGTGTTATTCGCAAGCAGACGTTAATCGTAAATTTGCCAGGAAGTCCGAAGGCAGTTGAAGAAAGCCTTACTTATATATTGGATTCTTTATCACACGGGCTAGATATTCTTTTGGGAACAGCCAGTGAGTGCGCCAGAAAATAAGAAAGAAAAACAAAGTAAAAATAAAAACATAAAAACAAAGTAGAAAAAATCCGATACAAAAAGAGTGAGGAGTACGATAAGTAGAATCATGGGTGAAGAAATCATATTTTGCAAGAGCGGCGGCTGCACGGCAAAGCTTGGAGCTGGTGTGTTAGAGCATATTTTGGAACGCTTGCCGAAAGGGAAAAAGGATGAAAATCTGTTAGTAGGTTATGACAGTAAGGATGATGCGGCTGTCTATCGCTTAAATGATCATCAGGCCATCGTGCAAACGCTCGATTTTTTTCCGCCAATGGTGGAAGATCCATATACATTTGGAAAGATTGCGGCAACCAATGCACTCAGCGATATCTATGCGATGGGCGGCGATGTTAAGACTGCACTGAATATCGTATGTTTTCCAGAGACAATGGATTTGAATATTCTCGGGAAGATTTTGCAGGGCGGAGCAGAAAAAGTTCAGGAGGCAGGAGGAAGTCTTGCGGGTGGTCATTCGATTGCGGACAGCGATGTCAAATATGGCTTATCCGTTACAGGAGTGGTCGATCCAGAGAAAATCTGGAAAAATAATGGTGCCAAGCCGGGAGACAAACTGATTTTAACCAAGCGTCTGGGTGTAGGAATCATCTGTGCGGCAAATCGTGTGAAACAAGCGCCTGAAGGGGCCATGGAGCAGGTAGTTGAATCCATGACGACATTAAATCGCACAGCATCAGAAATCGGAAGAAATTTTACCGTGCATGCGTGCACAGATGTGACAGGATTTGGCTTTCTTGGTCACCTTCACGAGATGATGGATGGAACGCATTCCTGTAAGATTTATGCCAATCAGATTCCAGTCTTTGACGGGGCAGTAGAATGTGCAGAGGAGTTTTTATTGACCGCAGCAGGACAAAAAAATCGAAATCATCTGGAAAACTACGTGCAGTTTGAAAATAGTTCCTTTGGAATGGAGGAAGTGCTGTATGACCCACAGACGTCCGGTGGTCTCTTGTTTTCAGTGCCTGAAAACGAGGCGGTTCGTTTGTGTGAAAAACTACAGAAAGCAGGGCTTCCAGCAGCTATTGTAGGAGAAGTCACAGCGCGTCAGAAACCAGAAATTTTGGTGATTGATTAACCAGTCAAAGATCAAAAAGCAAAATGAAAGTAAAAATGTAAAAATGAAAAAATAAAACAACAGAATAACAAAACAACAGGAGAAAAATACCATGAAAAAAGAAGTAAACGCGATTGGCGATATCTGCCCAATTCCATTAGTAAAGGCAAAAGAGGCAATCAAAGAACTAAATGGTGCCGGAGTCGTAGAGGTCTTAGTTGATAATGAAATCGCTGTGCAGAATCTGACAAAAATGGCACAGCAAAAGGGCTACGGCTGTGCATCACAGAAGATAAAAGAACAGGAATATCAGGTAACACTGACCGTTGGAGAAACACAGAGCACCAGTGGAGAAAACGATGGAAAAATCAGCATAGGCGGCATGGATAACAAAAATCAGAATGAAAATCAAAATCAGAATGAAAACGAAAGTGAAAGCATGATCAAATGCACTCCATCAAAGAAAAATACACTGGTTGTCATTTCTTCCAATACCATGGGCGAAGGAAATCCAGAGCTTGGAAAAACTTTGTTAAAGGGATTTATCTATGCATTGACGCAGCAGGATGAGCTTCCAGATCAGATGTTGTTTTATAATGGCGGTGCATACCTTACTTGCGAAGGCTCACCATCTTTAGAAGATCTGAAAAGTTTGGAAGAGCAGGGCGTTGAGATTCGCACCTGTGGCACCTGCCTGAATTTTTATGGATTAACCGACAAATTACAGGTCGGAGAAGTAACGAACATGTATGACATTGCAGAGCGAATGAGCAAAGCAGATCGGATTATTAAGCCATGATGATTTATCTTGATAATGCAGCAACTTCCCTGCAAAAGCCAAAGGAAGTCGAAGAAGCTATGATTCATGCATTGCACACCATGGGCAATCCCGGAAGGGGAGCCCATGATGCGACGTTACAGGCAGGGCGATGTGTCTATCAGGTGCGAGAGCAGTTGGCACAGCTTTTTCACGCAGAGGGTGCCGAATGCATTGCATTTACATCAAATGCCACCGAAGCATTAAATACAGCAATCCAAGGTTTATTTCAAAAAGGCGACCATGTAATCACAACTGTGTGTGAACATAACTCCGTGCTGCGCCCACTTTACCGTTTACAGGAGCAAGGCGTGGAAGTAAGCTTTTTGCCAGCAAATGAGCAAGGAATATTGGACTATGATAAATTACCGGTACTGATCAAAGAGAATACCAAGGCCGTTATTGTCACACATGCATCAAATCTCACTGGAAATATCACTGATCTGGAACGCATAAAAAAAGAAATTCTTCAGGCAGAAACGCTTCGAAAAGAGACTAACGAAAAGGTGAGCACAGATGAAAGCAAAGGCGAAAACAAAAAAATTTTTCTTGTCGTAGATGGTTCACAGACCGCAGGGATTTTGCCAGTCGATGTACAAAAGATGGGGATCGATGTCTTTTGTTTTACCGGACATAAGGGATTGATGGGACCGCAGGGAACAGGTGGACTGTATGTGCGCCCTGGCGTAAAAATCAATCCATTAAAGGTAGGAGGAAGTGGGATTCACAGCTTTGATCATGAGCATCCGGCAGCCATGCCAGAACATCTTGAAGCAGGAACGCTGAATGTACATGGAATCGCTGGGCTTGGTGGGGCATTGAACTACTTAAGTGAGATTGGCACCAAAGCGATCCTACAAAGAGAGCAATCTCTTATAAAACGATTGGAAGATCAAATTCGCAATCTTCCAGGAATCCATCTGTATGGCAATCCAGATACTAGTAAAAGAGTGGGGATTCTTTCCTTCAATATGGGAGATGAAGATTCTGCCTATGTTGCAGACTGGCTTTTTGAAGAACATGAAATCGCAGTCCGGGCAGGGGCACATTGTGCGCCACTTATGCATGAGACATTGGGCACAAAAATGCAGGGAGCTGTTAGAATATCTGTGTCTCATAAAAATACAGAGGAAGAGATTGACAGAACAGCAAATGCTATTAAAAAGCTGTCACAGCTGCTGGAATAATGGGAGAGTCAATCTGATATGAGAATAAAAAAGAAAAACTGGATTTTAACCTTTGAAAGTACAACGCAGGCGATGGCGGCAGATAAATTTGGGTTAGAACAAAAGCTGCCAGGGCGACTAATTCCGATTCCACGGGAAATAACAGCAGGATGTGGCCTTTGCTGGAAAGCAGATCCGAAGGATCGGGAAAGCGTTCTGACAGCGCTAAAAGAGGCTGGATATCGTTGGGAGGCAGAATATATTCTGGAATTATAGGAATACAGGGGAAAAGAAGAAAAGGCAAAAAAGGAAAATAAGCAGAGAAACAACATGAAGAAAGGCGAGGGAGAAAGGCAATAGATGGAAGAGGATCAATTACGATATCATATCAAAGTGAGAGTTTTTCATAAAGAACGCTCATTTGGCCCCGGGGTAGCCCAGCTGATGCACCTTGTAGAAGAGACTGGTTCGCTGTCGGAAGCCTGTCGGCGTATGGAGATGGCCTATTCAAAAGGATGGAAAATCACGAAAAGGGCAGAGGAGGATTTGGGCTTTGCGCTGATGGAAGGCAGCCGTGGGGGAAACCATGGCGGTCGGACAACACTTACCGAAGATGGAAAGGCATTTCTGGAAAAATATGAAAATTTTTTGCAAGAAGTAGAGGAAAGCACGAAAAAGTCGTTTCAAAAATATTTTCTCGAATAAGACGAGCAACTCGTCTCACCGCTTATCTAGGTTATGCCCCGTGAACTGTAGCCTCGTCAACGACCACCCGCCCCTAAAGGGATCGGGGCTTGCTAAAGGCTCCGTAACCCAATAGGTTGAGATAGTTTGTACCTCGCCCATCTGGTCCTAGCGTCATCCGAAGATGCTTCCAGACTGCGCTTTTGCTCGCGTCCCCAGGTACATGGGATTGCGGGTACATCGCCGGGTGGTTGACAACACCCGCTTTTTCATTCCGTCAGGATGTACCCAACAGAAATATATGTTTTAATTTACTTTTCTGACCCCAAACCGTGGGTTGGTGTCGCCTGATACAAACATGGTTCCAAGAGTGTAGATATTCATAGCTCCGACACGATCATCATTGGAACGATAACCGCAGGAATCACAGATGTACTCGTGTGTCTCATGGTTTCTGTTTTCCTTATGGATACGGCCACACTTCGGACATCTTTGAGAGGTATAGTTTGCGGACACTTTAATCACTTCTGAGCCAACTTCATGAGCTTTGTAAGTCAGAAACTGTTCCAGCTGATAGAAGGTCCATGAACGTAAATCGCGGTTTGATTTTGAATCTTTTGTAAGGTTCTCATCGGAAAAGCTAACGCCTGTAAGGTCTTCCAGCACAAACAAAGTATCAGCTCCGTAAGTCTGAACGAGTGTCTTAGATATCTGATGGTTTGCATCGGACATCCAACGGTTCTCTCGTCCGGAGAGACGTTTTAATACGCGTTTGGCGGATTTTGTACCTTTAGATTGAAGTTTAGCTCTTATATCGGCAAACTTCTGACGTTTTGCCATGATATCCTTGCCGGAAACAAAGCCCGTTTTTCCTTTTTCGTCATAAGTAGAAACGATAAAGCGCAGACCACGGTCAATGCCGACAACGTGTGCAGGTTTTGCAATATCCAGTTCGTCAGCGGTTACTTTTGTCATTGGGATGTGCATATACCATTTATTGTTGAGGCTGACAAGCTTTGCAGTTCCAAAAGACCAGGTGCCATCGAAATACTCCCTGAAGCAGTCCGGCTGATCAAAAGACAGCTTGACGCGCTTTTCAAGGGTATTAATGGAGATGAGTGTTCCGTCTTCTACGAATGAGTAGTCACGTCCTCTGACAAGATCTGCCTGCGGACGTCGGAAATAAACCGGCTTGTGTAACCACTCCAGTGTGCGCGGAATACAGTGCCATTTTTTCGTCTCATCCTGATATTTATAGGGGTTCTGTTTCATCTGCTCCTGGATAGTCTTGTAACGTGCTGTAACAGTCTTAAAGACGGAAACTGCAAACTGCGACTTTAATCCATAGACAGAGCGGACGGAGGAATAAAGAACTTTCTGCAGCTTGTTTGAATTTAATTCAAAGTCATTGTTAAAGATATACTCTGAAACGTAATTGCAGGCATCGGCATATGTTGCTGTTACCTTTTTGAAAGCAGTTACTACGTCATCATCTTTAACGTGCAGGTGCAGCTTCATGGTTTTGATAATGTCTGCCATTGACTTAGCCTCCTTTCTCTTGTATAATATCACTATATATAGTATAACATAAATTATAGTGATTTTCAAGAGGAAAAGAGGAGTTTATGCATAAATATCAGCATAGAAGACACAACAAAAATCTACTGATGGCGCACATTATTTTTGCTACGAAATACCGTAAACCTATTTTGGTTGGTTCTGTCAGAGAAGATGTAATGCAGTCTATATATGATACCTGCAAACGATACCACTGGTATATTAAAAAGATGGAAACGGATAAAAACCATATTCATCTTTTAATTTAATATAATCCAACAGATAGCATTACAAAGATTGTAAGTCTGTTGAAACAACATACAACATGGCAAATATGGAAGATGCATTACAAGGAACTTTCCCACTATTACTGGAAGGAACACACTTTTTGGTCAGATGGATACTTTGCAGCATTCATAGGAGAAGTATCACAATCTACAATTGAGCACTACATTGAGAACCAAGGGTAAAAATTAAAACCTACACTAAAGTGTCGCGGCTTCAACCGAATTATTAATTTGTGAAAGCTATTCGCATCATGGCTTTGTCATAAACATTGACAAAGTGAGTTTATTGCTGTAAAATTACAAATGGATAAGCGTTATTCTTAAGTGAGAATAACGAAAAATAAAAAACAAAAGCATAACAGCATGTAACAAAAATAGAGATCGAAAGATCAAAAATGAAAGGAAACATCCGATGAAAAAGAGTGATTTGATCATTGTCCGTGGTGCCGGGGATCTGGCAACCGGAACGATTCATCGACTAAAAAAGAGCAGATTTCTCCTGTTAGTATTGGAAACGGATCATCCAGCAGCGATTCGAAGACAGGTGGCATTGAGCGAGGCTGTTTATAGTGGAAGCGCCTGTGTGGAAGGTGTGGAGGCAATCCGTGTAGAAGATGAAAAACAGATGAGTGAGGCATGGAAAAACAACAAAGTGCCAGTACTGGTCGATCCAGAGGGGAAATGCATCGCGTCACTTCAGCCAAAGGTCGTAGTCGACGCGATTCTTGCAAAGCGAAACTTAGGCACAAATCGAAAAATGGCGCCGCTCACCATCGCACTTGGGCCAGGCTTTACGGCAGGTGAGGATGTGGATGTCGTAATTGAGACAAAGCGCGGCCACAATTTGGGTCGAGTCATTCGTGAGGGGTGTGCATATCCGAATACTGGAATACCGGGCATCATCGGTGGTTACGGCGCGGAGCGCGTCATTCATGCACCAGCAGCTGGTATACTAAAAAATAAGAGCAAAATTGGCGATATCGTAGAAAAAGGTCAGGTGATAGCGGTAATCGAAGAAACAGGTAGCGTAGAAAGCAAAAACGACAAAATCGAGGTCACCGCAACGCTCAGCGGTTTACTTCGCGGCCTGATTCGAGACAATTATCCAGTCACAAAAGGTTTTAAGATTGCCGATATTGACCCGAGAAAAGAAGAACTCGCAAATTGCTTTACGATTTCAGATAAGGCAAGATGCATTGCAGGAAGCGTTTTAGAAGTCATTTGCGGAGCGCTGGAGTAAAAAATTCGATTGTTTAAATAAAGAAAGTCAGGAAACTAGTATGAAACTAATGAAAACAGAAGACGCCGTGGGACAGGTATTGTGCCATGACATCACTCAAATTATTCCGGGTGTGACAAAGGATGCGGTATTTCGCAAAGGTCATATTATCACCGAGGAGGATATTCCCGTATTATTAAGTGTCGGAAAAGAGCATATTTACATCTGGGAAAAGGATGAACATATGCTGCACGAAAATGAGGCAGCGCAAATTCTTTATGAGATGTGCCAAAACGAGCATATGCAACCATCTGATGTAAAGGAAGGAAAAATAGAGCTTATTGCGGATTGTGACGGTCTTTTTAAGGTTGATCGCGAGAAGCTAAGGAAAGTCAATAGTCTGGGAGAAATGATGATTGCGACACGTCATGGCAACACTTTTGTAAAGAAAGGTGATAAGTTAGCTGGGACGAGAATCATTCCACTTGTGATTGAAAAAGAAAAAATGGAGCGTGCAAAAGAGATTTGTAATGACGGGTCTATTTTGGAAATAAAGCCGCTGCAGCCAAAAAAAGCCGCGATTTTAACAACAGGAAGTGAAGTTTATCACGGACGCATTCAAGATAAGTTTACGCCGGTTCTAGTAGAAAAATTAAAGGAATATGGCAGTGAAGTGATATTCCACGAGATTTATGATGATGAACATGAGGCAATTACTAAGGGCTGCCTTAGTGCTATAGAACAGGGCGCAGAGCTTGTTCTTTGCACGGGAGGCATGAGTGTGGACCCGGACGATCGCACACCACTTGCCATCAAAAATACAGGTGCAAAAATCGTTTCATACGGAGCACCAGTTCTTCCTGGCGCGATGTTTTTGCTGTCCTATTATGAACAGGAGGAGAAAACGATTCCGATTGTGGGACTGCCAGGCTGTGTAATGTATGCAAAAAGAACGATCTTTGATCTGGCACTGCCGCGCCTGTTAGCTGACGATTTGATCACGGCAGAGGACCTAGCTGCGCTCGGCGAGGGCGGACTATGCTTAAATTGTCCAGTCTGCACCTATCCAAACTGTGGTTTCGGAAAAGGCTGGTAAGGCAGGGAAAAGATGAAAAAAAATTATGTGAAAGCTGGTAAATTACCATGCTAGATCAATATGGAAGAAATATTACGTATCTTCGAATTTCCATCACAGACCGGTGTAATCTGCGCTGTCGCTACTGCATGCCAGATGGGGTCACAGATGTGGGAATGAAAAATATTCTAACCTTCGAAGAAATTTGGGAGATTGTAAAGGCAGGTGTGAGCCTTGGTATCACTCACATCCGAATCACAGGTGGCGAGCCGCTAGTGCGAAAAGGATGCGTCGATCTGATTCGGGGAATCCGTGCGATTTGTGGTGTAGAAACGATCACAATGACTACAAATGGTGTTTTGCTTCGAACTTATGCAAAAGACTTGAAGAAAGCAGGATTAGATGGACTCAATGTAAGTTTGGATACTCTCGATTCTGAAGAATTTGCGGCGCTCACCGGGAGACAAAATTTACACGAGGTGTTAGACGGAATACAGGCAGCAAAGGAAGTGGGACTTTCTGTAAAAATCAATGCAGTCAATCGGATAGGATTAAATCCAATTCCACTTGCGCATTATGCAGAGAAGGAACGCATACCACTTCGATTTATCGAGATGATGCCGGTTGGCTACGGAAAAGCTTACGTCGGCAGAAGCAATGATGAACTGAGAACTAGCTTGGAGTCCGAATTTGGAAAGTCAGAGCTGATTACAGATCAACCAAAGCAGCTTGATCAGACAAGGCAAAGAGAGCGGCTATTGCAGTCTGAACCGATAGAACCGATGAAATCGTTTTCTAATGGAAGTGGTCCGGCAGTGTATTATCAATTTTTGAAGCTTACAGTTCCAGTCGGCTTTATCAGTGCGATTCACGGAAAGTTTTGCGATAGCTGCAACCGGGTACGATTAACGGCGCAGGGATATCTAAAATTATGTCTTTGCTATGATAAAGGAATTGATCTGCGGCAGATTCTACGCCAAGAAATTGAACAAGGTATGCAAAACGAAAAAAATCTACAGAGCACGCAAAACACACAGAAAGCGTTAAATGAGCAACTGACGGCCGCAATAAAAGCAGCCATTTCCAAAAAGCCTGCTGCCCATTGCTTCGAGCATCCTGAAGAAATGACTGAAATTCACGAGATGGTAAAGATTGGTGGGTAAAAGCGACAAGATATAAGAAAGGAACAACAAGAGTGGGAGTCATTAAAGGAATCTGTATCAGCGAAAAGCGTGGTACAGCAAAACATGAAATTGAAGAAGCTGTGTTTGTGAAGGACTGGGGCATCGAGGGTGATGCGCACGCTGGACATTGGCACAGACAAGTGAGCCTGTTATCATATGAAAAAATAGAAGAATTTCGTAAAAAAGGAGCACAGATTGCACTGGGTGCCTTTGGCGAAAATTTAATTGTTGAGGGATATGATTTTCGAAATCTTCCAGTAGGCACCCGTTTTCAATGTGGCGATGTGATTTTGGAGATGACCCAGATTGGAAAGGAATGTCACAGTCACTGTGAGATTTATAAGCGGATGGGGGAATGCATCATGCCACGAGAAGGTGTATTTGCAGTTGTCCTTCAAGGGGGAATCATCAAAAAGGGCGACATTCTGGAAAAATTGGAGGAGTAGTTATTTATGAAAACACTTTATCAATTATTACTTGATCGCTGGAATCAGAATTGTGATACAGTTCTGGTCACGATCGTAGAGGGCAACGGTTCGATTCCGAGAACGACAGGTGCCTATATGGCAGTCGATCATACCGGGCGAATTTATGGCACGATCGGTGGCGGAAATTTGGAATATCAGGCCGTCAAAAAGGCAATGACGCTTTCTGGAACAGATGCACATTTTGTCGAAGGCTTTGACTTAGGAACTGGAGAAAACGGTGGCCTTGGAATGGTCTGCGGAGGCAAAGTAAAGGTACTGTTTTACAGCATGAAGAGCAAAGATCCAGAAATTGCCGCATTTTTAAAAGAAGCGTTAAAGACGGCAAACGAGGGGAAACCATATTGGCTGTTACTCCCATTTTCAAAGGGCTACCCGAGAATCCAGTCTCATCTTGAGGAGGGCAGAGGCCATTGCCGAATCCTTGAGGAAGGTGTGGACAATGAAAATGATGGAAACAATAAAAATAGTGAAAACAACGGAATCAATGAAAACAACAAAAGCAAGGGAAATAGTGAAAACAACGGGACACAGAAGTTCTATGCCGAAGAATTTTGCTTCGATGGAAAGGTGTATATTTTTGGAGGTGGTCATCTGGCGCAGGAACTTGTTCCGGTACTTAGCCATTTGGGCTTTTGGTGCATGGTAATGGATGACCGAGAGGAGTACACCGATCCGAATCTGTTTCCTGGCGTACAAAAGACAAGAACCGTTGACTTTACCGCACTTTCCGATATTTTGGAAGTAAAAAAAGAAGATTATCTGGTGGTTGTCACCAGAGGACATCGCTGCGATACGGATGCCGAGCGATTTGCGCTTCGCACACCTGCTTCTTATATAGGCGTAGTGGGAAGTAAACGAAAGACCCAGTATGTAAGAGAGAAATTGCTGGCGGAAGGATTCACGGATGAAGAACTTGATCGGGTACATGCACCCATCGGAATTGACATTGGAAGTGAGACACCGGCAGAGATCGCTATCAGTATTGCAGCACAGCTCATACAAATCAGAAGCGAAAAACTAGGTTTAAAGAGAAAAAATAAATGAGAAAAGCAGGTATGTTATTGGTAACCGCTTTGGCAGCATCTTTGATTGCAGGATGTGATTCTAAGGCAGCAGATAAGAAAGAGACGACTGCAAAGCAGACAACAGTGGCAGAGACAAAGACAGAATCCAAAACACAGGAAAAGACAGAAGCAGCCACAAAGGAAGCGGACACAAAGGTAGAGACCAAGGAATCCGCAGCCACATCCGATAAAAAGGAAGAAGTTACGATTACCGTATTTGCTGCAAAGAGCTTAAATCAGGTAATGGAGGAACTGATCACAGAGTTCCAGAAAACGCATGAAAATGTAACGATTCAGGGAAGCTATGACAGCTCAGGAACGCTGATGACGCAGATTGAGGAGGGTGCATCCTGTGACGTATTCTTTTCCGCAGCGACCAAGCAGATGAATCAGCTCGATGAGACCGATGGCCTTGTTGTAGAGGGAACACGCCACAACGTTGTAAACAATCAGGTTTGTGTGGTAACCTACAAGGGAAGCAACACGCAGGTAACAGGTCTTGAGGATATTGGGAAGGCAGAAAGCATTGCACTCGCAGATGGTTCGGTTCCAGTTGGAAAATACACACGTCAGGCCATGGTAAATGCAGGCATGCTAGAAAGCAACGATGATGTATCAAAAATTCCAACAACAACCATTTCAGAGGCACTCGGCGGCGTAGAAATCAATGAGTGCGCCAATGTAGGTGCTGTTACGGCAGCAGTGGCAGAGGGATCGAATGAAGTTGGAACGGTCTATTATTCCGATACCTATGGACTTGAGGATCGTCTTGTCATTCTGGAGAAGGTTTCCTACGATTTGACAGGAGATGTGATCTACCCGGTTGCACAGATCAAAAATTCAGAGGCAGATGAGCTTGAAGCATCCACGGCAAAGGAATTTGTTGATTTCCTAATTACTGATGATGCAAAAGAAATCTTCCAGAAGTATTATTTCGATACCGATGTAGAAGATTAACTCTTTTATAAGAAGAAAGAATGGAGACACAAACAAGTGGAAGAAATGATCAATTTTATGAAGGAACTAGACTGGAGTCCTCTGTTGATCTCATTAAAGACAGGAGTGGTGGCGACCATTCTTTCTTTTTTTGGTGGGATCTTTGCAGCAAGACAGGTGGTAAAAGCAGGTCCGAAAACAAAGGCGGTACTAGATGGTATTCTCACCCTTCCCATGGTACTTCCGCCGACAGTAGCCGGATTTTTTCTGTTACTAATTTTTAGCTTGAGGCGTCCATTTGGTGCAGCACTTTATAGCGGCATGGGAATTAAGGTTGTGCAGACCTGGCTTGGTTGTGTACTCGCGGCGACAGTGATTGCATTTCCACTGATGTATCGAAACGCAAGGGCAGCATTTGAGCAGGTAGATGTCAATCTGATCTACGCAGCTCGCACACTCGGCATGTCTGAGACGAAGATTTTCTGGAAAGTTGTAATTCCGACTGCAAAGCCGGGAATCCTTTCGGGAACGATTTTAACCTTTGCAAGAGCCATGGGTGAGTACGGAGCTACTTCTATGTTGGCAGGAAACATTCCCAAAAAAACAGGAACGATCTCCCAGAAGATTGCGATGGTCATCCAGGATGGCGATTATATGACAGCAGGATTCTGGGTAGTGGTGATTTTGCTGATCGCGTTTTGCGTTGTATTGGTGATGAATCTTTTTGGTTCAGACAGAGACAAACACAAAAAAAGATGGTAAAAAATGGATTGCGAAAAAAGAGACGGTAAAAATTATGTTGCAGGTAACGATAAAAAAGAAATTAGGGAATTTTCTTCTGGATGTTGATTTTCAGATGGAAGGCGGCATATTTGCCATGCTGGGTGCTTCTGGCTGTGGAAAAAGTATGACTTTAAAATGCATTGCAGGTATCGAGCGACCGGATGAGGGACGAATTGTCCTAAACGATCGAGTCTTATTTGACTCACAAAAGCGAATCAATCTGCCGCCGCAAAAGCGAAAGGTTGGATATATGTTTCAAGACTATGCACTGTTTCCCAATATGAACGTCGTGCAGAACATTCAGGCGGGAATGGGACGAAAACCAGATCCTCAAAAAGTGAAAGCGTACATAAATGGCTTTCAGTTAAAAGGCTTGGAAGATCATATGCCAGATCAATTGTCAGGAGGACAGAAGCAGCGCGTCGCGATGGCACGGATGCTTGCGGCAGAGCCAGAGTTGATTTTGCTAGATGAGCCATTTGTGGCGTTAGACAGCTATTTAAAGTGGCAGATGGAGCAGCAGATGCGAGAACTTCTCCAGAAGATTCAAAAGCCAGTATTGTTCGTGTCGCACAGCAGAGATGAGGTGTATCGCCTTTGTGATACTGTGGGTTGTGTGCATCAGGGAAAAATGGAAGTCATTGAGCCGGTAAAAGAATTTTTTAAAAATCCAAAGACAAAAGCAGCAGCGCTATTATCGGGCTGTAAAAATATTTGCAGCGTGGAGCCAATGAAAAGTGCAGGTGCCAAATCAATGAAAGACGCCGAGTCCATAACTGTTAAGTCAATGACTCGTGAAAAGCAAACTAAGGATTTAAACGATAATCAGCTTTGGGCAGCAGGCTGGGGCATAGCACTGTCTGTATCAAAAGAAGCATTGAACGCTCATACAGTAGGCATTCGCGCCCATTACTTAACGATTGAAAAACCACAGCAAGAACATGTAAGTGAATTTCCGGTAGGCGACTATCGAATACTGGAAGACCCGTTTGAGTGGAATGTTTCGTTTCGAAAAGACAACACCTGCGAGTGGATGCAGTGGAAAATCAGCAAGGGAGAGTGGAATCCAGCTATGGGCGTGCCAAAAGTACTTTACGTGCGGGAGGAAGATTTGCTATTATTAGATAGAGAATAAGCAGTAGTAAGCTGGGGGACGGGAAAAAAGCCACTGTACCTGTCCCCACCGGCCAGTGAAAGGAAAACGATAATGAGAAAGATAATAAATGCTGCATCGGCGCAGCTTCCAGAATTGGAATGGTATGTTGGAAATAAAGAGGTGCATTTGCTTCGCTATTATGAGCCAGAGCCAGGTATTTTTATTGCAGAAAGTAAGAATGTAATTGAGATTGCGCTTCGCAAAGGGTATGAACCATTAAGCGTTGTCTGCACAGAAAAAATGTTAGAGGATACGCTGCTCGATCAGGTAGGCGATGCACCAATTTATGTTGTAGATCCAGATGAGGCAAAAAAGCAGTTTGGCTATGTACTGACCGGCGGTATTTCCTGTGCGATGCGAAGAAAAGAGACATCCGATTATAAGAAGGTGCTCGCAAATGCAAAACGAATCGTTGTATTAGAGGATGTGGAAAATCCAACGAATATCGGTGCAATTTTTCGAAGTGCAGCAGCGTTTGGCGTAGATGCCGTTTTGCTGTCCCCGGCCTGTGTGGACCCTTTTTATCGCCGTGCGATGCGTGTCAGTGTAGGCAATGCACTTCTTGTACCGTGGGCATATATTTGCAATAGCGAGGCACAGTGGAAGAAAATGGGAATTGAACTTTTGAGGGAAGAAGGTTTTCAGACCGTAGCAATGGCACTTCGCGAGGATACTATTCGAATTGACGATCCAAGATTAAAGCAGGTAGAGCGATTGGCCATCCTTATGGGAAATGAGGGACAGGGTCTTGCAGCATCCACGATCGAGGCAGCCGATTATGTCGCAAAGATTCCAATGATGAATGGCGTGGATTCCTTGAATGTGGCGGTAGCAGCTGGGCTTGCCATGTGGGAACTAACAAAATGACCAGTGGGGACAGGGAAAGTTGAAGGTGGTATTGCACCAGGAACAAAGTGGGAGGATGTTCCGGAAGATTTTGAATGTCCATTATGTAATGTTGGAAAAGATCAGTTTTCAGAAGTTGAATAGAAGCCTAATCATGTGTTAAATATGGATGGATAAATCAAAACCCTGGTGCGTAAGCAACAGGGTTTTTTATTGGGATATTTTGTGATGATTGGTGGTGCCGATAATCAAGACAAATGCCTATGTGCGCAAGCAGTGTACATAGGCGCTTGTAGTTTGCAGAGTGTTAAGAAAATCGAAATTAGTATAACACTTTTATCCTCTGTATTTTGATGGGGTAAATCCATAATACCTTTTGAATATTTCAATCAATCTACTGGGGTTGGAGTATCCAACAATTCTTGAAATTTCCGCAATGGTGAGGTCAGTTTGAATAAGCATGTGCTCGGCTACAGAGATTCTTTTCCGCTGAATGTATTCAGTAATGGACATATTATAAACTGACTTAAATAGCTTTTTCATCTTGCTTTCACTCATACATGCAATGGTGGAAAGCGTCTGTAACGTAATATTAAAACTGTAATGTTCGTCCATGTAATGCGTTAGTTCATCTAATGCCTGCAAATCTGTTTTGCTAATGGTTTGGCCATTCTCTTCATTTAGTCTGTTTTCTTTCAAATAAGAAGCAAGAAAAGAGATGATTTCATATATTTTTGCTTCTACTGTAATTCTGGACGCTTTCATGGAAAGCAGATACTCATATAGGCTTTGCATAGCACGATTGACATTTGGTAAATAGAATTTCCCTTTTTCTTTGAAAAAATCAGAAAAGTTCACCTCAAGATCACCGGAAATTTCCTGGAGATACTGATCAATAAATTCCTGGTCAAACTGCACAGTAATACATCTTAATGGAATCTGAGGATGATAAATGGCTTTGTACTTTTCAGATGGTTCATAGCAGCGTAATGTATTCGGAGAAACATTTTGATACGGATAGAATTCATCTCCTGCGCCACTAATATAGAGAGCAAGTACATATCCAGACCCAATATGTTCTCCGACCATGGTTTCCTGATTAAATCGTATATCTGTCACTGTGATGATGAAATCGTAGTGAACCTCATTCGTCCATTGAAATCCGGTTCCATATTTTGGGTTGATCTTATAATATGTTCCGTACTCTATTGGATTCTTTATTGATTCAACAAAGAAATCATCTCGTTTAACTTCTATCATTGGCTCCTCCAAAAGATACCTCGGTTAGATTTATTAGTACCTTGATCAGACTTTATATCTGTTTTGTTCTTTATAGTTAGCTACAACTAATTATAATGAAAGATGTGATGTATGTCAAACCGTTTTTTAAGCAAAAAGGAGATGTAGATTTGAAGTCAATGCGCAGTTTATATAAAAAACTATTTCAATATGTCCCAGATAAAAAAATTTGGGCATATTCTTCTATGGCGCTATCTGTCGTTGCCGTCTGCTCCTATATGGGAGCATATTGGTTTCTTTGGCAATCCATTGTGTCTATTCTGGTTATTCCTACATATGAGAAGGCCATGTATGATGCAATTATTGTAGTCGTACTTATGATTTTACGAGGCGTTCTCAACATTGCATCGGCAACGTGTTCCCACTATTTAGGCTTCCGTCTTGAAACAAACTTAAGAAAAAATGGGCTTCATAAATTATTGGATGCATCTTCTTCCTTTTTTGACCATAACAGCTCTGGAGAGATTCGAAAAATTATTGATGATAACGCTGCAGAAACACACAAAACAGTGGCCCATTTGATTCCAGACAATATCACTGCTATTATGACACCAGTGTTAATGTTTGTGTTGATGTTTGCAATTGACTACCGCCTTGGTATTCTCTTGACCCTTACAACTGTGATTGGTGTTCTTCAGTATCGTAAAATGTCCGGTGGTACTGAATTTTTGTCTGGCTATTCAGCGGCACTTCAAAAGATGAGTGCAGCAACAGTAGAATATGTCAGAGGAATGCAGATCATAAAAATCTTCGGTGTAACTGTACAGTATTACAAAACTCTGATTGACTCGATCAAGGAGTACAAACAGTACGTCTATCAGTATAGCCTCAGTTGTAAGAATCCCTATGTTGGATTCCAGGTTCTGTTCAACGTGTTTTATGCTTTTGCCGTACCAGCCGCAGTTGTACTCATCAGCTATGGAGAACCTGCCATGCTGATCCTGGCAAAGATTGTTTTCTTTGCTGTATTCTCCGGAGCTGTATTTACTTCTTTCACATCGATTATGTTTACGGGGCAGGATAACTTTGGCGCACAAAATACGCTGAATCAGCTTGATGAGCTGACTGCTTCAATGGATCAGGCAAAGATTCCGCATGGAAGCGAAGAGAACTTCCCAAATTTCGATATTGAATTTCGTCATGTTGACTTTAAATATGATGACACCTTCGTGCTGAAGAATTTTAACCTGACACTGCATCAGAATAGAACTTATGCGCTTATTGGGTCTTCCGGCGGAGGCAAATCTACCATTGCAAAGCTGATTTCAGGATTTTATCCTGTTGATGGCGGCGAGATTCTGATTGGTGGAAAGAACATTCAGAGTTATTCTGAAAAAGCTCTCATTCAAAACATAGCATTTGTCTTCCAGCACAGTCAATTACTGAAGACCTCAATTTACGAAAATGTCCGAATCGGAAATCCTCAGGCAACACGGCAGCAGATTATGGATGCACTTAACGCAGCGAACTGCACATCTATCCTTGACAAATTTCCCCAAAGGGAGATGACTGTCATAGGGGCAAAGGGCGTATACCTTTCCGGTGGTGAGGTGCAGAGGATTGCTATTGCAAGGGCTATTCTAAAGAATGCGAATATCGTCATTATGGATGAGGCTTCTGCAGCTGCAGATCCGGAAAATGAATACGAGTTGCAGCAGGCTTTCCAAAAACTGATGAGGGGCAAAACAGTTATCATGATTGCACACAGGCTGTCCTCTATTCAGAATGTAGACCAGATCCTGTTTGTCCAGAATGGAAAAGTTGTGGAACAAGGAACCCACAATGAGCTGATGTCCTACAATGGGCGTTATAAGGATTTTCAGGATGTATACTACAAGGCAAATCAGTGGAGGTTGGCGTGATGAAGACATATCTAAAAAAAATTTTCCAGCTTAGTGATTCGGGTGTGAAAGGCCTTGCAAAATCAATCTGGTCATTCTTTCTCTATTATGTTTCTTTTGTACCGCCGATGATTTGTGTTTTTCTATTTGCAGACAGGCTGCTGAATGGAAACACCGGGAAACCGGTGGTATATTTCCTGTTTATGCTGGTAGCGACCCTGGTGATGTACTTAGTTATTAACTATAACTA
>DAVZID010000022.1:38042-44809 GCA_052273485.1 Lachnospiraceae bacterium
TCCTGTTTATGCTGGTAGCGACCCTGGTGATGTACTTAGTTATTAACTATAACTATAAAACGACCTATGATGAAACCTACCAGGAATCTGCAAATTTAAGAATTGATTTGGCGGAACAGCTTTCCAAGCTGCCCCTATCCTATTTTTCAAAGCACAATTTGTCTGACCTTGCTCAAACAATCATGGCAGATGTGGCTTCGATTGAGCATGCTTTTGCGAACGCAGTGGCTAATACCATAGGATTTGCAATTTACTTTTTGGTTATCAGCGCAGCACTTCTAATCATGAATTGGAAATTAGGGCTCTGTGTATTGCTTCCCGTTCTTGCTTCTGCTTCGGTTCTTTTCCTGACAAAGAAACTGCAGGTCAGAGATGTAAATAAACATTATGATAAATTGAGAGATATTTCCGAAAGCTTTCAAAATGCAATTGAACTAAATCAGGAAATTAAAAGCTATGGGTTGAAAGAAAAGGTAGAAGCTCAAATGGACCAGCAGTTGGATGAGTCAGAAAATCTTCAGTGGAAAGCTCAGATCACCCAGACGATTCCTGTTACAATCGGCCAGACTTTATCTATTCTTCCTATTGGAATCACGGCGACTGTTGGCCTTTCGATGCTTGCCTCCGGTCAGGTAAGTGTCCTGATTCTTCTGGGTTATATTATTATGGCAGCAAAACTCAGCGGGGCCATGGGTGGTGTTTTACTCTATCTGACAGAAATCTTTTATTTGGATGCAAGGATTGCCCGGATTGGTGAAATCAAGAATCATGAACTTCAGGGTGGAGAAAAAGCAGTCCTTTCAGATTTCAATGTAGAAATAAAGGACGTTTGTTTTTCCTACCAGAAAGACACCCAGGTGATTCGCCATGCATCCTTTACAGCGGAGCAAGGACAGGTAACCGCATTGGTCGGTCCCAGTGGCTGCGGAAAAACAACAATGCTTAAGCTCATCAGCAGACTATATGATGCAGATTCCGGTACCGTTCAAATTGGAGGAACTGACATACGAGAAATTCACACTGACAGCTTGTTCAAGTATGTTTCCATTGTTTTTCAGGAAGTCATTCTATTCAATACTTCTATTATGGAAAATATTCGTCTTGGACGGCTGGATGCTTCTGACGAAGAAGTGATACGAGCTTCAAAACTGGCCGGCTGTAATGAGTTTGTCAACCGTCTGCCAGACACTTACCAGACAATAATCGGGGAAAATGGAGCCAAACTCTCCGGAGGAGAACGTCAGCGGCTGTCTATTGCCAGGGCAATCCTGAAGGATGCCCCGATTATCATTTTGGATGAGATTGCCGCATCGTTAGATGTGGAAACAGAAGTCCAGATACAGACTGGATTAAATCATTTGATTCAAGGCAAAACCGTGATTGTTATTTCACACAGACTAAAGTCTATTGAAAATGCAGATAAGATCGTCGTTATGAAAGCAGGTACGGTAGAAGCCTGCGGAAAGCATGCTCATCTGCTGAAACAGTCGCCCACATATAGAAAGATGATTGAAAAGTCCAATCTGGCAGAGAAATTTAACTACTAAGCAGGTTACCTTTCAGATGCAGGCCGCACTGAAGGGTAACTTAAAGACATTTGGTTAACTATGTCTAACTGATTGCCAGCGTGAGGAGGTGCATTATTTGAAGAAATATATTGGAAAAAGGATCATTAGCTTCCTCATTGTGCTGGTAGGAGTCAGCGTCCTGAGTTTTTTGTTGATTGCTTGGTCCGGAAAAGATCCTGCAGAAATTATTGCACACCGAGGCGTATCCAATCCTACGCCGGAACAGATTGAGATGATTCGGGTGGAAATGGGATTGGATCAACCTCTCCCTGTGCGATATATTCAGTGGCTTTCCGGAATGTTTACAGGAGAACTTGGGACTTCTTTGACCACTCATCAACCGATTGTAAAGGATCTGTACAAGTATCTGGCTACGACCACATCTCTTGTAGGGATGGCCATTCTATGGATTATCGTACTCACCGTTCCAATCAGTTTGCTCTGCGCCAGAAAGCGGAACCGCCTTTTCGATCAGGTTACCAGAGGCATTACTATCTGCGGTATTTGTGTGCCAACTTTCTGGCTGGGATTCCTTCTTCTACTGTTCTTTGCGGTTCATCTGAAATGGTTCAGTGTCTTACCAAGTCCAGGTTGGAAAGGCTTTTTGCTACCTTCATTTGCCCTGGCAGTTCCTAGTTCGTGTTCGCTCATCCGAATTATGCGTTCCTCTCTTCTGGCTGAATTATCTTCTGATTATGTTCGGTTTGCAAAAGCCCGTGGATTATCTGCCAACAGGATTCTGGTATGCCACATTCTACGAAATGCCCTACCGCCTGTTGTTACAATTTTCTTTCAGCAATTCGGCTTTCTAATTGCCGGAGGGGCTGTAATCGAAAGTGTTTTTTCAATCAAGGGAATCGGAACTTATCTGGTGGACAGTGTGGTTGCAGCAGATACCATTTCAGTTTCTACCTGTATAGTCGTCATTGCAGCAATTTTTGTTGTCGCAAATTTCATGGCAGACATAATCAACCGTCTGCTTTGTCCATGGATGGGGAGGGAAGAAAATGATACATAAGCTACTCAAAAGGCCGCAGGCAATCATCGGTCTGTGCCTGATTGCTATTGTGATTGTGATTGCGATTGCAGCACCTGCTTTTTCGCCTCACGACCCTGAATTGGTGAATTTATCGCAAAAGTATGCACAGCCTGACGCAGAATACCCTCTTGGAACAGATCAACTGGGCAGGTGTACCTTATCAAGGCTGCTGTATGGAGCCAGATATTCCATCGGGATCAGTTTACCTGTGCTGCTGATTTTGTCTGTGATTGGTCTGATTGTCGGTACTTTTAGTGCCTGCGCTGGAGAAAAAGCAGACCATTTCATTACTATACTCTGTGATGTGTTTATTGCTTTTCCTTCTCTTATCATTGCCATTGCCGTCATAGGTGTTCTGGGAAATGGACTCCAGAATATTGCTGTTTCTGTTGTGATAGCAACCTGGGCTTGGTTTGTTCGTGTTGTCAGATCTTATTCCGTTCAAGAAATGGGAAAAGATTATATCTTGGCAGCTCGGATTTCTGGGTGCAATACAGGAAAGCTGGTTTTCAGACATCTGATTCCTAACATTCTGCCACAGTTTCTTGTGTATGTTTCCACTGGTGTCGCTTCTTCCATCATTATGGTTTCCAGCTTTGCTTTCCTCGGACTTGGCCTTCCCTCCGGCACACCGGAATGGGGTGCCATGTTAAATGATGCCAGGACAGCGCTTTACTCTCATCCGGAATTGCTGATCTATCCAGGCTTGTGCATCTTCGTAACGGCAGCAGGCTTCAATTTGTTTGGAGAAGCACTCCGTGATATTCTGACGCCGGAGGAGGACAGCCTATGATGTCGTCACTTATAATCGATCGTTTAAGCATTAAACTGCGGTCAGGCTCGGATAACTTGGTTTCTGAAATATCCTTTGCAATCAAAGAAGGAGAGTCTTTAATCTTATTAGGTCAATCAGGTAGCGGCAAAACAATGACCTGTAGTGCGGTGCTAAACTTATTGGACCCTAAAAAATTTGAGGTGTCGGGTTCCGTTTTCTTCGGCGAAACTGATCTTTTGAATTCATCAGAAAAGCAGAGACGAGGAATATACGGAAACCAGATTGTCTACATCCCGCAAAATCCAATGACTGCATTGGATCCTTCTATGCGTATTGGCAGACAGATGGATGAAACACTACGGCTTCATTCCGACAAATCCCGCCAGCAGCGTTACAACTATATTCTGCAGCTTCTGCATGATGTAGGGTTAGATGATCCTGACAGGGTATACAGAGCATACCCCCATATGCTTTCCGGAGGAATGCTTCAGCGTGTCATTATCGCAATGGCTATGATGCTTGATGCAAAATTTGTGCTTGCCGATGAGCCGACAACTGCTTTGGATGTGATTCACAGAAATGGAATCATAGATTTATTTTCGCAGATGAAAGCAAATGGAGTTGGGATTCTTATGGTAACTCATGATTTCGCAACAGCTCTTCAATTAGGCGGAAACATGTTGGTGATGAAAGAAGGAAGAATTATGGAATCCGGTGAAGTTCAATTTGTCTTCGATCATACCACAGAACCTTATACAAAGTCACTGATTGAAGCTTACTCCCTTTCCTGTGTTTTTACGAAAGGGGCGGAATCATGATTAAAGTCAACAACCTATCAAAAGAATTTCAAGAACAAGGCACAAACAACGAGCTTCTGGCCGTTGATCATGTAGATTTTATTATTCAGGATGGTTCATTTTGCACTTTGGTAGGAGAAAGCGGATCTGGTAAAAGCACTTTGGCTCAGCTCATGTGCGGTCTGCTGGTTCCATCTTCTGGTGAGGTACTGTTTGAAGGAAAAAATATTTCCCTCTGCCGGGGCAAGCAAAAGCAGATATTGCGATCTAAAATACAGCTGATTCTTCAGGATGGCAAGGGAGCAATGGACCCTCGCTTTACGGTATATCAAATCATTGCAGAGCCAATTCGCAATTTCAGAAAACTCACCAAAAAGGAAGAAGAACGGGAAATCAATGATCTTCTTGCCATGATGGAGCTTCCCGAAGAAATCAAGCTGCGAAAAGCTCATGAGCTATCCGGTGGACAACAAAAACGTGTATGTATTGCAAGAGCGTTGGCTGCTCAACCGGATGTATTGATTTTTGATGAAGCAGTCAGTGGGCTGGATGTCCTGGTTCGTAAACATATTCTTGATTTGCTGAAGCGACTCCATCAGGAGCGAAAAATGACTTGCTTTTTCATTACCCATGACCTGGATGTTGCGCTATATCTTGCAGACCGTGTGATGGTGATGCGTTGCGGTAAGATTATCGAAGACCGTACATTTCACGGTTCAACAGACTGCTTTACACATCCGTATACAAAGCTTCTGCTGCATTCTATTGCTCCATATCTGGGCTAAACCATTCAATAAATATGTATACCCTGCTGAAAAGCATGATATAAAAACAAATAAAGGAGATTTTGTACATGAAACTGAAAAAACTTTTAGCTTTCGGACTCGCACTTGTGATGTGCCTTGCTATGGCAGCTTGTGGCACAAACCCTGACGAGAATCCGGAGGAATCCACCTCTCAGACCGATGCAGAGCCGGTATCAATCACTGTCACCGAGAATTGGGACTTTTCTGTAGGCTTCTATCCTGTTATCACGCCTATGGTATCCAGCACTTACGGTGCCGGATTCTGGAGTCGTAATTTTTACAACACTCTGGTAAGCTATGATGATAACGGGAAGATCCAGGGCGAGTTGGCTGAAACCTGGGAAATCAGTGATGACGGCAAGACTTACACCTTCCATCTGCGTGATGGTGTCAAATTTTCTGACGGTACTCCTCTGACTTCCGAGGCAGTAAAGATGACCTTTGAAGCAGTAGTAACCCATCTGGGTCCCCAGAATGGTGCCTTCGGTAAGCTTACTACTTTGTTTGACAAGCTGGAAACACCGGATGAAAAAACCTTTGTAATGACTTTGAAGACCCCTTATTACGCTGCTCTTGACAATCTGACCATGGCGCTGCCTCTTGGTATTGTGAATCCCGCAGCCTTTGAAGGCGGCGTAGAAAAGGCTTACGAGAATTGTGTGAGTGCAACTATGGGTACTGGTCCCTATATGTTTGACCGGGTCGAGGGGGACACTTATACCTTTATCCGCAATCCCTACTACTGGGACGAAGCTCCTGAAGTGGATGAGTTCAAGGTCAAAGTGATTCCTGATAATGCTGCAAAAATTCTTGCTCTGCGCAACGGTGAAATCGATGCAATTCTCGGCTCCAGCAGACTTAGCGCAGAAGGCTACACGGAGATTTCCCAGGATACCGCTTTCGGTCATGCCATGGATGACAGCACCAACCAAACCCGTTATCTGGGTATGAACCTGAATAAGGCTCCCTTTAATGATCCTCTTGTAAGGGAAGCAGTATCCTACGCTGTTAATCAGCAGGAGTTGGAAACCTCTGTTTTCGATGGCCTGGAGACCGCTGCCGAAACCCTCTTTACGAATGAAAAACCCAACTGCGGTGTGGAGGTTAAGACCTATCCTACTGACATGGAAAAGGCAAAGCAGCTCATGAAGGAAGCCGGCTATGAGGATACCAATGATGATGGTATCATGGAGAAGGACGGAACTTCTCTCGCCATTCATTTCAACTATTCTCAGAGCCTTGCAAGTGTTGACAATGCAGTTCTTTCTATTGCAGCTTCTCTTAAAGAACTCGGCTTCGATGTTACTATTGATGCAGTAGACATGAACACCTGGTATGGAGCCTTGATGGCTGGCGAATATGATCTGACCTTCTACAATACTGCTGGCGGTTCCTTTGACCCTGCAACGGATATGAGCAATATGGCTCCTGGCGCTATGGGTGATCCGATCCTCTGCCAGTTCTCTGCTTTCTTTGAGAATCCTGAAATTTTCGCAGAATTGGATTCCACTTCTGATTCTCAGCGTGTGCAGGAAATCTATGGAATGATTCTGAATGGTATTGCAGATCAGAATCTTCTGGTGCCTGTAACCGACACTCACGATCTGGCTCTGTGGAATACTGATAAGATAACTGGCTATGACTTCTACACAGATGCCAGCTACGTAGACATTGCATCTGTTCATGTGAAATAATGTCCAGCAGTGTGGCTGAGGCGGCTGCAAAAGAAAGACTTCATTCTTCCGGAGAAGACTATCTAAAAGCCATATTTATTCTTGAAGC
>DAVZID010000023.1:0-44246 GCA_052273485.1 Lachnospiraceae bacterium
GAGCAATTCGTGGATATCAGTTGGGGGCAAAATACCTTTTGACCCCAACATCATATCATAGATATATATGCGAAACCATTTAATTTTATTACTATAATTTCTTGTAAAGGACGGATTTTCTATGAATGACCCAAAAGCAGATGCCGCTTTCAATTTATCGTTATCATTGCCCAAAAATTTGAAAGAGATGTCACGGTCTTTGTCTGCCGTTCAAAGCGGCGATGTCTGGGAAATTTTGGTGTTGGCATCACAGGACTTATCTTTTTTAACAGAGCAGTATCCACAAATTGAAGTATCAATGCTGCTTGAGAATTTTGCAATCCTTCGTCTGCCACCTTTCCTCATTGCAATTGTGAGCGCGCTGCCGCAAATTCTCTATATTGAGATGCCGCGCTATATTTCATTTGAGATTCTTTCTGGCAAGCGTGCATCCTGCATTACACAAGTGACATTGCCTCCACTTTCCTTGACGGGAAATGGTGTTCTGGTTGGTTTTGTGGATTCTGGCATTGATCTGACACACCCGGATTTTCAAACTCAGGATGGTAGTAGCCGTGTTTTATTTTTATGGGATCAAGGTGGTGTGGGCAATGCGCCAAAGGGGTATGGGTTTGGAGCTGAGTATAGCAGAGAGGAAATTAATGAGGCACTGAGGGACAAAAAAACGTTGTCACGAGATGAATCTGGTCACGGTACCGGTGTTGCTGGGATTGCCTGTGGAAATGGAGCCGCCTCGAATGGACGATATCGCGGTGTTGCGCCAGAGGCTGAATTGATTGTGGTGAAGATGCGAACGAATCAGCGATTGTATCCTAGAACGACGGAGCTCATCAGCGGCATTGATTATTGCATACGAAAAGCACTGGAATTAAATCGGCCGCTTGTATTAAATATCAGTTTTGGAAATAATTATGGTGCGCATACTGGAAGTTCATTGTCTGAGATTTATTTGAATCGAGTGTCATTATTAGGACGCATTAGCATTGTCGCAGCATCTGGAAATGAAGGTGCTTCGCCTGTACATGTTGCTAGTTTTCTTGACCAGACGGTGAGCGTTGATTTTTCGATTTCGGAACGTCAGAGTTCGCTTAGTATACAGCTGTGGAAAGATTATGCGGATGTTGTTCGGATACGGTTAAGAGCACCTTCTGGAGCCGAATATATGCTTTCAGATGCGTTTGGAACGGATATTCGTGAATTGGATCAAACACGGGTTGCTATTTACAATAGTGCGCCGTCGCCGTTTCAACGTCTGCAAGAATATTATTTTGAGTTTTTTCCAAAAGATAGTGTTTCTTATTTAACCTCTGGTGTGTGGAGTCTGATTGTGGAACCGATTTCAATCAAAAATGGTGGAATTGAGTTGTGGCTTCCCGCCGCTTCTAGTTTAAATGGTGCCACTCGCTTTCTTTCGCCTGATCCATACAATACACTGACCATACCGTCTTCTGCAAATTCAGTTATCACGGTAGGCGCTTATGATGTAAGGACAGATGCTCCGGCAGATTTTTCTGGACGGGGTGGTGCTGCACTTCCCAATCTTTTGACAAAACCAGATTTGGCTGCACCAGGTGTCTCAATTACGGTACCTGCCTTTCCTAATGGATATCAGGTCGTATCTGGTACCTCCTTTGCTGCGCCATTTGTCGCAGGAAGCGCTGCCCTTTTAATGGAATGGGGAATTGTGAAGGAAAATAATCTATTTTTATATGGAGAGCGATTGAAGACATGGCTGATCGCAGGTGCGCGAGCACTTCCTGGCTATCCTGTGCCAAATCCACGCACAGGCTGGGGGGCGTTGTGCTTAGAACGCTCATTGCCTTTCCAATAATGCACAAAAAAAAGAGAAGATTTTCATCTTCTCCCTTACTTGTAATGCAGTTGAGGGGACTTGAACCCCTACCCAAGTACATGGACATGAACCTGAATCATGCGCGTATGCCAATTCCGCCACAACTGCATATGCAATTTTCTTTTCCTAACAGTTAAACCATCAGGTAATGCAGTTGACGGGACTTGAACCCGTACGAGCTAGGCTCACAAGATCCTTAGTCTTGCGCGTATGCCAATTCCGCCACAACTGCATATTTTGTTTTTGTCTGCTGAACAACTTTATTTGTTGTTTCTTTGTTGCTCACCTGACGATATATATATTATCACATGGGCAAGGATTTGTCAACACTTTTTCCAAAAAAAATCAAAAAACTTTTTGAAGGTGCCCTTTTGTGCCTCAAAACGCAAAAATGCTCCCAAAAAGCAACCAATCGGTTACTTTTGTGGGAGTATTCGTGTTTTTTTGTTCTTTTGTTGCAGTGTTCTGCAAGGATTACGGATTATCGGTTACTAACTGCAGCTTACCAGTCTCCAATTACAGACCGACTGCAAAGCCGATAATCAAAACGATAATACCAAGTGCGATACGATACAGTGCAAAGCTGTTGAAGTTATGGCGCTTGATATACTGCATTAAGAACTTGATTACAATCATGGATACACCGTACGCAACAACCATTGCCAGTAAAATGACGAAGAACTGCTCCGATGTAAAGCCACCACCCTTTACAAGGAACTTTACAAGCTTTAAGCCACTGGCACCGAACATAATCGGAATTGCCAGATAGAAGGTATACTCTGCTGCGATGAAACGGGAACAGCCAAACAGCATACCACCAATGATGGTAATACCAGAACGGGACGTTCCTGGGATCAGTGATAACAGCTGGAAGACACCAATGATAAATGCAGTCTTATAGCTAAGCTGAGTAAACTTTACAATAGTCGGACGAACCGTGTGATTTCTCATCTCAACTACGATGAATGCAATGCCGACTACGATCAACATGATCGCTACCACAAGCCAGTTCATCAGGTACTTGTCGATCAGATCGTTAAACAGTACACCAATCACACCAGCTGGAATGCAGCCGATGATAACCTTCTTCCACAGCTCAATCGTGTTGTGTTTCTGCTCTTTTGTCTTTCTTGCTGAAAATGGATTCAGCTTATAAAAGAACACGGTGACGACGGCCAAAATTGCACCGAGCTGTATAACAACATCAAACATCTCTTTAAACTCAGGAGTAAATACGGTTGGTGCACTTGTCTTCCAGAATGCATCTACCAGAATCAGATGTCCAGTACTGCTGACGGGAAGCCACTCGGTAATTCCCTCTACGATGCCAAGAAAGATGACTCTCAGCCATTCAATAATATTCATTTTTTCAATTTCCTTTCTGTTATTCCCTCACGTTCTCGATCTGCCAGTCGATTGGCTCTAATCCATTTTCTTTGAGGTACTCATTTGTCCTGCTAAATGGTCTGCTGCCGAAGAAACCGCGGTACGCAGACAGTGGACTTGGGTGCGCTGACTCGATGATCAAGTGTTTGGAATTGTAGATCATCGGCTTTTTGGACTGTGCTGGTCTGCCCCAAAGGATAAATACCATCGGACGATCCTGCTTTGCCAGCACTTCAATTGCTGCATCGGTAAACTGCTCCCAACCAATTCCCTTATGGGAGAACGCCTGATGCGCACGAACCGTAAGAAGGGTATTTAACATCAAAACGCCCTGCTTGGCCCACTTAACCAGATAGCCGTTGTCTGGAATATAGCAACCCAAATCATCGTGCAGTTCCCGATAAATATTGACCAACGACGGTGGAATCTCCACGCCTGGCTTTACCGAAAAGGATAAGCCATGTGCCTGACCTGGCTCGTGATACGGATCTTGTCCGAGAATGACAACCTTTACCTTTGAAAGTGGCGTCAGATTAAACGCAGTAAAGATCTCGTCAGATGGTGGATAAACCACATGTGTGGTATACTCTTCGATTACTTTTTTATAGAGACTGGCATAATACGGCTTTTTAAATTCAGGACTTAACGGTCCTAACCAATCATTTGCGATTGCTCCCATCGTTTCCCTCCACAAATTTTCAAAACTAGATGCGCACGCTGATGCCACGAGCCTTCAGATACTGCTTCAAATCAGCAATCTCGAGTTCTTTATAATGGAACAGGCTTGCCGCAAGTGCCGCATCCGCCTTTCCTTCTGTCAAAGCCTCGTAGAAATGCTCTTTTGTACCTGCACCGCCAGATGCAATGACCGGAACGCTAACTGCCTCGGAAACTTGTCTGGTAAGCGCAATATCATAACCCGTCTTCATACCATCGCAGTCCATGCTAGTAAGAAGGATTTCTCCAGCTCCCATGCTGCAAGCCTTCGCTGCCCACTCGACTGCATCGAGTCCAGTATCAATACGACCGCCATTTTTATAGACATTCCATCCGCTGCCATCTGCTCGTTTTTTGGCATCAATCGCCACAACCACACACTGGCTTCCAAACTTATCTGCCGCATCGCTGATCAGTCTTGGGGTATTGATTGCAGACGAATTGATCGAAATCTTGTCTGCACCCTCACGAAGCAGCATTCGAAAATCCTCTACGGTACGAATGCCTCCTCCAACGGTAAACGGAATGAATACCTTCTGCGCTACTCGGCGCACCATATCCACGACAATGTTTCTGGCATCGCTTGATGCCGTGATGTCCAAAAACACCAGTTCATCTGCCCCTAACGCATCATACGCAGCCGCAATCTCAACCGGATCTCCGGCGTCCTGCAAATTCACAAAATTCACACCCTTGACCACGCGTCCATTATGTACGTCCAGACAAGGAATAATACGCTTTGTAAACATCAGCCTTCCCTCCTTTGTGCTAAGAAGTTTTTGAGGATCGCAAGACCTGTTTTTGAACTCTTCTCCGGGTGAAACTGACAAGCAAACACATTTCCCTTTTCTACAGATGCATGGATTGTCACACCATACTGCGTGGTCGCTGCCACGATATCCGGATCTTCAGCCTGCAGATAATAGGAATGGACAAAGTACACATACGGCTCCTTCTCGAGTCCTTTAAACAGCGATGCACCCTCGCGGACGGTAAGCGAATTCCAACCCATATGCGGAATCTTAAGACCTGGTCCTTCTGGAATCCGGACAATCTTGCCCTTCAATATGCCAAGACCTGCGACACCTGGTGTCTCCTCACTGCTCTCAAAAAGGAGCTGTAGTCCAAGGCAAATGCCCAAAAATGGGATTTTTCGGTCAATCGCCTCGCGAATTACATCGACTAAGCCAAATTTCGTTAAGTTTTCCATCGCATCACCAAAAGAACCCACTCCCGGTAAGATGATGTGGTCTGCATGAAGAATCACCTCTGGATCTCTTGTCAAAACCGGAGTCTCTCCCATTGCCAAAAGCGCTTTTTCTACACTTTTGATGTTTCCTGCATCGTAATCAATAATTGCTATCAATGCGCCACCCCCTGAATCGTGTGTGTATAAAAACAGATTGATTATAGCATATGAAGTTTCTTGTGGCAACTCTTTTACTTCATCTCCTGCGCAATTTCCTGTACAAATTGAATGCTGTTTTCTTTAACGCCGATACCTCTGCCGTTTAACTCAGCTGGCACCTGATACAGCATCGGATGCACACGGATGAGTGTCGCCTTCTGGTGCATAGAAAGCACCTTCTCAAACGGCCAGCGCATGACCATCGGATCGGCAAAGCCTTCGCCAAGCTCTAAGATGGTCAGCTCATGTGTCAGAGAACAGCTAAGCCAATTCATATAGGCCTCCCACTGTTTCTCCTGTCCTTCTACCTTCGGTGCTGCCGTTAAAAATTTTGAGATTCGTCCGTCTAGCAGTTTTTTGTCAGTATTTGAGGTGATAACAAAACAATTTCGTCCCTTTGCGAGCTTTGCGAGTGTGTCATACACTTCATCTATCTGCGCTTCGTTGTCTTCCTTGACTGCTAACTGCGTGCCAATTCCGATTAACAGCATTTCGCTGTTTTTGATTTTATTCCATATTTCCTGTGTCATAATTCTTCTCCTGTGTATCCGTTTCTTTGGAATCTGTCATGTCGATACCTTGCACAGCCATACCTTCCTGCGGTGCCTTTTTTAAGCAGAACCAGAATGCGACACCCTCTTCCGTATTGTATACGCCAAATGGCTGCTTATGAGCATCCATGATCGCCTTTACGATGGACAGACCGATACCGCTTCCGCCATACTCTCTTGTCCTTGCCTTATCAACCTTATAAAACTTGATCCATACCTTATCAAGTGAATCCTCTGGAATCGGCTCACCGGTATTTGCCACCGTAATCTTGACGCTATCCTTCTGATCCTCAAGAGTGACAGTAATGCGCATATCACCGCTAACATGATTCATCGCGTTGCTAATGTAGTTCGTGCAGACCTCCTCGATCTTGAACTCATCGGCCAGTACCATGCAGGAGGATGGATAATTTTTGACCACCTGAATTTCCTTTTTCTGCATTTCAAGTGCACTCGAATTGAGTAATGTATTTAACATCTCACAGATATCAAAGGTTTCCTCGGTGAGTGCATCCTGACCAAATTCAAGGTGATTTAATGTTAAGAGCTTGCGCACCATACGATTCATCTTCTTTGCCTCGTCGACAATGACATCACAGTAAAACGCTCTGCTCTCTGGATCATCGCTGATTCCCTCCTGAAGTCCTTCCGCATAACCTTGAATCAGCGCGATTGGGGTCTTTAACTCATGTGAAACATTCGACAAAAATTCCTTTCGCACCTCGTCGATCTGAATTTTCTCGTCAATATCTTTTTTAAGCTGTTCGTTTGCCGACTGTAATTGGTTGATCGTGCTTTCAAGCTGCTCAGACATCGAGTTCATGCTATTTCCCAAAAGACCGATTTCATTGTCCAGACTACCCGTATACTTGCTGGAAAAGTCCAGATTTGCCATATGATCGGCAATCTTTGCAAGCTGTAAAAGCGGCTCTGTCAGGCGGTTAGAAATCGCTGTAATCACAATCAGCGCCAACACCATCGCTCCTATACAGGTAAACATAAAGAACTGATTGGAAATCTGCGCACTGTCCTGCACGGCCTCAAGCGGTGTAGACATTAAGAAAAAAGTGTCATTGCTTAATGAGCCATAGCAATCCATGTAAGAAGTGCCTTCTAACGGATCATAATACTTTAAGATTTTATAGCGGTCTGCCTGTTTTAATACAGTGACGGTATCCACATGATCCCACACTAAAATATACTGCATCAGACGGTGACGAAGTTCACTTGCCTGCATGTTCGACACACAATTTGCGCTCACCTCATCAAGTGACCAGTCGGATGTGGTCTGAATAAAGGAAATGTTATCGGAGTCACGCATCGTCATCAAAACATTACTAATTTTATCATCATTTTCACTGCTGTTATTGGTCAGCTGATTTAATTTTTCGTAGTAATGAACCACCTTTTCCTGTTTCTTCTGATAATAAAAATCTTTCAGCAGACCATTATTTAATCCAATACACAGCACCATTGTCAATGTGAGAATGACAATAAAGGCAGTCGTGATCTGTGTTCGTATGGATGATTTCATACTGAACCTGTCCTTTCATCAAGAATGTATTGCATATATGCAAAGAGATGTGCCTTACTCTACCTCAAATTTGTAGCCCATGCCCCAGATGGTGTGAATGTACTCGCCCTTCGCTCCCATCTTGCTTCTTAATTTCTTTACGTGTGTATCGATGGTTCTTGCATCGCCAAAGTAGTCATAATTCCAGACATTGTTTAAAATCTTCTCTCGAGACAGTGCAAGTCCTCTGTTTTCCATAAAGTACGTAAGCAATTCAAATTCCTTAAAGCTAAGCTCGATCTCCTTGCCATCAATTGTTACCTGATGTGCCGCCTTGTCGATGACGATTCCGCCACACTCAAGCTTACTGGACTTAACCTGATTGCTTCTTTTTAATACGGCACCGACTCTTGCCACCAGAATCTTCGGGCTAAATGGTTTACTAATGTACTCGTCTACACCAAGGTCAAATCCGTGCAGCTCGTCCTGCTCCTCGCCCTTTGCTGTCAGCATGATTACCGGCACCTGTGAATACTCGCGGATTGTCTTTAATACCTGCCAGCCATTCATCTTCGGCATCATGACATCAAGCAAAATTACTGCGATATCTTTGTTGTTAAAAAAGGTCTCTACGGCTTCCTCACCGTCCGCCGCTTCAATAACTTCATAACCGTCTCTAGTTAAGAAATCACTTACCAGCTTTCTCATTCTGCTCTCATCATCTACTACTAACACTTTTATTTTTTCCATGGCATTCTTTCATCCTTTCTTCGCCGTAATTGTTCTGCTGACATACCTTTTCGTTACACTTCGCCAAATGCAAATTAAGAACCGCTTTCCCCATCATCCGTTTTGTGTCAAATAGTCAGCAAGCTTTTTTTTACTCTAACAAATAAATATGGCAAAGATGTGAACAATCAAAAGGAAAATCAAAAAAGGCGGCAGACAAACGCCTACCGCCCACGCCATGGGACAAATTTGCCTCTGGCTATTTTCTGCAAATTCAGTTCATAACGATTCAGAACCCCATTCGCAATTACATGATATCCTTGTTATCAACGCCATCCATATCGTCGAAATCCTGATTCTCACCAACCATACCCCAGATGAAGGTATAAGCCTGAGAACCGGAACCACTGTGAATTGACCAGCTCGGAGAAATAACAGCCTCTTCGTTTCTCATAACAATGTGACGGGTCTCCTGTGGCTCACCCATGTAATGCATAACGAATGCATCTTCTGGCATATCGAAGTACAGATAAACCTCCATACGTCTGTCATGCGTGTGGCACGGCATGGTGTTCCATACACTACCTGGCTCAAGCTTTGTCATACCCATCTCAAGCTGGCAGCTCTCTACCTGTCCTGGAAGGATATACTTGCAGATGGTACGATGATTGGAAAGCTCTAAAGAACCAAGCTCTACCTTGTTCTCATCCTTAACGATGACAACGCCCTCTTTGGGTGTTCCTTCTGGCTTGATCAGAACGGTCGGACAAGTACGATGTGCCGGAGCACTATTTAAATAAAACTTTGCTGGCTTGGAAGCATCCTCGCTTGCGAACACGATCTTCTGTGTTCCCATTCCGATGTACATACCTTCCTTATGATCAACGGCATATACCTTACCGTCAACGGTGATGGTTCCCTTACCACCGATGTTGATGACACCAAGCTCTCTTCTCTCACAGAAATACTTTGCACGAAGCTCATCTCCTGCAGTTAACTCGAGCGGAGTCTCGGCCGGTGTTGCACTTCCAGTAATAATACGATCGATGTGGCTGTATACCAGCTTAATCTCACCTGGTACAAACAGTCCCTGAATCAGAAACTCCTCTCTGAGTCTCTGTGTGGTGTAGGTCTTAACATCTCTTGGACTTACAGCAGTTCTTAACTCCATAAAAATCCTCCTTTGCCGCACGGCGCAAAAAAGCGCCGCACTATTTCATTTATTTTATCTATGCTTACTGCTGCTTACGCAGTGCTGCACGCTTACGAAGTGTTGGATCCAGAATCTTCTTACGGATACGAAGGTTCTTTGGTGTTACCTCAAGAAGCTCATCGGTATCGATGAAATCCATGCACTGCTCAAGGCTCATTACCTTCTTTGGAACAAGACGCAGTGCATCATCAGAACCAGAAGAACGGGTATTGGACAGATGCTTTGTCTTGCAGACATTCACCTCTACATCCTCTGCCTTACCAGTCTGGCCGACAACCATACCAGAGTAAACCTTCTCGCCAGGTCCGATAAACAATACACCTCTCTCCTGTGCATTGTACAGACCATAGGTGATACTCTCGCCATCCTCGTATGCGATGATAGATCCCTGCTTACGATACTGGATATCACCCTTGTACTCCTCATAGCCATCAAAGATCGTATTAATGATACCATTTCCCTTGGTATCGGTCATGAACTCACCTCTGAAACCGATCAGACCTCTGGACGGGATGGAGAACTCCAGTCTGGTGTAACCGCCCTGTGTGGTTCCCATTCCGTGAAGCTCACCCTTACGGCTAGAAAGCTTTTGGATAACGGTACCGGAAAATTCCTCTGGAACGTCGATATAAACAAGCTCCATAGGCTCTAACAGACGGTTTCTCTCGTCTCTCTTTGTTAAAACCTCTGCCTTGCTGACTGCAAACTCATATCCCTCACGGCGCATGTTCTCAACGAGGACGGAAAGATGAAGCTCACCTCTACCGGATACCTTGAAGCTATCCATGTTCTCAGTCTCCTCAACGCGAAGGGAAACATCGGTATTTAACTCACGGAACAGTCTCTCTCTTAAATGTCTAGAAGTAACAAACTTTCCTTCCTGACCAGCAAGTGGGCTGTCGTTTACCATAAAGTTCATTGCGATGGTCGGCTCAGAGATCTTCTGGAACGGAATCGCTACCGGATTCTCCGGAGAACAGATGGTATCACCGATGTGAATATCACTGATACCAGAAATAGCTACGATGGAACCGATGTCAGCACGCTGTACCTCTACCTTATTCAGACCATCAAACTCATACAGCTTGCTGATCTTTACGCGGCGCTTCATGCTCGGATCATGATGGTTTACGATTACACAATCCTGATTTACCTTTACAAAACCGTTGTCAACCTTACCGACACCGATACGTCCTACATACTCATTGTAGTCGATAGTGCTGATCAGAACCTGAGTCGGAGCCTCCGGATCGCCTTCTGGTGCCGGAATGTGATCAATGATGGTCTCAAACAGCGGAATCATGTTCTCTCTCGGATCGTCAAGACTGCGAACAGCAAATCCTGCCTTTGCAGATGCAAACAGGAATGGACAGTCTAACTGCTCATCACTTGCATCCAAATCCATCAGAAGCTCTAATACTTCATCAACAACCTCCATCGGTCTAGCCTCCGGACGGTCGATCTTATTAATACATACAATAACAGAAAGGTCAAGATCAAGCGCCTTGCTTAAAACGAACTTTGTCTGCGGCATCGGACCCTCAAATGCGTCAACAACAAGGATAACGCCATTTACCATCTTCAGTACTCGCTCTACCTCGCCACCAAAATCCGCATGTCCTGGTGTGTCGATGATGTTGATTTTGCAGTCCTTATAGGTAACTGCAGTGTTCTTGGACAGAATGGTGATACCTCTTTCTCGCTCGATATCATTTGAGTCCATGACACGCTCCTGAACTTCCTGATTCTCACGGAATACGCCGCTCTGCTTTAACAGCTCATCTACCAGTGTTGTTTTACCGTGGTCAACGTGTGCAATGATCGCTACGTTTCTGACCGTCTCTCTCTTTGTTTTCATATAGAAAAAACTCCTCTTAATGCTAAAAAACTAAATCCAGTTACTCTACTCCCCCAAATTGGCGCTGCTTTTTCATGAATTTTGAATCACTCATATCCATTTTCATTTCTCATATATTTTTCATACGTTTTTTTCATGAGCCTCTCATCACTTTCATGTAAATTTTGCACGCAAAAAGGAGCTGCCTTTTGGCAACTCCCTTATTGTAGCACAGATAATATTCACTTTGCAAGTATTTTTCAAGATTCTGGCGTATCCTTTTGCACAGTTTCTGTAAGAGCCGTCAAGGTACCGGCAATAGAAGCTAAATTGGATGGCACAATAATCTTGGTTGCCTTACCATCTGCTGCCTTCTCGAATGCCTCCATACTCTTAATCTGAAGCACAGCTGCATCAGCCTTTGCTTCCTTAATATAGGCGATTCCATCGGCCTTTGCCTGAGATACGCGTCTGATCGCTTCGGCTTCACCCTCTGCCTCACGAAGCATTGCTTCCTTCTTTGCCTCAGCGCGAAGGATCGCTGCCTGCTTTTCTGCCTCGGCATCAAGGATCGCAGACTGCTTTTTACCTTCGGCACGAAGAATCGCGGACTGCTTCTCACCCTCGGCACTAAGGATCGCTGCACGCTTGTCACGCTCAGCCTTTGCCTGCTTCTCCATGGAATTTTGAATATCAGACGGCGGTGCAATGTTCTTTAGCTCGACACGATTTACCTTGATTCCCCACGGGTCCGTTGCCTCATCGAGGCTGCTTCTCATCTTCGTGTTGATCGTCTCACGGGAGGTTAATGTCTCATCAAGTTCCATCTCACCGATGATGTTACGAAGTGTGGTAGCAGTCAGATTTTCAATTGCCATCAGCGGATTTTCGACACCATATGCGTACAGTTTCGGATCCGTGATCTGATAAAATACAACGGTATCAATCAACATCGTAACGTTATCCTTTGTGATAACCGGCTGCGGATCAAAATCAACAACCTGTTCCTTTAAAATTACGTTTCGAGCAATGCGATCAACAAATGGCATCTTGATGTGGATTCCGACTGACCAGGTGGTCAAATAACCGCCAAGTCGCTCCACAATCGCTGCGTGCGCCTGCGGCACGATGCGGATACACGATCCAATGATGCATAAAATAACAATCGCAATAATGACGCCTGCAATAAATTGAGGACTAATAATTGATGCTGCTAACATACTCATCTCTCCTTTTCTACCTTCTACAATTGCTGCAAATACTGTTTCCCAATTCTGTAGTTATAAGTCTTGCGTATTTGCACGTTCTGTTAATTGGTTTCCTGCGCTGTTTTTTGTGGTTCGATCTTGGCTACAATCAGCTTTACGCCACGTATACCCGTCACAACTACCCGACTGCCGGCCTCAATGATCTCATCGTCCTTTTCGGCGGCGGCTGTCCATTCCTGTCCACGGATTACAGCCTTCCCAAAGCCTTCCTGATTATGTATCCGCGCTGTCACCATTGCGTAATCTCCGATCAGACTATCTACATTTGTTTTAACCGTTTTTGTCTGGAGAAAACGCCCTGCAACCGGACGAACTAAAATCAGCAGCAACATGGATACTGCCAGAAAAACGATCAACTGGACCTCCAACGATGCCAAAAACAGTGACGCAATAAATGCTGCGACAGCACCCACAGCAAACCAGATCGTTACTAGCTGGAAGGTTGCCATCTCAATTGCGGTCAATACGATAAATACAATCAGCCAGGCATAGACTTGGATACTGTCCATACCAGATCCTCCTTTCTTCTTCTTTCTTATAGTGTCTATGCTATCACAAGAAGTATTGTTTGTCATGCAATTGTCATTTTTGCCGTAAATTTTTGTAACATCCATTTCTAGCCTGTACTTTTATGAAAAGCCCACTCGGTGAAGTGACTTTATCAAACATCCACGGCTTACTACAATACATGATAAATCATCACCCTCAGCGTAAACACCCTCTCATCCCACTTCGTCTCAAGATTTCCGTCGGCATGCTCCAGAAGCTCGCGCATAATACGAAGCCCCATGCCATGCTCCTGCGGATTTTCCTTGCGGCTGATAAGCCTCCCGTCCTGTGTGGCAAGAATGGTTCCATCGTAATGATTTTTAATCTCGATAAATAAGTTTTTGCGCTCGACCTTCATAAAAATTTTGACAAGGCGTTCTTCTTCCTTTAATCGACTGCACGCCTCGATCGCATTGTCTAGCGCATTTCCAAGTACACCGCACAAAACAGAGTCGGCCACTTCCATATCACGCGGAATGGAAATACTTTCTTCCACTGTAATCTTTTTTTCTCTGGCGAGTGCCTGTTCAAAGCCAAGCACTGCATCGACGGTACGGTTTCCAGTCATAGAAGGGCGCGGTGCGAGAAGGATCTGTTCTTCCTTTAGTCGCTCCTCGACTGCCTGAAGTTCCCCTTTTTGAGCAAGCATTAACAGTTCTAAATTGCGATTTCGACGCTCGTGGCGCTCTTTTCGCATTGTCTCCTGAAAATGAGAAAGCGCCTCATACTGCCTCGCATAGTACTGCAGCTGGCGACTGATCATATATTCCTTTCGCCTTGTCTTTTCCTTCCAGGCTTCTTCCTTTTGAAACACAAATAGTGTCTCAAATAAAAGAATTGTACCGGCTACGGCAGCTGCAAAAAGCGCAAGCATTCCCCGTGTACGCACTAAAATTGCGCAGCATACATTTAACACACACCACAATAGGAAATGTGGCAGCAGATGGATATAATACTTTTCTTTTCCTTCTTTTTTTAATACGGAAAGATACTGAAGCGTCGTGTACAGTGCAAAAAAATTGATTAAAATTACAAGCAAAAAATCAGTCATTTTCCGATACCTTTAAATACTCCCAGAAGCGGCTGCGCACATTGGCACGATGCGCCTCACTGATGCTTAAAATCGTGCCATCCCTTAGCGCCAGCTTCTCATACTGAAATGCCTCCACATGCTCCATATTGACAAGATATGCCTTATGAATCCGGACAAAATCATTGCTAATCTCATTCAATTCTTTTTCGGTCTCGTCGAGCTTATGATAGTACTCGTACTCACCGCGCACTGTATGAACAATCACCTTTCGCTTATTGCTCTCGAGATATACGATATCACGGCACAAAAGATTTACCACATTTTTTCCAAAACGAATCGTAAAATGTTCTCTGCGAAAACGGCCAATACGCTCAAACGCCTTATCTAAAACAAAATACAATTCTTCTTTTTTAAGCGGCTTTGACAGAAAGCGAAATGGCTCTGTCTCAAAAAGCTGACGCATGTACTGATCATAACCAGACACATAGATAAGTAATGTCTGGTACGAAATCTCGCGAAGCTTTTTGCCAAGCTCAATTCCATCCATTTTTCGCATCTCGATGTCCAAAAACAAAAGCTCAAAGCCTGCTCCATTTTCGATCTCCTCAAGCAGTTCCTCCGCCGAAGCAAAGGTTTCCGCCTGAACCTCAATATGCTGCTCCTTTGCATAGGAAATCACAAGGCTTCGAAGCTGCTCCGCAAACGGCAGATCATCATCGCACATTGCACATGTTATCATCACCCTTCCTCCTCGAATAACAACAGTTCTTTTCCATTCTTTGCATAGTAGCCGTAATCCTCCACTTCGGTCTTTGCACTTCCCTGAAAGCTCTCAAGAAGCTGCTTTTCCATCGCTGCACGCTCTTTTTGCGGCACCAAAAAACGCACACTCACATCCTCTGCATACTCGCTGTCAAGCTGGCTATACCCCTTTTGGCCGAGCAAATAAAGAAGCGTTCCAATTTGATTATACGTTACCCTCACAAAAAACTGTACCGCCGGAATTTTTTCAATCACCTCGCTCGCCTCTACACCTGCCTTAGCGGATGCCGTGTAGGCGCGCACCAATCCACCAGTTCCGAGAAGCGTTCCGCCAAAATAACGCGTCACCACGACTACTGTATCACAAAGTCCTTCACCTGTCAGCACATCAAGCATCGGCTTTCCCGCTGTCTGAGATGGCTCTCCGTCATCGCTGCAGCGCTTTAACTCCTGTTTTTTTCCGATGCAGTACGCATAGCAGTTGTGTCTGGCATCCCAATATTTTTTGCGAATGGACTCGATATAGGCAAGTGCCTCCTCCTCCGACTCCACATGCTCTAAATTTGCAATGAAGCGCGATTTTTTCTCCACAATTTCCGCGGAGTTTCCAATATAAACTGTCTTATAGGCCTCTGCCATGTTTTTCACCTAATTCCCTTATCTTTTATTTTCGTATTTCATAAAAAGCTTTTGTTACAAAACTTGCTTACACGATAAATTTCACATTTGGTTATCAAAGTAAGCCTTCCCAAAACGCTTTGAAACTAGTTTATCCTATTTTACCGTTTCTGTAAAGGTTTGCTTTTTTTCTGGTAATTTTCTCCCATTTTTGGTATACTAAAAAAAGACTTAATGGAAAGGCATGGATTTTTATGTTCAATACGGATACAATAAAGAAAGAGTTGTCTGGTCTTCTGGGGACCGCCACGCAGGCCAGACGCCATCATCTGATTTTTTTACTAAAATGTGCATTGACGGCTCTTCTCATTCTTAGTTGTGCTGGTCTTGCAATTGGGATTGGCTTTGTGCGCGGTGCCATTGATGCGGCGCCATCGCTTGACGTACTTGATGTACAGCCACAAGGATATTCCTCACAGATTTATGACGCCGATGGAAATTTGATGCAAACACTTGTCATGGAAGGCAGTAATCGTGAGGAAGTTAGCTTTGATCAGCTGCCTGATGATCTGGTGCATGCATTTATCGCGATCGAGGATAGTCGCTTTTATGATCACAACGGTGTTGATCTAAAAGGGATTTTGCGCGCTGCTTACATTGGCATTACAAGTGGGCGCTTTTCTGAGGGTGCCAGCACGATCACGCAGCAGCTTATTAAAAACAATGTATTGCAGGGCGGTTATGAGACAAACTTTGCAGACAAACTGCGTCGCAAAATTCAGGAACAATATTTAGCCCGGAGACTTGAGGAAAAACTCGACAGTAAGGAAACCATTCTGGAATATTATTTAAACACGATCAATTTAGGCGGAAGCTGTTTGGGTGTGCAAACTGCTGCGCACCGCTATTTTGGCAAGGATGTGTGGGAATTGTCCTTATCGGAATGCACGGTTTTAGCGGCTACTACGTCCAATCCGTCACGCTATAATCCGATCACGCATCCACAGGACAATGCAGCACGTCGTAAAATCGTCCTTGAAAAGATGTATGAGCAGGATTTTATCACGGAGGCACAAAAAGAGGACGCACTTGCAGACAATGTATACAGCCGCATCCAGACGGCTGACAGCACAGTCACCGATACAAGCACTTCCACCTTTTCCTACTTTACCGATGCTGTCTACAATCAGGTTTCGGATGATCTTCAATCAAAGCTAGGCTACTCTGCTTCCCAAACGTATCAGCTGCTCTACAGCGGTGGACTTCAAATTTATTCCACAATGGATCCTGAAATTCAGTCCATCGTTGATGAAGAGGTAAACAACGAAGAAAACTATATCTCCTCCACCGGCAGCAAATTGCTTGAATACTCACTCAACTACACACTAACCATCTGTCACAGCGATGGCTCTGAAAGTTCGTATACCGAAAAAGATCTGACACGCTATTTTCAGTCTGAGCAGAATCAAGCTACCTTTACGAACATCTACACCTCAAAGGAAGACATTTATCGTTCCATCCGTGAATTTAAAGCCTCTGTTATTTCCTCGAGGGATTCGATCACAAATGAAACCATCACACCAATTCTTGAACCTCAGGAATCTGCGATCGTCATGAATCAATCAAATGGACAGGTTCTTGCGATCTCTGGCGGACGAGGTGAAAAAACTGGCAGTCTGACACTTGACCGTGCGATCCACTCCAACCGTCAACCTGGCTCGATCTCTATGGTATTAAGTACCTTTGCACCTGCGCTTGATTCTTCCGGTGCCACCCTTGCATCCACCTATTATGATGCACCTTACACGTCTGGGAATCAACAGATTTTAAACTGGTGGGGCAATCCGTACCTTGGTTATAATAACATCCGTCAGGCAATTACCTATTCTATGAATGTTGTCGGTGCACGCTGTCTGACTTCACTGGTATCGGCATCCTCCGCCTATGATTATCTGGAGCTTTTCGGTCTGGACTCTTTAACCGATCAAGATAAGTCCCTTTCTCTTGCAACCGGTAATCTGACCTACGGTGTTACCAATGAACAATTAACTGCGGCCTTTGCCTCAATTGCAAATGATGGCATTTACCAAAAGCCAATCTACTACACAAAGGTTTTGGATCGCCAAGGTAACATCTTATTAGAGAACACACCTTCTAAAACACGCATTATCAAAAGCTCTACTGCCGCGCTCTTGACCAGTGCGATGGAAGATGTGATTTCATCGGATTCTTCCTATTATTATCAGTATGGAATCACGCCGACTGGAACGCTCTGTCAGGTTGATGGCATGACGCTTGCTGGAAAATCAGGTACGACAACAAGCGGCAGTGATGTCTGGTTTATCGGCTACTCTCCTTATTATACCTGTGGCATCTGGTCGGGTTATGATGAATCAAAGGTGCTTGCCAGCGGAACGGAATATCACAAGCTAATATGGCAGCACATTATGGCTCGCATCCATGACGGCCTTGATAACACAGACTTTGTCTTTACGGATGAGCTTGAGTCTGCTCAGATCTGCAGCAAATCAGGGCTTCTCGCGGTGGATGGTGTGTGCAACAGCAGTACAAGCAATGCTTACGTCTACACCGAATATTTTGCACCGGGAACTGCACCGACAAGCTATTGCGGACGCCACTATGCACTTCGCATCTGCACGGAATCTGGCAAGAGTGCGACAAAATATTGTCCGGAAGATTTCGTTGTGCAGCGAGTTTATTTGCATATTGACGATAGTGATCTTTCAAGTGGCACAACGACGGATTCGGATTATCTGGCGCCGTCGAATTTGCAAAGCTGCGACATTCATACGGAGGATTCTACCCGTTAGGTTTTCTCCCGGTAGATTACAAAATTTTCCCCGGAAGTTCTACAAAGGGGTGCTTCGGCGAAGTGTTTGTCGTAAATCACATTCACCTCAGCACCCGTCAAGGCTACGAATACAGCCATAAAACTTTATTTAAAGCATAAGAAAACGGCCATATCATTTCTGGTATGACCGTTTTCTATATTTTAAGAATCGTACTTATTTGAAGTACTGAACACCGGACTCAAACAGCTTCAGATCCTGTTCGCCATAGATATTGATTGCCACAGAATCTCCAATACGTTCGGAATGCGCCATCTTTCCGTATACACGTCCATCTGGACTTGTGATACCCTCGATTGCTGCGTAGGAGCCGTTCATGTTCCACTCCTCATCCTGCGCAAGATTGCCATTGTAATCAACATACTGAGTTGCAACCTGTCCGTTTGCGAACAGCTTATCAAGCCACTCCTTACTTGCTACAAAACGACCCTCGCCGTGAGAAACCGGATTGCAGTAAACACCGCCAAGTGTTGCCTGTGCTAACCATGGAGACTTGTTGGATACCACCTTTAAGTATGCCATCTTGGAAACGTGACGTCCGATGGTATTCGTTGTCAGTGTCGGAGAATCGGACAGCTGACTGTCAATGATCTCACCATATGGAACAAGACCAAGCTTTACAAGTGTCTGGAAGCCGTTGCAGATACCAAGTACCAGACCATCTCTGTTGTTTAACAGATCCATGACTGCTTCCTTAAGCTTTGCGTTTCTGAATGCAGTTGCGAAGAACTTTGCAGAACCATCTGGCTCATCACCTGCGGAGAATCCGCCTGGGAACATGATAATCTGGGATTCGCGAATTGCCTTTGTGAAGACATCAACAGACTCACGAATCTCCTCTGCTGTCTGATTGCGAACAACCTTGACGATCGCCTCTGCACCTGCGCGCTCAAATACCTTTGCACTGTCGTACTCGCAGTTGGTTCCCGGAAATACCGGAATGAATACCTTTGGCTTTGCAACCTTGTTCTTGCATACATAGATGGAATCTGCCTTGTAGATACCGGTGTCAACCTTTGGCTGTGCCTTGCCGGATACAGACGGAAATACCTTTTTAAGAGTAGATTTCCAGCTTGTCAATGCGTCCTTCATAGAAATATGAGTCTCGCCGTAAGTAAATGCTGGCTCTGCGCTTACCTCACCGATTACCTCACACGGAACCTCTAAGTCTGCGATTGCTTCCTCTGGAACTTCTGCAAGAATGTTTCCATAGAGTGGAGCAAACAGAAGATTCTGATCAAGCTGAGCGTTAATGACAGTGCCAAGACCATTACCAAATGCCATCTTGCTGACAGCTTCTGCGATACCGCCTGCACCGATTGCATAAGCAGATACGATCTGTCCCTTGCGAACTGCCTCGTGAATCTGGCCATACAGTGCCTTTACCTGCTCGTAAACTGGCAGCTCATATTCATCCTTCTCGATGGAGAACAGAACCAGTTTGTTTCCTGCCTTTTTCAGTTCAGGTGTTACAACATCATTTTCAGTTGCGACATCTACTGCAAAGGAAACAAGTGTCGGAGGAACATTCAGCTCGTCGAAGCTTCCTGACATGGAGTCCTTACCACCAATGGACGGAAGACCAAAGCCCATCTGTGCTGCATAGGCACCAAGTAAGGAGGCAAATGGAAGTCCCCAAGTATGGGAATCTTCGGTCATTCTGCGGAAGTACTCCTGGAAGGTCATACGAATCTTGCTGTAGTCACCGCCTGCTGCAGTGATCTTAGCAATGGACTCGGTTACGGCATAAACGGCACCGTGATATGGACTCCAAGAAGATAAGTACGGATTAAAGCCATAGCTCATCATCGTAACCGCATCGGTATTTCCCTTTGCGACCGGAACCTTCGCTACCATTGTCTGAACCTCAGTCAGCTGATTCTTTCCACCGTATGGCATCACAACGCTGCCTGCACCGATAGAGCTGTCAAACATCTCAACAAGACCCTTCTGGGAGCAAACATTCAAATCTGCCAGCATAGAAAGCCACTTTTCCTTCACGTCTGTGGTTTCCTTTGCTGCAAAGAAGCTTTCTTCCTTCTTTGGCATACTTACAGTAACATCGGTCTCCTGATGAGCGCCGTTTGTATCAAGGAATGCACGACTGATATTTACGATATCCTTTCCTCTCCAGCGAAGCACCAGTCTCGGGTCCTCACTGACAACAGCTACCTTTGTTGCCTCAAGGTTTTCCTCTGCTGCATAGGCAAGGAACTGATCGGCATCCTTCGGGTCAACAACAACTGCCATACGCTCCTGAGACTCGGAAATTGCAATCTCAGTACCATCCAGACCTGCATACTTCTTTGGGACCTTGTCCAGTTCAACAACAAGACCATCTGCCAACTCACCGATTGCTACGGATACACCGCCTGCACCAAAATCGTTACACTTCTTGATCAGATGGCTGACTTCCTCACGGCGGAATAAGCGCTGTAACTTTCTCTCGGTCGGTGCATTACCCTTCTGAACCTCTGCACCACAAGTCTCAATGGAGGACTGGGTATGAGCCTTAGAAGAACCAGTTGCGCCGCCGCAGCCATCTCTTCCGGTACGTCCACCAAGTAAAATGATGATATCACCTGGGTCGGAATTTTTACGGACAACGGCACGTCTTGGAGCTGCGCCCATAACAGCACCGATCTCCATACGCTTTGCCACATAATTTGGATGATAAATCTCCTTTACATAGCCGGTAGCAAGACCAATCTGGTTTCCGTAGGAGCTGTATCCTGCTGCTGCCGTGCGGACTAACTTTTTCTGCGGAAGCTTGCCTGGAAGCGTCTCAGAAAGCGGTCTGGTCGGATCTGCTGCACCTGTTACACGCATTGCCTGATAAACATAGGTACGTCCTGACAGCGGGTCACGGATGGCACCACCAAGACAGGTTGCAGCACCACCAAATGGCTCAATCTCGGTCGGATGGTTGTGTGTCTCGTTCTTGAAGTTGATCAGCCACTCTTCCTCTTTGCCGTCTACCTTGATCGGAACAACGATGGAACAAGCATTGATCTCATCGCTCTCCTCCTGATCCTGAAGCTTACCCTGCTTCTTTAACTGGCGCATACCCATCAGTGCTAAATCCATCAGGCTGATGAATTTATCGTCTCTTCCTGCAAACAGCTGCTTGTGAGCGGCCTCGTACTCGTCATAGGTCTTCTCGATAACTGGACGATAATAACCATCCTCAAAGGTCACATTCTTTAATTCGGTCTGGAAAGTGGTATGACGGCAATGATCGGACCAATAGGTATCCAACACACGAATCTCGGTCATGGACGGATCACGCTTTTCCTCATCGTGGAAATACTTCTGAATATGTAAGAAATCCTTGAACGTCATAGCAAGACCGAAGGAGTCATAGAGTGCCTTCAAATCCTTCTCGTTCATAGTGGAAAAACCATCGAGGATCTTCACGTCTGCTGGTTCCGGATGTACCATGTTTAGTGTCTGCGGGATCTCCTCCGATGCTTCCCTAGAATCCACTGGGTTAATGCAGTGATTCTTCAGCTTTGCAATCTCCTCGCTACTAAGTGTACCGCTGATCACATATGTGGTGGCGGAACGGATAATCGGCTGTTCATCTTCCTTTAACAGCTTTACACACTGCTCTGCCGAGTCTGCTCTTTGATCAAACTGTCCCGGAAGATACTCTACTGAAAAGATGATGTCATCCTTCTCGTGAGGGAATGTACCCTCGTAAAGATCATCGACCGGCGGCTCCGAAAAAATAGTTCCCTTACTCTTCTCATAAGTCTCATCCGAAAGATTTTCGACATCATACCGGATCAGCACACGCACCTTCTTGGCATCGTGAATGTCAAGATAGCTGCTCATTTCTTCCATAAGCTCCTGTGCCTTAACTGCATAAGGTTCCTTCTTCTCCGCGAAGATTCTTCTGACGCTCATATTATTCTCCTTTTGAATTGTAGTTACCGTTCCTAAATAAAAAAGCGAACCGTAAGTATATACAATGAAAGTATAGCATAGCAAGGGTTTTGAAATCAACCTTTTATATTCCACAAATAATAAAAAAATTCGGATAGAAAGTATGTGATTTTTACAAAACGGAAGGAAAAGAAAAAGGAGAGCCGAAGCTCTCCCAATCTATTTGTATGTGTATACAGTGCGTATCTGTATGAAACTACAAGTAAAGCGCTAATTAAGCAAGCTTGCTCTTTGCAGTCTCAGCCAGCTTAGCGAATCCAACTGGATCGTTAACAGCCATGTCAGCCAGGATCTTTCTGTCTAACTGGATGTCAGCGCTCTTTAAGCCGTACATGAACTTGCTGTAGGACAGACCATTCAGTCTAGCTGCTGCGTTGATACGGGTGATCCACAGCTGTCTGAACTGTCTCTTTCTCTGCTTTCTTCCTGCGTAAGAGCTAGTTAATGCTCTCATAACAGACTGCTTTGCTACTCTATACTGCTTAGATCTGGCTCCTCTGTAACCCTTTGCCAGCTTTAACACTTTGTTGTGCTTTCTCTTAGCGTTCATACCGCCCTTAATTCTTGCCATATCTATCTCCTCCTAAACCTATGAGGACTCTCGCGAATCCTGTGCAGAAATGTTTCCCAAACTTACTTATAAAATCGTAAAATTATAAATAAGGTAAAATCTTCTTCATGTTCTTTACGTTGGTACTATCTGTCATAGCAGCCTTTCTAAGATTTCTCTTTCTCTTAGCAGACTTCTTAGTTAAGATATGGCTCTTGTAAGCCTTCATTCTCTTTAACTCGCCTGTACCTGTCTTCTTAAAACGCTTTGCAGCTGCTCTGCTTGTTTTTACCTTTGGCATTATAATTTCCTCCTGTCAATCACTTGATATTTTTTGCCAATACCAGACTCATGCTCTTACCCTCTAACTTCGGCGGTTTCTCAACCGATGCGATATCCTTGAGGTTTTCAGCAAAGTCATCCAGTATGTGTTTGGAAGCACCCATATGGGCCATCTCTCTGCCGCGGAAACGTAAGGTAACCTTTACCTTATCGCCCTTTTCCAGGAACTTTCGCGCATTGTTCACCTTTGTATTCAAATCATTTGTATCGATGTTCGGAGACAATCTCAGTTCCTTTACTTCAATGACTTTCTGCTTCTTCTTGGCTTCTTTCTCTCTTCTGGCCTGCTCATAACGGAACTTGCCATAGTCAACAATCTTGCATACTGGCGGCTTAGCCGTTGGTGCAATCTTTACCAGATCCAATCCGGCATCCTTTGCCAGCTTCATTGCATCTCTAGAGGACATAATTCCAAGCTGCTGTCCTTCCTCGCCAATTAACCGGACTTCCTTGTCACGGATTTGCTCATTAATCATTAAACTGCTAATTGTTTTGTACCCCCATCAAAAAATGTTGTGAACTGCTTTTACGCAAAAAAATGATGGACCGCGACGATCCACCATTAAGATACACAAAATACTATCGAATACGATATGTGAACTTAAATATCAACCCGAGACGCCTTTGCGCTAAGGTGAGAGTGAATCCTCTGCTTTCCTGTTTATTGACAACATCAATATTATACCGCATTGTTGATCATTTGTCAAGTGATTTTTAAAACTTTTTTACTTTTATTTTTTACCGTGAAGCTGCTCTTTTAACCACTGCTGTTCTTTCTTTGTAAGCTCGGCATTTGCTAAAAGATCCGGGCGCTTTGTTGCCGTGCGAAGAATCGACTGTTCACGTCTCCACTTATCAATATTACCGTGATGACCAGACAGCAAAACAGGTGGCACGGCCTCATCCATGAAGACCTCTGGTCTTGTGTACTGCGGATACTCAAGAAGATTTCCCTCAAAAGACTCGTCCTGTGCCGATGCTTCATTATTTAATACACCCGGAACAAGACGGGAGATGCAGTCGATCATCATCATCGCCGGAAGCTCGCCTCCTGTGAGCACAAAGTCACCAGCCGATACCTCATCGGTGACGATGCGATCAAGCACACGCTGGTCAATTCCCTCATAATGACCGCAAAGAAAGATCAAATCTTCCTCTTTTGCGTACTCCTCAGCTAACTTCTGGGAAAATGGTTTCCCCTGAGGCGTCATAAACAGCACACGCGGTTTTTTGCCGATGCGATCCGTCAGATCCTTCCACGCATCATATACCGGCATTGGCTGCATGACCATGCCCGCACCGCCGCCATATGGGTAATCGTCAACACGATTATGCTTGTTTGTGGAATAATCACGAATATTGATTGCTTCTACAGAGATCAATCCCTTTTGAGCTGCACGTCCAAGAATGCTCTCTCCACAAGCGTTTGTGATCATCTCTGGAAACAATGTCAATACATAATAATGCATGAAGCTACCTCCTTCTCGTAAGTGAATTAGTCAATCAATCCGGCCATGACATGGACGGTCATCACGCCTTTTTCAAGATCGACATTTAAGATGCAGGACGGGATTGCCGGAAACAGCACCTTTCTTCCATCTAACAATTCGATCTCGTAGACATCGTTTGCACCAGTCTGGTACACCTCGGTACACTTGCCCAATTCCTCGCCGTTTTCGTCCTCGACACGAAGACCAATCAAATCGGTGATAAAATTTTCATTTTCGCCACACGGCGCTGCCTGATCTCTTGTGATATATAACTCAGCCTGACGTAACAGCTCAGCCTGGTTGCGGTCGGTAATCTCCTCAAAGGAAAGAATGACCATGTTTTTGAAATACTTTGCTCCGCGCACATGCATCAGGCGGTTCTGTCTTTTGTCGATCATCTGCAGCGTCTTCCACTGCGCGAACATTTCCGGTTCATCTGTTGTCGGAAATACATTTACTTCTCCCTTGATTCCATGAGCGGATGAAATCACGCCCACACGCAATAAATCTTCCATATTCTTCTCTCCTATGATAAAACAAAACGTGTACCCCATCTCTGAAGCACACGTTTTTGATTACTCAATCTCAACACTAACCTGCTTGTTTTCTCTCGATGCCGCAGCCTTTACTACAGAGCGGATTGCTTTTGCGATTCTACCCTGCTTACCGATGACTTTACCCATATCACTAGGTGCCACTTTCAGCTCCAGCACAAGTCCCTTCTCGGTTTCCTTTTCAGTAACCACAACTTCATCCGGGTTATCTACAAGCGACTTTGCGATAACTTCCAATAGTCCCTTCATACATCTCTCTCATTCTGCTGCATCTGCAACATTTGATAAAAGGATTCGGCACTAATTATTTCTCAATACCAGCAACCTTTAATAACTTTGCAACTGTATCTGTCGGCTGAGCACCGTTTGCAAGCCACTTCTTAGCAGCTTCCTCATCGAACTTGATTACGCTCGGATCCTTAGTTGGATCATAGTAACCGATCTCTGCAATGAATCTTCCGTCTCTTGGGGATCTCTCATCTGCAACTACTACTCTGTAGAAAGGAGCCTTCTTCTGTCCCATTCTCTTTAATCTAATCTTTACCATTGTAAAATTCCTCCAATTATTTAAATTTAATTATTTATTAAAAAGGCAGTTTAAATCTTCCTTTTTTTGCCTGCTTGCCCATCATGCCGGGCATCTGCTTCATCAGCTTACGGCTCTGGTCAAACTGCTTTAACAGACGGTTGACCTCAACCACATCAACTCCTGCACCTTTTGCAATGCGGTTCTTTCTGGATGCATTGATGATATCCGGATTGGTGCGCTCCTTCATGGTCATGGAACGAATGATTGCCTGAATTTTCTCCATCTGCTTCTCACTCTCGTCCATGTCTGGCATATTCTTCGCATTGAGGTTCATGCCCATTCCCGGAAGCATTTCCATGATCTTACTAAGACCACCCATGTTTTTCATCTGTTCCATCTGATCCAGATAGTCGTTTAAGTCAAAGGATGCCTTGCGAAGCTTCTGCTCCATCTCCTTTGCTTTCTCAGCATCGACCTGTGCCTCCACCTTTTCAATCAGGCTCATGACATCGCCCATGCCAAGGATACGGGACGCCATACGGTCCGGATAAAACTGCTCCAGATCGGAAAGCTTTTCGCCCATACCGATATAAAGAATCGGCTTTCCTGTTACCTGACGAATAGACAACGCTGCACCGCCTCTGGTGTCGCCATCGAGCTTTGTCAGGATCACTCCGTCTACGCCGATACGGTCATTGAATGTGGTCGCTACGTTGACCGCTTCCTGACCGGTCATCGCATCCACAACGAGTAACGTCTGCGTAACACCCGTTGCCTCTTTTATCTCAACAAGCTCCTGCATCATGGATTCATCAATCTGCAGACGGCCTGCGGTATCGAGGATCACCACGTTTTGTCCGTTGCTCTTTGCATGCTCGATCGCTGCCTTTGCGATGTCAACCGGGCTGTGATTGGTTCCCATTGAAAACACCTCAACACCCTGCTTCTCACCGTTGACCTCCAACTGTTTGATCGCTGCCGGACGGTAGATGTCACAGGCAACCAAAAGTGGCTGTCTGCCCTTCATCTTTAACTTTCCTGCGATCTTAGCGGCTGTCGTCGTCTTACCGGCACCCTGAAGACCAATCATCATGATGACCGTTACCTGATTTCCCGGCAACAGAGCGATCTCTGTTGTCTCAGAACCCATCAGGGAAACAAGCTCATCATTTACGATCTTGATAACCATCTGTCCCGGATTCAGTCCATTCATAACGTCCTGTCCAACAGCTCGTTCCTCAACCGATTTTGCGAAGCCTTTTACTACCTTGAAGTTGACGTCCGCCTCGAGGAGCGCGATCTTTACTTCCTTCAAAGCAGCCTTTACGTCCGCTTCTGTCAGACGGCCCTTGCCGCGCAGATTCTTAAATACGTTCTGAAGCTTTTCAGATAAGCTCTCAAATGCCACTTTTGCAGCTCCTTTCTGCCTTTCCCTTACAGTTACAGCTCTTCGAGTATTGTCTGGCAAAGCTGATCAATCTGTTCAAACAGTGCTCGATCTTTGCTCTTCTCATACTCTCTTGTAAGTTCTCTTAACTCGCCTACCGAGGATTTGAGTGTCACAAAGCGCTCTACCAAATGCAGTTTGTTCTCATACCCTTCGAGCAGCTTATCACAGCGCCTTACAAGATCATGAACTCCCTGCCTGCTGATGCCGTGTAGCTCTGCCACCTCACTCAGCGACAGATCCTGAAAAATAATGCTTTCGTAGATTTCCTGCTGGTGCGGCGTAAGCAGTTCACCATAGAAATCGTACAGCATATTGCGTTCTACAATCTTTTCCATCAAACATCACCTTCGATACTATACACGAAAAAAGAAGAGCTGTCAAGTGTTTTTTCTTGACAGCCTTAAAGTTTTTTTCTTTTTATTATTTACTTTCTATAAACAAGATTACCCAGCATCAGATCCTTCTTCAGGTTTCGGATGGTGGTCTCATTATCGATGTAAACTGGCTCGATTCCCATTGCCTCTGCCCAGTCACCCATCTGCTCTGCGGTAAGGTCATAAGTGAATGCAGTATGGTGAGCGCCACCTGCTAAGATCCATGCCTCTGCTCCGGTAATCAGATCTGGCTGTGGGGTCCAGAAGTTGGTTGCTACTGGCAGCTTCGGCATTGGCTTTTCTACCTTCTTGCAGTCAACGGTGTTGATTAACAGACGGAAACGATCGCCTAAGTCTACTAAAGAGGTAGCGATACCGGTTCCTTCCTTAGATGTAAATACAAGACGCGCCGGATCCTCTCTGTCACCCATGGACAGTGGCTGGCACTTGATACTGATCGGGCCATCTGCGATGGATGGGCAGATCTCAAGCATATGAGCCTCTAAGATGCCTTCCTTGCCTGGAACTAAGTTGTAGGTGTAATCCTCAAGCATGGAGGTTCCCTTTGCATCCTTCATTCCTGCGGTCATGATCTTCATCAAACGTACCATGGCAGCGACTTTCCAATCACCCTCTGCACCGAAGCCATATCCCTTTTCCATGAGTCTCTGGATTGCCAAACCTGGCAGCTGCTTTAATGCGCCCAGATCGCCAAAGTGAGTTACAATTGCCTGATAATTCTTTTCCTCAAGGAATCGCTCAAAACCAAGCTCGATCTGTGCCTGTACAGCAACGTGCTTCTTAAACTCCTCTGGGTCACGTCCCTCCAGAAGAATGTTGTACTTGCTATAGTACTCGTCTACCAATGCATTGGTATCAGATGCGGATACAGCAGCTACAGATTCTGCAATCTCGTTTACCGGATAAGCATCAATCTCCCAGCCAAACTTTAACTGAGCCTCTACCTTATCACCCTCTGTTACTGCAACATTTCTCATATTATCAGCAACACGCATAACACGGATATGACTGCTCTCTACAACACCGATTGCTGTGCGCATCCAGCTGCCGATCTTCTTCTGAAGCTTCTCATCAGACCAATGACCTACTACTACCTTGCGCTCGATGCCCATACGTGTTACCATGTGACCGAACTCTCTGTCACCATGTGCGGACTGGTTCTCGTTCATGAAATCCATGTCGATGGTGTCATACGGAATCTCCATGTTAAACTGGGTATGCAGATGCAGCAACGGCTTTCTGTACTCCTGAAGACCAAGAATCCAAGACTTTGCTGGGGAGAAGGTATGCATCCAAACGATCACACCTGCGCACTCCTCGTCGATGTTTGCCTCGTTGAAGGTACGACGAATCAGCTCGTTTGTGATTAAAGTTGGCTTCCAAACAACTTCAAATGGAAGATTTCCAGACTCGTTTAACTTCTCTACAATAATCTTGGAATGCTCTGCTACCTTCTGTAAGCACTCGTCACCGTACAGATCCTGAGATCCGGTGCAAAACCAAAACTTATAATTCTTTCCTGTTTTCATTTCAAAAACCTTTCCTTTCGAATCTAATCTCAGATTCGTGTTTGCTATAAACACGATATTGTCCACTCAATGTTCATCAATGTTTTTGATAGGCAAAGAGTGGACGACCCGTTTCATCATACTGCACCTTTAACAGATGCGCATGACGATTTGGATCGTATAGCGGATCCTTTGTCTTGATGCCATCGTAGGTTCTTGCATGGTAAACCATGATGTCATTGCCTTCCTCATCTGTTGTAAAGCTGTTGTGGCCTGGGCCATACAGTCCCTTCTCTGGATCCGTTGCTAATACTGGCATACGTTCCTTTGTCCAGGAAGCCGGATCAAGCAGATCCGCATCCTCGTCTGCGCTTAACAAGCCGACGCAGTAGCAGGAGCCAGTTCCGCTGGCGGAGAAGGTCAGCCACAGCTTTCCAGCGTGCTTTAACACGGCTGGTCCCTCATTTACCCAGAACAAAATGCGCTCCCAGTCATAATCTGGCGTTGTGATCATCTCCATGACGGTTGCCAGCTTGTCTGGTGCTGCCATTTTGGCAATGTAAAGATTTGATATGTTGGATGCCTTTTGTGCCCACACATAATAGTAGTCACCCTTATGCTCGAAGATGGTCGCATCCAGTGAGAAATCCGTAAAGGAGAATGGATCGTCATCGCAGCCCTTCATCGGGCCTAACTCGCTCCACTCGCCTGTCATCGGATCGCCATCGCATACAAGCACATATGGGCGAATCTTCCAGATGTCCTCTGCCTCACCTGCGGCAAAATAAATGCACCACTTTCCATAGACGAAGTGAAGCTCCGGTGCCCAGATATGACAGCTCATCGGGCCATGCTCGTGCTTTACCCAAATCTGACGCTCCTTCGCGTCCTTCAGACCGTTTAAGGTCTTGCTGCTGCGAAGCAGAATGCGGTCATAAGCCGGATAGGATGCGGTAAAATAATAGGTGCCATCAGCAGCCTTGCACACAAACGGATCGGCGCGCTGCTCAATAAACGGCTCATTGTATTCCGTAATCGGTCCATTCTTTTCAAGTGACTGCCAGTTTGTTTTTTCGTCCATTTCGATTTCCTCGCTCTGACTTATTCTACGGTTACAACCAGATGAAGCACGCTGCACTTTGGAAGTGTCAGCTTCAGGCCGCTCTCGGTAAGCTCTGCGCCATTAAATGCTTCACATTTTACCTGATCTGGGTTATCAAAGGTGTTATGCTGATGCATCTCACCAGTCAAAATCATGCCCTCAACTGCTGCCGCCTTTCCACTGTCAAGTACAACGTCAACTGGATACTCTTCCGTAATAGACTCGTTTGTCAGTGTGATGTGCATCTTTCCATCCTTGCCCATGGATACGGACTCTGTCATGTTAGGTGCCTGATGACCCTCTGGTCCAATCAGCTGTGTCTCAAGCGTACTGTCAAGAAGCTCAGCATCCTGATGAGCCTGATACAGATAAAATACAAACCAGGTCGGTGTTTTAATCATACGCTCACCATCGGTCAGAATTACAGACTGAAGTACATTAACCATCTGTGCGATATTTGCCATCTTAACGCGGTCACAATGCTTATTGAAGATATTTAAGTTAATTCCTGCAACAAGTGCATCACGCATTGTATTCTGCTGATATAAGAAACCTGGGTTTGTGCCTGGCTCTACATCAAACCAACATCCCCACTCATCGACGATCATGCCAACTTTCTTTTCTGGGTCGTACTTATCCATGATTGCACCGTGACGAGTCACAAGTTCCTCCATGTAATATGTACGCTTCATTGTTTCATACCACTCGGTCTCAGTGAAGTCTGTTGCACTTCCCTTGTGCTCCCATCCGCCCGGATGCGTATAATAATGAAGGGACAGGCCGTCCATCGCGCCATGTGCCTCCTTTGCCATGCGGCGATTGGTGGTCTCAAGAACCTTCTCGGTCCACTCATAATCGTCTACATTGGCACCGCAGGCGATCTTACTGATCGGCGCTGCATTGTTATAATTTCTCACATAGGTCTGGTAACGGCGATACATCATACCATACTGCTCTGGCAGCATATTTCCGCCGCAGCCCCAGTTCTCGTTGCCGACACCAAAATAATCAACCTTCCACGGCTTTTCATGACCGTTCTTTGCACGAAGATCTGCCATCGGGGATACGCCCTCAAAGGTCATGTACTCAACCCATTCGGACATTTCCTGAACAGTACCGCTTCCTACATTTCCGTTGATGTAGGTCTTGCATCCAAGCTGACGGCACAGTTCCATAAACTCATGCGTACCAAAGCTATTGTCCTCAACAACACCACCCCAATGGGTATTAATCATTTTCTTTCTATTTTCCTTTGGTCCAATACCATCCTTCCAATGGTACTCGTCTGCAAAGCAACCGCCCGGCCAACGAAGTACCGGAATATGAATCTCCTTAAGCGCCTCAACTACATCATTTCTCATACCGTTTGTGTTCGGAATCGAAGAATCCTCTCCCACGTAAAGACCTTCATAGATGCAGCGTCCAAGATGTTCTGAAAAATGTCCCTGAATCTCAGGATTGATATGTCCCTTGATCACGTCTGGACGAATATGTAATTTTGCCATAACAAGCCTCCTTTGTTTTCGATTTTGTTATCTCAATTTTACAACTTGTACCCTCGTATTGACAAGTTGTTTCTCAAAGAAATACAAGTTTTTAGCCCTATAGTATCAAAGCTTCCTGATACCCTGCCCTTTTCTCAAGGCGCATCCGCTGTACGACTCCCAACAGTCGCGTATCTGTAATGCGGTCAAGTTGTTTTAATCGAGTGTCGGAAATTGGTTCTTTTGACAGACATTTTTGATAGCTTGCTTCATCCATATGAAGAAAATGAAATGTCCCCGGATAAAATAAGGCGAGCCGTTGCGCAATCCACAGCCCTTCCGGGTCGAAATCACCTGAATAGTACACGGTTGTATGGGATGCAGCAAATAATTCGAGTGCGATAAGAGCAGCAAGCTTTGGCTGTCCATTCATGCAAAGGCAAACCGAATCTGGATTTTTTGCACAGCGAAGTGCAAACACTGAAGGATTTTCATCAATGTATACCGTCTTGTCTGGACTTTCAAGGCTTTTTAATTTAGTTAATACGGTCAGCGGAACTTGAAGGATGTCATGCTCTGCCGCAAAGCCTTTAAGTCCTCTGTGGCAGGTGCCATCTTTTCGTACACCAGTTGCATGATATAAGAGTACATAGTTTGAGACATCGTCGAGTAAAATTCCACATGCCAGAAAGCTTTTCTGGCGTCTGTAAGACGGAAATTGTTCGGATTGTAATATTGAAATCTGCCTTTGTTCAAGATCAAGAAGGATGATCTGGTAGAGGAGCTCACCTTGTATGGTTCCTTTATCAAAGGCATGTGGATTTTTTGTCAAACGTGCCGCAAATACCGAAAGATACTCGGTAGCAGAGATTCGATATGGCAGGGAATTTATGATATCAGCAGAAAGAAAAAGAAGGCGTTTCCACTCTTGCAAATCTTTCTTGGAATTTCCTTTTTGCAATTCAAGAAGAGACGATACAAAGGATTTTGCAGCCGTGTTCTCACAGTAATAAGAAAAATCGGTTATTACCTTTTGTCTTTTCTTCTCTTCATTTTCTTTCTGTTCTTTTTTAGAAATGGGCATAGCGCCAAAATAAAGCGGTAAGAGCTGCTCTGAAGACACGTCTGCGTAACGACTTGCGCGAAGCGCCTTTGAAAAACGCTCTGCGCTGATAGTTATGCTTTTTTGTCCATGGAAATTCTGCCCAAAGAAACCTTCCAGCACGTCAATTTCATGTGCGGATGGATTTGTCACCCGCACACTTCCTGTAAATCGCCCAAAAGACGCATATTTTTCCCAGAAGCCCGACAATATTTTGCGCCAGACAGGATCTGATTGAAAATAAGCTCGACATTCACGTTCGACCTCATTCAAGTTTTGCACTTTCTAGTGCCACCTCCTCTTCACTTTCCAATAATTTTTTGGAATGACCATTCCAAAGATAGGGCATTACCGAGACAAACTTTGCATTTTCCGGACGAATCAACTGATAGATTGCGAGTGCATCGAGCGTATCACTATCGCCCCAAAGGACCTGTGAGTTGATGATAAAGTCAAACTCAAACTCGCTCATCAGTCGGAACATATCACGGATATTTCGGCTGTCGACACCGGCAAATGCCTCATCAAGCGAAATTAAGCGCGGTGCATCTGCACGTCCACCCTGATATTTTGCCACAACAGCTGAGAACAATGGCACATACATGGACATGGCTTTCTCACCGCCGCTAAACGTTCCAAATACGCTGTTTGTCAGTTCTTTGCGGCGCTCGTTATTCTTCTGTGAGAACAGCTGGAACTCAAACCATTTACGGTAATCGAGTGTATCCTTCATTACCTGATTGAACGATATCATTCCACCATTGTCTTTTGCATTTCTTCTCGCCTGCTCAACCTTTGAACGGAAGTGCTTAGAAAGCTTTTCGAAATCGCGACCGTTTAACAAATGAGAATCACGCTTTAACAGCTCGACAAGCTCCTTTGTATCCAGCTGATCTTCCTTTTCTGCGGTCTTGCTGCGCCAGCGAAGGGATAACTTTAAGCCACTTGACGTATTCATCGCGTTCATCAGCGAATTCATCTTTTCAACCCATGCATCCGACGAATTGATTTTTGCACGAATCTTTCGACCCATTGTGTTTGCAAGAATATCCTCAAATAAAGTGCGATCTTCGCTTCGGATCAAGCCAGATTCTACCTCAATTTCCTCCGCAAGATACTGCGGCAGCTTCATGAATGGAATCTGAGCACCCTTAAATTTTGCCGTAAAATCGGCACGGTCAGCGCGAATTGATAGCTGTGGAGCATCTGCATTCAATTCCTCAAAGAGGGTTGTCTGCTCAACATGATACTCCGATAAATAGGCTTTGTTTTCAAAAAAGATCTGATTTAGATTTTTTACCAATGCCTCTCTGTTTTGCTTTCCGACACCGGACAAAAGCGATACAATCTGTGCGCTGTCGTATTCCTTTGATGCCTTCGATTCCTTTGATGCTTCTAATTCCTTTATTTCCTTTGTTTTACTCTGCTGTAAAAAACTTACATAGCCAAGATCGCGCTCTGCCTTGAAGATTGTCTGCAGCCACGAAACAGCTTGCTGCAATTTTTCTGCCTGAATCCGTCCTGCTTCGATTTTTCCTTCGAGTTCCTTTGCAGCATCCTGCTTTTGTGTCTTCATTCGCACACAGCTTTTCATTTTTTCTGGATATTCATTTAGCCAAGTGCTGCACCGGTCCAGTCGATCCTGAATTTGCGCATAATCGGTCAGCTCCAGCTGTTTTTGAACGGAAGAAAGCTCCTGTTTGAGTTGAACAAGTTTTTTATTTTCCCGCTCAACATCGTAGCGAATGTCATCAAGATCCGCTTCTTTTTGCTCTAAATCTTCTTCAAACAGGCGAATATTATTTTGGCTATTTCGATACAGTTCATGCAGCGATTCGATTTTCTGAAGCCCGGCCGCATAGGAAAAAGCGGCATCCTCTGCCTGTTCAAATACAGAAAGGCTGCATTCAAGATACACTTGCTGTGCCAATGCAAGCGCTTCCTTTTTCTTTTCGTTTAGCTGCTCGGCCAGTTTTTTGCGTTCCTCTTCGATGCGAAGTGATTCTGCCTGTAAACGATCCCACTCACGTGCAGCAGTCTCTAACATTTTTAAGGCTTCTTTCAAATCTTTATCCTTTGGAAATGCCTGATACTCCTGTAAAAGCGTTTGCTGACGCTGTGTGAGTAGTTGCTTTTTCTGCTCAAGAAGTGTTTTTTGCACTTCCAAATCCGAAAGAAGTGCTTTGCACTCTTCTATCTTTTGTCTGCGATTTCGTTCTCTTGCCTGTGCACCAATAAATTTTGCGGTATACGTACCTGTGATGGTACCCGTCACCGGTCCAATTTGGTAGATGCCATTTGAGTAGATTGTGGCAGCTGCATCAACCGTATTTGCAGCTGCATCTAGTGCGCTGTTAGAAGCTATGTCTGTGGTTGTCTTTGTTGTTCCATTTGTCGACAAATCGAGCCACGCAATCTGACCCAAAATAGAGGTTAGACGCTGATTCATAAAAAGATCATTGGCAGAAGCGCCCATCTCAAGCACATCAAGAAGGCTGTGTGCGGCGCATTTTTTCGTGACAAACAGATAACGATCACAACCGTCCTTCTCGCCGTCGTTCATGGCAAGCACTTCGTCTTTATACTGCTCATCAATTACCAGCGCGTCAAGAATTCCCATAAAAAGAAGGGATTCTTCCAAGCGATTGCAGGTCATTTCGTCAAGTGTTTTATCAAATTCAATCAACTTATATAGCTCTTGGTATGGAATCTGCCTTTCTGTCAAACGCTTTCGATTTTCAATTACAGCTTCTGTGCGCTCCGGCTGTGGCTCTCTTTGATTTTCCCACTGAGACAATTCCATTTTTGCCACACGATATTGCTCATCAATCTCTTTTTCTTCTCTTTCTACAGCAGAGGCTTCGGATTTTAACGCATCCTTTGCCAAAATCCACGCATCACCGACCTTTTGCTGGATTCTTGTAAAATCAGGTTCCTCTTGATATTCATCAACAAATGCACAAAATTCATGCAGCTGCCCGCCATTCAATATTAGCTCTTCATTTTTGCCATTCCAGTCATAGAGCGCTTCTTTCCATTCATTTTGAACCTGAACAAACATCGCTTCTAACTCATTTTGCTTTTTCTGTGCAATATCCTTCTCACGCTCATTTTTCTCACGCTTTTGCAAAAGAACATCCTTCTCGCGCTCAAGCCCCTGCATGTTGCGAAGCATCTGCGTTCCCTGACGAATTTTTGTCTTTGTTGTCTCAAACTGCTGTCTGTGCAGTGCAAAGGAATACTCCGCATCCAAATTGGAAAGAAGTTCATCCTGCATGAAGGTATGCTCCTCAAATGCCATATCCTCTGCCTGCGATGCCATCTCTTCAAGCAGATCCTTTAGCTGTGTTTCTTTCTCATAGCTAATATTCTCTTCTAACTTTTTGCGATTTTGAAGGTCCAGATGCTGATCTTCCTTCGCAGTCAGATTGTTCTTCTTTCGTTTAAAGATTTCCTGATGCTCAGAAAGCTCCTTTGAAAGTGCAAATTCTCTGTCCTTTAATGCCACCGCATCGCTCTTATTTAATGATTCTTTTTCTCGTTCCATTGACACTTTCGTTGCGTCCATTTGAATAAGTTCTTCCTCAAGACGTATGGCCTCTTTTTCACAGGTTTCCTTTTCCTGCATCTGTTCTTTCATTTGCGTCTCTGTCTGAGAGAGAAGATCTTTTTGAGTTTCAAGGTTTTGCGCCTTTTCAAACAAAATGCAGCGATTGTATCGGTCAAGTGATTGCGCAATCTTATCCGCTGCCAGCTTTGCTTCCTGCTTTGTTTTTAAATTCATGTTCATGGAGTCAATGTTTTCAATTGCCTCTGACATTGGACGAAGATCATCGTCCGAAAGCGGCTGTAAAGAATTGCTCAAAATCTCATTGATGATCGACGGTTTAAAATCTTTTGACAGCTTTGGTGTTCTCAGCTGAATCAAAAGATCAATCATTTCCCGATATTCGTCTACCGTGTCGAATCCAAAGATCTGCTTATTCACATACTCCATATAGTCTATCTGGCGATCAAACACGACACCGCCATTTGCCAAGCGATTTGTCAATTCTCGTTTGGTAAGCGGCACCTTCTCGTCTGTCTCGCGATATAAAAAGAATTCTTTTCCGATTCGTCTTCCATCCGATAACGAAAAATACCACTTGTCAAGTGGCTTTCCCTTTCGCGCACGGATGCCCATTCCGATTGTCAGATAGGTTTCACTGTCCTGACGCTTAAATTCCAGATACAAATAGCCCGTGCGCTCCTCGCGCTCATCATCCTCTTCCAATAAATAGCTGCTCATCTTACGATCTCTTGAGCCAAATGGGTCGAGTCGCTCCGGACTCATATTTCCATCGAGAAGAAGCGGCACAACACTTTGCATCGTAACCGATTTTCCTGAACCATTTGAGCCTCGAAGGAGCATACGTCCCTTTGCAAATGGAAACTCCTGCTCATCATAATACCAGAAATTCACCAGTCCTATTTTACTTGCCTGCCATCTGCTGTTCATTTCCTTTCTTCTCCTTCTTTTATTTCTTTTTGGATTTCTTCTTGAATTTTCTCTTGCATTTCATCTCTTTTTGTTTTCTCATTGTCTTGATCACTCTTATTTTGCTGCTTTAATTGCATCTCATAATCTTTCGGGTAATGACCGACCAGCTTTCCAATTGCCGGATATAATGTTACCTGTTGTCCTGACTTGGTTCGCTTTAAAAACATCCAGATTTCCATGCAGTCCATCACGTAGCGCGTAAACTCACCCTCTGGCATCTGACGAAGTTCCTTCGTAAAGCCATCGCCAAATGTGCGCTTTACTTCTTTTATCAAATTTTCAAGCTCCGCCGTTTCGATTGTGACCGTCTCATCTATGGCCATCTTCCATTCTTTGCTTGCAATCTTTTCCTGAATTGGATCAAAGCATAACAGACACACATCACTGATTGCATTTCCTCCCGGAAATACAGCGCTCATGCGACAGTTCTCGCCAGAGAAAAGAAACGCACTGCCCTTATGAATATGCACCTGACAGTCAAAGGTTCGCTCAAGATCCTCACTCATGCGGCGTCCATAATTCTTCAAATAATCAAAATCCTCCTGCGGTCCATCGTTTTGGTACATACCCGGAGCAAATAAGAGGCGTTTGTAGACTCGATGTCTTCGTGCAATTCCCTTACTCTCATCCATCTCAAACCAGTCGCTCTCTTCAAAATCTTCTGGTTTTGTATAGTCCATAATATCATGTGAAAAATTGCGCATAAAATAACGTGATGCGCCTGTATTTTCATAAAGGACTTCACCGGAAGCATCATCCATAAAACCCTCGTCTGTACCGTCCGTAATTCGGATCATTCCCTGATCGACCGCATAGCGCAGCACTTTAATCATGCGTCTTCGATTTATATAAAATGTCCAGTCCACACTTCCTTCTGGCATATTTGCAGAAACATATTCCGTTAGCTGGGACAAAATAAACTGGCCTTGCGGATCTTTGTCCTCCAAAAACATTAATAAAAGGCACAAAAAAGCATATTCTTCCTTTGATGTAAACTCCTGTATGCCCATAAAATTCTCTGGTATTACCGGAATTTTTTCCAGCTTTACCATCAGCGCATTTTCAATAATGTGGCAGCCAAGCTTATCGGATGTAAATTTGCGAATCTCTCCGAGCTGATCACGCACTTTATAATATAATTCCTTGTCTTCCGCTTTTAAAATCCAGCGGTTATTTAACAATGCATCCAGCTCTCTCATCATGCATCCTCCAAAAATTCAATTACGATATGCGGCATCGTAAAATTTCCATCCTCACAGTGAACGACACATTTCTCATTCATATGACTTTTTTCTAGCCGAAAATGGCGACCATCTTCGGTTCTTGCCTGAAAAGACGGATTTTCCATCGCATCCGACAGCCATTTTAATAAAATCTCACGCACACGCGGTTCGATCACAGGAAGCGCAGCAAAATCAATGCAACCGTTCTTTTCCAGCAGGTGAATTTTCGCTGCATCCTCCTTTTGCTTTTGAATCATCTCCTGACGTGCTTTTTGCTTTTGCGCAGCCGACTCTCGGATTGCACTGCGGTTTGTTTTTTCTTTGTAAGTACGCACACGCGGTTTGATCGTCATGTCAAGCGGTTCTTCCTCATACACGCCCTGATTCATGCTATCTGTTGTGCGCACCAGATCCCCCTTTAAATGAAAGGGACGTTCCATTCCAAAAACCATCGCCGACATTCGATGCGCTTCATTTACATCCGCGCAATTTAAAAACAACTGTGCTACCTTTCGGTACTCCTCACGCCTGTTTGCACCCGATCCATTTCGCTCCGTGATTCGCGCCGCATATCGTGTAATTTTACGAATAATCTCATTCGTCTCATCAAAAAGACGGCCGGCCTCGTTTTCATCGGTTCCGTTCGAAACAAACCAGTTATAAATACTCTGAAAGCGTCCTCTTACCTTTGGCTCTATGAGTTCTCTTGTCATCTCCACATCAATTCGTGGAATGGACAGCTCATAAGCGATTACCTTCTCAAAGACCTGATCACAGACTTGCGTGTCTAAGCCTCGAAGTGTCTCCTCAATCACACCAACATTTTGCTGCAAGCCCTTGATGAAGCTTCGCAAATACTCAACCAAACGATCCTTAAACACAAGAAATTCTCGTGTGTGCATCATCTCCTCTGCCTTCACACTATTAAGATCACGCATATAATCCTTATAATTTTGATTCAAACGGATGAAGTCATTGTTCAGGTCATTCCACCAAGTGTAAACCGTATCGGTATCACTTTCTTCTTTGGACATTTCCTCAAACCGATTTACATTTCGGCGGATACGTTCCAGAAGCGTTGGCTCAAGGGATGCCCCCTCCACAAACAGATTTTCCAGACGAAGCACCAGGCGCTCAATCTCAACACTATACTCTGACATCTGATAGCGGTATTTTTTATTTTTGAATTCCTCGATTGAAGCAACCTTTCGCGTATCCTGAATCGTGTTTAAATTCTTCCACTCTACAAGCATTGCCAGATCCTGCTGACATTGTTCAAGACGATACTCTGCAAAGAAGGGATCTTCCTTCATTTGATCGTAGATTTCCTCTTGGTAGAGCCAATATTTTAGTTTCTCATAATTTTCAAAAAAAATGCGCATAATGCAGCGATATCGACTCACATTATCCGCATTTAAATATTTCGTTTCCGTCAGTGCTTTCGTTAATTTTTCTGTAACCTGCACACTGCTTCCTCCATGTATTTTTAATTTAATCAGGTATGCCAAATATGTGACATGCTGTCTCGTTTATTATAGCAAAATGATTTTTAAATACAAGAGGGTTTTCAAATTCTTGCAAAGTTAAGCTTCTACCATAACTTTACATCTGGCAGAGTACCACGTCCATAGGAGCTGTGCACCGCATGGGCGTGGAGATTTCATTGTTTTATTATTCTTTTTTCTTCTCGCCTTTTTTCCTTTTTGGCCCATTAACCCTTAACGGCTCCGATCATAACACCCTTTTCAAAGTACTTCTGTACGAATGGGTATACACACAGGATCGGGACTGTGGATACGATAATAACTGCATACTTAACCTGATCAGCAGAAGACTGACCGTAACCACCCTGTACACCACCATTTCCATTTGCATATGACTCATTCAAAAGAAGAATCTGACGCAAAACGGTCTGTAACGGCTGAATCTTTGCATCACCATTGGTATACATCAACGCAGTAAAATAATCATTCCAATGGTAAACTGCATAGTAGAGAACTTCTACAGAGATAATTGCCTTGGAAAGTGGAAGGACAACCTTTCCTAAAAAAGTGAAATGGCTGCAGCCATCCAGCTGTGCTGCTTCATACAAATCGTTTGGAATGGTGTTCTGGATGAAGGTTCTTGCAATAATCAAATTATAGGTATTGACAAGTACCATAACAATCATAATCCATCTGCTTCCTATCATACCAAGACTTTTGATTGTCATGTACAGTGGAACAAGACCACCGGAAAAATACATCGTAAAAACGAAATACATCATGACTGCATTGCGGGCTCTAAAGTCTGGTCTTGACAGCGCATACGCTGCCGGAAGTGTTACCGCCAAATTCAGAACGGTTCCAGCTACTACATAAATCAATGTATTCAGATAACCCGTCCAAATACGAGAATCCTCCAAAATCTGCTGATAGCCGTAGAAACGAATATCGACCGGCCACAGAATAACCTTTCCCTGATTAACCATGTTTGAATTACTGATGGACGCAATCACAATAAACCAGAGTGGATAGGCAATTACAATAAATGTCGTAATGCTCAAAATAATTACTGCTGCATTGAAAATTCGGTCCGAAGCATGACGCTCACGAATCTTTTTTCCTTTTTTTGCTGCCATACTCACACCTCCTTACATCAAACCGGTACCGGTCAGTTTCTTACCCAGCCAGTTTGTCAACATCAAGAACGCAAAGTTAATTACATTTGTAAACAATCCTACTGCTGAACCAAACGAGAACTGCGACGATTTAATACCAACCGTATATACATAGGTTGAAATAACCTCTGAGGTCTTTTTATTCAGTGTGTTCTGCATCAAATAGATCTTATCAAATCCGACATTTAAAATACCGCCCATGTTCATGATCAGCAAAATAACGATGGTCGGAACAATTGCCGGGAAGTCGATGTGTACGATGGTCTGCCAACGGTTTGCTCCATCAATCTTACATGCATCATACAGCTGTGTATCAACCGAAGAAAGAGCTGCTATGTAAATAATACTGTTCCAACCCATACTCTGCCAAATACCAGAGAATACATAGACCCATACAAAATAGTCATTGCCGAACAGGTTCGCTTTTTCTGGAATCAAATGAATTGCTTTCATTGCTTCACTGATTACGCCGCCCTTGCTTGCCAGCATGATGTTTAAGATGGAAACCATAACAACCGTTGAAATGAAGTATGGAATATAAACCGTTGTCTGTACGATCTTCTTCCATTTCTGCTGACGAATCTGATTGATGATCATTGCCAGCACGATCGGAGCTGGGAATCCTAACACAATGCTGAGCGCTGCTGTCACAAATGTATTGCGCAGCGTTGTTCCAAACATCGCACTGTCAAAATATTGCTTAAAATACTTAAAGCCAACCCACTTTCCACCGTAAATACCAGCCTTGAAATCGTACTCACGAAATGCCAGCTGTACACCGTACATAGGAACATAGCAGAAAACAAAAATATAAATAATTGCCGGAAGCAGCATGACCCACAGCTGCCAATCATGAGCTAGATACCAGCCAATGCTTTTTTTCCTTCCAGTCACCGCTTTTTTCCTTGCCATGATGTTCCTCCCTTCCATTGTTCTGAATCGTCCAATTTGCCTTTTTTAAAAGAGGCGGTGCGGATTACTCCGCCCCCGCCCTTTTTCCTATCTAATTTTACTGCTTATTCTTTTTCAGTTACGCTTTGAATTGCTTTGAATTATTGAGCCTTCCAAGAATCATAAGCTGCCTGACGGATATCCAGAATGTCCTGCAGACCTGCTGCATTTACTTCCTCTACATAGGAATCCCAGTCATCTTCAATGTTGGACTGTCCAGTCAGCCACAGACCCCAGTAAGCATCGGTAACGTTAGTAACGTTTGCCTGTGTAACTGCCATGTTATTCTGATCTTCCGATGTGTACTTCATCAGCATCTGCGGATAATATTCCTTATCCATGTCGATTCTTGCAAGCGCTTCCTTATACTGCTCTCTCTCTTCCAGTGCATAAGTCATATCCTCTGCCATCTCAATGGTAGTCGCTCTTCTGATATACATCGGACCATTATCTGCCATGGTGCTAGTCCACTTCCATGTACCTGGATCGGTATCTGGATCAAGCGGTGGAAGAACCTTATAAGAATCATCACCAGTCTTCTCAAGGCATCCATCACTGATACCACCAAACAGAACCTCTACAGAAACTTCAGGATCATAGAACTCGTTCATAAATTTCATTGCAGCTTCCGGATTTGCACAATTTGCGCTCATGCAGATACGATTGGAGCTCATGTTCAGACCAGAGTAATCATAGGTCCAACGCGGCTCGTCTGTTCCAAGATCGTCTACATCATCTGCAAACGGTCCGCATGGAACATACTGATCATGTAAGGTCGGTCCAAACTTATCAGTCTCTTCCCATCCTAATACAACACCAACAAGTGCATCACCATTCTCATCACCTCTTGACAGGGACTGGAACATGGAATAGTCGTTTGTGATTGCATTTTCATTGATCAGACCTTCGGAATACAAATCTGCCAGATAGGTGATTAATGCCTTATATCTGTCATCTACTGCATAGTTCTTAACCTGTCCATCTTCTACAAAGTAACCATCCGTACCCCAGTTAGTTAACTGAATGCCATAGGAACCAATCAGGTTTGTCAGGGAATAAGCGCCGCTGAACCAGCCGTTGAAGTCCATCGGAATCTCATCAGAAGCATCACCGTTGCCATTTGCATCGTTGTCACGGAATGCAACTAAAACGTCCTTTAACTCACCGAGAGTAGTCGGAACCTCAAGTCCTAAGTTGTCCAACCAGGTCTTGTTAATGAACATAACACCATTACAATCCGGCCACTTGCCCTGGAACTTAGGCAGTGCATAAATCTCACCCTCATAAGTCTTTGCAAGTGCAAGTGTATCAGGCTCTTCCTCAAACATTGCCTGCACATTTGGTGCATACTGATCAATCAAATCCGTCAGTTCCATGAACAAACCATTATAAGTTGCATAATCAGAATCGGTTGTTGCATTGATTAAGATATCCGGAATATCGCCAGATGCAAATCTAGTAGATTTTGTCTGATCCCAATCGGTGTAGATCTGCTCCCACTCGATCTCAACACCAGCCTTTTCCTCGATCTCCTTCAGCCACTGCATCTCGTCTACACTCTTGGTAAGCGGATGTGCAATGAACAGACCGGTCAGCTTAACAGGCTCCTCTGCAGAATCTGCAAATGCGGTACATGTCGGCAGTGCCATTGCTCCTGCCATTGCCATAGCCATCAGTTTTCTTGTTTTCATAAACAATTCCCACCTTTCTTTTTGATCACTTTCTTGGTAAAAGTATCTTTTTTCCAAGTATTTTCGCCGAACTGTGTATGTATATAATATACATATTTTCCAATCACTCAGTTCTTTGTGTTGGTTATATTGTAAGCGATTTGCCACCCAAAAGTAAATATCACTTTTCTAGGTTTGGTGTCATTTTCACACTTTTTTCACTTAAGTCATCATGTTTTTTTATATTTTTTACTCTCGCTAGTTATCAGCAAAATCTTATTTTCTAAACCATATATATTACCCGTCTTTCTGCGAAAGACACCAATGTGTCATGAAACATGTGTATTGGCTTTCGCTATCTAATTTATTTTCCTTCTGATATTATGATGCGTATCAAAGCACGCCGTGGTCACAAGAAAGCCATCATTGCTATCTGTCGTATG
>DAVZID010000024.1:0-44076 GCA_052273485.1 Lachnospiraceae bacterium
AAATTTGTAAGGGATTCCATAAGTGGTAAGAATCTGATGGAAAACATGATAGTATCCACTCAGAGTTTCCTGCATATCAAACCATGCACCGACAATTCGTCCGCTGGCATCATCTATGGCAAGATGGAGGTGCCAGACAACTCCGGGAATCCATTCATATGGAGTTGCATCCATCTGAAGTAATTCTCCGAAGTAAGCCGCCCTGGGACGTCTGGAATGAGCATCTTCAACCGCTACAAGGTTGGTCTGGATCGCATCAGCTTCTTTCTGTGTTTTAGCAGATTTCTTTAATTCTTTCAGTTCTTTTTTGATCCGTTTTTGCTTGGTGCGTGTTACTTTCGGGGAAAGAATGTATTCATCTTCCAGAATTCTGGAAACAGACGAAGACGAGATCGTGATATGTTCATGTTTGTCAAGCAATTCGGTGTAATGAGTAAAGTTGGCATCAAAGTATTTAGTGCGGTAGAGGTCAACAATAGCCGCTTTTGTAGCATCAGGGATGGTATTGGCAGGCTTACGTCCTTTATTGCCGTGTACAAAGTATTCTTTGCCAGATGCTCTGTATCCAGCAAGCATGCGGTTGATGTGGCGCACAGTGCAGCCGAGTGTAAGTGCAGCACGGCTTTTATTGGGATTAGGATGATCAGCCAGTCCTTTGATTACTTCATATTTCTTTTGTTCGTCCATATTTAATATAACCTTTCTGATAATGATTTCCTCCTGTTGTAAATGATAAGCAGGAGTTAGTATACCATATCTGGGACATTTTCCCTTGGGGTATATTAGGACATTATCATAAATGAATCATAAATCGGAATGAAAACGCTTGACATCATCTTTTTTTGTGCTATACTGTGTCTAACAATTACAGACAAAAAGCATTGACGAGGAGGAGTACATGCAGGTTCCGGATGGACAGAGAGAAAATGGTTGGTGAAAATTTTCGTGAAGGACGCATGGAAGTAGCCTTTGAGCTTTGGATCGAACGGATAAGGTAATGTATCGTGTACAGGCACCTTGTTTTAGTAGACTCCAACGGAGATTCCCACCGTTATCAGGGGAAGCAATATCGGAAGCAAATTCCCGTATTGTAGTGAGTGCAGAAGTAGTTCTGAATCTAGGTGGTACCACGGACATGTATGTTCGCCCTGGGCGTTTTGCTCAGGGCGATTTTTTGTCTGTGTTGGATCATCAATTTAATCTTTTTATCTTTATATTCAGGAGGAATCTGCAATGGAAAAAAAGTATGATTTTCAAAAGACAGAGAAAGCATTGGAGAAGATGTGGCAGGAAAATGAAATCTACCGTTATCAAAATGGAAAAGAAAGAAAAATCTTTTCGATTGATACACCACCGCCAACTGTAAGCGGAAAGCTTCATATTGGTCACGTATTTTCCTATACACAGGCAGAGATGATTGCACGCTTTAAGCGGATGCAGGGATACGATGTATTTTATCCGTTTGGTTTTGATGATAATGGACTGCCAACAGAGCGTCTGGTTGAGCGTGATGAAAAGATCCGTGCAAATCAGATGCCACGAAGCGAATTTCGAACAAAATGTATGAACACGATCGGAAAATACGAGAGCGAATTTAAAGAGTTGTGGAGCCGTCTTGGTTTTAGTGTAGATTGGAACTTACAGTATCAGACCGTATCCGATCGGGCACAGAGAATTTCACAGCGCTCCTTTATTGAACTGGCAAAGAAGAAAAAAGCTTACATGAAGACATCTCCAGTATTGTGGTGTACCGAGTGTCAGACTTCAATTGCGCAGGCCGAGCTTGAGACAAAAGAATGTGAGACGGTATTTAACTATTTAAATTTTTACACACCAACTGGCAATCTTTTAATTGCAACAACCAGACCGGAGCTGCTTGCGGGATGTGCCTGCATTTTTGTTCATCCAGAGGATACGCGTTATCAGAACTTTATTGGACAAAAGGCAATGGTTCCACTGTATGACTATGAAATTCCGATTCTTACAGATGATACGGTAGCAATGGACAAGGGAACTGGTGCAGTTATGTGCGCATCGTTTGGCGATTCAGCCGATGTTGAATGGTATCAGAAGCACCAGTTAACGGACAAGGAGGTAATTCTTGCAGACGGAACGATCAGTGAGAAGATTGATTTTATAGGAGGAATGACTGTAAAAAAGGCGAGAGCGCATATAATTGAGCTGTTAAAGGAGCACAATCTTTTGGTAAAGCAAGAGACAATCCGTCACATGGTTGCTGTTCATGAGCGTTGTCAGCATGAGGTTGAGTTTATTTCATCAAGGCAATGGTATATTGATGTTCTTTCTGAGAAGGAACGCTTTTTAAAGGCGGTAGATGAGATTCGCTGGCATCCGGAGCACATGAAAAATCGCTATAAAATCTGGGTCGAAAATCTAAAATGGGATTGGTGCATTTCAAGACAGCGCTATTTTGGCGTTCCGTTTCCAGTATGGTATTGTAAAAAATGTGGAAAGCCGATTTTTGCAGAGGAGAGCCAGCTGCCAGTAAACCCGCTTGAGCATAACCCTTTAACACCATGTACATGCGGATGTAATGAGTTTATTCCAGAGACGGCCGTATTCGACACATGGGCAACTTCCTCGGTAACACCGTTAATCAATGCACATTATAAAGAAGCGGATGACATTTCAGATGAAATCTTCCCAATGGGAATGCGCAACCAGGCACATGAGATTATCCGTACATGGGCGTTCTATACCATTGTAAAGAGTCTGTACCACACTGGACAGGTTCCGTGGAAGGATATTATGATTAGTGGATTCGTTTTGGCAAAGTCGGGCGAAAAAATCAGCAAATCGAAGAACAATGCGTCCAATTCACCGATGGCATTGATCGAACAGCATTCTGCGGATGCGATGCGCTATTGGGCGGCAAACAGCAAGCTGGGAACGGATACTTTTTTCAGTGAGGAGGAACTGAAAATCTCAAAGCGCTTTTTAAATAAGCTGTATAATGCATCGAAATTTGCAATTTTTCAGCTGAACGAGTTTACGCCAGAGAATGCAATGAAGGAAGAAGATCTGCTTCCGATTGACCGTTGGATTTTGGAGCGGGTAAATGAGACAACGATTCGTGCAACACAGCTTTTAAATGAATTTGAGATTGGACAAGCACGACATGAAATTGACGAGCTGTTCTGGAGTGATTTCTGTGATTTCTATATTGAAATTGCAAAGGAACGTCTTTACCAGCCGCAAAAGCATGGAAAAGAAAATTGTAGGTCCGGTCAAACCGCACTATATTATAGCCTTCTTGGCATTTTAAAGCTATATGCAATTTATACGCCTTATATGACGGATTATATTTACCAAGAATATTACCGTCAATACGAAAAAGAAATTTCGCTGCATCAGACCATTTGGCAAACGAGAAAGACACAGCTACCATATTTGGAGTTTGGTGAGCATGTAAAGGCAACGCTGACACAGGTACGAAAGGAGAAAACACAAAAGCAGATGTCAATGAAGGATCCAATCGAAAAGCTTACGATTACTTGCCCGAAGACGTACCGGGAGTTTTACAAAAAGACACTCGGCGATCTGTATGCCTGCACGGCGGCAGAGGAAATCTTGATTCGAAGCTAAATTTTCATGAAATTCGTGAATGGATGCCTCGTGAACCGTCTAAGTTTTTTCTTTCTGCGATTTGCACTTGTCACATTTCTGTCTGTATGCTAAAATCATGATGAAAATAGGAGAAAATGGAAAGGAAAGAAAAATGAGACTTATTATTGTTCGTCATGGTGATCCAAATTATGAAATTGATTCTCTGACCGAAAAGGGATGGCGGGAGGCCAAACTTTTGTCTGTTCGCATGGAAAAGCTATTGGGGGCGGATAAGGAGCATACCTATCTGTACTCCTCACCACTTGGCCGAGCAAAGGCAACCGCATCGCTGACGTTAAAGAAGCTTGACATGACTGCAACGGAATATCCGTGGCTTCGTGAGTTTGAGGCCTCTACCATTGATGAGGATACTGGCGTGTATAAGGTGTGTTGGGATCTACTTCCAACGCGCTGGACGGCAGAACCGGATTATTACGACAAAGATCAGTGGATGAATACGCCGTTTATGAAAAAGGCAAAAGCAGACGAGCAGGCAGCGTGGGTGTTTGAAGGAATCGATGAGCTGTTAAAGACACATGGCTATGTAAGAGAAAATGGATATTATCGCGCAGAGCGTGCAAACAGAGATACAATCGTGTTGTTTTGCCATTTTGGTGTAGAGTGTGTATTGATTGGCCATCTGCTTGGCATTTCACCGGTTGTTCTCTGGCATGGAACGGCAGCAGCACCGTCTTCTGTCACCACGCTGTATACCGAGGAACGAAGAGAAGGCATTGCAAGTTTTCGTATGCAGTCTTTCGGTGATCTGTCTCATCTGTACGCAGGAGACGAACCGGCATCCTTTGCCGCACGTTTCTGTGAAACCTATAATAATATGGAAGAAAGACATGACTGATGCAGTGTGATCAAACTTTAATCCAAAAGTAATCAAAGTTTTTAAGCCGAGGGCAAAATCTGCCCCCGGCTTTTTGCCGTTAGTCAGCCACTATTTCGAATTCTTACCTATGGTTTCATTCGAATTGCTCCATTTGCTTTTTTATGCCTTCTGTCTGATATAAAATATGCATATTGAAAGGGCATGGACACATTCAAATTAAAGTGATTTTGAAAAAAGTTTTGGCTTGACATATGAAAGATACCACTATATAATTACCAATGGTAACTAAAATAATTACCATTGGTAATTATAGAAAGGCTGCTTATGAGGTTGCCGAAAAAAGAAAGGAGGAGGCATGGATTCTGAAAAAATAAAACGAATGCTGGATGCCTGTTATCTGGCCAAACGGACAAGGGAGCTGCTTCCAGAGCTTCCAGAGGGCGTTAGCCCTGCCTATATTCAGTATCTGGATCAGATTCATATCCTACAGGAGAAAAAAGAACATGTAAAGGTATCGGATATCAGTGATGTATTGAATCTTCCAAGACCAGGTGTCACAAGGACGGTGAAGGCCATGGAAGAGAAAGGATATCTCAAGAAGATTTCTTCAGATGAGGATGGGAGAGTCACATATATTGCAGTTACTGAAAAGGGAAAAGCACTGTGGGACAAGTACGATCGGGATTACTACAGTCGATTGGCTCCTTATCTGGAAAACATTTCGGACGAGGAGGCAGACTGTATGATACACACAATTGAGAAATTTTATCATGTTATGAGCGAGAGGAGAGTCGACATTGAGTAAAGAAAAAGCAAGCAAAGAAAAATTAAATGAAAGAAAAGCAAACGGAGCAAAATCAAAAGAAGCAAAATCAAAAGAAGTAGGATCAAACAATGCAACCTCAAACGATACAACATCCGCAGCGGTAAGCGACAAAGCGGATTTCACGCAAGGCAGTATATTAGGAAAGTTAATTCCTTTCATGATTCCGATTCTTGGTGCACTGGTACTGCAGGCGGCATATGGTGCAGTCGATTTGCTTGTTGTAGGACGATTTGGAACGACATCAGGTCTGTCCGCCGTATCTACGGGTAGTCAGGTGTTGAATCTGGTTACGTTTGTAATTACACAGTTTGCAATGGGAATTACTGTTTTGATCGCCAGGTATCTTGGTGAAAAACGGCCACAGTCGATCGGTGCATTGATCGGTGGTTCTGTCGTTGTATTTGCGGCAATGGCAGCAGTGCTGTTTGTGGTAATGATTGCGTTTTCACGACCGATTGCAGTGCTGATGCAGGCACCAGAGGAAGCAGTAAGCTTGACTTCTGTTTACGTTCGTATCTGCGGAGGTGGTATTTTCTTTATCGTTGCGTATAACGTTCTATCTGCTATTTTCAGAGGATTAGGAGATAGCAAGTCTCCGCTAATCTTTGTTGCGATTGCCTGTGTGATCAACATTGCAGGTGATTTGATTCTGGTAGCAGGACTTCACATGGATGCAGCAGGTGCAGCGATTGCTACAGTAGTGGCACAGGCAGTCAGCGTCGTGTTTGCCCTTGCTATGCTTATGAAAAAGAATCTTCCGTTCAAGATTACAAAGGCAGATTTTCGAATTAACAGCCATTGTAAGCGTGCACTTAAGATTGGCCTTCCACTCGCACTCCAGGAGTGTTTGACGCAGATTTCATTTCTTGCGCTGTGTGCATTTGTTAATCGTCTGGGTCTGGAGGCATCGTCTGGCTACGGCGTTGCCTGCAAAATTGTAAACTTTGCCATGCTGATTCCAAGTTCTTTGATGCAGTCGATGGCATCCTTTGTCTCACAGAATGTTGGAGCTGGAAACGAAAAACGAGCAAAGAAAGCAATGGCTACGGGCATCCGTGTTGGTGTTATCATTGGTGTGGTTGTCTTTGTCTTCGTGTTCTTTAATGGTGATCTTTTGACTGGAATCTTTACGACGGATGTTGGTGTTGTTCAGAAGGGTTACGACTATCTGAGAGGCTTTGCTTTGGAGACCATTGTCACCGCAGTATTGTTTAGTATGGTCGGATATTTCAATGGACATGATAAGACCGTATGGGTAATGGTACAGGGATTGATTCAGACACTGCTCGTTCGTCTTCCGCTTGCTTACTATATGAGTATTCAGCCAAATGCCAGTCTTACAAGCATTGGTTTAGCGGCACCGGTGGCAACCATTTTTGGAATTATTTTGAATGTCGGATTTTTTATTTGGATGAATAAAAAAGAATCATTAAAAAAGAGTTATTAAAAAAACACTCGTTAAAGGGCAATTATTAAAAGAGAATCATTAAATTTTATTTTGAAAAGGTTACTGCTTACACAATATCCATTCGTATAGCAGTAACCTTTCTGAATGTCTTGACAAAAAAATATTTCTTAAGTAAGATAGGAATGCACGATAGAAGGTAAGAAAACCATACAGGGAAAAGACATAGAGAGAAGCGCCGGTGCAAACGCTTTTGGAAAGGAATAAGAAATGACAATCGAAGAAGCCGTTAGCTATTTAAAGAAGCAGGATCTGGCAGCACTTGAGGTTGGAACCTATCAGGTAAACGATGATTTTTATTTTATGATTCAGGAGTATGAGACAAAGTCTGCACAGAATTGCCGTTTGGAGACTCATAACCGTTATGCAGATATCCAGTGGATCATTTCCGGTGAGGAGGAGATCGATACGGTAAGCAGAACTGGATTAGAGGTTGACGAGGAGTATGATGAGAAGCGTGATGTTGCGTTCTGGAAGGAACCAAAGGAAATGTGTCAGACAATTCTGACAACTGGTTCCTATGCGGTACTGCCGCCGAGTATTGCTCACAAGCCGCAGATGCGCGCAGGCGAGGAGGCTTGTCATGTAAAAAAATGCGTAGCAAAGGTGAAATGGCAGGCTTAATATATGTATGAGATTATGACATCAGATGAAGCGATCCGTCTCATTCGGGATGGTGACTGTATATGTGTCAATTCCTTTGTGGGAATTGAAAATCCAGTGGAGTTACATGAAGCGCTCTACCGTCGTTACCAGAAAATGCAGTCCCCTACCCATCTGACGATCGTCTCAAGCGCCGGATTTGGCGTATGGGATACGGAACACAATGCGGAAGGTTATATTCGCAATGGTGCAGTAGACCGGCTGATCTGTGGCCATTTCGGTGCCATGATGAGCACAAAAAAGCTTGTTTTGGAGGATCGTTTTGAGGCATATAACCTGCCGCTTGGTTGCATTTCCCATGCGATTCGTGCACAGGCAGGGGGACTTCCGGGTGCACTTTCAAAGGTTGGTCTGGATATTTTTGTTGACCCAAGACAAGAAGGACCAGGAATCAACCGTATTTCCATTGACGATTCGCTGGTAAAACATGTAGAGGTGGATGGCGAGGAGTTTCTTTATTATAAATTGCCGAAAATCACAATCGCACTGATCAAGGGAACCGCGGCAGATCGCAAGGGAAATATCACCTTTGACGATATGTTTATGTCTGGTGATGCGCTTTCCATCTGTCAGGCAGTAAAGGCAAACAGGGGAAAGGTCATCGTGCAGGTAGATCGACTGGTAGACACACCGTCACGACCACGAAATGCCATTATTCCTGGCTGCTTAGTGGATGCGATTGTCGTTGCAGAGCCGCAGGAGCGAAATGAAGCATACACGGCACTGACTGGAAGCTTTGAGATTCCATACGAGGAATGGCATACGTGGAGCGAGAAGATTGATCAAGCATCAGAAAAGGTGCTCAAGGACAATACAATCGGAAAAATCATTGGAAGACGGGCAGCAAAAGAGCTTCGTGTTGACGACATTGTCAATATTGGAATTGGCATTCCAGAGATGGTTTCCCGCTATGCGAGAAAGAACGGAATGCTTGATATGGTGACGTTGACAGTCGAATCTGGTGGTATTGGCGGTTTTCCAGTTTCTGGTGAGGCGTTTGGCGCAATGATCGGAGCAGCGTCCGTTTACGATATGGCAAATCAGTTTGACCTTTACGACAATGGCGGTTTGGACATCTGCTTTATGGGTGCATTAGAGGTTGATCAATACGGAAATATCAATGCGCATCGAGGTCCCGGTGCATTTGCTGGCATTGGCGGATTTGCCAATATTACGGCGAAGACACCGACAGTTGTATTTTGTATGAGCTTCAATGCAAAGGGACTAGCCGTATCTCAGAAAAGTGGTGAGATTACCATTGAAAAAGAGGGCACGATTCCGAAATTTGTAAAGCATGTCAATAGCATCAGCTTTTCTGCAAAGCGTGCAATTGAGAACGGACAGAAGGTTCTTTACGTGACCGAGCGCTGCGTGTTCCGATTGACACCGAAGGGACTGAAACTGATTGAGGTGTATCCGGGTATTGATGCAAAACGTGATATTCTGGATCAGCTTCCGTTTGAGGTTGAGTACAAGCAGTAAAAGTGGACTTCAAATGAAATAGAATCAATGAAATAGAATCAATGAAATACGTTCAACTGAATGTGAAAGAACAGTACCGAAGAGAAAATAAGTAGAATAATTCTACTTCTGCGAGTGCTGTTCTTTTTTACTACAGTTTACACGAATGGGCATCCCGCGAACAGTGCCTTTTTTCACAGTTTATCCAGAAAACGTAGATTGCAAAATGAAACAAATTTGTATACAATAGAAAGAAAACAGAAAGCAAAAATAAATAGAGTGCAGAAACAATAAATAAAATGCAGGAACAAGTAGAAACAAGTAGGAAATAAATAGGAAACAAATAGAGAACAAAAGGAGATTCCATGAAACTGATACATATTTCTGATTTGCATTTAGGAAAGCGGATCAATGAATTTTCAATGCTGGAGGACCAGCGCTATATTCTGGAACAAATTGTCAAAATTTGTGTAGAGGAACACACTGATGCACTCATTCTGGCAGGAGATATCTATGACAGACCCATTCCACCAGCGGAGGCTGTTACGATGTTGGACTGGTTTTTTAACGCACTGGTATCGCAGAAGATCCAGGTATGTGCAGTCAGTGGAAATCATGATTCTGCGGAGCGTATCGCATTTGGCGCAGAGTTCATGAAACGATCTGGAGTACATTTGTCGTCGGTGTATGATGGCAGTACACAAAAAATTACATTGATGGACGAATTCGGGGAAGTTCTGGTGTATTTGCTTCCGTTTGTTCGTCCTTCCATTGTTCGCCATGCGCTAGGACAGGAGGAAATTCAAACCTATCAGGATGCAGTTTTCGCGGCTGTGCAACGCATGGATATTGATCCGTCAAAGCGAAATATTTTGGTGGCGCATCAGTTTGTCACGGGGGCAGGACGGTGTGACTCAGAGGATATTGTGGTTGGAGGAGTCGATAACGTGGATGCCTCTATATTTGAAGTCTTTGATTATACTGCGCTTGGTCATATTCATAGCCCACAGAATGTAGGAAAATGGAAAAACATGACGAATGAAGTAATGAATGAAGCAACAAATGAAGCAACAAATGAAGCGGTGAATCAAACCGTGAAGGAAGCAAGGAACAAAGCAGTAAATAGGGTGCGTTATTGTGGGACTCCATTAAAATATTCCGTTTCTGAGGCCGAACAGGAAAAGTCGGTCACCGTGATTGAGATGAGAAAAAAGAACGATATTGCCATTCGCACGATTCCACTGATTCCCAAACGTGATCTAAGGACAATCCATGGTTCTTATATGGAAGTGACTGCGCGCACTTTTTATCAGGAAATCAATACAGATGACTATGTACAGATCACATTGACAGATGAGGAGGATATTCCAGACGGAATGCAGAAGCTTCGCACGATTTATCCGAATCTGTTAAGCTTAACGTATGATAATCAGAGAACAAAAATGCAGCAGACAATCGAGCCACAGGAGGCCACACAGCAAAAGACAGAGCAAGAATTATTCGAAGACCTTTATGAAAAGCAGAACAATCAGCCAATGAGCAAAGAACAGCAGCGTTTCGTAAAGGAGTTTTTCGTACGGCTAGAGGAGGAGACAATATGAGACCACAGAGGTTGACGGTCAGCGCGTTCGGACCATATCCGGGTGAGATCACGATTGATTTTGAACAATTGGGAACGCAGGGTGTGTATTTGATTACAGGTGACACCGGAGCAGGAAAAACAAGTCTTTTTGATGCGATCACATTTGCATTATATGGAGAAGCCAGTGGTGCGGTGCGTGATCCGCAGATGTTTCGAAGCAAATATGCAAAGCCAGAGACAAAAACGTATGTGGAGCTTGTCTTTTGTTATCAGAAAAAACAGTACCGTGTAAAACGAAATCCAGAGTATCAGCGCCCAAAAGGACGAGGAACAGGGACGACGCTGCAGCGGGCAGAGGCCGAGCTTGAATATTTGTCTGAGTTCGATCGTCCGATTGTTTCAAAATCGAAGGATGTCACAAAAGCGGTAACTGAAATTCTTGGATTGGATTATCGTCAGTTTACGCAAATTGTTATGATTGCGCAGGGGGATTTTCAGAAGCTGTTACTTGCAGATACGGCGATGCGAAAAGAAATTTTTAGACGAATTTTCCACACAGAAAAATTTCAGCAGCTGCAGGATGCGCTCAAGGTGGAATTAAGCAGACAAAAAGAAGCATATGAAGATTTTCGAAAAGGCATCAGTCAGGAGCTAAGCACAGCAGTTTGCCCGAACGGTTCGATGGATGAAGCGGAATGGAATACGTTGAAGAAAAATGGATTTGATGGGCAGACGCTTCGGGCAATTGAATTAATTGAAGGATTTTTGTCGTTGGGAGAGAAACGATATCAGACACTTAAGCAGAAGGAGGAACAGCTCTCAGACGGGCAGCGTGTGCTTGCAGTTCGTGAAGAAAAGCTTCAGCGTTATAAGGAAACATGTGAAAATCTAAGCGAAAAAGAACAAAGGCTGGAAGCGCTTTTGCCAAAGGTGGCAGAGGCACAGGATTTTTTGCAGGAGCAAGTAAGGCAGCAGCCAAGGCAAAAAGAACTGGAGAATAAAAAACATCGTTTGCAGCAGGATAAGCAGGTGTGCGAAGCCATTCAGACAGCAGAAAAACAATTGGCACAGGATAAAATAAAATTGCAGTCTAAAGAAGAGGAGCATCGAAATCAGGAGCAAAGAAAAAAAGTGCGAGTGCAGCACATTGAAGGGTTAAGTCAGAAGCTGGAATTAGTAAAAAACTGTGAGGTCCAGTATTCCCAGGCGCTTGCACAGAAAAAGCAGATTGAGCAGCTTCAGGCACTTTGCCAGGACTACAAAAATGCTTGTGACTGCAAAATAGAACAGACAAAAGTGATTGCACAGCAGGAACAGTTGTATACTCGGCTGGAAGAAACAATTCGTCAAAAAGAAACTCTCAGTGAAACACTTAAGAACAGTGATATTCTCCTAGAACAGATAAAAGCACAACTGAAGGAAAATGGTCATCAGTCTGAAGAATTGACCAAGTTAAAGGAAAAGCTAGAAGAAGAACGAGAGCAGGAGTATACTTATATACAGCTTCAAAAGCAGTATAAAGCGTATATGGCAGCCTATGAAAATAGTCAGTTCGAATGGAAAGTGGCATGGATGGACTATTTGAATGCGCAAGCCGGAATTTTGGCAGATCGGCTTGCAGAAGGGCAGCCGTGTCCAGTGTGCGGTTCGGTGCATCATCCTGTACTAGCGGCAAAGAAAGAGCAGACGGTGAGTCGTGAGCAGCTAGATGAAAAGCGAAAAAAGGCAGATGCAGCTCAAAAGAAAGCGGAACAGGCGGGTGCTGCGGCGAAAGCACACTATGATCAGATCCAGAAGCTGCGTCAGAACGTATTGGCAGAGGTAACAGAATGGCAGAAGCGTGAAAGTGTTTTGCCATCAATTCAGACGAGTGAGGAGGCAGAGGCCGTTTTGGAGAATGGCTTTAAACGGCTTTCTTTGGAAAAAGGGCAGCTGTTGACCAAACAGGTTCAATTGATGCAGCAAAGCAAGTTGTATCATTGCACAGAAGCAGAGCTTACAAAAATGCGGGAAAAGCAGCAACTTACAGGAGAACAGCTCCAAAAGAAAAAAGAAGCGTATGCGGCGCAGGTACAGCAGGTAAAAAGCATCGCAACACAGATTTCGCAGATGCAAATACAAAGTCAAATACAGGTACAAAGTGATCTTGAATTGGAAATTTTGTATGAAGAAAAAAAGAAGCAGGTTGATAGGCTTCAGGAACAGACCATGCAGAAAGATAAGATGCAAAAAGAGCTTTTGCAGGAGCAAACCCAGAAGGAGAAGGCGGATGAAGAACTTTTACAGATGGAACTTGCAATTGCAAAAGAACGAGCTACACAGAACGAGCGAGAAAATCGGCTGAGACAAGACTATGATGCATTGCAGGTACAGAATCCGCAATGGAATGAGAAACAGAATGTAGACGTACTTTTGATGCTTTTACAGAAGCAGCTTACAGAAAATGAGCAGGAGCAAAAGCAGTTAGAGCAGGCTTATCAGACCGCTCAGCAGCAATTACAGCGTTTACAGGCAGATGAACAAATTTTAAAAAATGGCATAGAGGAGGGGAAAAAGCAGCTGTCCGTAATGTTGGAAGCATATGACGGCGCTATGCCTGACGAGGAATTGCGAAAACAGGAGCAGGAAGTGCTAGCACTTCAAAAAGAACAGGTATCGCAGGAATGTCGGATACAGTTTGCCGAAAATGAGAAGAATCGTGCAGTACTTTTGAGTGCAAAAAAGCGGCAGGCAGGAATGCAGGAGACGGAGAAAAAATATGTTTGGGTGCGCGAGCTTTCCAATACGGCCAATGGTCAGGTTTCAGGCAAACCGAAAATTGAGTTGGAAACCTATGTGCAGATGGCATATTTTGAACGAATTTTACGTCGGGCAAATCTTCGGTTAATGACGATGAGCCAAGGGCAGTATGAGTTAAAGCGTCGAGAAGATCCTGAGAACAAAAAAGAAAAAGCAGGGCTGGATTTAAATGTCGTCGATCATTATAATGGAAGTGAGCGCAGTGTGCGAACGCTTTCCGGTGGTGAGAGTTTTCAGGCAACATTGTCTCTTGCACTGGGTCTTTCTGATGAGATTCAGTCTGGAGCGGGGGGAATCCAGATTGATACCATGTTTGTGGATGAAGGATTTGGTTCATTGGATGAAGCAGCGCTTTCACAGGCATTGAAGGCATTGGCAAATCTGGCAGACGGAAATCGCATGGTCGGCATTATTTCCCATGTGGCAGAGTTAAAAGATTCAATCAATAAAAAAATTTTTGTTACAAAGACAATGGGAGCAGATGGTCCTGGCAGTCATATACGAATTGAAACAAATTAAAAAACAACTGAAAGATGTATAGAATCAGAACAGGAAAAAACAGTTGCATTGCGGATACAGAGGAGCTTCCTGTATAATACAAATATAGGAAATTCCAAGAAAGGTGTTTGATAAAAAGATACCTCAGTGAAAATCCAAATTTGTCTGTATTTGTTTAAAGAAAACGTCTTTGGGAATCTGGCGCGGGACTCCTCGGTCATTCAATGACCGAGGAGTTCGCTATATAGATATGCTACCGAACAAAAATAACAAAAACATGTTTTTAATAAAAAAATAAGGAGAAAACATGTATGAAATGCACAAAAGCATAAAATAAAACCAAACAAAATTAACAAATAACAAAAAAACTTTGAAAAAATACTTGTCAAATCATATAATTGGTGGTAATATGAAACTATCAACCGGAAACGTTACCGGAAACGTTTCTAACAATGTTTCCAGAACATTCCAGTCGGAACAAACGATTCATTTATTTTATGAAAGGAAGGGTTTTTAAGATGAAAAATGTAAAGAAAATCGCAGCACTTGGACTTTCAGCAACCATGGCAATGGGTATGCTCCCGGCTACATTGGTATCAGCAGATGAGGCAACTGGAAAGGTTTATTACTTGAACTTCAAACCAGAGCAGGCCGATCAGTGGAAGGAACTGGCAGAAAAATACACCGATGAGACTGGTGTGCAGGTAGACGTTGTTACCGCAGCTTCTGGAACTTATGAGTCCGCTTTAAAATCCGAAATGGCAAAGGCGGAGGCACCAACTCTGTTTCAGGTAAATGGTCCGGTTGGTTTGGCTACCTGGAAGGACTATTGTTATGATCTGAAAGACAGCGAAGTATACAAACATCTGAAGAGTGATGATTTCGCACTGAAAAATGATGATGGCGCTGTACAGGGTATTGCTTATGTAATTGAGACGTATGGACTGATTTATAACAAAAAACTTTTAAACGATTATTTCGCAACTGATGGAGCAGTTGTTTCTTCTGTTGACGAGATCAACAATTTTGAAACTTTGAAAGCAGTAGCAGATGATATTCAGGCAAAGAAAGATGATCTGGGAATTGAAGGTGCTTTCGCTTCTACAGGATTTGATTCTTCTTCAGACTGGAGATTTAAGACTCATCTGGCAAACCTGCCGATCTATTATGAGTACAAGGCAGACGGCATTAGCTCTACCGATGCGATCAAGGGAACCTACCTTGATAACTACAAGCAGATTTTTGATTTGTATATCACAGATTCCACCTGTGAGCCGACTGTACTTTCTAGTAAGACTGGTGAGGATGCAGCTTCCGAATTTGCACTTGGCGAAGCCGTTTTCTATCAGAATGGAACCTGGGCTTATAATGATATCAAAGATAATGAAGTAGCAGACGAGGATCTGGGCATGCTCCCGATCTATATTGGTGTAGAGGGTGAGGAAAATCAAGGCCTGTGTACTGGAAGTGAGAACTATTGGTGTGTAAATAGTCAGGCATCTGAGGAAGATATTCAGGCAACATTAGATTTCATAAACTGGGTAATCACGAGCGATGAGGGAAGAACTTCTCTGTCTAAGGATATGGGCTTTGTAACACCGTTTGACACTTTCACAGATGAGTATCAGGCACAGAATCCACTGGTAACCGCAGCAAATGAGTATATTGATGCAGGCAAAGAGTCTGTTGCATGGTGCTTCACCACAATGCCGTCTGAGAATTGGAAAAACGGTGTAGGCAGTGCACTTCTTGAGTATGCACAGGGAACTGGTGACTGGGATGCAGTAAAGACTGCATTTGTTGATGATTGGGCGACTGAATATGCTGAGTTAAATAGCGAAGAAGCAGAGGATGCCACAGAAGCCGATACGGAAGCAGATACAGAAGCATCAACCGAGGCTAAGTAAATAGCAGTGACAAAAAGGGCGGGCGAGAGATCGCCTGCCTTTCTTTTTGCCAGACAGGAAGCTTTCCTGGCGCTATCCGGCAAAATCTTAAGGTTAGAAAGGTGAGCATTATGGAAAAAGCAATTAAGAGATATTTTCCGATCTTCGTGCTTCCAACGATGATCGCATTTACGTTGGGATTTATTATTCCTTTTGTGGAAGGTGTTTATCTGTCCTTCTGCAAGTTTACAACTGTCAATGATGCAAAATTTGTTGGATTTTCGAATTATGCCAAGGTATTTACGGATGATACTTTTGTCCATGCGTTCTGGTATACAGCAGCATTTACAGTAGTTAGTGTAATTTTGATTAACGTGTTGGCCTTTGCAGTGGCACTTTTACTGACAAAAGGTTTTAAAGGAACCAACATTTTTCGTACTGTATTTTTTATGCCAAATCTGATTGGTGGTATCGTGCTCGGTTATATTTGGCAGTTGCTTTTAAACGGTATTCTGATGAATTTTAGCCGTACCCTGACCTACTCCGCTACCTTTGGTTTCTGGGGACTGATGATTTTAATGTGTTGGCAGCAGATCGGTTATATGATGATCATTTATATTGCAGGTATTCAGAATATTCCTAGTGAGTTAATTGAGGCTGCTGAGATTGACGGCGCAACAAGGTGGCAGATCTTAAGAAAAGTTACGATTCCGATGGTGATGCCTTCGATTACGGTTTGTACGTTCCTGACACTTACCAATTCCTTTAAGCTTTTTGATCAGAACTTGGCTTTGACCAATGGAGAACCGTCCAAGATGTCTGAAATGCTTGCATTGAATATTTATAATACTTTTTATGGAAGAACCGGCTATGAAGGTGTTGGTCAGGCAAAGGCAGTGATTTTCTTTATTCTGGTTGCAGCGATTGCTCTGACGCAGAACTACCTGACTAGAAGAAAGGAGGTTCAGCAGTAATGAAAAAGAAAAGAGTAAAACATGGTGGACTTTTTACGGTCATTTTTAGCATTATTTCCATTGGATATATGTTCCCAATTCTGCTGGTTTTGATGAATTCCTTTAAGAAGAAGGCTTATATTAGCCGAAAGCCGTTTGCTATTCCTACCGGAAAAATGTATGTGGGACTAGACAATTACATCCGTGGCATTAAACAGGCCAATTTCTTTGAGGGTGCGAAATGGAGTACAGTTATCACGGTTGGTTCTGTATTTTTAATCATTCTGTGTACCTCCATGTGTGCCTGGTACATTGTCCGTGTAAAAAATGCAGTAACGAAGGCAATTTATTATCTGTGTCTTTTTGCTATGATCGTGCCATTTCAGATGGAAATGTTTACACTATCAAAGCTGGCAAATACATTGAAATTTAACACTCCTTGGGGACTTTGGATTATTTATCTCGGATTTGGAGCAGGACTTTCGGTCTTTATGTTTACTGGATTTGTCAAGTCCATTCCGATAGAGATTGAAGAGGCAGCAATGATCGATGGTTGCAATCCACTGCAGACCTTTTTTGGTGTAGTGCTCCCGGTCTTAAAGCCAACTTGTGTGACAGTTGCAATTCTTCAGACCATGTGGATTTGGAATGACTACCTACTTCCGTATCTGGTGCTGGATCTGAAAAAATATATCACCATTCCGATTGCCGTTCAGTATTTGAAAGGCGGTTACGGTTCTGTTGATATGGGTGCCATGATGGGTGTTCTGGTTTTGGCTATCATTCCGATCATTATTTTCTATCTCTTCTGTCAAAGATATATTATAGAAGGTGTTGTTGCCGGTGCAGTAAAAGGCTAAACACAGACAAATAAAGAGGTGAAGGCATGAAAAGTATTACGATCAAGGACGTGGCACGTGTCTGTGGTGTAGGAGTCAGTACCGTATCTCGGGCGATTAACAATCATCCGGATATCAACCCAGAGACGAAAGAGATGATCATGCAGGTCATCAAAGAAAACAATTATGTGCCGAATAACAGTGCACGTAATTTGAAACGTTCCGATGCCAGAGCTATTGCCATTTTGATTAAAGGAATCAGCAATCCATTTTTTAATAGCATGATTAAGGTCTTTGAAGAAGAAATCCAGAAAAAGAAATATTCGTTAGTTCTTCAGCATGTAGATGCATGGCAGGATGAAACAGAAGTGGCTTTGGAATTGGAGAAAGAAAAAAGGCTGAGAGGAATTGTATTCTTGGGTGGTATTGCATCTCATCCACAGGAACAGCTGAAAAAGATTCCGGTGCCGTTTGTTTTGAGTACGGTAAGTCTTTTGGGAAAAGAATACAAAAATGATTATTCTTTTGTGTCAGTAAATGACGTAAAGGAGAGTTATCGTATGACAGAGTATCTAATCAGCCAAGGACATGAAAAGATCGCACTTATTTGCTCGAATAAAAATGATGTGAGTATCGGTGCACTTCGTCTAATCGGTTATAAAAAAGCGTTGGAGGCACATAATATTCCAGTGGACGAAAAACGAATCTACCATATGGATCCAGAAGTGGACAGTTATTCTATGGCAAGCGGCTATCGTATGACCAAAGCACTTTTAGAAGATGGGGTAGAATGTACGGCGATTTTTGCTATTTCTGACAGTTTAGCAATTGGTGCGGTTCGTGCGCTGATTGATGCAGGGAAAAGGGTTCCGGAGGATATATCCGTAGCAGGATTTGATGGAACAGAAATGGCGGCCTATTATAATCCTGCCATTACGACAATTCGGCAGCCGGCAGAAAAAATGGCAAGAGAAACAATCAAACTTCTTTTTGATAGTATAAAGAAAAAGACAAATGTTCAGCAACTGATTTTTGAAGGAGAATTGATACCGGGAGAATCGGTGAAAAAACTGAAAACTATGAAAACAGAACCCTTTACAGTCTAAGAAAAACAGGCAATTACGAAATAGTTCGCAATTGCCTGTTTTTTATTTGCTTAATTCAAGAAGTTTTTGCCCTTGGTTAATAGTGCCTTTATAAGAGAGAAAAACAACAATCCTGCAGCGGTTAGAATGAAATTACTACAGGATTGTTGTTTTGAGTTTGATGTGCGCTATTTTTCTGCTTACTCTGTGTTTCAGGATTTTTATAATTGCTTTTGCTTTGTATGTTTCGTGTCTTCGAGTGAGAGATAAGGTAACATCGCCTTGAGCAGATCTGCAAGGCGATTTCGCTGCTGCATTGGAAGATCACGAATCATTACGGACAGAGCATCCTCTGGCAGTTCGTTATGATATGTATTTGGTTTTCCGTAGAGCAGATAGTCGCTTGAGACTTCCAGACATCGTGAAAGATCGTTAAGTGTGTACAGACTCATAGTCTTTACACCACGTTCTAGCTCGTAGACATAATGAGGAGAAACATCGAGACGTTCGGCAAGTTTTTCCTGTGTTAGGTGTTTTTGTTTTCGACAGAGTTTAATGCGCATTCCTATTTGTTCAAAGTCCATAGATAATACCTCCTAATATAAGAATATATCCGATAGATAGGAGAAATAACTTGCTTATAGCAACAAAAATAGTCAAAAACTATCCAATAGTGGTAAAAAATACCAAAAGCAGTAGTATATTGTTGAAAATACCAGAAATGTCTATAATTGTGATTGCGTTTTACAGCCAAATTTGGTATGATAAGATATCAGAAATGAAAATATAAATAGGAGGCCGAACTCGGTAATGTGGAAAATTAAACATATATTTGATGGAGAGTATGGCTGCGAGGAGTTGGAACCTGGAGCAAATCCCCAAGTATCGGTGACGTTGGTAAATGATAAGGGAGAAACAAAAATTCTTTCCGTTGAGGATCAATGGTTAATTCAGAATGATTTGTCTGAGGGGTCAAGATGGCCAGACTAGGCAAGGTAGCAGCTGTAGTAAAGAGAAGCTAGTGGTAAAAGGTAGGGAGGAGCTATATGCGTAAAAATATTGGAAGGAAATCATGGTTTTATCCACTTCCAATACTTGTTATTGGAACTTATGATGGAGATGGTACACCGAATGCAGTAAATGCATTTTATGGCACTCTTTGTCGATCGGATATGATCGAACTAAGCATTAGCCACAATGGAAGTGCATTTAAAAATATTTTGGAAAATAAGGCATTTACAGTGAATTTTGCAGATGCAAAAAATGTAGATAAGAAAAGAGAAGATAAGGATAAACGATTTTCAAAAGAGGAGAAAGAGAGAAGTAAATTCGTTGAAAAAAGTGGATCGTGTAAGATAAAAAAAAGAAACTGGACTGCAATTCAATCGAAATTTGTCAATGCACCTGCTTTTGAAGAATTTCCGGTTACGTGGGAATGTGTACTTAGTCGGGTAACAGAGAATGGAAATGTGATTGGATCGTTGAAAAATATAAGCGCAGATGAAAATGTCTTGAATGAAAAAGGCGTTGTATCTACAGAAAAGTTTAAAAAATGTGGGATTTGTTTTGAAAGTTAAGTGAAAAAATTGTTTTTAAGAAGGAGAAAAATATGAGTATTTCAAAATTGACACCATTTATTGATTGTCGTTTGTCCCCAAAACAATGTTCACCATTTCATGGAAGCAAGTTTGAAGGTTTATTATAAAAGGACAGTAATCAAAAACAAAGGAGAACCTACTATGAAAATTGTAGTATTGGATGGATATACGGAAAATCCAGGCGATTTGAGTTGGGATGGATTTCGTCAGTTTGGAGAGGTAACGATTTATGATCGAACGCCTAAAGACCTTGTCTGTGCGCGTATGGTGGACGCAGAGGTTGTCTTTACCAATAAGACTGTGATTACTAGAGAAATGATCGAGGCGAGCCATGCGCTTCGCTTTATTGGGACACTCTCTACTGGTTATAATACGGTGGATTTGGATGCAGCAAATGAGCGTAACATTCCAGTCAGCAACATTCCGAATTATAGTACACAGGCAGTAGCACAGCTAACAATGGCTTTGTTATTGGAAATTTGCCATCATGTGGGTGCTCATTCTGAGCAAGTATTGTCAGGAAAATGGAGCAGCTGCCCAGATTTTTGCTTCTGGAGCTATCCAACGATGGAACTTGCCAAAAAGACAATCGGAATTATCGGTTTTGGCAGTATTGGCCAGGCAGTTGCCCGGCTGGCAGTGGCGTTTGGCATGGAGGTAGTTGCTTACGGTCATCATGGAATCAAAGAAGAATTGCTAGGCGAACATATAAAGTCAGTTAGTTTAGAAGAACTGTATCAGATATCCGATATCATCAGTCTTCATTGTCCATTAACAAAAGAAAACCGGGCAATGGTCAATAAAGATAGCATCGATCGGATGAAGGATGGTGTGATTTTGTTAAATACAGCAAGAGGTCCGCTAATCTGTGAACAGGATCTTGCAAATGCACTCGCTTCAGGAAAGGTTTCCTATGCGGCAATGGATGTCGTAGAGATAGAGCCAATTCCAGAGGATAGTCCACTATTGACGGCGCCAAATGTATTTATTACACCACATATTGCATGGGCAGCAAAGGAAACACGTCAACGATTGATGGACATTGCTGTGGCAAATTTGGCTGCTTATGTGCAGGGAAAACCAATTCATGTAGTAAATCCGGATTACTTGCAAAAAACAAGTTACGTTTACGATTGAGCGGATCAATACGGATGAGCAGATGTACGGTGAGATTAATGCGATGGATGGTGATTGCCGCACATATGGTGTCTTTTATCTGGCAACCGGATCAAATGGTTTGATTGCCGGGCGAGAAAAAGAGTAATGAATTGAAACAAAAAAAGAACAGGAGAAACTATGAATTTATTGTCTTTGGAACAGGCACAGAAAAACTATGGAGAAAAGGTACTGCTAAAAAATGCGGACTTTTATTTGAATGAGGGCGAGAAGGTTGGAATCATTGGAATCAATGGAACTGGAAAGTCAACATTACTTCGGATTTTGGCAGGAAAGGAAGAACCGGATGAGGGCACACGTACCGTAGCAAATCATGTGGTCATTCGTTTTCTGGAACAAAATCCACAGATGCCGCCAGAAGAGAGTGTACTTGAATATGTTCTGCATGGAGAGCCAGAAGAGGATCGCTGGCAGCTAGAGCCGGATGCAAAGACACTTTTGACGACATTTGAGCTAGGAAATTTTAATCAGCCGTGTGGACAGCTCTCTGGAGGACAAAAAAAGCGAGCGGCGCTTGCAAAGACATTGCTTCGCCCGGCAGATATCTTGATCTTGGATGAGCCGACAAACCATCTGGATACTAAGATGGCGGACTGGTTGGAGGAGTATCTGAAGCGTTATCGCGGAGCCATGATTATGGTAACACATGATCGCTATTTTCTAGATCAGGTAACAAATCGGATTACGGAGCTTGATCATGGAAATCTGTATTCCTATGAGACAAATTATTCGGGTTATCTGGAGAAAAAGGCAGAGCGAGAGCAAAATGAGGATTCGGCGGCAGCAAAGCGAAAGAATCTTTTACGTACCGAACTGGAATGGCTTAATCGTGGCGCACGTGCGCGTTCAACAAAGCAAAAAGCGCATATTCAGCGAATTGAAAATTTACAGGAACAGCGTGGTCCGGTACGAGATCGCACCGTGCAGTTAGACAGTGTGGCAAGTCGTCTTGGAAAGACAACACTGGAGGTCGAAAATTTGGCAGGCGGTTATCCGGGACATGAGTGTTTCCATGACTTCAATTATATCTTTTTAAAGGGAGACAGAATCGGTATTGTCGGAGCAAACGGTTGTGGAAAGACCACTCTGATGAAGATTTTAGCGGGAACAGTGCCGCCGCTTGCCGGAACGAGGAAGGCTGGTATTACGCTTAAAATTGGCTACTATACACAGGAGATCGCAACCGATCCGTCGGCAGGTGTTGCCTATATGGATCCAGATAAGCGCGTGATTGATTACATTCGTGACACGGCAGAATATGTGCGCACACCAGATGGAAGTGTATCCGCATCGGTTATGCTAGATCGCTTTTTGTTTCCACCGGTTGTTCAGCAGCAGCTAATTCGCAGTCTTTCTGGTGGTGAGAAAAAGCGTCTGTATCTTCTTCGTGTCTTGATGGAGGAACCAAATTTTCTGTTGCTCGATGAGCCGGCCAATGATCTGGATATTCGTACGATGGAGGTTTTAGAGGATTATCTGGACCGTTTTGAGGGTATTGTAGTGACGGTATCGCATGATCGCTATTTTCTGGATCGCTGCGTGACTCGTATGTTTGCATTTGAGGAGGACCATACGCTTCGACAGTATGAGGGTGGTTACAGCGATTATGCAGCGGTACGCCAGGCAGAGGAGGAAGAAAAGCAACAAGCAGAGCGCGAGAAGGAAAAGAAAAAACAAAAGGCAGAGGAGCAGGTGGGACGAAAGCCTACCAGGGAGCAGAAGCTTCGGTTTAGCTATCAGGAGCAGCGCGAGTATAATACAATTGAGGAGGATATCCAGAAATTGGAGGAAACGCTTGAACAGCTTGAAAAGGATATGAGCGCGGCGGCAACCGATTTTGTGCGCCTTCGTGAGCTGTCAGAGAAGAAGGAAGAAAGTGAATCACTCCTTGATCAGAAAATGGATCGCTGGGTATATCTGAGTGATTTGGCAGAGCGCATCGAAGCACAGAATGCAAACAAGTGAGTAGGTTGATTCAATCACTTTATTCAAATTGATTTGGAAAGGCATGGTTAGAAGAGAATGAGTAAGAGTATTTTAATTAAGGATACCACAAAGGAAGAGCGCATTGCATTGATAAGGGAATGGATTCCAGATGATGATGGCTGCAGTGACAACTGTGGAATTGATCTGTGGGATATGTATGATGCCTATATTAAGGGTGAGAAGGAAATTGCTCAGATTAACATGGAATTTCACGCAAATTACTACGCCGAGCAGGACACAAAAGATGCTCCGGGATGTGGACAGGGCTATGGAAGACGATAAAGAGAAACAAAATAGGAAAAAGAAAGATGAGAAGAAAAATAGCAATGAAACCATGCGAAAAGAAACCGTGTTAATTGACGAAACAGAATGTATTTTGATTGGAAATTTTGACCCAAAGTATATTTTGCTGCAACCGACAGACAAAGAAGGATTAAAGGCGCTGGTGGCAGAGGCTGATTTTATCAGAAAACAGGTGTCGATCCCATTTTGTCTAATTGGCATTTCGGTAGAGAGTTGGAACCGGGATCTTTCAGTGTGGGAGGCAGAGCCTGTGTTTGGAAAAGAGGCATTTGGTGGCCAGGCGGAGGCGTTTTTGAAACGAATCGAAACCATTTTTCTTCCAGAAATCTTCCTAAAATATGGACAGGATGGAATAACAGTGGACCTTCCGATTCTTGTAGGCGGTTATTCACTTGCCGGGTTGTTTGCACTTTGGGCAGGATATCAGTCTGAGCTTTTTTGTGGGGTAGCGGCAGTTTCTCCATCTGTTTGGTTTCCTGGATGGATGGCATACGCAAAGACGCATATTCCTCATGTACAAAAGGTATATTTTAGTCTTGGTGATCGCGAGGAAAAGACAAGGAATCGTACGATGGCCGTTGTGGGAGAGAATATCCGGGCTATGCAGGATATTTTGCAGCCCATTCTTTCAAAACAGAACTGTATCCTTGAATGGAATAAAGGCAATCACTTCCAGAATACGACAGAGCGTACCGCACGAGGGTTTGCCTGGCTGTTAAATGAATTTGAAAAATAAAATTAAAAATACATTATAAGAAATATAAGAAAACTGTCACAGAGAAAATGAATAATGGTTCTGCGACAGTTTTTTGCTTGACAAGAAAGATTTTTTTTGATATAACAATAACATAAAAGTAGCATAACTTAAAAGACAGAAATTCACGACCATACCCCATTAACTTAACAGCATAAGAAAGAGGAAAACGCAATGGAAGACAAAGCAGAGGACAAAAAAAGAAAAGAAAACTCTCAGCCTGAACAACATGACAAGCGAAAGCACCGAAGAAATTCAGCAGAAAAGCTTCTGGCAGAGCAAAAAAATTACACCTTTAGCACAGAAGATCTTTTGATTTTGGATCAGTGGGAAAAGACACTGAAAAATCAAAGAACACGTTCTACTTATATTGGTGCAATTCTTTTGGTATGTGACTTTTATCGAAAGCCAATTCATGAGATTGAGCCACAGGAATGGGTTTCGTATGTAAATAAGACGATGCCAGATCAGATTGTAAGGCGTGAAATTTCCGTTTCCACGTCGCGTATTCGCTATTATGCGATTATTGGCTTTCTTGAATTTTACAGCACGAAATATCCAGAATATGCAAATCTGGAAGAATCATTTTTAAATCCAGCACATGCACCGACACCGAAGGTAAACAAATACCCGACGGCAGCACAGATGGCAACCATTCTTCAGGCAATGAAAAAGGCTGATCTTCAAGTATACATTGCAGCACTTCTTGCCTATGAATGTGCGCTTGCACCAAGCGAGATCATTGAGCTTCAGACGGACTCCTTTATTCGAAATGAAGAGAATGGTACTTGTATGTTGTCTGTCCCAGGAAAGGCCAAACGTCTGATTGTCATCCGGGAAGATTTAATGGAAGAAATTGAGCATTTCTTTTCTGCGGGTGGCTACTATGGTGACGATTGGCTTCTTCACAACAAATATGGTGGTCAAATGCGGGCATCCGTACTTCAGCGGGCTTGCCGTAAGGCACAGCAGGCGGCAATTGATTCTGGGGCTATATTAGAGCCGTATTCACTGATTTCTATTCGAAGTGCAGCAATTCATCGCTTTTTGATGTCGGATGGCGCAAAAGGCACCAGCACGGCTCAGTATACCGGAATCAGCGAGGCATACGCGTTTCAGATGCAGAGTGTCGGTCTTTCCTCCGCTGTACAGCTGCCAGGAACAAAGCGTGGTTACACCATTTCCGATCTGCTTGCACCTGAAAATGGTGAATTGCAGGATACGAAAGTCACAGAATCAATGGATCAAAGTGGTAAGACACAGACAAAGCATAAAAAGAAGCAGCTAGAGACAGAAAAAAGGAGCATGGATGATGGGACAGAGTGAAGTACAGAAGGAAAGTCAATGGGATAAGATGCTAAAGATTAAGACAACAGGACGTGATGACAGTCATGCAGATGCATTTTGTTATCCATATGAGCCGACACCGTACTGTGTGTTGGAGCGTCTGGCAAATAGTGGTCTGATTCAAAAGAAACAAAAACTTATTGATTATGGAACAGGAAAGGGAAGAGTGTGCTTTTTTCTGTCTTATCAGACCAGGTGTCAATCTATTGGAATTGAGTACGACGAGCGAATTTTTGCTGGGGCAGAAGAGAATAAAGAACATGCGGTATCCGGTGGACGCACTCAGTTTGTTCTAGCAAATGCAGAGAAGTATGAAGTGCCGACTGATGTGAGCTTTTGCTATTTCTTTAATCCCTTTTCAGTGGAAATTTTAAAGAGGGTAGTAGCGAGAATCCTTGATTCCTATTACGAAAATCCAAGACCATTGCAGCTTCTTTTTTATTATCCATCAGATGAATATGTCAGTTGGTTGATGACGCAGGATGAGATTTTATTTTCGGATGAGATTGACTGTAGAGATTTATTTGATGGGGAGGATAACAGAGAGAAGATTTTAATATTTGAAGTGGGGTGTTAGTCAATTGGTCAAATTGAAAAGATAGAGAAAGGAAAGCAAAGAGCTACTCATATATACTGCATAACATAAAAGTAGCATAACTTTAAATAGCAAAACTTTCCACCCCAAAATTTTATTTCTCAACACACACATTTACTCACAAAAACAACAAGCATAAACAGCTGAAATAAAACTAAAAAGGAGTATTATGGAAACCAGAAAACCAGAATATTATGATGAATTTGTCTGTATCGCAGATAAATGTCCGATGACCTGTTGCCGTGAATGGAAAATAGGCGTAGATGACGAGACAAACCAAAAATGGAAGACATTAGAACCGCCAAAAGAGGTTCATCCAATCCGAAAAAATCTTAGTCAGTACACAGGCAAAAAAGATGGAAGCCATGTTATTGCGTTAAATAAAAAGCATTTATGTCCATTTCTGGATGAAAAGAAGCTATGCCGACTAGTATGCACGTATGGAGATCATGTTTTATCAGAAACATGTCGCATCTTTCCAAGAGAAGTGCATGAGTTTTCTGACCGAAGGGAGCTTTTTTTGATGCCGTCTTGCCCGGCTGTCATTGATTTGATGCGAAAATATCCAGATTGTCGTTACATTGAAACCAATAGTAGCTCAGAAGATGATAATGATATTCTGCGTAAGGCGCGCAGTATCTTTTCAGATTGGATGCGAAGAAAAGAATATGAGCCACAGGAAAATTCAAAACACATTTTCTTTGCTGCGTTGGAGTTACAGCGAATTTTATTAGATGATCCAGCAATTGCATCAAAAAGCTTAGAAGAGTATACGAGTACATCACTTCAAAAACAACTTGCAGATGCAATTCAACAGATTCCATCTGATGCAAAGAGTGCTTTTTTGGAACAGAATGAGTTATTTTTAGATTTGACAGCTAACTATGAGAAAGAAGGTCTTTATCAAACAGAATTAGAACAAGTGCTTTATCAGGCAAAAACAATAGAAGATACAATAGAGAACTTGGGAGACGATGAACCATTGCCATTTTCAAGGCAGAAGGCAGAATTTGATCAGGATTTCTCAAGCTGGCAGGAACTAATGCGAAGCTTCTTGGTAGAAGAGATCGAGTCTGACTGTCTTCTTCCAGAGGGAACTATGCAGGATTTTCTTGTTCATCTGGAATGGATTGCACTTGAATATGTGACAATCAAACATTTTCTATTCCTCGATTGGATGGAAAATGGTGCATTAACATACGAACGCGTGCGCGACACAATTGTTTTGATTTGTCGTATGACTGGATATGAAGAGGCAGATATTTATGAATATATGGAAGATAGCTTTGAAGATGTTGTCTGGGAGTGGGGGTATCTTGCGATGATCCTGGCCTAAGTGATAGGAGGAACTATATGAGATTATTATTTCGGCAAAGAATATTTTCATGGTTTGACAGCTATGACATTTATGATGAATCGGGAAATACAGTATATACAGTAAAAGGACAGCTTTCATTGGGGCATTGCCTGAATATTTATGATAGAAACGAACAACATGTGGGAACTGTACAGGAGAAGATTCTTACGTTTCTTCCCAAATTTGAGATTTATGAATATGACAAAGAAAATAATTGTCAGTATATTGGTTGTATCAGCAAAGAATTTACGTTTTTTAAGCCAAAATATAATATTGATTTCAATGGCTGGCATGTTGAAGGCAGTTGGACGGAATGGGATTATTCAATTATAACAGCGGATGGCTGTACAGTTGCCGAGATCTCAAAAGAACTGCTTCACATGACGGATACCTATGTGTTAGATGTAGCAAATCCGTCGGATGCGCTTCATGTATTGATGTTTGTTTTGGCAGTTGATGCAGAGAAATGTTCCAAAAATTCACCACTGTTCAGAAACCGTAGCTTTTCATAATATTAGGAAAACACTCGTGACCTACTCGGTCATTGAATGGCCGAGGATTCCCGCGCCAGATTCCTAAAAAATAGAAAGTCAGAAAGGCCTTCCGGCCGTTCATTTTCCTATGAACGAATGGAAGGTCTTTTCAAGTATCCGTGTAACTTCTTCAAGCGTAAGCTTATGAAAAGCAGCAATTTCTTTCATATTGCCAAACAAAATAGTAGGAAGTGCTTCGACAGAAAGGTGATCGGATGGTTGTAATCCGAAATAAGTTGGATACTCGGTATCTCCTTCGAAGGCCCATTCCACTGCACTCCAGCCATCAGTCTCCACAAGAACACGATTTAATGGGGTAGATTCCAATACCTTATGTACGGCAGGATTTTTCTTTAGATCAGGACCAAGAGTGAAATAGCAGTCCTGATCCAGAAAATTTTCTAATCCATCCAAATCAGAATACCAGTGAACCAGATAACGGTTTGGATAGTGACGAATCAGTTTGGAAATCTCTTTTTCCTGGCCTTTGGTATGTAAAATAACCGGCTTTTTCTGTGCACTGGCAAAGGCTAGCTGCTGTTCAAAAACAAGTTGCTGACGAGAGAGTGGAATATCACACCAGACATTGTCCATACCGATTTCTCCGATAATGTCTGCTTTTTCAAGAAAAGGTTTCATATCATCGAAGGAATAAGCGGCACTTTGCCATGGATGAAGACCAAAGGCCGGGACAAGCCAGTTGCGGCAATTACCCTCTGCCGTTTTTTTCTTCGTTAGCGTTTCCGCTTCCTCTGATACAAGCTGCTGCAAAAAAGCGGCTTCCTGTGGATCTTGCGCACAGACCATTGAAACAATCGGTGTCTGTCTGCGAATCTTACGTTCCATTTCAGTACCCAGATGGGCATGTGCATCATAAATCATTCTTGTCTGCTTCCTCCCATAATTGTCTGATAAATGGTCTTGCGAAGTTCAGACTGTTCATATAACCATTGTCTTGTTCTGCCTTTCTCTGTAATAGCAAGTTCCCGTACAATGTTAGATGGCTTTTGTCCAAGAATCAAAATACGATCGGATAGATAAATGGCCTCGTCCATGTCGTGTGTTACAAGCAGAACCGTGCGGTTTAACCGTTCACGCACAGAAAGTAGCCAATCCTGCATATCACCTCTTGAAATGACGTCTAACGCGCCAAAGGGTTCGTCTAGCAATAAAATATCTGCTTCACAAAGCGCAGTGCGTAAAAAGGCCGCACGCTGACGCATACCACCAGACAGACTAGAAGGATAGGCGGATTCATATCCCTCCAGTCCAAAGGCAGCAAAATTTTTCAGCGCCTCATTGCGTGCCTCTTTTTTGTGACCATGAATGCTTCCGTACAGACATACATTGTCCAGAATGGTTTTCCACGGAAATAGAAGATCATTTTGTGGCATGTAGGCAAAATGGCCAGAGACACCATGAATTGGTTTTCCATCGACCTCAATGGTCCCTGTTTCAAGTGGCAGCAAACCTGCTAACAGATTTAAAATAGTCGATTTGCCACATCCGGACGGACCAAGAATGCTAACAAATTCTCCCTCATTCACCTGAAAATGGATATCATTTAAAATCGGTACTGTCGCATAAGAAAAAGATAAATCGGAAACACTCAGTTTCATAAGCTTCTTGCCTTTTGCCTTTCTGTATTGTTTTACATTCAATTGCCTTATTTGCTTTCCTCGCTAGTACTATTTTCTTCACCAGTGCTGTTTTCCTCAATGATATCGTTTTGGTCGCTTGTATCACTCTTTGGTAAAAACTCATTGGTATAGCAATCCGATGCTGGAATTGCCTCATCAATTACACCATACTCTACCATGAAATCCGTATAATTGTCCCATACTTCATCCTTCATTTCACCCCAGCGATCAGCATCCTCTGCGTACTTGGCAGAAAGATATTCTTGTGAATCGTTTAACAGATCCATATCATAATCTGATGCATACTTGTGAAGAATCTCGGCACTTTCCTTTGGATTGGCAATTGCGTACTCATAGCCCTCGCTTGTTGCTTTTAAGAAGCGCTTTACCAAATCTGGATTGTTCTCGGCTAATTCATCATTTGTGATAATAACAGGAGTGTAGTAGTCCAGACGCTCATCTAACTGACGAAGTTCCATATAGTTGATTGGAAAATCAGCAAGCTTACACTTAACAACATCCCAACCTTCAAAGAACCACATGATATCAACTTGATCCTTTAATGCTGCAAATCCTGAACCATCTGAGATAACCATGTTCAGCTTAGAGAAGTCAGCACCGTCCTGAGTCATAACAGCCTTGATGACAGCCTCTTCACCTGGACCACCCCAACCAGCGTAGGTCTTTCCCTCAAAATCTTTAGGAGATTTGATATCTTTATCTGTATAGGTAGCAAATCCAGAGGTATTGTGCTGAATGATCGTGGCAATTGCCTTAATCGGGAGCGGATCCTTAGAAGCAAGTGCAATCGTAACATCCTCCTGATAGCTAATACCAAAATCACCCTTGCCAACGGCAACTAAGGTTGCAGTAGCACCTTCGGTCGGTTCAACAATGTTTACCTTAAGTCCCTCTGCCTCATAAAGTCCCTGATCGAGTGCAACATACATTCCAGTATGATTGGTGTTTGCAACATAATCCAAAATAACCGTTACTTCATCAAGGTCATTTGAATCATCGGAAGAAACCTCAGAGGTGCTTTCCTTTTCTGATTTGGTTTCCGCTTCTGTTTTTGTCTCTTTTCCAGCTGCAAGAGCAGACTCAGTAAAAGAACCTGCTACTACTAACGCTGCAGCAGCACCAAGAATCCACATTTGTTTTCCCATCATTTTTCTTCTCATAATCATTTCTCCTTTTTTTCTCATTTTTGTGATTGCTTTTATAGTTGCACTCAAATTGAATATCAACCTAAATATCAACTCAAATTCAGTTTCAATTCAAATTGAGTCATGTAACTGATCTGCCAGTTGTATCTTCTCACACACTTTTATGTGCATTCTTACGCACGTTTCTTTTTTCGTTGAGAGGGAAAAAACAGATAGTAGAACAAACCAATTAAACCATTCATACAGAGACTTAACAAAATAATGATAAGGACACAGGCAAAAACCTTATCCAACATGTAATTATTTTTCAGACGAAGCAAGTAATAGCCAAGTCCGCTCTGAGAGCCAATCCATTCTCCAACAACAGCGCCGCTGATACTGTAGGTAGCAGCAACCTTAAGACCGGAAATCAAAGATGGAAAAGCAGCAGGAAGTTTTACCAGCCAGTAAACCTGAACCCCCCTCGATCCATAAGATGTCACAAGATTTTCAAATCCCTTATCCAGATGAGCCATACCATCTGTAAAGCTAACGGCAATCGGAAAAAAGCACATCAACACAACGGTAAGAATCTTTGGGGCCATGCCAAAGCCCATATAAATAATTAAAATTGGTGCCAGAACAATCATCGGTACCGTCTGGGTGACAATCAGAAGTGGGTAGATGCATTTTTTTACGGTTGGAAAACGATCCATTAAAATACCAACCACAATAGAGACAATAAATGAAATACCCATTCCTGCAAGCGCTTCGCCGACTGTAATCAATCCATGTTTCAACAAGTTTTTCCATTCTGTGACAACAGCAAGTAAAACAGATGACGGAGAAGGCAATACGTAGAGTGGAATCTGATTGATTCGAACAACAGCTTCCCATAAAATAAGCAAAATCAGTATTAGCATTACAGGAGCGGCCTTGTCTGTATGCTTTTTTAACATGTTGGTATGGCCCGTTTGCTGTTTGCTTTTTTGCTCTTTCTTTTGAATCATGTTACTCATGTTACTCAAGAACTCCTTTACTCCTTTGAAATTCAAAAAGCCGCACTGCAGGAAAGCAGCGCGGCAAAACCATTCTTATGTTTCCTACGTTGGCATTATCCAAATCAGGTTAACGGTCGAAGTGTAAAACTCCCTCTCAGCCCGTCTGCGAGCTCCCGTGTTGCAATTTTATCTCAGATTTCTTAATCTTTCTTACAGCAATTTATTCTAACATCAAATTTCGAAAATGTAAAGAAGTATTTTGGGCAGAAGTCCTGAGGTGACTGGCTTTCACGAAGGCGCGAACAGTAACGGATAAACCATGTTATCGTTTTATTTTAATTCTTTACATCTGTCAAAGTTCTGCGGTATATACGGAAGAAATAGATATTTTCTGCAAGGGCCGTGATTCCCCAAGAGAATACATATAGAATATAGAGCGACTGAATGGTGTGGAAATAGGCAAATACGGTGTAGATCCAGATAATACGGAACACGCAGGAACCCATAATTACAACAAAAGTCGGAATAGCGGTCTTTCCAAGACCTCTTGATGCTGCAATTGAACAATCCATAAAGGCAGATACACTGTAGGAGAGCGCCATAATAGACAGACGCATAATACCAGCTTCGACAACCGCCTTATCACTTGTAAATAAGTACAAGAATGGATAACGAGCCAGATAGATGCCAACACCAAGCACAAGACTAGTGATGAAGGAGTAAAATAGACAGATAAAATAAGTTTGCACAATACGTTTTCTTTTCTTTGCACCGAAGTTTTGAGCAATAAAGCTTGAGCATGCCGTATAGAAGGCTGCCATCATATCGTAGACAAGTGGATCCGCATTGGCAGCGGCAGAATTTCCCTCCACAAGAACATGGTCAAAAGAGTTGACGCTACTCTGTACAAACAGATTCGCAAATGCAAACAGAGAATACTGGAACGCAGATGGAATGCCAATTCGTAGGATTCCAACTGCTTTTCTGCGATCGAAATGAATATCGGCCAGACGCAGACAATACTTTTCCTTTCCAGTAAACAGCGCGCGTAAAATCAGTATTGCAGAGATACATTGTGATATCATACTGGCAAGCGCAACACCTGCAACACCTAGGTGACATACAATAACAAAAAATAGATTCAAGATAATATTGATTACTCCGGCAAAGGCCAGATAATATAATGGACGTTTCGTATCGCCGGCAGCACTTAAGACAGCATTTCCAAAATTATACAAACCAAGCGCTGGCATACCAAGCAGATAGATGCGCAGATACAGTACAGCTCCGCCAATTAGCTCATCTTTTGTATTCATCAATGCGAGGATACCATGTGCAGCGATAATGCCAAATACAGAGATTACAATCCCCCCTGCCAGACAGATGATGATTGCAGTATGTACGGTGCGCTTTAGACCCTCGTCATCCTTTGAACCAATGTGAAGTGCGGTCAGTGCATTGACACCGCTGGCAAGTCCAAGTAAGATTCCGGTAAACAGGGTAACCAGAATACTAGTGGAACCAACAGCGCCAAGCGCGATCGGTCCTGCAAATTTTCCAACAACGGCAACGTCCGACATATTAAACAATACCTGCAAGATATTCGTAAACATCAGCGGAACGCTGTAAATAAAGATTTTTTTCCATAGAGACCCCGTGCAAAGGTCCATTTCATGTGATTTGTTGCTCATAAAAGTAGATAAGTGCTCCTTTTCCTAATTTATAGTTCTGTTTCTCTGTTTTGTAGCTCTGCCTGTCTTTTTTCTTCTGTATATCCTTTTCTAGCTCTCACTATCATAACGCGAAATCAAAAAAAAGCAAGCAAAAAAGAAGCGGAAACTACATAAAAATAGTACTTCTAAAATGTTACTTCTGAAATCTGGTTGCCCTCTGAAGAAAAAACAGGTATAATGAGCGATAGAAAATTAATTTAATTTATCTGAAACTACTATGGAGGTAATAAAAATGTCTGAGACAGTAAATACAACGAATACAACAAATCCAGAAGTTGTGGAGCGTTTGCTTCACTATGTATCTTATGATACACAGTCAAAAGATGAGAGCAGTGAAGTGCCGAGTACTCAAAAGCAGTTTGATTTAGCAAAGGTATTAAAGGCTGAATTAGAGGAAATTGGTGCATCTGATGTTCGTCTGACGGATCACTGCTATGTATATGCAAAGATTCCGTCCAATCTGGAGTCAACCTCGGCAGAGGGCAAGAAGATTCCGGCAATTGGTTTTATCGCTCATATGGACACGGCAACATCCTTAACTGGAAAGGACGTAAAGCCACAGATTATTCATAACTATGACGGCGGAGTAATTAAACTTGGTGAGAGTGGCTTTTCTATGGGACCAAATGAGTTTCCGGCATTGGCAGGATTAAAGGGTAAGAGCCTAATCACAACGGATGGTACAACCCTTCTTGGTGCGGATGATAAAGCAGGCGTAGCCGAAATCATGACAATGGCTGCCTTTTTCTTAGCACATCCAGAGGTAAAACATGGGGATATCTGTATTGCATTTACACCGGATGAGGAAGTTGGCAATGGTGTTGAGTATTTTGACGTGCCAGGTTTTGGTGCAGATTTTGCATATACAGTAGATGGCGGTGCCGTTGCTGAGATTGAATATGAGAACTTCAATGCAGTCAATTTACGTGTAGAGGTACAGGGCTATGGCATTCATCCAGGCAGCGCAAAGGGGAAAATGAAGAACTCCATCCGTATGGCAATGGAATTTGAGCAGATGCTGACCGTATTTGATAATCCGGAGTATACCGATGGCTATGAAGGTTTCCATCATCTGGGTGGTATTGAGGGTGATACCGAGCATACAACCATGCACTACATCGTACGTGATCACGACGCGGGAAAGCTTGATCAAAAGCTAGCTGAAATTGACAAGGCTGCTGAGTATTTGAACTTTAAGTATGGAGAGGGTTCCGTTGAGGTTGTGCGTCTTGGTTCTTACCAGAACATGAAAGAGATGATTTTGCCACATATGCATCTGATTGAGAACGCAAAGGAAGCAATGAAGGAACTTGGTTTAAATCCTCAGAGCGTACCGATTCGCGGCGGCACAGATGGCGCAAGGCTTTCCTTTATGGGGCTTCCATGCCCGAACCTCTGCACAGGCGGAGCAAATTATCATGGTCGCTTTGAGTATGCCTGCATCGAGGAGATGGAGTTATGTGTTGAAATCTTAAAGAAGATTGTTGAAAAGTATGCTGTAAAAGGCGTATAAACTTGCGGTTTCAATTTAACAAGTGAGCTTCGCAATGAAATGAATTAAATGAAACAAAAAATCAGTAAGTAAAGTTAAGTAATAAATAAAGTGAGGAATTTTGAATGATAACAAAGCAATTTAGCAGGCCGAGTACAAAAACGGCTCTGTCCGATGAGCTTTTGATGAAGGTGGAGCAGCCGGCTCGCTATCTTGGAAATGAGGTCAATGCGGCGAATAAGGACAAATCAAAGGCAGAGGTGTCCTTCTGTATGTGCTTCCCGGATGTCTATGAGATCGGTATGTCCCATCTGGGTATTCAGATTTTATATGATATGTTTAACCGATGGGAGGATACGTACTGTGACCGCGTGTATTCTCCGTGGACGGATCTGGATAAGATTATGCGTGAGCAGAAGATCGCCCTATTTGCTGTGGAATCTCAGGAGCCAGTAAAGAGCTTCGATTTTCTGGGTATTACGTTACAGTATGAGATGTGTTATACAAATATTTTACAGGTGCTTGATCTAAGTGGCATTCCGCTTCGAAGCTGTGACCGAGACAAGACGGATCCGTTTGTGATCGGTGGTGGTCCATGTACGTATAATCCAGAACCGATTGCACCATTCTTTGACCTATTCTATATGGGAGAGGGTGAGACACAGTATCGTGCGCTTTTGGACTTATATAAGAAGTGGCGCGCAGAGGGTAGCTCAAGAGCGGAATTTTTGCATGAAGCAGCAAGGATTCCGGGTATCTATGTGCCTTCTTTATATAATGTAACGTATAAGGAAGATGGAACGATTGATGCAATGACACCGATCTATGATGATGTGCCAAAAACAGTGCGCAAGGAAATTGTACTGGATATGACAAATGCGGTTTATCCGGAGCGCCCATTGGTGCCTCATATTCGTGCTGTACAGGACCGTGTCGTACTAGAGATTCAGCGTGGCTGTATCAGAGGCTGTCGTTTCTGTCAGGCTGGTATGGTCTATCGTCCGGTGCGTGAACGCGATGTGGAGCGATTAAAGAAGCTTGCCATCACGATGCTTCAGAATACTGGATACGATGAAATTTCGCTAAGCTCTCTTAGTTCGAGTGATTACTCAAAGCTTCCGGAGCTAGTAAATTTCTTGATTGACGAGTGCAACAGACGAAAGATCAATATTTCTTTGCCATCACTTCGTATTGATGCCTTTTCACTTGATGTCATGAGCAAGGTACAGGATGTCAAGAAGAGCAGTTTAACCTTTGCTCCGGAGGCCGGTACCCAGCGACTTCGCGATGTTATTAATAAGGGATTGACAGAGGAAGTGATCTTACAGGGCGCTAGAGAGGCTTTCGAAGGCGGATGGAGCCACGTAAAGCTGTATTTCATGCTTGGCCTTCCGACAGAGACAGAAGAAGATATGAAGGGCATTCCAGAGCTTGCCGAGCGCATGGCAGAGGCTTACTATGAAATTCCTAAGGAGAGACGAAATGGAAAATGTCAGATTACAATGAGTACGTCTTTCTTCGTGCCAAAGCCATGTACACCATTCCAGTGGGCGAGAATGTATTCCCCGGAGGATTATCTGGGTCGTGCGAAGATCGTGAACCATACGATGAAGGAGCAGCATAACCAAAAGAGCCTAAAATACAACTGGCATGAGGCGTATGTGACGGTTCTTGAGGGTGTACTTGCACGTGGCGATCGCAAGGTAGCCGATGCGATTGAAACTGCGTATCACATGGGCGCGCTGTATGATGCGTGGGGTGAAACATTCCACTATGAGATTTGGACAGCAGCCTTTGAGAAATGTGGTCTTTCGATTGATTTCTATAATACAAGAGAGCGCAGCCTCGATGAAGTCTTTCCGTGGGATTTCATTGACACGGGTGTGACAAAGGCATTTTATAAGAGAGAATGGGAGCGCGCAATGAAGGAACAGATTACACCAAATTGCCGCCAGTCCTGTTCTGGCTGTGGAGCAAAGCGTTTTGGAGGAGGTGTCTGCTTTGAAAATCAGAATTCAGTTTGCTAAATACGGAAAGATGATCTACATCGGACATCTTGATATCATGCGTTATTTCCAGAAGGCACTGCGTCGTGCCGATGTCGATCTGGCCTATACACAGGGCTTCAATCCGCATCCGATTCTATCTTTTGCGGCACCGCTTGGCGTCGGCATTACAAGCTGCGGCGAATATGCCGATCTTGAGGTCCATTCCAGTGGATCCACAGAGGAGATGAAAGCACGCTTAAATGCAGCGATGGTGCCAGGGATGGAGATCATAGATTATCGTCTTCTTCCAGATGATGCAAAGAATGCAATGAGTTGTGTGGCAGCAGCAGATTATTGCTTAACCTTCCGCGAGAAAAGAACACCGCTAGATACATTTGGCATGACTTCTGCCGAGTATCTAGATGGATTTGAGCAGTTTTTGCAGCAGAAATCCATCGTGATTAGTAAGGAGACAAAGAAGGGTACCCGTGAGATGGATATCCGTCCGCTTGTCTATGACTATTGCTTAAAGGAGCAGAGTGAGACGGGCGATGGCCCAGCCATTTTCCTTCAAGTGTCGACGGGAAGTACCGATAATTTAAAGCCAGAGCTTGTCTTAAAGGCATATCATGAGCAGGCAGGACTTGCCTGGGAACCAGGGAATGTTGCAATTTGTCGTCTGGAGACGTATACCAACACGGCAGTTTCCACATCAGAGAATCCACAGCCACCGCACTTTGTACCGCTTCGCGAGATGGGAAACGTGTTATGAGCCGCCGATTACTTTCAATGCAGGGGGATCGTGTATTAACAGCGCTCTGGGAGGACGGAAGAATCCTAGAGTGCTGTATAGATGAGCGCGTCCCGGCATTCTTGGGACGAATCTATCTGGCAAAGGTTGATCACATCGTAAATAGCATCGGTGGTGCATTCTTATCTGCTGGGGATCAAAAGTTTTATTATTCCTTAAAGGAAAATCCACTTCCGGTATTTGTCTCCTGCAAACGTGAAGGAATGGTTACGCAAGGTGACGAGATTGTCGTGCAGGTGACAAAAGAAGCCTTAAAGACAAAGGAAGCGTGCACGGGATCTGCTCTTCAGATTGGTGGACGGTACTGCGTTGTGATGATGGAGTCCGTTAGCAAGCAGCCAAAGACAAAGATCTTATTATCAAGAAAAATCACAGATACGTCCATTCGTGAAGCACTTACCAAAGAGGCAGAGGGAATGGAAAGTGTGCAGCAGCTTGCTCAGCTTGTCTATCAAAAGGGCTTTTCTTTGTCTGTTATGGTTCGCACCAATGCGGCAGAGGTTGACTCAAAGCTTGTCATGGAAGAGATTTCATCGTGTTGTAAGCAGTTACAGACGGTACTAGAAACCGCAGCCTTTCGTAGCAGCGGCAGCTGTCTATGGCAGCCCCTTCCTGCTTATATCAGTGCCATTCGTGATACCGCTTTAAACGGACTAGAATCCATCGTATGTGACAACGAAAATCTTTTAAATGAAGTAAAGACGGCACTTGATGAAAATGGCTGTGGGGAAGGGTTAACGTATTCTTTATATCAGGATGCGTCTTATCCGATGCGAAAATGCTACAATCTGGATTCAAGTCTTGAGAAGGCATTGAAAAAGCAGGTTTGGCTTTCCTCAGGCGCATATCTGGTGATTGAGCAGACAGAGGCACTTGTTGCAATTGATGTGAATACGGGAAAGGCCATTGCTGCCGGACGAAAGAAGGAAAGCCTGGACTCATATTTTTACCGCATTAATTTAGAAGCGGCAAAGGAAATTATGTATCAGCTTCGCCTTCGCAATCTCTCGGGTATGATTCTGGTCGATTTCATCAACATGACCGATCATGCGCTTGAAGATGCGCTAATGGAGGAACTTTCGGAATTAGCACGTAAGGATCCGGTATACACGAGGATTGTCGATATGACGGCGCTTGGTCTTGTTGAAATTACGAGAAAAAAGTTGAGAGAACCCCTTGACAAACAACTTAAGATATGTTAAAGTATCAATCGTGTGCCGCACAATGAGGTTTAAGCTCTGCGTTTTCGCAGACACCGTACTTGGCGAGTAATTATCTAGGAGGTGCTATATGTACGCAATTATTGCAACTGGTGGCAAGCAGTACAAAGTAGCAGAAGGCGATGTCATTCGCGTTGAGAAGCTTGGAGTAGAAGCTGGACAGACCTACAACTTTGATCAGGTTTTAGCTGTAAACAATGGTGAGATGATCATTGGTACCCCGACTGTTGCTGGAGCAACTGTAAGCGCAACTGTTATGGGCGAGGGCCGTGCTAAGAAGGTTATTGTATATAAGTACAAGAGAAAGACCGGCTATCACAAGAAGAATGGTCACAGACAGTCCTATACTGAGTTAAAGATTGAGAAGATCAACGCTTAATCAATGATTCAGGTAGAGATTATCCGGGATGCTTCCGAAGCATATGTCGGCTTTTCTATTAAAGGACATGCCGGTTATGCAGAACACGGGCAGGACATCATCTGTGCAGCGGTTTCCGTTTTAGCACAGAACACCGTAAATTCGATTGAACAATTTACGGATGATGCATTCTCAGGTGAGATGGATGAGAAAACAGGCAGTTTATCTGTTTCGTTTCCTCAAGGCGTCGGGAAGGATTCCAGACTGTTGTTGGACTCGATGGTACTTGGGCTTACCAGTATCGCCGAGGAGTATGGTAAGAAGTATATTAAAATCCGATTCAGGGAGGTGTAAATCATGTTCAAGATGAATCTTCAGTTATTTGCACATAAGAAGGGTGTTGGTTCTACAAAGAACGGCCGTGATTCCGAGTCCAAGAGACTTGGTGCAAAGAGAGCAGATGGACAGTTCGTTTTAGCTGGAAACATTCTTTACAGACAGCGTGGAACCCATATCCATCCAGGTAACAATGTAGGTATCGGCGGAGACGATACTTTATTTGCGAAGGTTGATGGAGTTGTCCGTTTCGAGAGAAAGGGCAAGGATAAGAAGCAGGTTTCTGTTTATCCAAAGGCTGAGTAAGATTAATAGTATGAAACGAAAAGAGACCGTTGCCGTTCGCAACGGTCTCTTTTAGATAAAAACCAAATGAACTAGATAAGTTTAAGTTTAAATTCACGAAGCAATTCGGTTATTATACAGTATTATAGTATTTATTTATATTATAAGGAAAGGCATTGGTAAAGATTTATGATAGATAGTGCCAGGATATTTATTAAATCCGGTAAGGGCGGAGATGGACATGTAAGCTTTCGCCGTGAGCTTTTTGTTGCAGCCGGAGGTCCTGACGGCGGAGATGGCGGAAGAGGTGGCGATATCATTTTTGAAGTAGATAAGGGACTCAATACCTTAAACGATTTCCGTCATGTACGTAAATACATTGCCCAGTCCGGCGAAGATGGAAAGAAGCGTCGTTCCCACGGAGCAGATGGACAGGATCTAATTGTAAAAGTTCCAGAGGGAACGATTATCCGTGACGAAGCAAGCGGAAAGATCATTGCCGATATGTCCGGCAAAAATATGCGCGAAGTGATCTTGAAGGGTGGAAAAGGTGGTGCTGGAAACATGCACTTTGCTACACCGACCATGCAGGTGCCAAAGTATGCAAAGCCAGGACAGCCAGCAATGGAGCTATGGGTTCGTCTTGAGTTAAAGGTAATCGCGGATGTCGGTCTGGTTGGTTATCCAAACGTCGGCAAGTCTACCATTTTGTCGATGGTGACAAATGCGAAACCAAAGATTGCCAATTATCACTTTACAACACTTGACCCGTATGTAGGAATCGTCGATCTTGAGGGTACAAATGGTTTTGCATTAGCGGATATCCCAGGTCTAATTGAGGGTGCATCTGAGGGAATCGGTCTTGGTTTCCAGTTCTTAAAGCACATTCAGCGTACTAAGGTTTTGATTCACGTGGTTGATGCAGCATCTACTGAGGGACGTGATCCAGTTGAGGATATTCGAACTATCCAGAAGGAATTGGCATCCTATGATCCAGAGCTTTTAAAGAAGCCTGCTGTAATTGCAGCTAATAAGGTAGATGTCATTCAGATTGAGGAGGGCGAGGAAGACCCGATTGAGCGCTTAAAGCGTGTGTTTGAACCAGAAGGCTTAAAGGTATTCCCGGTATCTGCAGCTTCCAATCAGGGCTTAAAAGAACTGCTGTATTATGTATGGCAGCAGCTGTCCACCATGGATCCAGAACCAACTGTATACGAAAAGGAATTTGTTCCAGAATATGATTTGGGAAGCAATCTGCCATATACAGTTGAAAAGACAAACGAGCATCTCTTTACGGTAGAGGGACCACGTATTGAAAAAATGCTTGGCTATACGAATCTGGATTCTGAGAAAGGCTTTACCTTCTTCCAACGCTTCTTAAAGGAGAGTGGAATTTTGAAGGAACTTGAAGATCTTGGCATTGAGGATGGCGATACCGTTAAGATGTACGGTCAGCATTTTGATTATTATCACGAATAAAAAATAAGGAGACCACTATGACAAGTAAGCAAAGAGCATATTTAAAAGGTTTGGCTATGGATCAGTCTGCAATCCTTCAGATCGGCAAGTCCAGCCTAACACCAGAGATCACAAAATCAGTCGATGAGGCACTTGAAGCACGCGAATTGATTAAGATTCATGTGTTAAAGAACTGTTTTGATGATGGTTCTTCCATCGCTGACGTGTTAGCAGAGCGTACACATGCTCAGGTTGTACAGGTAATTGGAAAGATGATCGTACTGTACCGCCCAGCAAAGGAAGAAAAGAAGAGAAAGATCGTTCTTCCAAAATAATAATATGATACCAGGGTCAAAAGCTCCAAAAGCCGTTCGTACTTGCACGGTTAGGTTTTTGAGCTTTTGACCCAAACATCATAATATACGGGAGGATCCATTTTATGGTTAATGATGAAATTCTTTACATCCGAAGACGCTTGAAAAAGAAGATGGATGAAGACCGCTTTGAGCACACAATGGGTGTTGCATACACATCTGTTTGTCTTGCAATGCGTTATGGAGAAGATCTTCACAAAGCAGAATTAGCGGGTCTTCTTCATGACTGTGCAAAATGCATCCCGGATGATATTAAACTTGATAAATGCAAGCGTAACAATATTCCGATCACAAAGGCCCAAGAACAAAGCCCATCTCTTCTTCATGCAAAGCTTGGCGCTTTTATTGCAGCTGACCATTATAGGATTAAAGATCAGGATATTTTAAACGCTATTGAGAATCACACTACAGGACGTCCGGCAATGAGTCTTCTTGAGAAGATTGTTTTTGTTGCTGACTATATTGAACCAAGAAGAAATAAAGCGTCAAACCTGTCCAAACTGCGTCAAATGGCGTTTATTGATATTGATCGCACCGTTTATGAGATTATGGATCAGACGCTTCGTTATCTGAAGGCAAAAAAAGTTCCGATTGACAGCCTGACAAAAAAGTCCTGTGATTATTATCGTGCGCTGTGTGGTGAAAAGGACGTAGAAAATAAAACAGAAAGGAACTGACTTATGGAAGTAAAGCAAAAGGCAGCGTTGATTTACAATGCAATTGAGGATAAAAAAGGAAGCCGAATCAGTGTTCTTGATATCAGCGGTATTTCTGTTATGGCAGACTATTTTGTGATTGCAGATGCTGAGAATAACAATCAACTGCAGGCAATTGCTGATAATGTAGAAGAGCAGATGATGAAAAATGGCAATCACTGCCGTATTGAAGGAAAATCAGAATCTGGCTGGGTACTGCTTGACTTTGGTGATATTATTGTTCATATATTCAATAAGGAAGATCGTTTATTCTACGATCTTGAGCGTCTTTGGAGAGATGCAATCTCAGTGTCAAAAGAACAGCTTGGCATTAAAGAGGCCGCTTTATAATTTACAGCACAAAAAGACCGTATCTTTGGAGAAAAATCTCTAAGGATACGGTCTTTTTAGCTTTTAAGAAACAATCTTTGGACGGAATAGACTGATTACCTTTCCAATGATCTCAACATTATCAACGATAATCGGTTTCATAGAGCTGTTTTGAGGCTGCAGACGATAATGACCATCTTCTTTATAAAAAGTTTTAACAGTAGCAGAATCATCTACAAGTGCAACGACAATTTCACCATTCTGTGCGGTGTTTTGCTTAGCGACAACAAGCTTATCACCATCAAAAATACCCGCTTCAACCATGCTGTCACCCTTAACAGTCAGTACAAAAACATCCTTTCCCTGTGGAATCATATATGCCGGGAATGGTAAATAGGCATCAATATTTTCAATGGCAAGAATCGGCTGTCCGGCAGCAACCTTTCCAACCTCAGGAATATAGACAGTTTCCGTGCGAACAAGATTAAAACCATCATCAACAATTTCAATTGCTCTAGGTTTTGTTGGATCCTTGCGGATGTAGCCATTTCTCTCAAGTGATTCAAGATGTGCATGAGCGGAAGATGTAGATTTTAATCCAACAGCATCACAGATTTCACGTACAGACGGCGGATAACCTTTCTGCAGAACATGTTGTTTTAAATATTCTAGTACTTCACGCTGCTTATTTGTGATTTTTCCATATGTCATAAATAAGTCCTCCTTTTTCAAGCTAAGTTATTAATCATATATTGATAAGCATTGATTTATACTTAAAAGTAGTATAGCATAAATTATGAGAAAATGCAAACAAAAGTTTGCGAAAATGTGTTCGTATAATGAGATGATTTTATGATAGAATTGCGAAAGTTGCATAGCAATGGAGCAATTTGTGGATATCAGTTGGTGGCAAAATACCTTTTGACCCCAACATCATTATTTTATCACAAAAATAGATGAGTGTAAAGAATTTTACCGTTGCCGACAGCTCTGACGAGTAAACTTTTCGTTTTTTTCTTTTACGGAATTTCTACCAAGC
>DAVZID010000025.1:0-41298 GCA_052273485.1 Lachnospiraceae bacterium
CCCGCAAAAACATGAGGATGCAGCGATTTTCAAGGAAAATCAGCGAATCCGAATGTTTTTAGAATTGCGAAAGTTGCATAGCAACGGAGCAATTCGTGGATATCAGTTGGGGGCAAAATACCTTTTGACCCCAACATCATAAAATATAAAAACAAATGAAAAGGAAATGAACGTATGGTAAATTATTCAGAAAAGCCAGGATTGCAGTATCACATTCAGTTAGGAAAAGGCGATGTCGGCCGCTATGTGATCCTTCCGGGCGATCCAAAGCGCTGTGAGAAGATCGCAGCACATTTTGACAATCCAGTGAAAATGGCGGATAGTCGTGAGTTTGTGACGTATACAGGTTATCTTGATGGTGAAAAGGTCAGTGTAACCTCAACTGGTATCGGTGGTGCGTCTGCCTCCATCGCGATGGAGGAGTTAGTAAAGATTGGTGCCGATACGTTTGTGCGCGTAGGTACCTGTGGTGGTATGCAGATTCCAGTGAAGAGTGGCGATCTGGTTATCGCAAGCGGCGCGATTCGTATGGAGGGAACCAGCAGAGAGTATGCGCCGATTGAGTATCCGGCAGTAGCTGATTTTCACATGGTGCAAGAACTCGTACAGGCAGCAGAAGAGAAAAACTATCCATATCATGTTGGTGTTGTCCAGTGTAAGGACGCTTTTTATGGTCAGCATGAGCCGGAAACGAAGCCAGTCAGCTATGAGCTTTTAAATAAGTGGGAGGCATGGAAGCGTTTGGGATGTCTCGCATCTGAGATGGAGTCCGCAGCACTCTTTGTTGTTGGAAATTATTTACGTGTGCGTGTCGGTTCTATTTTCCTTGTTGTGGCAAATCAGGAGCGCGCAAAGGAAGGCTTGGAGAATCCAATTGTACATGATACCGAGCGTGCAATTACGACAGCGGTAGAGGCTCTTAGAAGCATGATTAAAAAAGATAAGGCAGCAAAGGAGAAGGCAGATGAATAACGATATTCTGGTAATCGGAATTGCAGGAGGAACAGGAAGCGGAAAGTCCACGTTGACCAAACAGTTAGTCAATCATTTTGGCGATCAAATCACCGTACTTAAGCATGATGACTACTACAAGGCACACGATGATATGACCTATGAGGAGAGAACGCATTTAAATTATGATCATCCGAATGCATTTGATACGGATCTGATGTTAGAGCATCTTCGCCAGTTAAAGGCCGGCAAACCGATCAACTGTCCGATCTATGATTATACGATTCACAACAGAAGCCGTAACTTTCAGGTGATTTATCCGACAAACGTTATTATTGTAGAAGGAATCCTGATTTTTGAAAACAAAGAGCTTTGCAAGGAGATGGATATTAAGATCTTTGTAGATACGGATGCTGATATTCGTATCATCCGCCGAATTCAGCGCGATGTAATTGAGCGTGCCCGCTCCCTTGAATCGGTAATTCAGCAGTATATGAATACGGTAAAGCCGATGCACGAGGAATTTGTAGAGCCAAGCAAGAAGAATGCGGACATTATTGTACTCGAGGGTGGAATGAATATGGTAGCGAAGGAAATGATTGAGAATCGCATTCGTCAGCATCTTTCGAACCAAACTAGTGAAAATAAGTAAAATATAAGCAATGTTTTTCAAAAAATTCCGTAAGGTGCCTGTTGACGGCACAAAAGCAACGTGCTACAATGAACAGGAATCGGAGCGTTATCAAAAAACGCAGCATCTTAATAAGGAGGAGTCGACGATGAGAAAGAAACAACTTTTTGCCGTTCTGATGGCAGGCTCTATGGCAGCATCTCTTACTGCTTGTGGAAGCAAGTCTGACACAAAGAAGACGACAGAAGCAACCAAGACTGAGGCAACTACAGAGAAGAAAACAGAGGTAGCAACAACAGAGGCTAAGACTGAGAAGGCTACAACAGAGGCAGCTACCGAGAAGGCAACAGAGGCAGCTACAGAGGCTAAGACGGAAGAATCTTCTACAGAAGCAGCATCTTCTGAGGAGGAGTCCACAGAGGCAAAGAGTGAGGAAGCATCCAGCGAGGAAGCATCTTCAGAAGAGGCAAGCAGTGAGGACGTTTCCGCACAGGCAGAGACCGAGACGGAAGAGGCAAGCAGCGAGGTAGCTACTGAGGAAGCAAGTAGCGAAGAAGCATCTAGCGAGGAGGCATCTTCAGAGGAAGCAAGTAGCGAAGAAGCATCTAGCGAAGAGGCATCTTCGGAGGAAGCATCTAGCGAAGAAGCATCTTCAGAGGAAGCATCCAGTGAAGAAGCATCTTCAGAGGAAGCATCCAGTGAAGAAGCAAGCAGCGAAGAAGTATCTTCAGAGGAAGCATCTTCTGAAGAGGAGTCCAGTGAGGCAGATACCGAGGAAGCATCCAGCGAGAGTGCTTCTGAAGAGGCATCTTCTGAAGAAGAGACTGAGGCAGAGACCGAAGAAGATATCGACGGTACTGGCTTCAAGATTGGTATGGTTACCGATGTCGGTGGTGTAAACGATGGCTCCTTCAACCAGTCCGCATGGGAAGGCTTACAGAGAGCAGCTGAGAACTTTGGCTGTGAGGTTAAGTACATCGAGTCTAAGGGTGATGCAGACTTCGTTCCAAATATCGAGAGCTTCTTAGACGAAGATTATGATTTGATTATTTGTACTGGTTATGTAATGGCAGATGCTGTTCGCGATGCAGCAGAGTTGAATCCAGACCAGAAGTTTGCAATCGTTGATGATGCTTCCAATGCAGATCTGGATAATGTAACTTGCATGATGTTTGAGCAGGAGCAGGCTTCCTACTTAGTAGGTTTAGCAGCAGGCTACACAACGGAGAGCAATGTTGTAGGTTTTGTTGTAGGACAGGCAAATGAGACCATGAACTCCTTTGGTTATGGTTATTTAGCAGGTGTTCTGGATGCAAATCCGGATGCAACGATCCTTCAGTACAACGCGAACTCCTTTGGCGATGCAAGTGCCGGAAAGACTGCAGTAAATACCATGGTAACAAAGGGCGCAGATGTTGTATTCCATGCAGCTGGTGGTACAGGTCTTGGTGTAATTGATGGCTGTAAGGAAAATGGTATCTGGGCAATCGGTGTTGACTCTGACCAGAGTCCTTTAGCTCCAGAGACGATTCTGACCTCCGCTTTAAAGAGAGTTGATAACGCTTGCTACGATGCAGCAAAGAAGACAATTCTTGGAACTCTTGAGGGTGGTCTTTCAACATATGATCTGGCAGCAGGCGGTGTTGATATCGCTCCGACAACAGATAACCTGTCCAAGGACGTAATCGAGAAGATCGAAAAGGCAAAGGAAGACATCATTGCCGGCGATCTGGTTGTTCCGAAGAATCAGGAAGAGTTTGAAGAGAAGTACGGCGACGTATACGAGCTGGACTAATCGACAGGTAATGCCATAATGAGGTGGCAGTGACGTGCTCACTGCCATCTTTTTTTGGAAGTAACAAATCAGTTACAAATAGATTCCAGCCACTTGCAAAGCGGCTGGTGAGAAGAGGAGAAGAGATTATGAGAAAAGTATTTGCATCAATGACAGCAGTTTCGATGGCAGCAGCAGTAATGCTTGCAGGATGTGGTTCAAACAGCAGTGACAAGAAGACAACTACAGCAGCTTCAACAAAGACAACTGAGGCAGCGACTGAGAAAGCAACTGAGAAAGCAACTGAGAAGAAGACCGAGGCTGCAACTGAGAAAGAGACAGAAAAGGTATCTTCTGAAGAGGCTTCTTCTGAAGAAGTTTCTTCCGAAAATACATCTTCTGAGGCAGCATCCAGCGAAGCATCTTCGAAGGAAGACACAGCAAAGGAAGTTGACGAGAACGCAAAGGTTCGTGTTATCGACATCAACCTGACAGATGAGCAGTATGCGTTCGGTGTAGATAAGGATGAGCCAGAGCTGTTAGAGAAGACAAATGAGTTCATCGCAAAGATCATGGAAGACGGTACCTTCGATGAGATCTGTGATCACTATTTCGGTGATGGCGAGCCAGTTATGGTAAAGTCTGCAGAGTATGATGAGTCCAAGGATCAGTTAGTTGTCGCAACAAACGCTGGTTTCGAGCCATTTGAGTTCATGAAGGGCGAAGATTACTGTGGTATTGATATGGAGATGGCAGCGATGCTTGCCGATTATCTTGGTAAGGAGTTAGTTATTCAGAACATGGATTTCGATGCAGTATGCTTGTCTGTTGGACAGCATAAGTGTGACATCGCAATGGCTGGTCTGACGATTACTGAGAGCAGAAAGGATCAGGTTGCATTCACCGATTCTTACTACAATGCATCTCAGAAGCTGATCGTTGCAGCAGATGACACTACATTTGATGACTGCAAGACTGCAGAGGATGTAGAGGCAATCTTAAAGACTTTCGACAGCAAGACAAAGGTTGGTGCACAGAATGGAACAACTGGACAGTTCTATGTTCAGGGTAGCGAGGACTTAGGTTTTGAGGGATTTGATATGACGCTGACTGGATATAAGAATGGTTCTTTAGCTGTACAGGATCTTCTGAATGGAAATCTGGATTATGTCATTATCGATGCAGCACCAGCAGCAAGCATCACAGCAGCAATCAACGCACTGCAATAATTAAGGAAATCGACAAGCTAGTTTTCTTTCTGAATAAAGAAATCAGGACAAACAAAATAGTAGAAGTAACAGGAGTAACAGGATGGGAGATTTTGGTCGTAAAATAGACCGTTTTATTGAGATTTTCTGGGAGCAACGTGGCTATGTCCGCGTTCTGGAAGGTCTGCAGAATACCGTTTTGATTGCGGTAGTCGGCCTTATCATTGGTATCCTGATCGGAACGCTGATTGCGTCTGTGAGGGTAATGCCAAAATATAAGCGTCTTCCGCGCGTATTAAATGGATTTTGTAGCTTTTATGTAGGGCTGTTTCGTGGAACGCCAATGGTTGTACAGCTTTTGGTGTGCTATTATGTACTGCTTCCTCTTATGGGCGTGCATATGACAGGTGTGCAGGTATCCATGCTTGTTTTTGGTTTAAATAGTGGAGCCTATATTTCAGAGATGATGCGTGCGGGCATTGAGTCCGTTGATCCGGGACAGATGGAGGCAGGAAGAGCAGTCGGACTTAGTTTTTCGGTCACGATGATCAAAATCGTCATCCCGCAGGCGGTAAAGAATATCCTGCCAACGCTTGGCAATGAGTTTATTGCACTGGTGAAAGAGACCTCTGTTGTTAGTTTTGTCGGTGCAGCCGATCTGTATGTTGCATTCAACTACATCGGAACCAACAGCTATGAGTTCATGGTGCCATATCTGGTAATGGCGCTGATCTATATTGTGATTGTACTTCTGATCAGCTTTGGTATTAAATTAATGGAAAGGAGCCTGAAGAAGAGTGATAGACGTAATTGATTTGAGAAAAAGCTTTCATGATCTTGAGGTTCTCAAAGGAATCAATTTTAAGGTGGAGAAGGGCGATATTGTAGCGATCATCGGCCCGTCCGGTTCTGGAAAGAGTACATTCTTAAGATGCTTAAACTGTATGGAAGATCCGACCGCAGGAAAGATCATTTTCAACGGTGTTGATATCGCGGATATGAGCGTTGATATCAATGTCCATCGCCGCCATATGGGTATGGTGTTCCAGCATTTTAATTTGTTTAACAACAAGACGGTGTTGGAAAACATTATGTTGGCGCCAGAATATGTGCGCCGCAAGGAAGCAAAGAAGACAAAGAACGGCAAGAGCAAGAAGCAGATTCACGAGGAAGTAAAGAGTGAGGCAATGGAGCTGTTAAAGCGCATTGGTCTTGAATCCAAGGCCGACGTTTACCCATCTACACTTTCCGGCGGCCAGAAGCAGCGTGTCGCGATCGTGCGTGCGCTTGCAATGAATCCAGACGTGATTTTGTTTGATGAGCCGACAAGTGCGCTTGACCCGGAGATGGTCGGTGAGGTGCTTGACCTTATGAAGAGCGTAGCTGCAGAGGGTATGACAATGATCGTTGTCACACATGAGATGGGCTTTGCCAGAGAAGTAGCAAACCGTATCATCTTCATGGATGACGGACAGATTTTAGAGAGCGGCGACCCGAAGGAGTTCTTTGCACATCCGAAGACGCAGCGCGCCCGCGACTTTTTGTCTAAGGTGCTGTAATAGGAAATAAAGTCACTTCACCGAGTGGGCTTTTCGTAACCTACCCCTAGAGAATCGTCATGGCCTGGCCGTGGCGGTTCTTTTTCTTTGAAAACCTCTTTACTAAAAGAAGAAAACAGTATAAAATAAGAATGAAGAGCAAATCTTGATGTCAAATTTTAAAATAAAGCAACCGTTTCATGCGGAAAAACAACAAGCCGCATTGAATTGTTGTGCCAATTTGATCCAATAAAGAAAGGATGGTGTCATTTTGAGACCAATATCAATGGAACGTGTTGAAAATACACGACAGGAAATATTAAATATCATCACCAGCCGCAAGCTGACCCATGAGCAAAAGCTGACCAATTTAGCAGGTCAGGCAGACTCTTTACTTGAGGTTCTTGATCTTCCGGATGGACTTGAGGAGCTTCTTGAACCAGTAGAGGGTAAGCAGTGTATTTGCGATCTGTTTGAGGGTCATGCACCGGTAAGACCAAGATACATTGTTCCAGACTATGCAAAGTTTATGAGAGAGGGAAGCAAGTTCTTACAGCTTGACCCACCGAAGGATATCTACGAGGCATTAAACTCGCTTCTGATTTTCTATAAGAATGTTCCAAGTGTCACCAACTATCCGGTTTACTTAGGAAATCTGGATGAGCTGCTTGAACCATTTATGGATGATGTGGATGAGGCACAGGCAAAGAAGCTGTTTAAGCTGTTCTTTACTCATATTGATCGCACCGTCCTCGATTCCTTCTCCCATGCGGATATTGGACCAAAAGCGACCAGAGCAGGACGTTTGATCTTAGAGGTAGAGCGCGAGCTTTTGGATGCCGTTCCAAATATTACGATGAAATATGATGCCGACATCACACCGGACGATTTTGGGATCGAGTGCGTTAAGACAGCGCTTAAGACCGCAAAGCCGAGCTTTGCAAATCATAAGATGTTCAAAAAGGAACTTGGTGAAAATTATGTCATTGCTAGCTGCTACAATGGCCTTCTGTTAGGCGGTGGCTCCTATACGCTATGCCGTCTAATTCTTGGCAATATCGCAAAGCGTGCAAAGGATAAGAAGGATTTCTTCGAGAATCAGCTTCCGTATGTAATGGATCGCATGGCTCGTTATATGGATGCACGTATTCGCTTTGAGGTGGAGGAGAGCGGCTTCTTTGAGAGCAACTTCCTTGCAAAAGAGGGTTTTATCCACAGAGATCGTTTTACGGCTATGTTTGGTATGGTCGGTATGGCAGAGTGCGTCAATACACTTATGGCGCTTGAAGGCAAGGATGCGCGTTTCGGTCATGACAAAGAGGCAGATGACCTTGGTGTTGAGATCATGGAAGCAATCAATGCCTTCAATAACGCACACATAAATCCATATTGTGAGGCAACTGGCGGTCATTTTCTGCTGCATGCACAGGTTGGCATCGCACAGGATAAGAACATCACCCCAGGAACCAGAATCCCGATCGGCGAGGAGCCAAAGGAGTTAATTGATCAGCTGCGTCATTGCAGTCGTTTCCATAAGTACTTCCCGTCTGGCACTGGTGATATCTTCCCGGTTGATGTGACCGTACACAAGAATCCGCAGTTCGTGCTCGATATCGTAAAGGGTGCATTCCAGGCGGATCTTCGTTACCTGTCCTTCTATGAGAGTGATGGTGATGTAATCCGTGTTACCGGATACTTAGCAAAGCGTTCTGAGATTGAGAAGTATCAAAGAGGCGAGAGTGTTCTTCAGAATACCACGCAGCTTGCAACTGGTGCAACCGAGAACGGTCATGTTCAGGAAAGAAGGATCCGCTGATGATTACGGCGCCGGTCAATAAAATCATTCCATTTAGCAGTGTGGACGGACCAGGAAATCGTACAGCTGTATTTTTTCAGGGCTGCAACTGGGACTGTCGCTACTGTCATAACCCAGAGACAAGAAACATGTGCACAGGCTGTATGGCCTGTGTGCAGGTCTGTCCTGCGGGGGCTCTTCAAAATGAAAACGGCAAGGTCCGCTTCTTTCCAGAGCGCTGTGTTGGCTGTGACACCTGCATCAAGACATGTCGTTTTGGAAGCAGCCCCCGTATCTGTAATTTAACACCAGAACAGACCTTTGAGCAGATCAAAAAGCAGATCCCGTTTATTAGCGGTGTCACTGTTTCTGGAGGGGAGTGCAGTTTGTATTGTGAATTTGTTGAACCTCTATTTCAGTTATGCAAGGAAGCTGGCTTAAATACAATGATGGACAGTAACGGAAGCACGCTTTTTGAGGGGAAAGACAATCTGTTAGCCGTTACCGATGGTGTTATGTTGGATATTAAGGCATTCGATGAGGAAGATCATTTAAAGGTCACTGCGATGCCAAATAAGAACACGCTTGAGAATGCGGTATTTTTGGCGAAGCTTGGAAAGCTTTTCGAGATTCGTACTGTTGTTGTTTTAGGCCTGTTTGATATTGAAAATACAATAATCAAAGCCGGAGAATTGCTTAAGCCTTACCAGAGTATTCATCCGGTGCGCTACAAACTCATCTCATATCGTCCTTTCGGCGTCAGGGAAGAGTATCGGACCTATCAGAGTCCGTCAAAAGAGTATATGGAACAGCTAGAAGAACTTGCTCATAAGAGTGGATTTGACGATGTTGTTACCACATAAAGAAAAAACACTGTCCAAAGAGACCACTGTTTTTGAATGCTTATAACAGACGAAGGAGGAGGAAGAGATGGAGAGAATCAGTCATATCGATATGACGAAGCCGGCCATCGAAATGCGAGAGATCGTCAAGAAATTTGGCGACTTTACAGCAAATGACCACATCAATTTGCTTGTTCACAAGGGTGAGGTCCATGCAATCCTTGGTGAGAATGGAGCGGGAAAAAGTACGCTGATGAATGTACTGTACGGTCTGTATCAGCCGACATCCGGACAAATTTTTGTTGGAGGAAAAGAGGAAGTCATTCACAGCCCGAGCCGTGCGATTGAGCTTGGAATCGGTATGGTTCATCAGCATTTTATGCTGGTACAGCCATTTTCCGTAACTGAAAATATTATTCTGGGTATGGAGCCGATGAAGGGAATTGCCGTTGATCTAAAGACGGCGCGCAAAAAGGTAGAAGAGATTTCCAAACGCTATAACATGCAGGTGGATCCAGACGCAAAAATTGAGGATATTTCCGTTGGTATGCAGCAGCGTGTTGAGATTTTAAAGGTTTTGTATCGTGGAGCGGATATTCTGATTTTGGATGAGCCGACCGCATCTTTGACACCACAGGAGATTACAGAGCTGATGGAAATTATCTCCAATCTAACAGCGGATGGCAAGTCTGTTATTCTGATTACACATAAGCTAAAGGAGATTACGACCTGCGCCGATTATTGTACAATTATCCGTCAGGGAAAGTATATTGATACGGTCAAAGTCAGCGATGTCAATGAGAATGACTTAGCAGCCATGATGGTAGGACGTAAGGTTGAATTCAAGGTTGAGAAAAAGGATATTGAGCCGGGCGAGGTTGTTCTGGAAGTGAAGAATATTCACGGAAAGGATTACCGTGGTGTTGAAATCTTGAAGGGGCTGAATCTGAATGTGCGAAGAGGTGAGATCGTTGGTCTTGCCGGTGTCGATGGAAATGGACAGACGGAGCTTGTTGAAATTCTAACAGGTCTTCGAAAAGGCGATTCGGGAGAGGTTCTTATCAACGGCAAAAATGTCTTTAATAAAAAGCCAAAGGAAATTTTTGAGAGTGGAATTACGAGTATTCCAGCCGACCGTCAGAAGCATGGTCTGGTGCTGGAGTTCTCCGTTGCAGAAAACCTAATTTTGCAAAATTACATGAAGGAACCGTATTCAAAAAAAGGCGTCTTAAAGAAGGATGCTATCATGGCTCACGCAAAGGAATTAGTTGAGAAGTTTGATATCCGCCCTGCAGGAAGCGAGTCTCGTCCAGCGGGCACACTTTCCGGTGGAAATCAGCAGAAGGTTATTATTGCAAGAGAGATTACAAATGATAAGGATCTCTTGATTGCGGTAAACCCAACGCGTGGTCTTGATGTTGGTGCAATTGAGTTTGTACATCGCTATCTGGTTGAGCAGCGAAATAAAAATAAAGCCGTTCTCCTCGTCTCCTTTGAGCTGGATGAGATCATGAGTGTATCCGACCGCATCGAAGTTATCTTTGATGGACAGATTACAGGAAGTATGCCGGCAGCAGGTGCAGATGAGAAGACCCTTGGAATTATGATGGCAGGAGGAAAGCACCATGAAGCATAAGAAAAGCATATTAGAAGGAAATATAATCTATACGCTGTTTGCAATTTTAATGGGATTTTTAACAGGTGCCATTATCCTTGCGATTGCAGGAATGAACCCAGGAGTCATCTATGCAAAATTAATCTCAGGTATCTTCAGCAAGCCAAAATTTTTAGCTTGGTCCGTTGTCTATGCGACACCGCTTATTTTTACTGGTCTTAGCGTAGCCTTCTCCTTCCGTACTGGTGTCTTTAATATTGGCGCAGAGGGCCAGTTTGTAGTGGGAAGCCTTGCAGCAACTTTAATTGGAATTGTTTGCCCGCTTCCAGCAATTATCACGGTTCCACTTTGTTTAATTGCGGCAGCGGCAGCAGGTGCACTGTGGTCAGCATTTTGTGGTTTGTTAAAAGTAAAGAAGGGCATCAACGAGGTTCTTTCCTTTATTATGATGAACTGGATTGCGTATTATCTGTCGAATTATATCGTAAACCTTCCAGGTATCAAAGCAAACGCAAAAGAGACGACTGTTGATATTTTAGAAAATGCTCAGATGTTAATGCCATTGCCTGTTCGTCAGATGACTGGCTGTAATACCACCAATTATGGAATTATTCTGGCACTCATTGCGGCAGTGGTTATCTGGTATCTGATCAATAAGACAACACTTGGTTATGAGCTTCGAAGCGTTGGCTTCAACAGCCACGCGGCCGAGTATGGCGGTATCAATGCAGGTGCTTCTGTTATGAAGGCACTGGCAATCTCTGGTGCACTTGCAGGTCTTGGTGGTGCGATCCAGATTCTTGGAAATGCGATGCATATCGCACAGTTTTCCGGGCAGGAGGGCTTTGGCTTCCAGGGAATCACGGTTGCGCTGATTGCAAGCTCCAATCCGATCGGCTGTATTTTTGCAGGCCTTTTCTATGGTGCAATGAAGTATGGTGGTTCAAAGTTAAACCTTGTCGGCGCACCAAAAGAAGTTCTTGATATCATCATGGGTGCGATTGTTCTTGTTATCGCAATTTCACATGTATTCAAGGCATTTGCCCTGAAGAAGGCACAGAAGGGAGGAAAGTAAGATGAATGAATTTATAAAAGATCTTGGCCTTTTGATCAATGCAATGCTGATCGCAACGCCTCCGCTTCTGTATGCGGCACTTGGCTCTTGCATCTCCGAGCGAAGTGGTGTTGTCAATATCGGTATTGAGGGAATGATGACAGTAGGTGCCTTTACCGGTGCAGCGCTTTGCTATTTTATCCCAGGTGCACCATGGCTAGCCTTTCTTCTTGCCGGTGTGGCCGGTGCGCTTGTTGCAGTCATTCATGCATTTGCCTGCATTACCTGTAATGCAGATCAGACGATTTCTGGTACCGCAATCAATTTCTTGGCGCCTGGTATTGCGATCTTTATTTGTCGTGTATTGTTTTCGGATAGTACCGATACCCCAGCCATCACGGATTCGGCAAGCCGTCTGCCAAAGCTGCTTGATGGTGTCTTCCCAGCAGGTTCCTTCTGGAATAACGTATTAAATATTCATGTGGCAGGTTATCTTTGCTTTATCTGTGTAGCAGTTGTCTGGTTTGTATTTTACAAGACTAAGTTTGGCCTTCGCCTTCGTGCAGTTGGCGAGCATCCACAGGCTTGTGATACGCTTGGTATCAACGTAACAAGAACACGTTATATCGCCGTTATCTTATCCGGATTTTTCTCTGGTCTTGGCGGTGCGTATATCACAATGGCAACAACCAATCAGTTTAGACCAGCCGTTATCGTAGGACAGGGCTTTATGGCAATTTCCGCTGTTATTTTTGGAAAGTTTACGCCGCAGGGTGCACTGCTTGCTTGTATGCTCTTTGGTCTTTGTAGTGGAATTAAGGTTCTTGCAGGAACAAGCAATATCATTTCTCCAAATCTAATTTCCATGATTCCGTATATCGTAACGATTCTGGCACTGGTATTGTTTGTCGGAAAGGCAAGAGTCCCGGCAGCAAACGGAAAGCCGTATATCAAATCTAAGTAATTTGTAAAGTTAATAAGTTAGAAAGGCTGCCGGGTAAGTTTTGCCCGGCAGATGGAACTGTATATGAATATCGACGCAGAAGTTTTAATGAAAGAAGCAATCGAGGCCAGAAAAATGGCTTATACGCCGTATTCACATTTTCAGGTGGGAGCAGCGCTCCTTACCGCAGACGGAAAGATTTATCGTGGCTGTAACATTGAAAATGCGGGGTACACGCCGAGCAATTGTGCCGAGCGTACTGCATTCTTTAAAGCTGTCAGCGAGGGGGAGCGTTCCTTTGCAGCGATTGCCATCGTAGCAGGGCCAGAGGGAGGCGATCTTGTGTTGACCGCGCCATGTGGTGTGTGCCGTCAGGTAATGATGGAGTTTTGCGATTATGAGACCTTCCCAATCATTTTGGGAACCTCACCGAGCGATTACAAGATCATGACCTTAAAGGAAATTCTTCCACTGGGATTTGGACCGAAAAATTTAAATATTGAGCTGTAATAAAGAATGCACCTAGAAAATGCCAACCTGAGGAGAAAATCTTTGGGTTGGCATTTTTTGTGAATGGGTGTCCCGTGAACAGTAACATGTTTTTTTACATCTATTCGATGAAATTGGTAAAATTGAATTGAATTGTTTGAACTTTTGTGGTATAATAGGTGCAGAAATCACATAGAAAAGGCTGCACGGCAGCGAAAGAGAGGTAACAAATGGCAGAGGAAAAGATGCAGGCAGCAAAGATCCTGCTTAAAAATCCATACAGACAGGTGATCCTTCAGGACTATAATAAGACACTGGAGAATCGTAAGTTTCGCAAAAAGCTGGAGGGAATCGAGAATGAGGTTTCCTGGTTTACCGGCAAGAGCAGCCAGTATAGAGTAGAAGACCGTCAGGGTTTCTTTAAGCATTTTCAGGAGAACTATGCAGGCAAAAAGCACGCACCGTTAACACCAATGTACCGTCCGCTTAGCTCCTACAAATTTGGCGAAGAACCGGAGATCATTTATTTTATGATGCTCTTTGTAAAAAAGGATGAGGAGTTAAAAGAGTTCCAGAACGATCATCCAAATCGTCAGGAGGTTCTTTCTAGTGATGTGCTTCGTATTCGTTATTTGAAGCTTCGCAATGAGTATCGTCTGCTTGGCGCACTGCTTGACAGCTTAGACAAGGGTGTTGGAGCAATCGAGGTGACCATTGCAGAGCATTTTGTGACCGATTATACCCAGAACATGGATAAGTTAAGTGTATCCCAGTTAAACAGCCGTTTCTTCCGTTCTCTGCGTGCAATGAAGACCGATCAGAGTTTTGCTCTGTTAGCACTTTTGAAGGAAAAGAATGCACCGGATACCGATTATATGGAGCTGCTTGCAAATTACAATGCAAGAGATTTCAAGAAGTTAATCGAGCTTGCTGACAAATTCCCGAAGGAGAATCGAAACTATCAGCCAGTTATGGTACTTCGCACCGAGGCACAGGCAAGACTTGGAAACATCCCAGGATTCATCGAGAGCTTTAAGGCAATTGACGAAGAAGTGATTGATACGGTTCATTTCCTGTTCCTGTTACAGGAGCTGATCACACATGCTGATTACAAGGAGCTGGACAACGATGAGTTTGATTTGTCCATTCAGGAACTGTTAAAGAGTAAGTTCAAGCAGGTTGAGTCTTCCACCTTTGCAGGACCGGTCAGCAGAAACTTCGTAAACTTCCTGCTTGAGGGTCTTCCAATTGCAGAGGAGCTTGCAGCAATCAAGAAAGAAAAGGGCGAGGATGCGATTCCACAGGATCGTCTGGATCGTCTGTATCAGTTACAGATGGCACTTGACCTGTATCCAAACGAGGATGTCAGCAGCCTGATCGACATCGAGAACATTGAGGAGAATGGTTCTGCAAAGAGCAGAGAGAGAATCGGCCGTCTGGCACTGAGTTTGCTTCTTGAAAAGAGCCAGGATAAGAGCTTTGATAATATTTATCTTGCATTCCAGGCACTGGTACGCATGGGACTTCAGAAGGCGTTTGTAACCAACGTTGAGAACAATCTGCAGGCACTGGTTCAGTTTGGAAGAAGCGGACAGAAGAGAGCGTTCGATCTGATTAAGGCAGCTTATATCGCAAAGAAGGGTGCAGGTCTTGATACCGCGGAGCTTGAGAAGATCCTCACAGAGAATGGTGTCAGCCTTGAGGTTGAGACAAAGTAACTATTCAGAGTTACATAAGAAAAAAGTCCGCAGTTATGCTGCCAGGACGTGAAAAGGGCAGCTGCTTTTTGGCAGCCGCCTTTTTCTTTACCATAATCTATGGATAAACGCCATTTGTTTCGCTCCCGGGTACGATAAATGACGATACAAGGACAGTATGTGCAATTTATATTTTTTTATCCATTAAATAAGGGGGGTTGTCGAAGCTCCGTAAATAGGGAGGTAATTATGGAAGAACGATATCTGCGGCTGCTTTCAAGAGAGTATCCAAACCGCCAGTCGGCGCTGTGTGAGATCGCCAATTTGACGGCGATGAGCGGTCTGCCAAAAGGAACCGAATATTTTTTTAGCGATTTGCATGGCGAATATAAGGGCTTTTCGGAATTGATGAACGGTGCATCGGGCGTCATTCGAGAGAAGATTCGTCTTGAGTTTGATAGGACATTGACAAATCCACAGCAAAATCAGCTCGCTAATCTGATCTACGATCCGGTCAAGGTGCTTAGCCTGATGCATGAGTATGGCCGTGATACCGATCAGTGGCTGAAGAATACGATTTTTTATCTGACGCAGCTGTGCCGTGGTGTCAGTGCGAAATATTCGCGCGTGCATGTGCGCAGTAAGATTCCACATGAGTACGAATATCTGATGGAAGAATTGCTCTATCCGGGCCAGGAGGAAGGCCGCCTCGAGTATTGCCGCCAGATTATCGATGCCGTTGTGACAAGTGGACTTGCAAACACATTTATCCCGCAGTTTTGCAAGCTGATTCGTAGCCTCACGATGGATTGGATTCATGTGATCGGCGATATTTTTGATCGAGGACCGCGCCCGGATCGGATCATGGAGGATCTGATTGAGTATGGCGATATCGATATTCAATGGGGCAATCATGACATTTCCTGGATGGGAGCCGCCTGCGGCAACCGCATTCTAATTGCAAATGTTGTGCGTATGGGCATCAGTTACAACAATTTTGACTGCCTCGAGGATGGCTATGGAATTAACTTGCGTCCATTGTCTGACTTTGCTGCCGAGGCATACCGCGATGATCCGTGTGAGCGGTTTTTGCCAAAGATATTGGATGAGAATGTCTACGACAAGGTAGCGACAAGCTTGTCTGCCAAGATGCATAAGGCGATGGCGATTATCCAGTTGAAATTGATTGGGCAAATGGTGCACCGTCATCCGGAATACCACATGGAGGACCGAAATTTACTTGAGCACATTGACTATGAGAAGGGATTGTATCAGTACAATGGCATTACCTGTCCGTTAACCGATACCAATTTCCCAACAGTGGATCCGAAAAATCCGCTCGCACTCACATCACAGGAGTCTCAGCTGATGGATGTACTGGCGGCATCCTTTGCCCACAGTGAAGCTTTGCAGCGCCATGTGCGTTTCCTTTATAGCAGTGGAAGCATGTATTTGTGCATGAATGGAAATTTGCTGTTTCACGGCTGCATTCCGATGAATGAGGATGGTACTTTTGAACAGGTCGAGGTTGACGGTGTGGTCTATTCGGGAAAAGCACTGTTTGACCGACTTGAAAAGGCAGCGAGGGAAGCCTATTTTCTGCCGCAGGGTCATCCAAACAAGCAAAAGAATGTCGATAAGATGTGGCTTTTGTGGTGCAGTGCGAAATCGCCGCTGTTTGGCAAGAGTCGTATGTCGGCGTTTGAACGTTATTTTACAAAAGAAAAAGCACTGCATGAGGAAATTTATAACAGCTATTATCGGCTGAGTGCCGATCCGCATGTATGCGAACGCATATTACAGGAGTTTGGTGTGGACAAGGAGCATGGTCATATCATAAACGGTCATGTTCCAGTTCGCCAGAAGGACGGCGAAAAACCGGTTAAGGCAAATGGAAAACTCTATGTTATTGATGGTGGATTGTCCAAAGCGTATCAGGCAAAGACAGGAATTGCAGGTTATACATTGATCTTTAACTCGCATTATCTGGCATTGGCACAGCACCATGATTACATCACGCACCCGTTATCGAAACCGGATGACGATGAGATGCCAACGCTTCAGATCACCGAGACGATGGAGCGGCGTATTCTTGCTTCTGACACGGATGCAGGCAAAAAGTTGGCACTGCGTATCAATGAATTGCGCCAGCTCGTAGAGGCATATGAAAGTGGTCGTATTGTTGAGCGCACAATCGCTGCATATCCAAAAACGCTTCCAAGTCTGCATATGGAAACTATGGAAATTGTACGATAACGTCAAAATAAACACGAATATTCATAGAGATATTGACGGAAAACACAAAAAGGTGTATGATATATCTGTCTATTCGTAATTTCAGAAAAGGTTTTGTAGGAACCGGAAAGGTAAGGAAAGTTATGAAGTACAAGATTATGGAATACGATGATGTGCTGAAGCTTTATGAAGCTGATCTGGATCTGCGCGTCAATAGTTATCATAAAAAAAGAGAGGAACTTGTTGGCGCAAAGGGATCAATTGTGGATTTTGCCAATGGACATGAGTACTTTGGTATACACAGAACACCAGAAGGCTGGGTTTACCGTGAGTGGGCACCTGGCGCTTCGAAGATGTATCTGGCAGGCGAGTTTAATGGCTGGAATCACAGAAAGCACCCGATGGAGAGGCTGGAGAACGGCGTTTTCGAGCTGAAGCTGTCAAAGGATACACTGTGGAATGGCTGCAAGGTCTTAGCGATCGTTGAACACGATGGACAGGAACTGGAGCGTATCCCGTTGTATGCAAGAAGAGTCGTACAGGATCCAACGACCTATCTGTGGAGTGCAGAGGTGTACGATCCGGAAACACCATTTGCGTGGACCGATCAGGATTTCCACAGTGAACTGCCACCGTATATTTATGAGTGCCATGTAGGCATGGCTCAGGAGGAGGGAAAGGTTGGCTCCTATCTTGAGTTTGCAGATAACATACTTCCACGCATCCAGAATCTTGGATACAACACCATCCAGATCATGGCCATTATGGAGCATCCTTACTACGGTTCCTTTGGTTATCAGATCGGCAGCTTCTTTGCACCGGCATCTAGAAGTGGTATGCCAGAGGATCTGAAGTATCTGGTAAATAAAGCACATAGTATGGGCATCCGCGTGCTGCTCGATGTCGTACATTCCCACGCAGCGAAGAATACGCGTGAGGGTATCAATGAGTTTGACGGAACCGATTATCAGTTCTTCCACAGCGGAGCAAGAGGCTACCATCAGGCATGGGATACCAAGTTGTTTAATTATGGAAAGAATGAAGTCCTTCATTTCCTGCTCTCGAATTTAAAGTATTGGATGCAGGAGTTCCATTTTGATGGCTTCCGTTTTGATGGTGTCACCAGTATGCTGTATTTGGATCACGGTCTGGGAACTTGCTTTGATTACTATGACAAGTATTTTTCAATGAATACCGATATCGAGGCGATCACGTATCTGACACTGGCAAATGAGCTGATCCATTCTTATAAGAAAGATGCACTGTCGATTGCAGAGGATATGTCTGGTATGCCGGGTATGTGTATTCCGATTGATGAGGGCGGCATTGGTTTTGATTATCGTCTGGCAATGGGTATTCCGGATATGTGGATCAAGTTCTTAAAGGAATACAAGGACGAGGATTGGGATATGTGGAAGCTCTGGCATGAGCTGACCAGCCACAGACCACACGAGAAGGTTATCGCATATGCAGAGTCTCATGACCAGGCACTTGTTGGCGATAAGACGATTATGTTCCGTCTGTGTGATAAGGAAATGTACTGGTCCATGGAAAAGACCACTCAGAACTACATTATCGACAGAGGTATCGCACTGCACAAGATGATTCGCTTTATCACGATGACACTTGGTGGTGAGGGTTATCTGAATTTTATGGGCAATGAGTTTGGTCATCCAGAGTGGATTGACTTCCCAAGAGAAGGAAATGGCTGGAGCTATCACTATTGCAGACGTCAGTGGAGCTTAGTTGACAATAAGGATCTGAAGTATTGCTGGTTAAATGATTTTGATAAGGCAATGATTGCATTCACGAAGGAGCATCACATCTTAGAGGATGAGAATCCATACAATATGTGGGTACATCAGCAGGATGATATGATGATTTATGAGAAGGGCAAGGTGGTATTTACATTTAACTTCCATCCAAATCGTTCCTATGAAGGCTATTTTGTTCCGGTATCAAAGGCTGGAAAGTATCATGCAGTTCTGACTTCCGATGAAGGCAGATTTGGCGGACAGGATCGTATTGCAGAGGATGTTGTTTACAATACCATCGAGCTGCCAGACGGAAGAACTGGATTCTTTGCGTATCTGCCGAGCCGTACAGCGGCAGCATTCTGCAGAATCGAGGACGAAGAACCAAAAAAAGAGATTGCGGTTGCTAAGGATGCGGCAGAGGCACCTGCAAAGAAGAGAAGAGGCCGCCCGAGAAAGGATAAGGTGGAGGAGCGTGCTGCAGAAACAAAGTCTGTTGAAGCAGTAGTAGAGTCTACAGAAGCACCGGCAGAAAAGCCAAAAAGAGGTCGTCGCAAGAAAGCTGAGATCGAAGCTGAGAAGGCTGCAGAAACTGCAAAGGAAACAGAACCAAAGAAAGTAAGAAAAACAAAGAAAAAGGCAGAAGCAGCAGAACCTGTTGAGGCAACACCAGCAAAGCCTGCGGAAGCTGTCGAAGCACCAGTAAAGAAAAAGAGAGGCCGTCCGAGAAAGGAAAAGCCAACAGAAGAGCAGTAAGAGTTATTTTTAAGAGTTATTTTGAAGAAAGAGGAACCACCCGAAAGGGAAGTTCCTCTTTTTTACACTTTTTATTTTGTGTTATTTTTTCATTCTCATGTTACTTTTCAGCTTCCATCCAGCCGTTAAACTTCATGATTTTTGCCTTTTGGAGGCGCTCATCCTGGCTGTCGCAGCAACGATATTCTCTCGGTGACATGCCGATCATGCGGCTAAAATAGCGGTTAAAGCTCGAGATCGAGTGAAAGCCGACATCCTCCGAGATATTTAAGATCGAATCCTCCGTAGAGCGAAGCAAATAGCAAGCCTTATTGATGCGAACCGTATTTAAGTATTCGAGTGGGCTACGTCCCATCGCCAGATTAAAGATGCGGCGAAAATGGGTTGGACTTAGACCGCACAGTTCAGCCAGATAATCCATCGAAAAGCTCGTCATATAGTTTTGCTTGATGTATTCGAGTGCAGGGACAATTGAAAGTGTAGAAGCATTTTCTGGCGTTTCCGGGGTAACAGTCTGCTCTGGAAGAAAGTTTACGATCGCAATCAGCATCGAAAGAAAATCGGAGCGAACCTTTAAATGATGGTTTGCTGGTTTCTCTTGAATTGCATAGCAAATCTGCTGAAAGTAGAACAGGACGGACGGGCTGTGACCAGCTGGAATCAAAAGTGCAGTAATAAGCTTTCGAAGAAGCTCAGAAGTCTGTTTTGCATATCCTCCCGTTAACGGGTCAAGAAGCTCTTGTGGATCCAAAAACAGGTAAGTCCAACGGCTTTGTGTACCAGGAGAGCTGTAGGTGGTATGGGGAATGTTTCTAGCAATAATCGTGATATCCCCAGCAGAAAAGTGACAGCGTTCCTTTTGAATGATCAGAGTTCCTTCGCCCTCGTGGCAGAACCCAATCTCAAGACAGTTATGAAAATGAAGGTTTTCACTTGGAACGTCGGAAATCCACCACTGATTGCCGGTCAATAGCAAAATTGGAAATTCGACCGGAAGTGAATAATTTCGAAATTCGGTAATAATATTTTTTTGTTTTGCCATAAGTTACTCCATTAATAATGTCAATTTTATGCAAAATCATCTGCTTTTCATATCTATATTTTAACGGAATCGTTCATCTTTGTCAAATCAAAACATATTCTACAGCTGTGGTTGTATAAAATATGGGAAAATGGTTGAAACTGCATAGTATCTGTGAAGCTTTGATTAGAAAAAATGATAGAGTATGCTACAATAAAGACAATCAAGTGTGACATATTGCACTATAAAAAGAGAAAGGAGGAGACGAACTATGGCAAAAGCGACAATCGGCAAGGGCGTAAAGACAAAAACGACCTGGGCAAATGCTTTGAAACGGGACTGGCAGTTATATCTGCTTTTGATGATTCCGGTTGCTTTAGTTGTGATCTTCAATTATGCATCATATGGCGGCATTCGTATGGTATTCATGGACTTCAAACCTGCAAAGGGTTATGCCGGCAGTAAATGGGTAGGTTGGGCAACATTCCAGAAGGTATTTAAAGATAAGGATTTTATCCGTGCATTAAAGAGTTCCATCGTATTCAACCTTTTGGATTTGGCAGTTGGATTCCCGATGCCAATCATTCTGGCTTTGATTTTGAATGAACTTCGTTTTCCACGTTTTAAGAAGGTTACGCAGACAATTCTTTATCTGCCGCATTTCCTTTCTTGGGTTATTGTCGGAAGTGTTGCTTATCAGATGTTCCGTCCATCCACCGGTATGGTAAACGTATTCTTAATGAATGCAGGTATTATTAAGACCGGTATCCCGTTCTTAACCGAAAAATGGCACTGGGCAGTTACCTACCTGTTGATCGGTGTATGGCAGGGAATGGGCTGGGGCACCATCATTTACCTGGCAGCAATCACTGGTATCAGCGGTGAGCTTTATGAGGCAGCCATGATCGACGGTGCAAACCGTTGGCAGCGTATGTGGAATATCACACTTCCTGGTATCAAGGGAACGGTTGTTACCCTGCTTATTATGAATCTTGGTAAGGTTATGGGTAGTAACTACGAGCGTCTGGATCAGTTTGGAAATACGCAGGTTAAGGATTTCTCCTATCAGCTTGCAATTTACATTTACGACAAAGGTCTTGCGAGCGCGAAGTTTAGTATGGCGACCGCAGTTGGTCTTTTCCAGTCTCTTGTAGGACTTGTTCTGGTTCTTTTGTCTGACCGTGTAGCAAAGATGCTTGGTGAGGAAGGATTATTATAAGGAGGGTGAATTGTCATGGCAAAGAAAAACAAAGAAAATGACATTGTTACCGATGGTAGCAGAGCCATAACGAAATTTCATGTCAGCGACGTCGTGATGGTGGTCATCCTTGTGATCCTGTGTGCGACTTGTGTAGTTCCATTTATTCATTTGCTGGCAAAGTCGGTTTCTAGTAATACTGCAGTACTTGCAAAGAGAGTTAGCTTTTGGCCAATTGGCTTTAATCTGGATGCATATACATCTATTTTTGAGGATGGTTCGATGGTTCGTTCCTTCCTGTACAGTGTAGTAGTTACATTGTTGTTTACCTTGATGGGCATGATCGCTTGTACGTGTGCAGCATATCCGTTATCCAGAAAGAGATTAAAGGGAAGAACCTTCTTTACCTTTATCCTGATGTTCCCAATGTATTTTAGTGCAGGTCTGATTCCTACTTACCTACTGTACTCTGACTTACATATGCTTGATACGGTATGGGTACTGATTCTTCCATTAATTTATGCACCATATAACATGTTGATTATGAAGACCTACTTCCAGTCCAATATTCCGGACAGCTTGGAGGAGGCAGCATTCCTTGATGGTGCAACGAATTTCCAGATTATCTGGAAGATCGTGCTTCCACTGTCAAAGCCAATTCTGGCTACACTGTCTTTGTTCTATGCAGTAGGCCGCTGGAACTCTTACGCAGATAACAAATACTACATCCGTTCTGAGTCATTGAAGATGGTTCAGTACAAGCTGTCACAGCTCGTATCCTCAGCATCTGAGGCACAGACTGCACAGCTTTCCGGTGAAGTTGTTGTTACAAGTACACCAGAAGTACTTCAGGCAGCATGTATCATGTTCGTAACCATTCCGATCATCTGCGTATATCCGTTCTTACAGAAGTATTTCGTAAAGGGCGTTATGATCGGAGCTGTAAAGGGCTGATCGGCTATAAAAGGGGTTTTATTAAATTTTTCGTGACATCAAGGGTGTGACAACAAAGGGCAATAAGATTTGATATAGAATCGCGTTGTATGACATGTACAGATTCGACAATCTTGTAGCTGCGTAGAAAGATCCTACTGAGGGTATTTTATGCAGATATGAGATTCTCGAATCTAAAGTGGCATACAAAACGTGGTAAAATATAAAAGATCTTTATAAAAGGAGGATATTTACTATGAAAAAGAATTTACGCAAGGTCTTTGCCGTATCAATGGCAGGTGCTATGGTGGCAGGATGCATCCCAGCAATGGCAGAGGAAACAAGCACTGAGGCAGCAAGTGAAGAAGCGGTAAGTGAAGAAGCGGTAAGTGAGCAGGCAGAGGCTTCTTCCACAACCGATTGGGAACCATTTGCAGAGAACGTGACGCTGAGAGTCCCAGTTTATGACAGAGGTGCTGAGGGTGTTCCGGATGTTTCTAACAACTATTGGACCGGATGGATTCAGGAGAACTTCGGTGACAAGTACAACATCACAGTTGAGTACGTTCCGATTACAAGAAGTGATGTTATGACATCATACGCACTGCTTGCAGCAGATCAGAACCTGCCGACAATCCTGATGGAGTATGATTATCCGAAGGTAGCTCAGTGGGCAGATGATGGCTATCTGACAACCTTCAGCATGGACGATTTCAAGGAAGTAGCTCCTACTTACTATGCATCCATGGAAGAGGGCGGACGCCTGATGTACAGCACACTTGGCGGTGAGACATACTTTGCACTTGCTGAGAGACCATATTATGATACCGTTTATTCATTCCAGACCTTCGTTCGTATGGACTGGTTAGAGCAGGTAGGCTATAATCATGTACCGACTAAGCGTTCTGAGTATCTTGATGCTATGAACAAGATCATGGAGGCAGGTCTTTGCGAGCATCCAGGCGGCGGTGCAATGCTTACTGGTGTTGGTTCCGACCAGAATCAGACATATAGAACCTATCCTTGCAACGAGGAAGAGTGGGCTATGTATGGTGATTACAACATTCCAGCACTTGGATGGGAACCAAACTACAACTTGTTAAAGAGAGCAAATGAGGATTACAATTCTGGTATTACCGATCCAGAGTATTATATCATCGACTCTGAGACAGCAAAGGCAAACTTCGTAAATGGCAAGAGCTACAGCTACGGTGGCTATGTAAGTGCAAGCACAGATTTCCTGAATGCATTCTATGATCAGAATCCAGATGGAAAGTTAGCAATCACACCAATCAGCTCTGAGGTTGATGAGTCTGGTGAGGATGGAATCGTAACCGTTCCGGGATGGAGAGCAGAGAACCCATTTGGTATGATCGTTGGATTCTCCAACACTGCAACGGATGATGAGCTAAAGGCTGCATGGATGTACATGGAGTGGTTAAGCCAGCCAGAAAACCTGTACACCTTCCAGTGGGGTATCGAGGGCGAGAACTACAACTTAGATGAAGAAGGCAACCCAGTTACCGTTAGTGATTACGATGGTGAGTACAAGCAGGGCTACAACAACAGCAAGGATTACTGGTGTATCGTAAAGGAAAAGAGAACCTTTGATACTGTAGAAGAGAATATCAAGGCCGATACTCCGCAGGATCTGCCGCAGAACTTCACAGACGATATCATTCAGTACTACTATGATCGTCTTGCAATCGCTGACCAGTACGGTTTAAGTGACTGCCAGTTCTCAGTAGTTATCGCAGCACAGTCTGAGTATCAGAACACCTTAGGTGAGCTGTACAAGGAGTTCAGAGATGCGCTGACCATGTGCAAGCCAGAAGAATTTGATGCAATGTATGAAGATTATGCACAGCAGTATGCAGATCAGGGATATCAGGAAGTTGTCGATGAGAGACTTGAAGCATTCCAGGCAGGAAACAGCACAAGACTTCCAGAAAACCAGAAGGCAGCTGAATAATTTGGATGATATCAGGGTCAAAAGCTCCAAATTTGGATTAAAGTAAAATAAAAATTCCCGTTACCGATTTGTGGTAGCGGGAATTTTTTTGTCTATCATACCGATTTTGGTCTCATTCGAAAAAATGTTGGATCGTTACAAATTATTATCGTGAAATGACTGGAACAAACTTTGCACGGTTGCGAAGCGGATGATTCAAACTGATTGCGCCTGGTCGCGGACAAGCCATTACGCAGGCACCGCAGTAGTAGCATTCGCCCGGATATGCGACAATCGGATGAGTTCTCTTTTTGTCTGATGGGAATAAGATATCACACTGACAGACGCGCGCACAGGTTCCGCAGCCTATGCATAGCGACTCATCAAAGGAGAGTGGCTGCACACTGCATGGAACTTCCTCGAGCGAAAAGCTGACGCTGGAAAAGTCGAAAGAATTGGTTACAGGTTTATCGTTTTGCATATCCATTTGCCTCCTTTTCTTCCTCATAATCCTTGTTTCGTTTCTCGTACTCGGTCTGTAAATCGCCAAAGAAATCAAGCGGTACGCGGCGCTCAATGACCGTGCCATTCTCCTGATGGAGTGCGATATGGCAGTGGTCTGCCTGCGGGTCCATTTCAGGATAATCACTTCTAGTAAAGAAGAGCGGTGCAGAGCTGGATTTTCGATGCAGCGAAGCATGAAGCACAATCTGGGCAACCGTGAGGATATCAAGCACCTCGTGGATTCGCATCAGCTCATGTGGGTTCTTGCAGGAAAGCTGAGGAACGATATCGCGCTCATAGGAACCAAGCAGATCAAGACCTTCGCGAAGAAGCGCCTCACAGCGAACACCGCCACAGTAGTTTTGCATAGCCTTTGCAATCGCCTGATTTAATTCCTTCCAGCTGATTCCATCTTTGACAAAGAGCGGTGCGTACAGACGGGTTTGCTCGCGGGCCGCTTCCTCTGGATCGTAGGATGGCAGCTCACAGGACTTTGCGGCAGCAGCGGCCTTTCGTCCGGCATAGTAGCCAGTTGCGCAGGCAAATCCGGCACAGTCGGATGCATAGAGCTGATCACCAGCAGCATAAATGCCGTCAATGTTTGTTTTAAGGTCCCAGTCGTGGAGAATGCCGCCGGGTGCACCGAAGAACTGGCGCTCCTGTTCAAGGAAGTTTGCGGACTGCCATCCAGTACCATAGCTTTGCAGCATATCCTTTGTCGGGTCAAAACCGCGCTTCGTATAATTTTGCAGAATCGGAATTTTTGTCTTTCCTTCCTCACCGACCATCATACCCCAGATGACGCGGCGCTCCTCGTCTGGCATACGGCTCAAATCAGCATAGAACGGCAGCTGATAGCCACGCTTGATCAGTTCATCAAAATCAAGCGTTTCCGGGCCACGGTACTCGTACTTTGGATTGTCAATGACACCGCCCTTTAAGAAGAATTTTTGACCTGGTGCCGGATAATAGCGCTCCAATACACTTGTCAGCTCTTTGCCATCGCGGTCTACATATGGAATCTCGACACCTCTGGCATCGACCATTGTTGCCGCATACCAGGTGTTGTGATTGTTTCCGGTACCGTAAGCTGGGAAGCTTCGACCGGCAGCAGAGTACTCAGCACGGACTGATTTTTCCATCATCGTAAACTCAATGCCGCTTCGCCAGCCCATCGCATGACCGCTTCCGATGCTCTGGAATGGACGAAACTCACAAAGCCCTGGCTGATCGGCGTCAAACAGCCATACTCTGGCTGGACGGGACATCGCAAGGACCGTTGATTTTGCACGAAGGATATAAAACTTACAGGTGTGAACATCCATCGCGCAGGCGCCAGCACCATGCTTTACACCATTTACAGTAGAAGTCAGAAGAGCAGTTGCCTCTGTGTGTTCGAGAAGTTTTACGCCAAGACGCTTTAACTCTTTGGAAAGAGACGGCTTAAAGGTGGAACCCCACACACGCAGCGTAAACTTATTCTTATAGTCGTAGGCAAACATCAGCTTTGTCTTCTCGTCGCGAAAAGCTGCTCCCTCAAATTCATTTTCGGTATCACGTACCTTGCCGCCGAAGGATTCCATATCCAACATACGGTCATAGCCTTCACGACACTCGATATAGTGGGCAATTCCGTTGCTGTACCAGTCCTGCTCGTTGACATAGGCCCAGGCAATTTCCTCTGGTGTTACACCGGAGCAAGGATTGGTGCAGGCAGATTCCCAGTGGTCAAAGCCGGTTCCGGCAGAGCCACTTCGCTCAATCGCCCCTTTTTCAACAAGGATAACAGACTGACCACGTCTGGCAGCGGCGATGGCTGCATAGCAGCCAGCCAGTCCGCCGCCGAGAACGAGAACGTCGCAGCTAAGCTCTTTCGTGATACCGGTTTCATTGGCATATGGCCAAGGAGTGGTATGTATCATACGTTTTCGATCCCCCTTCGATTAGAATGAAAATTCGTATTTGGAAAATGCCGTGCACAGGCGAATACCACACTCTGCATCTTCTTTTGAGATGACACTGCTGCTGCAATGTGCGTAGCGGGTGACAACGGAGATACCGCCAGCACGGACACCACAGTTGGACAGATTCATGCTGGATGCATCACAGCCGCCTTTGTCGATGACTTCATACTGGAATGGAATGTCCTTGTGGCGGCAGCATTGCTCCATCGCGGCAACGACATCCTCATCACACAGAACGGATGGGTCAGCCACCTTGATGGCAATGCCTTCGCCGATTGCGTTGCTTCCGGTTAAGTCACACGGATAATCGTGAGCTGGAGTAACGTCGACAGCAATACCGATATCTGGCTTAATAAAAGCAGCAGTTGTCTTAGAACCGCGGCAGCCAACCTCCTCCTGAACGGTGAAGACATAGTAGATGTCATTCGGGTAGGTTCCGTCATTTTCGCGAAGAGCCTCAATTAACTGGAAGCAGCCGACACGGTCATCAAATGTCTTGGAGCAAACAAGATCATTTGCCAGTGGCAGGTACTCACCACAGTAGCCGCATACAGAGCCGACGTGAACATATTTGAGCGCGTCTTCCTTGGACTTGGCACCGATATCAATAAAGAGCGCATTCGGATCGTTGTGCGCGTCCTCAATATTCTTCATGCTGCTGACAACACCGTAAATGCCGTTACGGAACACAACTCTTGTGTTATAAGCAGAAGCGGTCCAGTTCCATCCAACGTTGCAGACAAGAAGACGGCCATCCTCTTCAATTTTCTTTACCATGAAGCCGATCTCATCCATATGAGCAGCAAACATGATCTTCTTGGAGTGTGGGCCACCCTTGCCCTTCTTTACGGCAATTAGACTGCCGAGTGGGTCGACAATCAGTTCATCCGCATAAGGGCGAACCTCCTCTTCAATCAGTTCGCGTACCTTTTTCTCATATCCGGCGATACCCTGTGTCTGGGTCAGGCGGATTAAAAGTTCTTCATTTCGCATTGCAAGTACCTCCTGGTTTTGTGCTGCATCGTGAGTGTGCAGTTCTAGGGATATTTTAGCACCCGCAAAATGGGAACGCAAGGTGTGCAACCCGGAAATTTGTTGTGCAGCCTGGTAGGAGCTACTGTTCACGGGCGGTAGTTTAACGAAGGGTGCTTCGACGATTGTTTTGTCGGCCTCTCTTTTCCGCGGGCACCTGTTACACTCATTATTATCATATATTACTTTGAAAGTCCCGCTACAACGTTCGGCCTCGTAAAAGCAACTCGTCTTGGCACCCACTACGTATTGAAATTGCACGTTAACGTAACACCTGGTTCTTCCTATAAATCAACGCGAGCCCTTTCAGCATTAGATCTGGCTCGTAAGAAATTGCTTCCTCACAATACGGAAGAATCGCCGGTGCGATACCACCGGTGGCCACCACAATAGCATTTTCTCCAAGTTCGGTGCGGATGCGGTGAATCATGCCGTCAATCATTGCTGCGTTTCCAAAGAGAGAGCCACTTTTCATGCAGTCGATGGTATTGCTTCCGATTACCTGTTTTGGTGCTTCAAGGCTGATAAATGGCAGCTGGGAGGTCTGTGAAGAGAGGGAGTTGAGTGCGACAACAGCGCCTGGCACGATTGCACCGCCAATATACTGTCGCTTGCTGTTAATGACAGAAAACGTGGTAGCAGTTCCCATGTCAATTACGATGGAGGGAACTGGATATGCGGCGATTGCGGCAACAGCGGTAACGACGAGGTCGCTGCCAAGCTGCGCAGGATTATCAATGCGGATGGAAAGCCCATTTTTTACGCCAGGTCCGACGACAAGAGGCTCCTTTGATAGCAGCTTTGCAAGTGCTGTCTTAATAATATTGGATAATGGCGGGACAACAGAAGAAATAATGCTGCCTTCGATTTGTGCATCAGCAACGTGATGTAGCTCAAAAATTAATTTAAGATCAAGTGCATATTCTAGTTCTGTCTTATCCGTACGAGTCGAGATACGCTCTGTAAATAAAACATTGTCGGCTTCAATTCCTCCGACTACGATATTGGTATTTCCGATATCAACTGCAATAATCATAAAGACCTGCCTTTCTATAGCCCATAGTTGTGGGCAAAATACCTTTTGACCCCAACATCATAACATGCCCGAATTAGAAAAACAAGCGTATCTACTGGGAATCTTTCGGGCATTCTAAAGGTAGAAAGGAGGCGCTTGCATGGAAGATAACAAAAATATTGTGCAAAGAAAGACCAAACCCGACTGGAATAAGCTCACGAAGGAAGATCTGCAAAAGCTTGAGATCGCCGAAGAGATCGGCGTGATCGAAAAAATCTACGCGGGAGGATATGGAAATCTTACATCAAAGGAATCTGGAAAAATTGGAGGAATCCTTGCTGCACGAAACAAAGCAGAAAAGAAAAAATGTGAGGAAGCAGAACAGACGAAGTAAAAGAAATAGGTTGAAAGAAATCGCGTAATCCATTATACTAAAGGTATGTATAAGGCAAAGAATGCTTATTACGTATCTTATTACAATGAAAATGGAGGATTTAGAATGGATCACGCAAAGCTGTTAAATAAAGTAGACCACACATTGTTGGCACAGGGCGCTACATGGGAGGAGATTCGTCAGATTTGTGACGATGCAATCCGCTTCAAGACAGCATCTGTATGTATTCCGCCGTCCTATGTAAAGCAGGCAAAGGGTTATGTAGGCGACAGAATGAAGATTTGTACTGTAATCGGTTTCCCGAACGGATACAACACCACCGCAGTTAAGGAGTTCGAGACAAAGGACGCCATCGCAAATGGTGCAGATGAGATTGATATGGTAATCAACATCGGCTGGGTAAAGGATGGCAGATACGACCTCGTAGAGGAGGAGATTCGTCGCCTGAAGGCTGCATGTGGCGATAAGATCTTAAAGGTTATCATTGAGACCTGTCTGTTAACCGATACCGAGAAGATTCGCATGTGTGAGGTTGTTACCGCTGCGAAGGCAGACTTTATCAAGACTTCTACTGGTTTCTCTAAGGCAGGTGCAACATTTGATGATATCGCACTTTTTGCTTCACATGTAGGTGAGGATGTACAGATCAAGGCTGCTGGCGGCATTTCTTCTTTCGCTGATGCAGAGGAGTTTGTAAAGTTAGGTGCAAACAGACTTGGAACCAGCCGTTTGGTAAAGCTCGAGAAGCAGCAGTAATCGGTCAATAAGTTCATGACGAGAGAAAAAAATTGATTTTATAAGAGATAACAGGTGGTCTGCACAGGTGGCAGGCCACTTTCGCTTCTGAGTGGGTTTCATTTTCTAGCGAATTTCGTTTCTAAGTGGAAAAGTTTAATTAAATATTTCTGAAATAAACAGTCAATGAATTGACGCAGAAAAATCAATGGAATATAATGAAAGTCGCATTGTCAAAAACGCGAAAGGTAATTGTTTTGCGTTCAAAAAGAAAAGGAGAATAATGTGCTTCAGTTAAAAAACATTGTAAAAACGTATGTGGCAGGAGACACCAAGCAGGATGCATTAAAAGGCGTCAGCATGAATTTCCGTGAAAATGAATTCGTATCCATCCTTGGACAGAGCGGTTCTGGAAAAACGACACTTCTTAATATCATCGGCGGTTTGGACCGGTATACGAGCGGTGATCTGATCATCAACGGCGTATCCACCAGCAAATATAAGGATGCTGACTGGGATTATTACCGCAATCATTCCATCGGTTTTGTCTTCCAGAGCTATAACTTGATTCCGCACCAGAGCGTGCTGTCAAATGTTGAGTTGGCGCTGACACTGGCTGGTACTTCTAAGAAAGAGCGTCGTGCGCGCGCCATTGAGGTATTAAAGAAGGTTGGCCTTGCCGATCACATTCACAAGCGCCCCAATCAGATGTCAGGAGGCCAGATGCAGCGTGTGGCGATTGCACGTGCGCTGATCAACAATCCAGACATCCTGCTTGCCGATGAGCCGACAGGCGCACTTGATTCCGAGACAAGTGTGCAGATTATGGAGCTGTTAAAGGAGATCGCGAAGGATAAGCTTGTCATCATGGTAACGCACAATCCAGAGCTGGCGGCAAAGTATTCTACACGAATTATTCGTGTGCTTGACGGTCGTATCGTGGATGATACCGATCCGTACAACGTGCCAGATCAAATCAGTGTAGAGCCGCAAAAACGAAAGAAGATTTCCATGTCGATGGGAACGGCGGTATCTCTTAGCTTTAACAATTTAAAGACAAAGAAGGGGCGTACGCTGCTCACCGCATTTGCGGGTAGCATTGGAATCATCGGCATTGCGCTGATTTTGTCGCTGTCAACCGGTATTCAGGATTATGTAAACGGTTTGCAGCGCGATACACTTTCTTCATATCCAGTCTCGATTGAGAAAGAGGAGTCTCCGCTTGCAAGTATCTTGACAGCAGCAGCGCCAAAAGAAAATGGCGATGACGCAAACAAAAAGGAAAATACCGTCTATTCAAACAGCCGTATGGGTGAGATGTTTAATGCGATGTTTGCATCGGATAAGGACACAAATAACCTGACAAAGTTTAAAAGTTATTTGGAAGAAAAAATGGTAGAGGAGCCAGAAAACAAGGACAGTGATGTGCTAAAGGATCATGTGGAAACGATCCAGTATCAGTATGATGTGGCACTCAATACGTATATTGAGACTGAGGATGGCTATCGAAGCACCGACATGACAAATGTTTTCACGAGTGCAATGACCGGTTCTAGTTCGTCAGGAAGTTCATCGGGAAGTGATTCTTCGGAGAATTCCATGGCATCCATGATGGGCATGTCCTCTTCGTCAATGTCTCAGATCAGCAGCAGTATGATGAGTCTGTGGTCTGAGCTCCTTCCAGGAAACAACGGTGAATTGATTTCGGATATGGTGTATGACCAGTACGATCTTGAGGCAGGAAGATGGCCAGAGTCCGCAGATGAGATTGTATTGATTTTATCCAACGACAATGAAATTACCGATGTTGCTTTCTATGCGCTTGGCTTAGTCAGCGATGAAGAAGTTATGGACTCAATGAAGGCGGTTATGAAATCAGAAGCGTTAAATACTGAGCAGCGCGAGATTTCTTACGATGATGTGTTAAAGACGACCTTTAAGCTGGTTTTAAATCCAGATTATTACACAAAAGAGGCAAATGGTACTTGGAAGTATATCGGTGATGATAAGGATTCGATGGAGTTAGTAATTGATCATGGTTACGAGCTGAAGATTGTCGGTATTATCAAGCCAAATCCAGATGCAGCCGTGACCTCTGCTACGGGAAGTTTTGGTTATACCTCAGCACTGACCCAGTATGTGATTGAGCAGACAAATAATAGTGAGCTTGTAAAAGAGCAAAAGCTTCCAGAAAATGAAAATTTCGATCTTTTGACCGGACTGCCATTTGTAATCACAGAAGAAAATGACCCTACCGATGAGGAGAAGGCCGAGAAGATTAAGGAATATTTTGCGGGATTAAATGATGTCGATAAGACAAAGATTTATACCGAGATTCTTTCCGAGCCGACAGATGAAGAAATCGAGCAGATGACCTCTATGTATATGAAAAATTTCTCCAGTCGTGATGCCATTCTTACGTTGGTAGCCAGCACAATGGGCATGGATGAGGAGACCGCGAAATCTTATTTGGAGGATTACAGCGATGAAGAGCTTCAAACGATGCTTCAAAAGCAGCTGGTGCAGATGATAAAGGAAAACAAGTCCGAATCTGCGCAGGCACAGGTACTTCAAATGCGTATGAATGCAACACAGCAGGGCGATTTGTTTGGAACGACTGGATATGCAGCAGTGGCAAAGGCATTTGACGAGCTGATTGACAGTACCGATGATACCACAGTGCTTGCTAAGTATTACGATGAATATATGCCATCGACGGTTTCTGGTTCTACACTTGAGGAAACCTTGCAGAAATTATCTGCGGTGGATATCAATTCTCCGTCTGCAATCAATATTTATGCAAAGAGCTTTGACGATAAAGAAAAGATTGCCAATGTGATCACGCAGTACAATGAGACGGCAGAGGAGGATGACCAGATCAGTTACACCGATTATGTGGCGCTTTTGATGTCTGGCGTAAATACGATGATCAATGCTGTTTCCTATGGCTTGATTGCATTTGTATCCATTTCACTGATTGTATCCTCCATTATGATTGGAATCATCACGTATATATCTGTTTTGGAGCGCACGAAAGAGATTGGTATTCTTAGAAGCGTCGGTGCATCAAAGAAGGATATCTCCAGAGTCTTCAATGCAGAGACTGCCATTATTGGTCTGACAGCAGGTCTTATGGGCATTGGCGTCACATTGCTTTTGAATATTCCAATCAGTATGGTAATAGATAATCTGACTGGAATCGGGAACATAGCAAAACTTCCAGTTACAGGTGCTGTTATCCTTGTTGTGATTAGCGTAGCACTTACGATGATTGCCGGACTGATTCCGTCAAAGCTTGCTGCAAAGAAGGATCCGGTGATTGCACTTAGAAGTGAATAAAAAGATAGGAACCAATTGACAAAGACCTCTCCTAGGACGTATACTAGCAATGTCTTGTAAAAAGACAAATGATACGTTTGCTAGTTCCATTTCTCATTTCGGTTGAGCAAAAGCAATGAGATAAATGAGACAGCTGACGTTACATTTCAAAGGAGGAGAGGTTATGAAAAACAACAGCATTAAGACCGTTGTTGCCGTTGGAATCGGTGCAGCACTGTTCTTCGTACTCGGACGTTTCGTCGCAATCCCGAGTCCGGTGCCGAACACAAACATCAGCCTTCAGTATGCAGTACTTGCACTGTTAGCTGCAATGTACGGACCAGTGGCAGGTGGATTGATCGGATTCATCGGTCATGCACTGATTGATCTGTCATGGGGTGGCAGTCCGTGGTGGAGCTGGGTAATCACATCCGCATTTGTTGGCGTTGTGATTGGTCTGTTTGCAAAGAAGCTCAATGTACAGGAAGGTGTATTTGATAAGATAAAGACAGCTATCTTCGCAATCGCTAATGTGGTAGCACATGTGATTGGCTGGGTAGTCGTAGCACCAGTACTTGACATTCTGATCTATGCAGAGCCAGCAAAAAAGGTATTTGCACAGGGTGTATTTGCTGCAATCTCCAATAGTATCACAGGAGTGATTGTTGGCGGACTGTTAATTGTGGCATATACAAAGACAATTGCCAAGAAGGGTTCTCTTGATCGGGAATAAAATGCTAACAAAGCCTTCTCATGTAGCTGATTTTTGTTTCAGCTTGTGAAAAGGCTTTGATTTTGTCTTTTTACAAGTTGAATTTTAGATAGTTATTTTTATGAGGTATTTACATGACGAAAGAAAAGTCCCCTGTTATTTCATTTAATGATTTTTCATTCCAGTATCGGGCACAGAAAAAGCCAACATTGACAGGGATTAATCTGAATATTTATCCGGGAGAAAAGGTATTGATCGCAGGGCCTTCCGGCAGCGGAAAGAGCACGCTGGCAGGCTGTATCAATGGATTAAACCCATTTTCCAATCCGGGCGAGAGCACGGGCAGCCTGATCGTGGACGGCGTGGATGCGATGCACAGCAGTATTTTTGAATTATCGGCCCATGTGGGAACCGTTTTGCAGGATCCGGATGGACAATTTATCGGCCTGACGGTGGGAGAGGATATCGCCTTTGCGTTGGAAAACAGCTGTACACCTCAGGATAAAATGCATGAGATCACAAAGCATGCGGCAGAACTCGTTGGCATCGAGCATCATCTGGACTATGCACCGCATGAATTGTCTGGCGGACAAAAGCAGCGAGTCAGTCTTGGTGGTGTTATGGTTGATGATGTTAAGATTCTTCTTTTTGATGAGCCACTTGCGAACCTCGATCCAGCTGCTGGAAAGCAGGCAATCGAGTTAATTGATGAAATTCAGAAAAAGACGGACACGACTGTTTTGATTATCGAGCATCGCTTGGAGGATGTGCTCTGGCGAAATGTGGACCGCATTGTGCTAGTTAACGAGGGTACGATTCTGGCTGATATGACGCCAGATGAGTTGCTTTCAACAAATCTGCTTAGGGATAATGGTATTCGCGAGCCACTCTATATAACTGCCATGCGTTATGCAGGAATTGATATTACAAAAGAAAAAAAAACATCTCATGTGGACTTTATTGATTTAGATGAGCATGATAAAGAAAAGCTAAGAAACTGGTTTTTCGCACAGCCATTATCATATAAGGAACCAGAAAAAGAGACACTTTTGGAGGTGAAAAATCTTAGTTTTGGTTACAATAAGGGCCAGCAGACATTGAAAAATGTCAGTCTTTCTATAAAAAAAGGTGAGATGGTCAGTATTGTGGGACGAAACGGTGCCGGAAAATCAACCTTTTCTAAGCTGGTATGTGGTTTTGAGGATCCTAATCAGGGAGAGATATTTTTTGAAGGACAAGATCTTTTGAAGGAAAATATTAGAAGCCGTGCTAAGAAGATCGGCTATGTCATGCAAAATCCTAATCAGATGATTTCTAAAACAATGATTTACGATGAAGTAGCGCTTGCGCTTCAAAAGTCTGGAAAATCTGAGGAGGAAATTCGCAGGAAGGTCGAAAATACTTTAAAGGTTTGTGGTTTATATCCGTTTCGTAACTGGCCAATTTCGGCACTTAGTTTTGGACAGAAAAAGCGTGTGACTATTGCAAGCGTTCTAGTACAGGATCCGAAGCTTATTATTCTTGATGAGCCAACGGCAGGACAGGATTTTAAGCATTACACGGAAATTATGGAATTTTTGCGTGGATTAAATGAGCAAGGCGTTACTGTTATCATGATTACACATGATATGCATCTGATGTTAGAGTACACACCAAGAGCGCTTGTATTTTCCAATGGACAGCTGATTGCCGATTGCAGAGCATCACAGGTACTGTGTGATCCATCACTTGTAGCGCGTGCCGCATTAAAGGAAACGAGCCTTTTTACGCTGGCAAATCGCTGTGAAATCACGCCGCCGGAAAGCTTTGTAGAGCGATTTATTCATGAAGACAGGGAGGTTCGCAGCCATGGCCGCTAAGACGGTATTAAATTATCTGGAACGCGACAGCGTGATTCATAAAATGACGGGAACGACTAAGCTGGCGTTTTTCCTACTTTTTACCTTTGCCAGCATGATTACATACAATACCTGGGTGCTGCTTGGATTGTTTGCCGTAAGCCTTGCTGCCTTTAAATTAAGTCATATTAAGTACCGCGAAGTACGCTTTATGATGATCTTTATGCTGGTATTTCTGGTGTTGAACAATGTGTTTATCTTTTTATTCGACCCAAATCAAGGAACAACGCTTTATGGCACGAAGCATGTGCTGTTTCATCTGTTTTGGCGCTATGATGTGACAGCAGAGCAGTTATTTTATATGCTGAACATCTCACTGAAATATTTTGTAGCGCTGCCAGTTGCAATTCTGTTTATCTCAGCAACCAACCCGAGTGAGTTCGCCGCCAGCTTAAACAGCATTGGAATTTCCTACAAGGTGGGCTATTCGGTTGCGATCGCGCTTCGCTACATCCCGGATATCCAGAGAGATTATCATAGCATCAGTCAGGCGCAGCAGGCAAGAGGTGTGGAGCTTGGCAAAAATGAGCATTTCTTTGCTCGACTCAAAAATTCGGTAAACATTTTGCTGCCACTGATTTTAACAAGCTTAAATCGAATCGACACGATCTCCAATGCGATGGAACTGCGTGGATTTGGCAAGAACAAGAAGCGCACCTGGTATACAAAAAGGCCATTCGCCCGCAGAGATTTTATTGCAATCGCAATTGGTGTGGTGCTGCTTGCTATCAGCGTATTTGTAACAATCCGGTTTGGAAGGTTTTATAACCCATTCGTAGGGTGAACTACTCCGTTATTGAATGGCTGAGGATTGCCTGTGCTATGCGTATTGTATAGCGCGGACTAATTTTCAAAGGGGCGATCATTGAATGATCGGTATCCAAAGGAAGCTTTGGATGCTCGGCCATTCAATGACCGAGTAGGTCACAGGGATAAACGTCTTTTGAAATTCGATTTCCTCAAAGAGGGACTTGTAGATGGTAACAGAATCAAAGGCTGCATCTCCAAGAAAAGTCTTGGGTTCGATAAGTGGATGTTTCTGGAAAAAATCAATCAAAACCGGAAGCAGTGCCTTTGAATCGGCAAGAGATTTATCTTCATCAGGTGAATCGGATTTCTTCTCAACAACGATATCAGGATGGGCGTTTCGCAAACGCCTATTGTAATTTGTACATGAAAAGGAGAACAATAAATGGAAGCAATCGAATGCATCAAAACAAGAAGAAGTGTAAGAAGATTTGAAGATCGCCCGGTAGAGCGCGAGACGATTCAAAAAATCGTAAATGCTGCAATTTGGGCACCATCATGGAAAAATTCTCAGACCCCGCGCTATACTGTGGTAGACAGCAGAGAACGCATTGATGATATCGCAGAGAATGGCTGCTGTGGCTTTGCCTTTAACACAAAGACACTTAAGCAGACACCAGTATTAGTTGTGGTATCATATGTAAAGGGCATTTGTGGATTTGAGAAGGATGGCTCCTATAGCACCGATAAAAAGGAAAGCTGGCAGATGTTTGACGCAGGAGTAGCAGCTCAGACCTTCGCACTTGCTGCCCATGCACAGGGCATTGGAACGGTAATGATGGGAATTTATGATGCAGCTTATGTTCAGGAAAAGCTTGGCATCCCTCAGAACGAAGAAGTTGCTGTGTTACTTGCTGTTGGATATGAAAAATTCACACCAGATGCACCGACAAGAAAGACGGCAGAGGAAGTGCTTCGCTTTGTGTAAACGATTTCAAGTAACGCGGTATTTTGCATCGGATGAGGATTGATGTTTGAAGTGTCATTTTGAAAAAGAAAAAGATTCAACGACCTTTACTCAAATAAACAGTAGGCCGCTGAATCTTTTTTTACTTTACCATCTGGCGAACGTCATCAAACAGTTGCATGTCATTTGCAGTCAGCTTAACATTTGTTGCATATTTGCGTCCGTCGGCTGTTGTAATGGTAATTTCTGCAATGGTGCCTTCCTGGATTACATTATTATCCGAAACAGCACGTAAGAAAAGTGGGAACTTCGGGTGGGCTGCTGCAAAGCGGTCCCATGAAGCTTTTAACTGAAATAGTTTGGCTGGGTTCATTGAAAAATCCTTTCTATCTTTTTGTACGTTATCGTTACATTTTCGTATTATGAAATGCTGCATGATTGATATAGATGCTGCAGCATTCATCGTGACACAGAAAGAATTTTATCATATGAATGGTGATATCGTCAAGGCTGCAATTTAGCAGCGCTTTGGCTCATCAAAGGCTGGATTATAAGCATAAACATTTTTCGGAAGATCATCCTGAACATGAACAAGTGCTTCTCCGAAACGCTGGAAGTGAACGATTTCACGCTGACGCAGGAATCGAATCGGATCACAAATTTCAGGATCATGAATCAATCGTAAAATGTTGTCGTAGGTGGAGCGCGCTTTTTGCTCCGCAGCGAGGTCTTCCGTCAGATCGGTGATGGGGTCACCCTTGACTTGGAAAACACAGGCATTGAATGGAATACCACCTGCCGCCTGTGGCCAGATGCCCAGCGTGTGATCAACATAATATTTATCAAAACCGGAGGCCTTAATTTCTTCAACCGAAAGATTTTTTGTCAGCTGATAGATAATCGCACAAACAATTTCAATATGGGCAAGTTCATATAAGCGTCAATTATTGAAATAAAAAGGTGAAGAAAAAAGACGAGGATAGATCACAAGAGAGAAGTTGTCAAAAGGACCGCCTTTCGGACTTTTCTTGTGTTTCTCATACTCGATATGATCAATGACCTCTTTCAAGGCTGTATTGCGATCAGAGGGCGTACTAAGCGTCCAGTAGGTCTCAACCAGATGGCGCATCTTCGGAATCATCTCAACCTGCTCCTGATCTGCCTGTTTTTGCTTTGATTCCTGGTCTTGCAGATTTTTGAGTGTATGCTGCAGATCAGAGATCTTTTTCTTCACCGAGGAAGAACGTTCCAGAAAGACATCATCTGCATAGACACCGCGCTCGTAAGCCGTGTAGATGCGGTCAAGCTGTGTGGCAGAGGCATCCAATTCTTTTTGGATTCTGTTAATGGATGTTTGCAAAGAGCCATCGTGCTTAGGCTTTTTCACAGACTTGGAGTTTTGATCAGCGTACATGCGAATTGCATCGATAATTCGCGCTTCAAGGACATCATAGAAGCAGCCAATGTTACAGCATTCGTGGTTGCCGCACAGCATGGTGTCCTTGGGGCTTCTGGCGCTGGCCTTTCGGTAAAAGAGATTGCGTCCACAGTCCTTACATCTGATAAGCCCGGTTAGGGCATTGCTACAGTCTGCAACATAGTGCGTGTGTGAATGTGGGCTACCGTGACGTCTGCGCTGAGCGGCAAAATACAGATCTTCTGTGATCAGCGGCTCATGGCGTCCATCAAAGACATTTGCCGATGACTGCCTGTGATCACGAAAGCGAAGCGTTCCATCTTCTTGTAGACAATCAATCGTTTTATTCTTTCCCCATGTGATTTTTCCAATGTACACTGGATTCCTTAAGAGATCGGATACAGTATTATGGCTCCAAACACTGGTGAGTCGTGGCGCATATCCTTCGGCAGTGAGCTGATTTGCAATCGCAGCCATACCAGCCATAGTACGGCTGCCGCTTGGCTGAGGAATACCGTTCACATACCAGTCATAGATCTTCCAGATCACTTCGGCTTCTTCCGGATCAGGAACAAGCTGGAAACCACTTTCTCCAGAGAGCTTTTCTCTTTTGTATCCATAAGGTGTTTTGTTTCCGCAAAATTTGCCTTCCTTTGAAGCAGCCACACGGCCACGCTGCATACGGCGCTTGATCGTTTTGTATTCGCGGCGGCTCATGAAAAGTCCAAATTCAAAATATTCCTCATCGTATTCATCGTTTGGGTCATAGATTTTAATTGGTGTGATGATCATCGCACCAGAGTCCTGAAAAGCTCGCGCAACGATGCCTTGATCAATCGTGTCACCACGGGCCAATCGCTCAATCTCAACAACCAGTACGCCATCCCAGCGGCCGTCAGCAAGCTCGGATAAGAGTTGCTGCATCATCGGTCTGGCTGAAATGCTGTCACCTGATCGAACTTCGCGGTAGATCTCAGAGACAATGATCTTGTTTCGCTTGGCAGTATCGCGCAGCAGTAGTTCATGCCGCGCGAGTACGTCTTCATTGGATGCAACACTGTATTCATCGTCCTTTCGGGACTTACGCAGATACATTACATATCTGCCGGTTCTGTTTAGTTCCATAAGAGCCTCCTTAAACATTTTCTGATGGAATGAGGACCACTTTTTGATAATCAATAATAGATATTCGGATCGAAGCTCCCTCCTCTAAGCGCGTGTAGCGCGAAGGTGGGGAGTAGTTCACAGTAAACTGTTAACCAATTTGAAATTTTTGCAATAATGCCTCTTGAAGCACCTGCGAAAAATTCAATCCCATTGTGAGCGCTTGTTCATTCATCCATTCAGGGATGCTTAATGTTTTCTTGACGGCTCTTGAGTTATGCTTTTTCTGATACTCTAACATATCAAATTCAATAATTGCAATAGTGCCATCGTCAGCGGTGAGATTTGTAACAGATGAAGCAGTTGGAATTTCCTGACCTTCTTCTTTTCGACTTGTAATAGCAAGGCCGAGTGCTTCTGTTGCCATTTCGTATACGGAAGCTATATCATCTCCATCAGTAAAACATTCCGGGAAATCTGGAAATGATACCCAAAATCCACCTTCTTCAGCCTGATGAAAAATAGCTGGATAAAATAATTTGTTCATAGAAACCTCCTTTTTTGAGAAGCGGGGCTTACTTCAGCCCTGCTTCTTTTAATATAGCTTGCTCCATACCTTTTTTTAGAGCTTTTGCGTGATAAGGAACGATTACTTGTTTCCCTGTCTCTTGGTTTTTCATTTTTATATGAGAACCATTCTGGCTAACTTTTTCAAAACCGTTTTGACCGAGAAGCTTAATCATTTCCCGTGAAGTCATTGGCATCGGTTGTATCTCCTTTCCTTATCCTATGTCTATTATAATACGTAATGTAACGTATGTCAATATAAAATATACGTAATATTACATAAAACAATAAAGAAATGTATTTATACGCAAAAAAAGCCTTGGAACAAAATTCCAAAGCCTTTCTGCAACCGCCCAGCAGTCATTAGCTAATTGTGTTATATTGTATTATATGAAGAAGAAATGTCAAGTATTCTATGATATTCATAATTCGCTACTTTACAAATAATGTATTAAGTGTTATATATAAATAAAGCGCAACAGTCAATATTGGTTTAGGTGTCAAAAGTACCATCTACCATAATCCTCACAAATGTTGTA
>DAVZID010000026.1:0-41180 GCA_052273485.1 Lachnospiraceae bacterium
CACTAAAGTGCCATCGTACCTGACCCCCTGGCTTTTCTGGCTTCCCTTTTATTTTCAGTTCACAGAACGCCCATTAGCAAATTTCAGCGCCAGCTGGCATCTTTTTCTCTGGTGTCATCAGTGCAAGATTTCCATCTGCATCCTCAGCGCATAACAGCATACCCTCGGATACAACGCCTGCAAGTTTTGCCGGCTTTAAGTTTACAAGAACCATAACCTTCTTGCCAACCATCTCCTCTGGTGTGTAGTGAGCCTTGATACCGGAAACGATCTGCTTTACCTGAGATCCGATCTTTACCTGAGAGCACAGAAGCTTTTTGGACTTCTTTACAGCCTCACAGGAGATAATCTCGCCTACCTGGAACTGCATTTTCGCGAAGTCTTCATAGGTGATTTCTTCCTTTGGTTCGATGTCAATAACAGACTCATCAGCACTGTCGTCCTTCGCCTCATCTGCATTTTCAGCAGGAGCAGCGGCCTGTGCAGCAGCCTTCTTGGACTCCATAAGTGCATTAACTTCTTCCATCATCTTTTCTGCATCAACACGTGCAAAAAGAATCTGTGGCTGATCTGTTACCTTATTTCCAGATGGATAGGTGCCCATTGTGGAAACCTGATCCATTGTGCGAAGCGGCGCATTTAAGGAAGCTGCGATCTTCTTTGCAGTCTCTGGCATGAATGGCTCAAGTAAAGAAGCACCGATTAAGATGCTGTCGATCAAGTTGTACATAACGGTGGACAGACGATCTTTCTTTGATTCATCCTTTGCCAGTACCCACGGAGCTGTCTCATCGATATACTTGTTGCAGCGCTTAAACAGAGTAAAGATCTCTGTAATTGCATCTGCAACGCGAAGCTTATCCATACGTGCAGTAACCTTACCGGCAGTAGCGGTGACAACTTCAAATAAGGAATCGTCAACGGACTCTTTTACACCGTAGTTTACAGCAACGCCGCCGAAGTACTTGTTTGTCATGGAGATGGTACGATTTACCAGATTACCAAGTGTATTTGCAAGATCAGAATTCATACGCTCGATCATCAGATCCCAAGAGATCACACCGTCGTTCTCAAATGGCATCTCGTGAAGTACGAAATAACGAACGGCATCAACACCGAAGAAATGAACAAGCTCGTCGGCATAGATAACATTTCCCTTGGACTTACTCATCTTGCCATCGCCCTGAAGCAGCCACGGATGGCCAAATACCTGCTTTGGAAGCGGCAGATCAAGAGCCATCAGCATGATCGGCCAGTAGATGGTGTGGAAACGAAGGATATCCTTTCCAATCAGGTGAAGGTCAGCCGGCCAATATTTTTCAAACATCGGATCGCTGTTTCCGTCCAGATCAAAGCCAAGACCGGTGATATAGTTGCTCAGTGCATCAATCCATACATAGACAACGTGCTTTGGATCGAAGTCAACCGGAATACCCCACTTAAAGGAAGTACGGGAAACGCAAAGATCCTGCAGACCTGGAAGAAGGAAGTTATTCATCATCTCATTCTTGCGGGACTCTGGCTGAATGAAGTCAGGATGCTCATTAATATAAGAAATAAGCTTATCGGCATATTTGCTCATACGGAAGAAATAAGCCTCTTCCTTAGCTGGTGTACATGGACGTCCGCAGTCCGGGCACTTGCCATCAACTAACTGAGAAGCGGTGAAGAAGGACTCACACGGTGTACAATACATACCCTCGTACTCGCTCTTATAAATATCGCCCTTGTCGTAGAGCTTCTTAAAGATCTTCTGAACCTGCTTTTCATGATAATCGTCAGTGGTACGGATAAATTTATCATAGGAGGTGTTCATCAGGTCGAAGGTCTTCTTGATCTCGCCTGCCACCTCATCAACAAACTGCTTTGGGGTCTTGCCTGCTTCAGCAGCCTTTAACTCGATCTTCTGACCATGCTCGTCCGTACCTGTCTGGAAGCGCACATCGTATCCCTGCATTCGCTTGAATCTGGCAATGGAATCTGCCAGCACGATCTCGTAGGTGTTTCCAATGTGCGGCTTGCCGGAAGTGTAAGCAATGGCCGTGGTGATGTAATACGGTTTCTTCATGGTTTTTTTCTCACTTTCTGCCGCAAAAGCGGGCTGTTTTTTCACAGTGCTACCATTTACATGGTCCGAATGAACAAAGGACTGGAAAATGCAGCACAGATATAATTTATGATACCACCAGAAACGAAAGATTGCAAGAAAAACGTGAGAAAAGCAATTGTCTGTAACAAAAAATCATGCTATACTGTGATTATCGGTTACTGTGTCGTTTTATGCAAAAAGAGGCAAGGAACGACTTAGCCAAGAATTTAAAAAAGAGAAAGGCTGGATTGTTGTATGAATTCAGAAGAGAGAAAGAGGCTCAGAAAGCAGAAGCACAGAATTATGATGATGCGCCTGTGGCTGCCGGTTGCACTGGTAGTTGTTCTGATCACAGGACTGACAGCAGGCGGTATTGCATTGTCACTTGGCCAGACAAAGAGTGTGGCAGAGCAGGGAGGAACAAAGGAAGCAGGCACAAAAGAAGCATCCAATGATTCCAAGAGCAACGAATCTGATGGCGATAAGTCACAGAGCCAGGATCAGGAAAATCAGACAGGCGAAGGCAACAGTGAGGCTGGTAGTACTGAGAATGCAGAGCCACAGACCAGTGCAGAGAGTGATCCTTCTGGAAACGATAGTTCCGCTCAATCAGATGATGGCAATTATGCGGTAGAGCAGTCTGACTTTGATGAGTTTATCACGAATTTGAATGAGGCAGTAGCGAAAAATAGTGATTACTTAAAGCGTGAAAGTGAGAATCTGACAGTAACGCTTGCAGAGCTTAAGACATATGACAGAGCACATCTGACTGAGACGCAGGCTAAGACATATGATGCTGTTCTTGATTCATTGAATTATGAAATGGAAGGCGAGCAGTATGATGGCGTAGCATCAGCAGCAAGTGGTGTAGCGTTAAGTAGTATTGAGGGTGGAGTTGATTATTATGGTTATCTTCTTCAGAAATACAGCGGAGTTGATGGCACATGGGATGTATTCCGTTCTACTCTGGCAGATGAGGCAAATGGAAATCATAATACCATGACGGACCTTCAGGCAGCAGATTCAACGCTTCAGATGGTAGTGGCAAGCCTTACGAAGAATGCACCAGATACTGAATATGCGTACGATACCGTTAGCGCATCTTCCAGTGCTCTTAAGAAAAATCTTGTCTGCAGTGGTTTTGTAGATGGATGGACTGAATTTGGTATTATTCGTGCATATTTAAATGATGATCGTCTTGATGATGCGATGAAGCAGTATCTGATTGCGTCTACCAGAATGACCTACGCATTGTATGGTATTGCGGATATTTCCGTTCATGCAGGTGGTTGGGGTGAAGCTGAGGTGATTGATCTTTGTAGTCAGTATTTTGGTGATGCAGGTACGAGTGATTATGGCACAAGCGTATACAACATGGTTTTGGCAAATCCAGGAAGATATGCGGCAGCTGCCATTGGTTATCTGCAAATTACAGAGATCGAATCCACAATGGCCACACAGCAGGGTGAAAACTATAGTGAGGCAAATCTGCTCGATCTTCTTTTCAATCAGGGACCAGCAAACTTCAGAGTATTAAGAAGTTGGATTGGATTATAAGGGAAAGTGCTGAGTATAAAGAAAAACCTGGAGCAAAAAAAGCTCCGGGTTTTTCTATGTTCGGGTTGAAATTTTTATACAACTTTTCGAAACTTACTCCTGTAATGCACAGGAGACATACCATAATATTTCTTAAATAATTTACTGAAATAGTACACATCATCGTAGCCGACACTGTTCGAGATCGCCTTGATGCTCTGGTTATTGTCGGATTCAAGCTGGATGCGGGCGCGCTCTAGGCGCATCTTGATCAGATAATTGATCGGTGCCTCGCCGGTCTCCTCCTTGAAAATCTTTGATATGTAAGCAGAGCTTAGATACATATTTCTGGCAATCAGATCAAGAGAAATTTTCTCCGCGTAATGATTGCTTAAATATTGGCGAATCTCGCTGACCACATAAGTTTTATGGTGCGTCTCAAATGTGACCGGAGAGCAGCTTTGTTTTGGCGGAACTGTGATCTGACGAATAATCGTCATAAGAAGCTGTGTCAGATATGCCTTCTGCATAAAATACTGACCGACCTGGTTACTGTAGCGTTCCGAGATCATGCGCAGACATAGATTTGTGATATCTTGGCGGACAAGTCCATCTGTGTGAAGAATAGGAGAACCATCAGGAAAATCCAAACGATTTGGCTCCATTCCCTTAAAGTGGAAGTTTGAAAATGAAGTGAAGAAAAGAATCGCAGGATTATCGCGTACTGTCATCAGGATACGGTGTGGAGTGCGCGGAGGCACACAGACAATGTCACCAGACGACAGAGGAAGTGTCACACCGTCCATCCAGATTGCTAGATCACCAGACAGCACGATAAAAAGTTCAGGCGAATCATGTGTATGCGAAGAATTTGATTCTGTCACCGTGCGTTTACCAGCAAAATATAAGGTTGGATTTAAGTCGGAATAAGTAATGTCGTACGTATCACACACAGTAAAATAAACCTCCTCCAATATTTTTGAATGTATAAAAAACAGTAAAGTCTGATTTGATTATTATACATCACTTTTCGAGAAAAGTACATTTTATTTTTGAAATATTAGAGTAACATGAAACTTGATTCACGAATGAAAAAGTCACCATTTGAGAAAAGGAGGAGGGAAAAATGGGACCAATACGCTGGTTTTTATCGTTTCTGAAAAAGTACCGCGTAAAGATGATTGTGGGATTGAGCTTGGTGTTTATCACGTCACTTTTAGTATTAATCAACCCACAAATTTCCGGTATGATCGTGGATGAGGTCATCGAGGGACAGCACTATGAAAAGCTTGGAATGCTGCTTCTTGTTATGGTCGGTGTGACGCTTGTGCGTTCGCTGCTTCGATTCACATTTTTGATGTGTTTCGAGTCATCCAGCCAGGGACTTGTTTACGATATGAGGGAAGAAGCATATCGTAAGCTAATGAAAGAGGATTTTAACTTCTTCAATAAAAACCGTACTGGAGACTTGATGTCGCGTCAGACTGGTGATATGGATGCGGTGCGCCATATGGTTTCTTATGTCATTTATTTTGGCTTTGAGAACATTCTTGTATTTTTAATGGCGCTTATCATGATCTTTTCGGTTAATATCAAGATGGCACTTTGTATGCTGATCGTGCTTCCATTTACACTCGCGGTAACGCTTAGTCAGCGGCGCCATATTAAGCCGGCATTTGACCGTGTGCGCGACTGCTTTTCCAGTTTGAATGCATTTGCACAGGAGACGATCGCCGGAAACCGCGTTGTAAAGGCATTTGCCAAGGAAGACTATGAGCTTGAAAAGTTTGACTGTGAAAACGATGGCTACCGCGATGCACAGTTAAATGCAGCGTCCATCTGGATGAAGTATATTCCGATGTTTGAAGTGCTTTCTCAGTGCTTGACGATCATCCTTATGATTATGGGCGGTTTCATGGTAATCAAAGGCGAGATGACGATCGGAAACATGGTAACGGTCAATGGTTACTTATGGATGTTAAACAGCCCACTTCGTCAGGCCGGCTGGATTATCAATGATTTGCAGCGCTTTCTCACCGCGATCGAAAAAATCTACAAAGTTTACACAACAGAGCCAGACATCAAGCAGCCAGAACATATCGTAGAAAAAGGAAGGTTGAAGGGAAGCGTTACCTTTGATCACGTTAATTATTACACAAACGATGATACTGTGTTAAAGGATATCAGCTTTCATGTGGAGCCGGGCCAGACGGTTGGTATCATCGGTGCAACTGGTTCTGGAAAATCATCGCTTGTCAATTTGATCTGCCGCTTCTATGATGTCAATCAGGGACGTGTGCTTGTCGATGACATTGATGTGCGAAACTTAAGCCTACAGACGCTTCGCGGAAACATCGGAATTGCAATGCAGGATGTCTTTTTGTTCTCAGATACGATCGAGGGAAATATCGCCTACGGCAATCCGGACTGTACATTTGAACAGGTTGAGGCGGCAGCAAAAATCGCGAATGCAGACGAATTTATCCGTGAGATGCCAGAAGGATATGACACGATCATCGGAGAGCGTGGTGTGGGGCTGTCTGGTGGACAGAAACAGCGAATCTCGCTTGCGCGCGCCATCTTAAAGGATCCATCGATTATCATTCTGGATGATACGACCTCCGCAATTGATATGGAAACGGAGAGTTTGATTCAAAATGAGCTAAAGAAGGTAGCCAACAATCGTACCGTATTTATTATTGCACATCGTATTTCTTCTATTATAAATGCAGATCAGATCTTGGTTTTGGACAATGGTCGTCTCGTTGAACGGGGAACGCATGAAGAGCTGCTTGCAAAGAAGGGATATTATTCAACGGTATTCCATCACCAGTATGGTGAGTTTGACCGTTTCAAGAAGGTACGCGCAGAAAAGGGAAGGGGTGAAGCATAATGGCACGCAATAAGTATGACGTGGATGAGACACTCGAAACCAAATTTGATATGAAACAGATTAAGCGACTATTTGGCTATGTGGGCCGCTACCGCAAAAAGCTGATCATGACCATCTTGTTAATGCTGTTTTCCTCTGCACTTGGCATGGTGATTCCAGTGTTGATGCAGCGCGTTATGGATATTTATATTCCAAATAAGGATAAAAAAGGCATTCTGTTGATGGCAGCACTCGCGGCAATAATCATTTTGGTGACGGCCTATATTCTTCGTATCAAGATTAAGTGGACATCCCAGATCGGACAGGGCATTATCCACGAGCTTCGACGAGACCTGTTTGTCCATCTCGAGGAACTGCCATTTTCCTACTATGACAGCCGACCTCATGGAAAAATTCAGGTGCGCATCGTAAATTATGTCAACAATATCAGTGATTTGCTCTCAAATGGTATTGTCAACACAATTACCGACTGTTGTTCGCTGTTCTTTATCTTAGGTTTCATGTTTTATTACAGCGTACCGCTCACGTTAATCTGTATGTGTGGACTGCCAATTCTTCTTGCGATTGTTCTTTTTGTCAAGAAAAAGCAGCGCCGCGGCTGGCAGCTTGCAAGCAATAAGCAGTCTAACTTAAATGCGTATATTGCCGAGAGCATCAACGGTGTGCGTGTCACACAGGCATTTGTCCGTGAGGATCGAAACTTAGGTATTTTTGATAACCTAAGCGGAAGCTATCGAAAGGCATGGATGAGCGTAATCAAGTATAACTTTATGATCAGCCCGGCAGTTCAGTTTATCTCCATTCTTGCGACGGCCGCTGTCTACTGGGTCGGCATTCACTGGATTATGGACGGAAATGACATCATCAGTGTCGGTGCGCTGATTGCCTTGACAACGTATATCAGCCAGTTCTGGAACCCAATTAATACGCTGGCATCTTTCTATAATTCGCTGTTGACAGCAATCTCCTATCTGGAGCGTATCTTCGAGACGATCGACGAGCCGGTAAACGTAAAGGATGCGCCGGGGGCAGTGGAGATGCCGCCGATCAAGGGCGAGGTGGAATTTCAGCATGTTGTGTTCTCCTACGAGCCTGGTGTGCGCATCTTAAATGATGTAAATTTTAAGGCAAATGTCGGAGACAGCTTTGCAATTGTAGGACCAACCGGAGCAGGAAAATCTACAATTGTAAACTTGATCAGCCGTTTCTACAACATTGATTCTGGTAAGATTTTAATTGATGGAATTGATATTAACAGCGTTACGATTAAATCTCTTCGTAAGCAGATGGGTGTCATGATGCAGGATAGCTTTATTTTCTCCGGCACGATCATGGATAACATCCGTTATGGAAACCGAGAGGCCAGCGATGAGGATGTCATTCGCGCGGCAAAAACCGTTTGTGCTCACGACTTTATCATGAGCATGGAGGATGGCTATCAGACACAGGTCAATGAGCGAGGAAGCCGTCTGTCAGCGGGTCAGCGCCAGTTAATCTCCTTTGCAAGAGCACTTCTTGCCGATCCAAAGATTTTAATTCTTGATGAGGCAACATCAAGTATTGATACGGAGACGGAGCTGTTACTTCAAAAGGGGCTTCAAGAACTCTTAAAGGGACGGACCTCCTTTATTATTGCGCATCGTCTTTCTACAATTAAGAGCTCAAGCTGTATCATGTATATTGATCAGGGTAACATTTTGGAGAAAGGAACACATGACGAGCTGATGGCAAAGGGAGGCTACTATAAGGAGCTGTATATGAGCCAGTATGCATTTTTGGAGAAACTGTAAGTGTGCAACCCGGTAGTTCGACAAGCGCGGCTCACTGCTAATCTACGTTACGAGATGTGAACAGGAAATTGTAAATCATCCTTTTCTCATACTTTGGTATGATTTACAATCTAAGAAAGTCCGCTATAATATGAGCTGTAATAAACATATGCAATAAAACGAACATATTTTGATTGGAGGACTTTTTTATGAAAAAAATGAGACGATCTATGGCAGCCATGATGAGTGGTATCCTTGCTCTTAGCCCAGCAACCATGAGCTTTGCTGATGAGGCGACCGAGGCACCGGTAACCTATGGCAATCTGATTTCTGTTTCTCTTACCCAGGGAGGCGAGGCACTGACCGCCGATATTACATCTGTTTACAATGAAAGTGGTGATGCTTCAATTTCTGTATCCGTAGCGCTTCCGGCATCTATGATGGGAACGGAAGAGCCAGTTGAGTATGGCTTTGATGATGTGCTTCGTGTATGCAGTGATGTAGTTTATCTGAATGTGGATGAGGTCGTAAGTCTGTATCAGGATCTTACCGGTGATGACAGCATTACTGATGTACTTTCTATGGTAGGTATTACCGAGTCTTGGATGGCAATTCCGACTACCTCAAGTTCTGGAAACAGTGAGAGTGATGATGCAATTGTGAATGCATTGACAGACAGCTTAACCAGTCTTGAGACTGTTACCACTGATACTGGTGTTCAGATCGCAATCAATAATGATGCACTCCTTACAATTGCACAGAATATTGACGCGGCAATGGCATCTACAGAGGGAACAGGTGAGACTTCCACAGAAGAGGATCTTGAGAGCTTGGCGCTCGTTTATGATTACATGTTGGCTGCAGCAGAAGGCTTCCAGGCGGCTGATCCGAATCTTACCGAGGAGGATAGCTTAGCACTTGTTTCTGAGCTTTTCGATTCTTTGTTTGCAACCGCAGAGAGTGAGGCAGGAATTGAGACCGATGCTTCTGCCGATATGTCTGTAACCGATTTTGTAACCGCAGCACTCGAGACGATTTCTTTTGATGGTGTACTTTCAATCGACTCTGCTGACGGTGTGGATGCTATTTTGTTAGATTTACAAGCAACTGAAAATGGTGAGGAGGCATTTGGTCTTCAGATTGGCATGGGAGCCGTTACGGAGGGTGAGTTTGTTGCGTTCTCTGCACCGGAAAGCTTTGTTCCTCTTCGCGATGTTGTAACAAATGTTGCTTCGCTGTACTACACCAGCATTGCTTCCGGTGAAGAAGTTTCAGAGGAAGTTTCTTCTGAGGTGGCAGAATAAAAATACTGGTTTTCCATAGTTTGATACACACACGTTTTCCATTGAATTGATGGGCAAAGAAGAGCTGATTTCGCGAGAGCGGGTCGGCTCTTTTTGTGTGGGAGAGAGTACAGTTCACGGGACATCCATTCACAAATCATACTTTGGGATGATTTACATTTAAAAGAAAATCTTTATAATGAGAAGTACAGCAAGCCGAAAGACATTTGGAAGATAAGGCTTAAAAAGAAAATGATAAAAGTGAAGAAAGACAAAAAGGAGGACTTTGTGGATAGACATGTAATCATAAAACCAGCAATAAAAGAACAGTTCGATGCCTTTTTGAATCATGGGCGTATTTTCTTTTTCAGTGCACCATGTGGTTTTGGAAAGACAACTGTGGCAGAAGCACTTTTAGAAGGAAAAAAGGTATATCGCATCAATGGGCTTGAGGAGAATACGGTTCGCCCAGATGCAAAGAAAAAATGGGATATCTTATTTATAGATGATTTACAGATGGTGCAGGATGATAACGATCTGCGAGCGTTAAATGAGTTGATTCAAAGCAATCCTCAGAAAAAATTTGTATTGGTGTCACGAGGAACGGTGCCAGGTGTACTGAAAGCATTTCAGTATACAGGCGATATGACGGTACTGGGAGTGAGAGATTTGGCATTTGATCGGGACGATATCCGAAAATTATTTTTATCGTATGATATGGAAGTGAGCGATACGGAGATCAATGGAATTTTAAAAGAGTCGATTGGCTATCCGCTTGGCATTAACGTGACAGTTCAGCAGATGGAGGGTGGCACACCGTTTAGCTCGAAGATTGCAAAGGCATCGTTTCATGAAGTATTTCTCTATTTTGAGAGCGCAATTTACAGGCGTTTTGATCTTCCGATTCGACGTTTTTTATTGGAACTTGCGTCGTTTGATTACTTTGATCTAGAGCTTGCACGAATGGTCAGCGGCGATCCAAATGTCGGGGAAATGCTCGATTGGATCCAGAAAAATACGACAATGTTTCTCTATGATAATATCCGTAAATTCCGTTTTTGGCCGCAGTTTCGTGATTTCCTTTTGTGGGAGTTAGAACGTGAATATAGTCCGCAGAAGCGAAACGCGGTGCTTAGCCGTGGCGGCTTGTACTATGAATTAAAAGGGGATTACGTACGTGCACTTGAATGCTATACGAAGGGTGGCGATCACTCTAAGGTGTCCGAGATTTTAATTCGAAACGGTGAACTTCATCCGGGCATGGGTCATTACAGTGAAATGGAAAAATATTATCGAAGCCTGCCAGAGTCAGAAATACTCGAATCACCATCGTTAATGCAGGGAATGAGTATGCTGTGTGCGTTAAGTACCGACTATGAGGGTTCGGAGCGCTGGTACCATGAGCTAGAGCGATTTGCAATGAATTGCGGCAGACAGGATGCAGTGCTTCGCCAGACAAAAAGTCGTCTTGCATGGCTTGATATTTCGCTTCCGCAGCGGCGAGCCGACAAGCTCGCAGAGATAATTCCAGCGGTATTTCGCCTGATGACCAATAAAGAAGTTAAGCTTCCACCGTTTTCGGTTACCAGCACATTGCCAAGCATTATGAATGGTGGAAAAGATTTTTCGGCATGGAGCAAAAAAGATGATTTTTTTTACAAGACGATTCGCATTCCAGTAGAGGCTATTTTAGGAAAAGACGGAGTTGGCCTTGCAGATTGTGCGATCACGGAGAGCAAGTTTGAAAAAGGAGACGATGTCTTGGCAAAGGTACTTTCCTTGGTGTCACGTTTGAGTGAGATTCAGAAGAAGGGAACACCGGATATTGAGTTTGCAGCAGTAGGGCTTTTGGCACGCAGTCAGGTGGCACTCGGGCATGCGGATGATGCGTTACATACGGTGCAGATGCTGCGTGAGCGTTTTGAGCAGAGCGGACAGAGTCGCTTTTTTGCCAATATTGATGCATTGATTTGTCGTATTCAGATGCATTTGGATGATCTTGAAAGTGTTGAGGAATGGTATCGGGAAAAAGCACCAAAGGATCCGCTTCACTTAAATGTCATGAAACGTTATCAGTACATAACGCAGGCGATGGCAGAACTATCGGCTGGACAACCGGACGCAGCGCTTTTAACAGTAGCGCCGCTAGAACCGTACTGCAAGGATTGTGCGCGCTATATTGATGGGATTCATGTAAATATTTTAAAAGCAATTGCATTGAATCGAAAAAAGGATACATTGTGGAGAGGATGCCTAGATGAGGCACTTGCGACGGCACGCGAATTTCATTTTATACGGACAATTAGTGTATATGGAGCAGCGGTGCTTCCACTGATAGAGACAGTCGAGTGCGCAAAGAATGATGAGTGGCTTCTACGTCTCATAAGGGATGTACGAGTGCAGGCATCCTACTATCCGGAATTTTTACAGCCGCAGCTTTCCCAGACGGAAATGCTGACTGCTACTGAGATGCAGATTCTTCGTTTGATCTGTGCGGATAAGAGCAATGCCCAGATCGGTCAGATCATGGATATTAAGTTGCCAACTGTGAAAACGCATGTCAGCCACATTTTGGCAAAGCTCGATGTGAGCCGTCGAAGCGAAGCGAAGACGGCGGCGCAGCGGTTGTGGTTAATTCCGAGAGATAAATAAGGTGATAACTGCAAAAGGGTCGGAATAAGGTGATAAATGTGCCGAAAGTGATTGCTTTTGATACATTACTTTTGTATAATAGTGCTGTAATTCGAGATTGGCAAAACAAAATCGGCAAGCCAAAAATATACGTAAATGAATGGAGGATTCATTATGTTAGTAAACACAAAAGCAAGAGTCGGTGTATTTTCCATCGCCTTAGGTGCATATCTTCCGCAGTTCCCGTCACTTGTACCGGAGTTTGAGGCTCAGTATGCAGCATTCAAGAAGACCATTCCGGATACCGTAGAAATCATTGACGGCGGAATGGTTACCACAAAAGAGCAGGCTATGGAGGCAGGAGATAAGTTCCGTGCAGCAGATGTCGATCTGGTATTTCTTCAGATGCTGACCTACGCAACCTCCTACAACATGCTTCCAGCAATTCGTGACCTGGACGTTCCAGTTGTTTTGGTAAACGTTCAGAAGCTGAAAGCGTTAGACTACGAGCATACCGATATCGCATCCTGGCTGGGCGAGGGTTATGCATGCGGCGCTGTAGGTGAAGCAGTTGCAGACCTTGAGAGAGCTGGTAAGAGACATGCCGTTATCACCGGTGTTGTTGAGGGCGGAGATCCGGCTGTTCAGGCAGAGATCGAAGACTGGTGTAAGGCAGCTCAGGTAAGAAGAAGATTCCGTGATACCAATATCGCACAGATCGGAAGACCGTATCCAGGTATGATGGATCTGTATATCGATGAGACCAACCTTTACAACAGAATGTTCCTGTACACCAAGCAGTTTGATTGGGAGAAGATGTGGGCAATTGCAGATGATGTAACCGATGAGGAAGCAATCCGCGCAAAGGCTCAGGATATTTTGGATACCTTCGAGATCGAGGGCGGCGGCACCATCGAGAAGGTTTGGGATATGGCGAAGTATGTTGTTGCATTCGAGAAGTGGGTTAAGGATGAACATCTTGGACTGATCGCATCCCACTACGATGGATTTGCACAGGGCAAGGCTGGTGTTCTTGACAGTATGCTGATTCCAGCATTCTCTATGTTAATCAAGCAGGGAACCGCTTGTGCTGTTGAGGGCGATATGAAGGTTGCCATGGCAATGAGTATCTTAAAGACCATCTCTGGTACTGGACAGCTTTCCGAGATGTACTCCATCGACTTTAACGATGACATCTGCATCATTGGTCATTCTGGAAGTGGTGACGCTGATATCTCCGCAAAGAAGCCAACCATGAAGATTGTTAAGGTATTCCATGGAAAGACAGGTGGCGGCTATCTGACTCAGTTCTATCCATATACCGGTCCAGTTACCTACCTGGCAATCACTCAGGATGCTGATGGACACTTCAAGTTTGTTGTTGCAGAGGGTGTAAACGAGGAAGGCCCGATCCTTTCCTTTGGCGATACCAACATGAGAACACGTTTCACCTGCGGCGCAAGAGAGTTTGTAAATCGTTGGAGTGAAGCTGGTCCGACTCATCATATGGCAGCTGCAACAGGAAGACATATTGATACCATCTTAAAGGTTGCAAAGATCTTAAACGTTCCAGTAGAGATCGTTACCAGATAAAAAAGTGATAGTTGATCGAAAAAGCCAGGGGATATTTCCTCTGGTTTTTTTGTGTGTCTAATGGTTTGTTGAGAATTAAAACCAGTTTTAGACAGTTGACAAGCAGTTAGGCAGAATGTTAGAATAGGTTTGAAAAGCAAGGGAAATCAAGGGTTTCCAAGATGAAGTAAACTGTTTTTGTAAAAGCTTTTGCAAAGGGAATTTAATAGTACAGAAAAATAGAATAAGAACAAAGGAAAGAATTTATGAGAGATTTGTATGACATTCACTGTCACATTCTGCCAGGGGTAGATGATGGAGCTAAAAATATGGATATAGCTCTTGAATTGATTGAAAAAGAAATCGAGGCAGGGGTCGAGACCATTATTTTAACACCGCATTTTCGAAAGGAAATGTTTGAGCCTGATATGGAAGATATCTGGGATGCCTATGATGAATTAGTGTATGAAACGCGATATAAAAATATTCGTTTATATTTAGGATGTGAGTTTCATGCGAATATGGAGATGGTTGAAACACTAGATCGAGATTTGCGTCCAACGTTAGCAAATTCGCGTTATGTGCTTACTGAATTTGCGCATAGTAGTACAAGGGCGTTCATTAAGGAGCGCGCAGATGCATTGCTTACAAGTGGTTACCGTCCTATTATCGCACATATAGAGCGCTATCGGGCAACAAGAAAAGATTTTGACTTAATTGCAGATCTGATTGATATGGGATGTGAGATGCAGGTTAATGCAGATGCAATTATTGGAAAAGATGGACTTGGCGCACAGCGTTTTTGCAAAAAATTAATTCAGGAAGATATGCTTCACTATGTGGGAAGCGATGCCCATAATTTAAGAGGACGAGCTCCTCATCTTGGCGAATGCTGCGAATATTTAAAAAAACATACAGGAAGACTGTATACGAGCCGCATTATGAGGGATAATCCGAGTAAAATCATTGAGAGTGTGCGGTAATCGTAATGGCAGGAGGCGAATATGGCAAAACAAAAACGGACAGCGCTGCTTTTTAAGTCGCTTAAGATCACGGGAGGGGCGATTTTTGCGATTTTGTTCGCTTCTTGTCTTGGATTGAAATATAGTGCAACAGCAGGTATTATCACGATTTTAAGTATACAGAACACCAAGAGAGAGACAATTCAGACGGCACTCGCGCGGGCAGCTGCATTTTGCTGTGCGCTTGTGCTGTCTTTTGTGTGTTATCAGCTGTTTGATTATACGGTTCTGGCATTTGGCGTGTATCTGCTTGGATTTACGCTTGTCTGTCTGACTTTTGGTTGGACAGCGGCTATTGCCATGGATTCTGTGCTCATTACTCATTTTCTTGCGGAAAAGACAATGGATATTCCTATGGTAGCAAACGAGATTACGTTATTTGTGATCGGTGCGGGAATTGGCGTGCTGCTAAATCTGCACTTGCGTCCAAGAGAAAACGAGTGGAGAAAACAGATGGATGAGGCTGATGAAGCGATTCGTGCAATTGTGCAGCGAATGGCACAGCGTATTCGGACACTTGATCGAACAAACTATGATGGTTCTTGTTTTGTTTCGTTGGATCGACAGCTTGAAGCGGCAAAAAAGACTGCGCTTACCAATATGGAGAATACGTTAGGCACACCATCGTGTTATGAGCTTGACTATGTGCAGATGCGTCAGTTTCAAAGTCAGGTGCTGAGACAAATTTACAACAGCATCCAGATGATTGCGTATCTTCCAGGTCAGGCTCCTGTGATCGCAGATTTTTTCGAACAGATCAGCAAAGAGTATGCCAAAACGAACGATGTGAGGGAGCTGCTTAATACACTTCACAATCTGATTCTTTCCATGAAAAAAGAGGCACTTCCACAAAAACGTGAGGAGTTTGAGAGTCGTGCCGTTCTATTTTATATTTTAAAACAACTTGAAGAGTTCTTATTATTAAAGAAGAATTTTGTGCAGCGCAGTGAATGCGAATGCAATGCAGGCAAGTTATGACGGTATTTTTTGAGAGAACTGCAATTTTTGTTTATAAGAAGCAGAGAAAACAGGTTGAAATTTTGGAAATGATAGAGTAGAATACAAAATGGAAAAGTAAACTTACCACCATAATAGATTGGAGAGGAAATGACAGTAAAGGAATGTTATGAGGCTATGGGCGGAGATTATGAAGATGTGCTCAAGCGTCTCATGAATGAAGCAAGAATACAGAAATTTGCATTAATGTTTAACAAAGATCCGAGTATGGGACAGCTACAGGAAGCAATGGAATCTGGTGATTGTGAGACTGCATTTCGTGCGGCTCATACCCTGAAGGGAATTTGTGCAAATCTGGGCTTTTCATCTCTGTTCAAAGAGAGCCATGATATCACAGAGGCGCTTAGAGCAGGAGATATGGAGACGGCTAAGGTTATGTGGCCAGGGGTCCAGGCATGCTATGAGCGTGTGATAAATGCATTGAATCAGCTGGAACAATAAAAACACAGGTACAGAACGTACATGCAACAAAATAAGAAATCAGGATAATCAGAAAGGAACTTAAGAATGATATGTCCAAAATGTGGTGCTAAGCTGGAAGATGGTATCAGAGTCTGCCCAGTTTGTGGCAAGAATTTGGTAGCAGTCAGTGTAGGCATTGATTTTAAACGTAGAGATTTACAGGATTATGATGAATTGACATCCGAGGACCGCTTCGATGAGGATGAGGATCTCGATGAAAATGAGAATTATGAAGATGAGGAATCGGGCAACGAAGATTCCTATGAGAATGATGGCTACGAAGACGATTCGTACGGCGATCCGGATGAGAATAACGATGATGGTTATGATGAGGACGAATCCTATAACGATCAGGACGATGAAGATGAGGGCGATGACAGCGGTTTTGGATACGCAAGTGATCTTCATAACGTGAATCATGTAAACAGAGCCAACCGAGTACAGCAGATTGACAATGCGTCATATTTTGCAAATGAGCCAGATGACTATCACCGACCAAAGAAAAAGTCTAAGATAAACGGTGTTTTAGGTGGATTGATTGCAGTCTGCCTGGTGGGAATTGTTGTTGTAGGTGCGGCTACTGCAAATATGCTGACATCGACAAAGAAGAATAATAAGGCACAACTCCCGTCAACTGTTGAACAGACAAGCGAGGAAGAAACGAGCACGGAGGAAGAGACTTCTACTGAGAAGGAGACTTCTACCGAAGAGGAAACTTCCACTGAAGAGGAGACTTCTACCGAGGAGGAGACCTCTAGCGAAGAGGAAACTACCGAGGAAACGACGGAGGAGACGACGGAGGAGAAAACAACAAAGCATACAACTGCTGAAGAGACAACAACTACGACGACGGCAACACCGACGCAGCCATCGACTACACCGACCACAGCACGTCCAACACAGCCATCGACTCATCCAACGCAGCCGTCTACCCGTCCGACGCAGCCGTCGACTCATCCGACACAGCCGTCGACTCATCCGACACAGCCGTCCACCCATCCGACGCAGCCATCGACTGTACCGACAGAGCCATCAACGGTACCAACGGAGCCATCGACTGTACCAACGGAGCCATCGACTGTACCGACAGAGCCATCGACAGCACCAACGGATACCCAGCCGGATACTCCGGCACAACCGGATACACCAGCGCAGCCAGATACTCCGGCACAACCGGATACACCAGCGCAGCCGGATACACCAGCGCAGGATGATGCAGAAGTACCGGCTCCGGCAGCAGAGGAAGAGCCTGCAGAGACACTTGACTGATTGAAAGGAAATATAGAATGATTTTTGATACTCATGCGCATTACGATGATGATGCATTTAATGAGGATCGCGACACACTGCTGGAGGAGATTTTCTCCTCCGGCATTTGTTGTATAACGGACGTTGGCGCGTCTATGGAATCCTCAAAACGGGCGGTCGAGCTTTCCAAAAAGTGGCCGCAAATCTATGCTGCTGTCGGTGTTCATCCAGACAGCACGGCAGAGATGACAGAGGAAGATATCGAAACGCTGCGAAACCTTTCACAGGAAAAAAAGGTGGTAGCGATCGGAGAGATTGGATTAGATTATTATTGGGACAATTCTCCGAGGGATATTCAAAAAAAATGGTTTTTAAGACAGCTTGAGCTGGCAAGAGAGGTCAATTTGCCTGTTATCATACACAGCAGGGAAGCGGCAAAGGACACAATGGACATTATGAAAGAAGCTGTCAAGGAGGGAACGAACGGTGTCATCCATTGCTATTCGTACTCTGTGGAGATGGCAAGAGAGTATGTCTCGATGGGCTTTTTTCTTGGAATCGGCGGCGTGCTTGCCTTTAAGAATGCAAAGGTGATCAAGGAAGTGGCAGCTAAGATTCCGCTGTCATCAATTGTGCTTGAGACGGATAGTCCCTATCTGGCACCGCCTCCGCACCGTGGAAAACGCAACAATTCGATGTATTTAAAAGAAGTAGTAAAACAGCTTTCTGAAATCAAGCAGGTACCGGGGGAAATCATTATCCAGACGACACTTGAAAATGCCAGAAAGCTATACCGATTGGAGGGTAACTGTGGCTGAATTAGGAAATCCGAAAAATACAATAGAAGTACTGCAGAAATATCAATTCCGTTTTGCAAAGAAATTCGGTCAGAACTTTCTGATTGATACGCATGTGCTCGATAAGATTGTGCGCGCCGCCGAGATCACATCGGAGGATTACGTGCTTGAGATTGGTCCGGGAATCGGAACGCTTACCCAGTATCTGTGCGAGTCGGCAAAGCATGTCTTTGCGGTTGAGATTGACGACAATCTGATTCCAATTTTGCAGGATACGCTGTCTGCCTATGATAACGTGACGGTTATCCATAATGACGTATTAAAGCTTGATATCAACAAGCTTGTCAGCGAGCAGTGTGAAGGAAAACGCATCAAGGTAGTTGCAAACCTTCCATATTATATTACAACACCGATTCTGATGGGACTGTTTGAGAGTCATGTTCCGATGGAGAGTGTGACCGTCATGGTTCAAAAGGAGGTTGCGCAGCGTATGCAGGCGCTTCCAGGCGGAAAGGATTACGGTGCACTTTCGCTTGCGGTACAGTTTTATGCAGAGCCGTATATCGTGGCAAATGTTCCGCCAAACTGCTTTATGCCAAGACCGAATGTCGGCAGCGCAGTCATTCGATTGACAAGCCATAAAACACCGGTCGCAGTAAAAAATGAAAAGCTGATGTTTGATATCATCCGTGCATCCTTTAACCAGAGAAGAAAGACGCTGGTTAATGGTCTGTATAATGTTGGTGGTCTGAATAAATCAAAGGATGAGCTTGCAGCAGTGCTAGAGAGCATTGGTCTTGCGGCAAATGTGCGTGGTGAGACACTGACACTTGAGCAGTTTGCAGCGCTGTCCGACGCACTGTCGAAAGACGCGAACTAAATACAACAAGTGCGGTTCTAAACGATACCTGTCCTTCATAAATAAGTAGTCAGAATAAAATGCATCATCTGGGTGCAATCGTCTGTAGAAAAGGGAGGTATCGGTATGGCACAATATCAGCGTTTCCTCTCATATTTATTTGAGTATGAGGGTGATCAGAAAAAAGAAAATTGCGGATTCGCAAAGGTAGAGATTCGGGGAGATGTGCAGCGCATTTTCCTGTCGGTAAAGAATAAAGAGCAGGCAGAGATTCTGCATGTGTTTGGATTTTACCGCACAGACGGGGGCTGCGGCTGCGTGCCGCTTGGCCGGATGGTTGTAAAAAATGGAAAGGGACAGCTTCAGTATATCAATAATGGAAGTCATCTGGCAGGAAGTACGATTTGTTTTGAGCAGCTGTGCGGACTGGTGGCAGGACGCCAACAGCCTTTTTCAAATGCGTATGCGACTGTCTGGGATGATCAGTATTTTGGATTGTCGCTGTTTGCAGAAAAAGAGTCTAAAGTGCAAGCTGCAGAGGAAAAGACAGCTACACCGCAGATCACAAAAGAAGAGCCCGAAGAAGGAACAAAAGAAGTAACACAAGAAGTAACACAAGAAATTACAACAGAACCAATAGTATCAGAGCCAACAGAAGAGCTTCAGACAATGGAGGTACATTTAGAAACAACATCGTCTAAGCCCGATCGGGCTACTGCAATTTGGGAGCAGTTAAGTGCGGTCTATCCGCATATAGAAACGCTTCCGGGCGACACAGTGGTATGTTTAAAGGCAATGCCGGCGGACATCGGGCGCCTTCCCCGCCAGAACTGGATGTTAAGCAGCAATGGCTTTTTGATGTACAGTTTTGTGAAGCATCGTTACATTGTATTTGCCAGAGTGACGGACGGGCGTTATGAGCTGTGGGTACCAGGCAACTACGAAAAGAGTGAGGAGCTGATGGCGCAGATGTTTGGTTTTTATCGGTTTCGCTCTGTGAAATCACAGAAGGCGGGAGCTGGTGATTTTGGCTATTGGTGTGTGCCGCTTGTCTTTCCGACCGAGGTGGATGGCGAGAGAAAGACAGAAACTACATATGAGCAAACAAATTCTGCAGCTGTTTGATAAATTAAAACAATTCGTTCGCAAAAGTTCATTTCCGGGATGCATGAACGGTGCGAACTGTGCTACAGGAAAATAAAAAAGGGAGAGGAGCATGGCAGTGGAGAATGAGCAACCGCTTTCAGAACAAGAGCAGGCAAAGCGTAGAGAAAAGGAAGATCGAAAATTTATGCGTCAGGCATTAACGCAGGCAAAAAAGGCAGCAGCTATTGATGAGGTTCCGATTGGCTGTGTGATCGTCTGTGACGGAAAGGTCATTGCTAGAGGCTATAATAGACGGAACATTGAAAGTTCGGTGCTTGGTCATGCAGAGCTTGCGGCAATGAAAAAAGCATCAAAAAGATTAGGTGACTGGCGACTTGAGGGATGTACGATGTATGTAACGCTTGAGCCGTGTCAGATGTGTGCGGGGGCTGCTGTGCAGGCTCGTCTTGACCGCGTGGTGATTGGTGCGATGAATGCCAAGGCAGGCTGTGCAGGCTCGATTTTAAATTTGCTCGACATGCAGCAATTTAACCATCAAATTCCGGTTACAAAAGGCGTTTTGGAGTCGGAATGCTCACAGATATTGTCAGAATTTTTCAAACGAATTCGGGTAAAAAAGAAGAAACGCCCCTTGACAAACGAAGAAATATCCGATACAATTATGGATGCGCAGCCGGGGCGGTAGCGGTGCCTTGTACCTTCAATCCGCTATAGTGGGGGTCATATCCCGGCTGAGGGTGTTTCACTTGTGGAGCTGCCCTCTGTAAGTGGCGTTGAAGTTTGGGTCTCACGCAACAGGACTCTGTGAACCATGTCAGGTCGGGAACGAAGCAGCATTAAGCAGAACCTCTTGTGTGCCGTGAGGGTGCCTGGGCCGAGCAGGCTGCAGAGGTAACGTCTGGGGGTGGCATTCGAAGCCGGGATGCGCAAAAAAAGGTTGTATAACAAAAGAAAAAGAGTTTTTTAAGAGTTGTCTGTTGCAACAGCAGCTCTTTTTTTGTATAATAAAACTACGATGGGTTCGTTTTGCCATTGATACAGTTGAAATCCTAAATATAAGGAGGAAGATACGATGCGAGTTGGAATGTTAACCAGCGGCGGAGACTGCCAGAGCCTGAATGCAACGATGCGAGGTGTTGCAAAGACATTATATAACCAGAGAAAGGATGTTGAAATCATTGGTTTCATTGAAGGTTACCGTGGTTTAATCTACGGTGATTATCGAATCATGAAGTCCAAGGATTTTTCAGGAATTCTGACGACCGGCGGTACGATTTTAGGAACAAGCAGACAGCCATTTAAGCTGATGCGTGTGCCGGATGAGAATGGTCTTGATAAGGTAGAGGCAATGAAAAATACCTACAAGAAGTTAAAGCTTGATTGTCTCGTAGTATTAGGCGGAAACGGCAGCCAGAAGACGACAAATCTTCTTCGTCAGGAAGGACTCAATGTCATCGGACTTCCGAAGACAATTGACAATGATCTGTGGGGAACGGATGTAACATTTGGTTTTCAGAGTGCAATCAATCTTGCAACACAGACAATCGACTGTATTCACACAACCGCAGCTTCCCATGGCCGCGTTTTCATCGTAGAGGTAATGGGTCATAAGGTAGGATGGCTGACACTGCACGCCGGTATTGCAGGCGGCGCTGACATCATCCTTGTTCCGGAAATCCCATATGATATCAATAAGGTAGCAGCAGCTGTCAATAAGCGCGCCAAGGATGGCAAGCGCTTCTCCATCATTGCAGTCGCAGAGGGTGCAATTTCTAAGGAGCAGGCAGCACTGTCCAAGAAAGAATATAAGAAATATGTGGCAACTCGTCAGTATCCATCGATCTCCTATGAAATTGGTGCGCAGATTTCTGAGCTGACTGGTCAGGAAGTTCGTGTGGCTGTTCCGGGTCATATGCAAAGAGGCGGAAGCCCATGCCCGTATGACCGTGTGCTTTCCACCAGACTTGGTGCAGCAGCAGGCAAGATGATCTTAGACGGTGATTTTGGCTATCTGGTTGGCATGAAGAATAACCATATTGCAAAGATTCCGTTAGCAGATGTTGCTGGAAAGCTTAAGATGATCCAGCCAGATGATGAGATGGTTCAGGAAGCAAAGCTGATGGGAATTTCCTTTGGAGATTAATGAAGAAAAACAAAGATTAATTAGTGGAGATTACTCATAAATGGCATATACAGCATTATACCGCAAATGGCGTCCTGCCCGCTTTGAAGATGTAAGAGGGCAGGAGCACATTGTACGGACTTTAAAAAATCAGATTATTTCAGACCGCGTTGGCCATGCGTATCTGTTCTGCGGCACGAGGGGAACCGGAAAGACCACAATCGCAAAGATTATGGCGCGTGCCGTCAACTGTGAGCATCCCGTGGATGGAAGCCCATGCAATGAATGTGCGGTGTGCAAATCCATTCTTGAGGGGCGTTCGGTCAATGTAGCGGAAATTGATGCGGCATCCAACAACGGTGTTGATAACATTCGTGAGATCCGAGATCAGGTTCAGTATTCACCGACAGAGGGCAAGTACCGCGTCTATATCATCGATGAGGTTCATATGCTGTCGGCGGGTGCCTTTAACGCGCTCTTAAAGACGTTAGAGGAGCCGCCGGCCTATGTAATCTTTATCCTGGCAACCACAGAAGCAAATCGTATTCCAATTACGGTTTTGTCGAGATGCCAGCGGTATGATTTTCGGCGAATTGGAAATGATGTCATAGCAGACCAGATCTCGCATTTGCTTGCTGAGGAGAAGGTGGAGGCCGATGAGGATGCAGTTCGCTATGTAGCAAAGGCGGCAGACGGTTCTATGCGAGATGCGCTCAGCTTACTCGAACAGTGTATTTCGTTCTATTATGGACAGCGGTTGACCTATGAGAAAGTGCTGGATGTATTAGGGGCAGTAGACACGCAGGTGTTTTCGCGTCTGCTGCGCCTTATCATACAGTGCGATGTTCCAGGCTGCGTACAGCTGATGAACGAGATCAGCGCTCAGGGACGTGATTTGGGACAGTTTGTCACCGATTTTATCTGGTATCTGCGAAATTTGATGCTTGTCCAAACGGCAGATCAGAGTGCGCAGGCGCTAGAGATGACTGCTGAAAATTATGAAGCGCTTCGCGAGGAATCAAAGTTGGTGGCGCTTCCTGTTTTAATGCGAAACATTCGAATCTGCTCAGAGCTTTCCAATCAGCTTAAATTTGCAGTCTCGAAGCGTGTATTAATCGAGATGGCGATCATTAAAATGATGCAGCCGCAGATGGACGACGACATCGAAAGCCTTCGCTTGCGGCTTGAGCAAATTGAAGAACAGATTGCCGCGGGCAGCTTTGTACAGGCAGCACCGGAAAGAAAGCAGCAGTCAGGTGGAAGCGCATCGGATGTGCGGCCGCAGGGCAGTATTTTTGATGCGTATTTCGAGGGTGGTGCGGCAAATTCAGTGCCACAGGCAACAACGCAGACGGTTGAACTGTCAGATGCGGAATACGAGGACTATCAAAAGATCAGCAGCGAGTGGAAAAAGCTTTCGCACATGCAATCTGGATTTATGAATTCGATTTTGATAGGAACGAGCATCAGTTTCGAGAAAGCGAAGGGGCTGTGCATTGTATTTACAAATAAATTTAACTATGAACTGATACTTCAACAAAATCGTCTGGAGGAGCTTCGTCAGATGTTAAATAATCAGTATCAAAAGGAGTTTTCGATCTCAGCAAAGCTTCTTGAGGCAGGCGAAGCAATGCCACGCGTCACAAGAGGCAGTCATATTGAGGGAATCAATATGGAGATTGGTGTCGAAGAAGACTGATTCAAAAAGTAATTCGTTACAAATTATATCGATAGAGAAAGGAAAAAGACATGGCAAAGAGAGGCGGATTCCCGGGCGGTATGCCGGGCAATATGAATAATTTGATGAAGCAGGCACAGAGAATGCAGCGTCAGATGGAGGAGCAGCAGAAGGAACTCGAGGAGAAGGAGTTTACCGCAAGTGTAGGCGGCGGTGTTGTTAAGGTTACGGTCTCTGGTAAGAGAGAAGTAAAGAATGTGGAGCTGGCACCGGAGGCAGTTGATCCAGATGATATCGAGACACTGCAGGATCTGATCGTTGCAGCAGTTAACGAGGCAATGCGTCAGGTTGATGAGGCATCTTCTGAGACAATGGGTAAGTTAGCAGGAGGCTTAGGCGGTAGTCTTGGTGGTCTTGGCGGAGGCTTTCCGTTCTAATGGACTTTTACAGCAAAACAGTAAATCAGTTGATTGAGGAATTGTCCAGACTGCCTGGGATTGGAGCAAAATCGGCTCAGCGTCTGGCATTTCATATTATTAATATGCCAAAAGAGCAGGTGGATCAGCTGGCGCAATCGATGGTGAATGCGCGCAGCAACATCCGCTACTGCAAGGAATGCTTTACATTGACGGATCAGGAATTGTGTCCGATCTGCAGCAGTGCAAAGAGAGACAAGTCGGTGATCATGGTGGTTGAGACATCCAGAGATCTCGCAGCTTATGAGAAGACAGGAAAATTTGAGGGCGTCTATCATGTTCTTCACGGTGCGATTTCGCCGATGCTTGGAATTGGTCCTGGAGACATTAAAATAAAGGAATTGTTGGTGCGTCTACAGCACGAGGATGTGCGCGAAGTAATCATTGCGACAAATTCCAGTCTGGAAGGTGAGGCAACTGCAATGTACATCAGCAAGCTGATCAAGCCAGCCGGAATTAAGGTTACACGCATTGCGAGTGGTGTGCCGGTGGGCGGTGATTTGGAATATATCGATGAGGTAACCTTGACGCGTGCACTTGATGGACGCGTGGAGTTATAAAGCGATAGGATGATAATAGAGTAAATTATGGTTCACGAAGCTTTACAGCTATTCATTCTGTGAACGATGATATAGATTCAGGAAATGGTGACAAACATGGATAAGTACGAATATCAGTTAAAGACAGAGCATATCAGACAGGTTGCAGCCAGAAAAGAATATGAGGAGGCTTCAAAGCTGTGTGATACCATCGACTGGACAAAAATCCGCGATGTAAAAATGCTCACGCTGGCTGCCGATGTTTACACAGCAGTCGGAGAATACGACAAAGCGATCGATATTCTGCAGCAGGCGTATCAGTATGCAACGATGGGACGCCGTATTGTGTATCGTCTGACAGAATTGGCGCTAAAGGCGGGCAGTTATGCCGATGCAAAAAATTATTTTGATGAATTCTGCCGTATTGCGCCAAACGATCAGGGCAGATATATTCTTTTGTACAAGATGGCGCGCTTCCAGAAGGCGACACTTGATGAGAAGATTCAGATTCTTGAAGCATACAAGAAAGAAGATTTTGACGAGAAATGGGCATATGAGCTAGCTGTTTTGTATGCGATGAACAACCAGAAGGATAAGTGTATCCAACTGTGTGATGATATCATTCTCTGGTTTGGTCTTGGAAAATATGTGGAAAAGGCACTTTCTCTTAAGAGCCAGTTTGCGCCTTTGACACCGGCACAGAAGGAAAAAGCTCGAAAGTTTGCGGATAAAAAGGCTGAGGCAGAAGAACAAAAGCGTCAGGAAAAGCAAAAAGAGCAGGAGAAAAAGAATTCGCAGGAACAGCAGGCCGAAAAGGAAGCTGTTCAGGCAAAGATTTCAAAGTGGCAGGAAGAACAGGAAAAGGCTTATCAGAAAGAGCAGGAAACTGCGAAAGAAGAGGCAAAAGCACGCGAAGATGAGCAGAGAGCTGCTTTGGAGCGTGAGCAGAAGCTTCGTGAACAGCGCGATGAGGAAAAGGCGCGGAGGGAAGAACAGGAGCGCGAGGATGCACGCAAGGCAGCAGAACGTCTAGAAGAACAAAAAGAGCGCGAGGAGCAACTGCGCCTTCAGCATGAGCAGGAGGAGCGCGAGGCGGTAGAGCGTTTAAAAAAAGCACAGAAGGAGCGCGCTAGCCGTAGTGTTGTCACTAGTGATATGAATGAGATTATGGCAGTTATTCAGCGTGCAAAGCAGGAGGATGCTCAGGAAGAACTGCAGGAAACGCTTGCGCAGCAGGTACAGCAGGTGCAGCTTGATAAGCAGGAAGAAACGGCGGATCAAGTAAGCACAAATGAGCCAGAAGAAGTAGAAGATCCGATCGAGGTTTCAGAGGAAGTACCTGAGAATGCAGAATTTGCAGAAACAGCAGAAGTGGCAGAGACACCAGATGAAGAGGCAAAGCCGCAGGAAACATCGGAGCCTGAGAGAAAGACACCAGAATTTGAGCAAGAGATGCCAGAGTTGGCTTCCGATATGCCGTCAGCTGTCGAGACAGAGGAAGAACTGCAGATTCCGGAGAATGTTTCTTATGCACAGGAAGACACAGTAGAAACACAGACATCGGAGGAAGCAGCATGGTTTCAGGAGTACCAGTCAGGAGAAGAACCACAGATCTCAGAGTGGGAGGAACCAAAAGCGGAAACGGTAGAGTTTGAAGAAGCAGATGAGGTACAGGAAGAGCCGGAAATTATACCTGACTATCAGATGGCTGAAACAACTGTCGAGGAAAGTGTTGAAGAAACCAAGTCAGAAACAGAGCCAGAAGCTGAGAAAATAGTTGAAAAAACGCAGGAAACGCCAGAATCAGAAGAAACGCCAGAATCAGAAGAACCGGCACAAGAGGAAGAAGGCCTCGAAGAAGAAAAGCAGCCAGAAGTACAAGATGAACGTGCTGAAGAAGAAACAGCATCAGAAGTGGAAGATGAAGCTTTTGAAGAGGAACCGTCAGAGGGAGAAGAAGAATCCGTGACACAGACTCCGATGGAGGAATACGAAGAAAGACGTCTGACAGAGCGCGCTGGAAATGCGGGACTGCCGATTGTCAATCCAGAAGATCTCTCCAGAGTATGGCATTTTGCAATCCAGGCAATGCCAGGTGAGGACGATATTGAACTTGCACTTGAATATCTGCAGGAGCTTGCGGAGAGTTCACCGCGAGCCGTTCCACAGTCCGTCGTAAAGATTACAGGTCAAAAGTTGAACCAGAAGGGGCTAATTAAGTCGTTTGATAAGTTGCTTGGAAAGACGATTCTGATTGAGAATGCGGCTGACATGAACGAGCGAGTGATCAATGAGTTCTGTAAGATTATCGACCCGAATGATCGAAGTCTGCTAGTTGTCTTTATTGATACGCCGGCATCCATTCGTCATCTGCTGATTGATCATCCGCAGTTGGCACAGACGGTTACGGCGCAATTTGTACGAGAGACTTACTCGGTATCTGAACTTCTTGAATATGCGAGAGGATATGCGGATAGAGAGGACAGTGTGTTTGACAAATCTGGTGAGTTGGCATTGATGGAGCGATTAAAGGTGATTTCTGAGAATCAGGAGCGCAATAAAAAGCGTATTGTTGAAATGATCGTTAACAATGCGATTGAGAAAGCTGAGAAAAAAACGATGCGCAGACTCTTCCAGAGTAAGTATGACAAGAGAGGCTGTCTGATTCTTCGCGACAAGGATTTTGAAGTAGATTAAAAAGAAAGGTGTGATCGTAGTGAATTGGCTTACAATCGCTGTAATCGTATTGATCGTACTAGCGACTTTGGCTGGCGCAAAAAGAGGTCTGATAAAAACGGTATTGTCGTTTGCCTCGTTCTTTTTGAGCGTGGTGATCATGCTCTTTGTCCGTCAGCCCGTGTCTGATTTTGTCAAAGAACAGACCGGAATTTATACCACAATCGAAAATGGAATCAGCACATTTGTGGAGGAAAAGACACAGGCGATTCAGACGAGTCAGGCACAGATGACCGATGCGGTTATCGATAGCTTAAATCTGCCAGAGGTTCTTAAGCATGCATTGGAACAAAGTAACAGCAAGGCAGTCTATGAACAAAAGGGTATTCAGAGCGTAGCGGTGTATATTACTGGATGGCTCACGGATCTGGCATTTCAAGCAGTTTGTTGTGTGATTAGCTTCGTTGTTGTGTGGATTTTGCTTCGTGTTGTGACGATTCTGTTGGCGGGGATCGTGCAGCTTCCTGTCTTGCATCAGATCGACTGCATTGCAGGTGCTGTCGGTGGACTCTTGATCTCGCTAATTGTGATTTGGATTGGTGGAGTTGCAGTGACTGCATTTGCCACGACCGAGTGGGGACGCGATGCGCTTACTATGATTACGCAGAGCAAGCTATTGACGTTTCTTTACAACAATAATGTGTTGCTGAATGCATTGCTGAAGGCAGGGCACTAATAAAAATACCCTTTGACCAAACTCGTAAAAACTGGGTTGGTCGAAGGGTATTTTGTTCTTACCTTTTATTGAGCGAATAGCATCTTCTTCATGCGATTGATCGTATGACAGTAGGCTGGAACGAGAAACAGATCAGCCATAATCCATGCAATTGGGCTGGCAAAGCAGATGCCGACAAAGCCAACGAGCGGCACGAGTACGAGGCTGGCGATGATTCGTCCGACCATCTCGCAGACACCTGCCAGAATTGCCAGACGTGAGTAGCCCATTCCCTGAATGCAGAATCGCACGGTGTTGACGAGGCAAAGCGGAATGTAGAATGCGGTGTTGATTATCAAGAACAGCTTAACCTGATCGAGAATGGCAACCTCATCTGCCGATACGAATAACAGCGCAATCTGACGGCCAAATAGGGACAGTACGCAGAAAGCAATGACTGCGTAGATGCCGCCAACAAAGCTGGCAGATTTCAGACCCTTTCCGACACGGTCAAGCTTTCCAGCACCGACGTTTTGCCCAGCATAGGTCGCCATCGTGGAGCCGAGTGCATCGAACGGACAGCAGCTAAAGCCTGAAATACGACCGGCAGCAGTGACCGCGGCTACAGCCTGGGAACCAAGCGAGTTTACTGCAGTTTGTAAAATGACGCTTCCGATTGCGGTGATGGAGTACTGAAGTCCCATCGGAATCCCCATGTTGCAAAGAATAATTGCCTGACGTCCCTCGAATTTTAACTCATCCTTCTCAAACTTGAGAATATCGTATTGCTTCCTCATATATAGGAAGCATAAAATACCAGAGATCAGCTGAGAGAGGACGGTCGCCCATGCGGCACCGGCCACACCCATATGCAAAACAAGAATTGCAATCAGGTCAAACAGAATGTTTAACATTGCCGAGATGACCAGAAAGATAACTGGTGTACGGCTATCACCGAGTGAACGGATGATACCAGACAGAAGGTTATAAAGGTAGGTTGCTGGAATTCCGAGGAAAATAATAAATATGTAGCTATAGGCATAGTCGAAAATATTTTCCGGCGTATCCATCCAGTGAAGAATCTGTTTGCATAACACGCAGACAACGACCGTCATGACAGCTGCAAATGCGACAGCTAGCCAAGCGGCATTCGCAACGAATTTGCGAAGTCTCTTGTAATCCTTTGCACCGAAGCTTTGTGCAATTGGAATTGCAAATCCGCTGCAGACTCCATTGCAAAACCCAATGATCATAAAATTGATTGCACCTGTCGATCCGACGCCTGCTAACTGATCAACCCCCAGGCTTTTTCCGACAATAATCGTGTCGACCATGCTGTAGAACTGCTGAAACAGCATTCCAAGAAGCAGTGGGATCGCAAAGCTTAAAATCAGCTTGAGCGGACTTCCCGACGTCATCTCCCTTGTTGCACTTTTTGCCATAAATTTGAGCTCCTTTCCCTTGCCCTATTATTCCCGGGCTTTTGATTTCGAAGTTTTTCTAGCACATTATAGCAGGTTGCAAAGTGTTTGCAAGTGTTTTTTTATTTTTGAACAAAAAAATTTACAGTGTGCTTTGTCAGTTGCAAACGTGGTTCAAAAATAGCATTGCAATTTTGCACGGCTCGGGGTATCATAGTAACAGAATGCTGAAAACAGCATAGAAAGAAAGGTGACAGATTATGACAGCACAGGAAAAGATTCATGAGTATCTTGCTGCCCATCGCAGCGAGATGATCGAAGATATTAAGTCATTAATTAAAATTGACAGCGCACGCGCAGAGGCACTGCCGGGTAAGCCATACGGAGAGGGCGCAGCAAAAGCGCTTGAGGCAGGACTGGCACTGTTTGAAAAGCACGGTTTTAACGGCACAAATTGGGATAACTATGCGATTGACACCACGATTAACGGCAAGGAATTAGGAATGGATATTCTTGCTCATCTTGATGTCGTTCCGGGTGGAGACGGATGGACAAAGACGACTCCGTTTGAGCCGATTGTTGAAGATGGCAAGATGTTTGGCCGCGGAACATCTGATGATAAGGGACCAGCAGTTGCCGCGCTGTATGCGATGAAGGCAGTGCGTGATTTAGGCTTTGAATTAGATAAGGATGTGCGCCTGATTCTTGGTTCCGATGAGGAGTGCGGAAGTTCCGATATTAAGTATTATTTTGGAAAAAATGTCCATGCACCGATGACCATCTCACCGGATGCGGATTTCCCACTTGTATTCTTAGAAAAGGGAAGCTTGCATACTACCTTTACTGCACAGGTATCGCTAGAGGAAGGATTTCCGAGAGTAAAGAGCATAGCCAGCGGAATTAAGGTAAATGTTGTTCCGGCAAAGGCCGATGCCGTTGTCGAGGGGATAACTGAGGAAGATCTGGAAGCTTATATCATGCCAGCGGAAGATAAGACTGGTGTACAGTTTACCGTATCCCCTGCAGAAGATGGTGCGCTCAAGATTCATGCAGACGGTGTTTCGGCACATGCAGCCAGCCCAATGGATGGAAACAATGCGCTGACCGCACTGCTTGTATTGCTTTCTTCCCTTCCACTTGCGGAGAGTAAGACAAAGACACTCCTTCACAACGTGACAAAACTGTTCCCACACGGTGATTACTGCGGAGGCGGTCTTGGTGTCGATCTTGAGGATGAGATTTCGGGAAAGACTACGCTGACACTTGATCTGTTCCATTTGGATGATACAAAGATGAGTGGAACCTTTGACTGCCGTGCATGCAACAGTGCAACCGAAGAGAACACGAAAAATGTTGTTGAGCAGAAGCTTTCTGAGGCTGGATTTGAGACCGATGGCTCTCCATTGAATCCGCCGCATTACGTTCCAAGGGATTCGAAGCTTGTTAAGACACTTCTTGAGACTTACACCGATGTAACAGGTGAGGTTCGCGAGCCGCTTGCGATCGGCGGAGGCACTTATGTGCATCATATCGACAACGGTGTTGCCTGCGGATGCGCAGATCCATCCGTTGACAATCATATGCATGGACCGGATGAGTTCGTAATTATCGATCAGCTAATCATGAGTGCGGAGGTTTTCGCACTTGCAATCGTAAAGCTCTGCGGAAAATAAAAATGTTTATGAGGTATGCATTCACAAATAATTAAATTTTTGGACAAAAATTGAACACATTTTTCGGTTATGATAAAAGCACAGTTGAGAAATCAACTGGACATTCATATATCTTTTTCATAGCCGATGAAGTAATCGGCATCCCTCCCCTTTTTATTCCCTTTTGGCCCTGCAGAGAGCAGGGCCTTTTTCTTTATCTAAAAATCTATGTACATCGCTGGATCAATCAAGCTAAACTTCCAGAGCAGATTGAGATATCGAATATCTGCCCAGAGGTTTCCAAATCAGTCTGGCAGAAAGGCAAAAACATGACACTACAGCAATTACGGTATGCGATTGCAGTCGCAGACTGCGGATCGATGAATCAGGCAGCGGCAAAGCTGTTTATCTCTCAGCCTAGCCTTTCAGAGGCAGTAAAGGAGCTAGAAAGGGAAATAGGAATTCGTATATTTGGGCGTACCAACAGAGGAATTCTCGTCACAACAGAGGGAAATGAATTTTTAGGTTATGCAAGGCAGGTCGTTGAGCAGTATCGTTTGATGGAGGAGCGTTACGTCGAGAAGACACAGAGTAAGAAGCGCTTTGCCGTATCCATGCAGCATTATACCTTTGCGGTCAAGGCATTTGTCGAGATGGTTAAGGAATTTGGCATGGACGATTATGCATTTGCAATTCATGAGACGAAGACTGGAAAGGTCATTGAGCATGTGAAGGATTTCATCAGTGAGATTGGAATCCTCTATATGAGTGACTTTAATCGGAAGATATTAACAAAATTGATTCACGAAAGTGAACTCGAATTTGTGCCACTGTTTGACTGTAATACTTATGTTTATGTATGGAAAGGCAATCCGATCGCCTCTAAGGAATCTGTCAGCTTAAAAGAGCTTGAGAACTATCCATGTCTGACCTTCGACCAGGGAAAAACCAACTCCTTCTATTTTGCGGAGGAAGTCTTCAGTACCTATGAGTATAAGCAGACGATTCAGGTCGATGACCGAGCAAGCATGTTAAATTTGATGGTTGGTTTGAATGGTTACACGCTGTGTTCAGGAATTATCTGTGAGGAATTAAATGGAAATGATTATGCGGCTGTTCCGCTTGAAGAGACCGAGGTTATGACAATCGGCTATGTCAAGCGAAAAAATATTCAGCTAAGTGAGCTGGCGCAGCTTTACGTTAATGAGCTCGCAAAGTACCAGAAGATGGTATTAAAATAAATTTATAGAACGCGTTGTTTCCGGTGCCGTTGGAACAGAGATAGCCATAGGTTTCGTTGTAAAAACGAAGATAGTCACCGCTTTGCTCGACGGTGAAGACAACTGCGCCGTTTTTCGGGGCTGCTTTTCCGTCTGTGATGGTAGCGTCATTGGTGTCACTGTTCATGTAGCTTTGCTATAGGTAAAAACAATAACAGGCGCTTGCTTTTGTGTATTGGACAAAAGCAAATGCCTTCGCTATAATACAGACAGTTAAACAAAACAAAGCAACACAAACAAAGCAACATGAAAACACAAACATACACCACCCGAAAGAGAGGATTTGAATATGAGTACATTAAAGGAAAGAAAGTTAAAGTTTGAAACCCTGCAGCTTCATGTAGGACAGGAGGAAGCCGATCCGGTAACAGATGCAAGAGCAGTGCCGATTTACCAGACATCTTCTTATGTATTCCATAACTCCCAGCACGCAGCCGATCGTTTCGCGCTGAAGGATGCAGGAAACATCTACGGAAGACTGACCAACCCGACTGAAGACGTATTCGAGCAGAGAATTGCAAGCCTTGAGGGTGGCGTTGCAGCACTTGCAGTAGGTTCCGGTGCAGCAGCCGTTGCATACGCAATTCAGAACCTGGCATTTGCAGGTGATCACGTTGTAGCAGCAAAGAATATCTACGGCGGTACCTACAACCTGTTAGCACATACCTTTGTATCCTACGGTATCAACACAACCTTCGTAGATCCATTCAACTATGAGGAGATCGAGGGCGCAATCAAGGATAACACCAAGTTAATCTTCATCGAGACTCTTGGAAACCCGAACTCCGAGGTTGTTGATATTGAGAAGATCGCAAAGATCGCACATAAGCATCAGATTCCGCTTGTAATTGATAATACGTTCGCAACTCCATATCTGGTAAGACCAATCGAGTATGGCGCAGACGTTGTTGTTCATTCTGCAACCAAGTTCATCGGTGGACACGGAACTACCATCGGTGGTGTTATCGTAGATGGCGGAACCTTCGACTGGAAGGCATCCGGCAAGTATCCGCAGCTGACTGAGCCAGACCCAAGCTACCATGGAATCAGCTTCGTAGATGCAGCAGGTCCTGCAGCATTCGTTACCAGAATCCGTGCAATCCTGCTTCGTGATACAGGAGCAACTCTTTCTCCATTCCATGCATTCATCTTCTTACAGGGACTTGAGACACTGTCTCTTCGTGTAGAGAGACATGTCGAGAATGCGCTGAAGGTTGTTGAGTTCTTAAAGAAGCAGCCATTAGTAGAGAAGGTAAATCATCCATCTGTATCCGATAATCCGGAGCAGCAGGCACTTTACAAGAAGTACTTCCCGAACGGTGGTGGCTCCATCTTCACATTCGAGATCAAGGGCGGTGCAAAAGAAGCACAGGAGTTCATCGATCAGCTGAAGCTGTTCTCCTTACTTGCGAACGTAGCCGATGTAAAGTCTCTTGTTATTCATCCAGCATCTACTACACATGCTGAGTTAAACGAGGCAGAGCAGGCAGAGCAGGGCATCAAGCAAAACACCATCCGTCTCTCCATCGGTACCGAGAACATTGATGATATCATCTTTGATCTTCAGGAAGCATTTGATGCAATTTCCAAATAAGAAATAATAGACTGAAAACGACAACCCCCTTAGCCATTAATCAGTTGAATAAGAGAATAATAAGAAGAAAGAGCCGGCAGATTTGCCGGCTCTTTTTGAAAGGGGAGGATAAATAATAAATTACATCATTTGTAAGCTGTGCGGTTTGGAGGGGGAATCGCAAGCCGCCTGTCAGCTGACTGCGGCATTTAAAATGCCGCCAGATTTCTGACATTCCTATTATGTCCTTTGATTCATTTCTTATACATTTTCTATGTGAAATTTTTCTTTTTTTCACGAGCCACGAGGACCGTTCTTCATGGTTCATTTGCTCCCCATGGCGCTTATTCTTCCTTCTTCATCTCATGCAGCATATATTGAACCATCTCCTGATGCTCCTTCGAGTAACCAAAGAAAAAGTTTGGATAGCGCGTGTTCAGCTCGTGATAAATAGCACTGACCTCCCGGTGCGTTTTCCCTTTCAGCGTATATTCCTCGCCCTTCATTGTCACCATATGGATGGTGTAGCTAAGTTCACGCCCTTTTAAGGTGTGGCGCATCGCAGCGTGGTCGTAAATCCACAAAACGGCTTCGAGCGGAATAATGGCGCATACCTCATCAGAGAGTTCCACGAGATAGCGCGGCGTTAAGATCAACGTCTTTGTTCTAAGTAAAATTTTTCGGTGAATCTGCTTTTCCACATCGGCTAAGATTTTCTCTGCATCGCCGTAGCGCTCTAAGTTGCGATATGTTTTTGTCAGCCGTGGATTTACAATGTAAGTAATGGTTCGTATGAAAATCACAAGCATCAGCACAAATACAGCGAGAAGTACGGCCATCAGCACGACCTCACGTCTGTTTAGATAAGCAGTCTGATTGATAAAATACTTTTGGCAGACACTTTTTAACGAAGCGGCATCCCAAGAAATCGTTTCGGCAAGCTTTTGCGTGAGTGGCTCAAGAATCTCTGGCTCCAAGGCATCCACACGTCCAATCACGGTTTGAGGGTCAAGTGTTTCAGCAGCCGGGTATCCAGCCACGGCACGAATCAGATAAAAATGGCAGGTGCCATTTACTAGTTCATAATAATAATGACCGATCAGTTCACTTCCAGCGATGCAGTCCTCGCCGCTGTAGTAGAGCGTTCCTGTCTTTATCTTTGCATACAGCACCTTGTCGGCGGTTTCATCATTGATCAGCACGGCATTGCTTAATGTGCGCTTTGTCACATAATCCGTAACGGGTGAACGCCAGACGAGGAAAATTACTACGCCGAGCAGCATTAGCGGGTAAAATAGGCGTTTAAACTGAGTTTTTCTGATATAGGATAAAATCATGTTTCTTCCTTTTCCGTATTGAGAGTGGTATTCGTACATGGTATTGTGCCATATACAGGTGTTAATGTTGGTCTAATATAGACAAGTATAATAAATTTCCGTCGTTTTGTAAATGGCAAAAGATTTGTACTTCTTTTTCTTGTCAATCGGTGCTGAATCGGGTATAATAACCTTTTGAGGCTGATGAGTAAAGTTAAAAAAGAAAGGCGTGGAAATTTATGAACGCATATCATGCATTTGCACTGGTCTACGACCGTATGATGGAGGAAATTCCATACGAGGAGTGGTGCGATTTTGTGACCGATCAGTTAAAGCACTATGGCATTGAGGATGGACTGATGCTTGAGCTTGGCTGCGGAACCGGAACACTGACCGAGATGTTTGCTGCGAAGGGCTTTGACATGATCGGTGTGGATAACTCCGAGGAAATGTTAGCAGAGGCAGTCGAGAAGCGTGAGCAGAGTGGCAGCCCGATTCTTTATCTAAATCAGGATATGAGAGAATTTGAGCTGTATGGCACGGTGCGCGCAGTGGTCAGCCTGTGCGATACGATGAATTATCTTACCGAGTATGATGACCTCGTTACGGTGTGCTGTCTTGTCAATAACTACCTTGACCCGAGTGGTATTTTTCTGTTTGATTTAAAGACGGACCACTATTATAAGAAAATCGGCTGCCAGAGTTTTTCGGATGCCGATGAGGAGGTCAGCTACATCTGGGACAATGATTATGATGAGGAGTCTCATATCAATAGCTATGCGCTGACGTTATTTGTGCAGGACGAGGACAATCTCTATGAGCGTTTTGACGAGTATCATGAGCAGCGTGCATTTTCAATTGACGAGGTGCGACGTGCCATTGAGAAGTCAGGCATGATTTTCATTGATGCGATTGACAAAAACGGTGCGCCGGCAGGTCCTGAGACTGACCGTGTTTATATCATTGCTCGCGAAAAAGGAAAGACACCGATTGAGACACCAGTTCAGAATGGATAAGATACAGCGTATCGAATGTATTTGATAGACGCTTTTTAGAAAGAGAGGAACGAACAATTATGAGTGACTATATGATTCGTGCAACTGCTGCAAATGGCCAGATTCGTGCGTTTGCGGCAACAACAAGAGACCTTACTGAGTATGCAAGAAATGCTCACAACACAAGCCCGGTTGTCACCGCAGCACTGGGACGTACCATGACAGCAGCTGTCATGATGGGATCAATGATGAAGGGTGACAAGGATCTTTTAACCATTAAGATTCAGGGAGATGGCCCGGTTGGCTCCATCACGGTAACCGCAGATTCTCACGGCCATGTAAAGGGCTATGCGCAGAATCCGGTTGTGTTAATTCCAGCAAATTCCATCGGAAAGCTCGATGTGGCAGGCGCAATCGGAAAGGGTGTGCTCAGCGTAATTAAGGATATCGGCCTGAAGGATCCATATGTTGGACAGACCGATCTTGTCAGTGGTGAGATCGCAGAGGATTTGACCTACTACTTTGCGGCATCCGAGCAGACACCGTCCAGCGTTGGTCTCGGCGTGCTGATGAATAAGGACAATACCGTGCGTCAGGCAGGAGGCTTTATCCTTCAGCTGATGCCAGATGCATCCGAGGAAACCATCTCTGCTCTTGAGCAAAAGCTTGCAAATGTATCTTCTGTTACTGCAATGCTTGACAGCGGAAAGACACCAGAGGATATTTTACAGGAGCTTCTTGGCGATATGGAGCTTGCCATTTTGGATCGTATGGCAGTTGAATTTAAGTGCAGCTGCAGCAAGAAGCGTTTCGCAAGAGGAATCGCAAGTATTCAGAAGTCTGACATTCAGGAGATGATCGATGCCGGAGAAAACATCGAGACCTGCTGCCAGTTTTGTAATGCAAAGTATGTATTTACACCGGATGAGTTAAGGGAACTTTTATAATAGAATAGTGAAAAAAGCCGTATCCATTTTGATGTGGATGCGGCTTTCTTGAAGTTTTTTTAACTAAAGTTTTTTAATTTTAAACTTATTTTTCAATCTGGAAAATCTGGTGTGCGTGTTTTTGAAGGGCAAATAAAAGTACCATTCCGAAGATGCCGCAGGAAATGATCTCACCGATACCAACGGTAGCCATCAGATACCAGATCGAATCCGGTGCACCGTAAACAATGCGAAGCACCTGAGGTACTACGATTATATTGGCAAGAATCGGCGGCAGCGGAGCTAGCCATTTGGAAAAACGGCGAAGCTTATAGGTACAAAATGCACCAATCAGTGTGGCGAGGGAACCAAATAAAATATCCCAGATGGCTGCACCGGTGATCGTGTTGCTGATGATACAGCCCACGAATAATCCCGGAATGGCAGCCGGTGTAAAATACGGAAGTATGGTGAGTGCCTCAGAAAAACGAACCTGAATCGCACCGTTTGCCAGCCCGAACAGGTTTGCCAGCCATGTCAAAACGACATACATGGCGGCAATCAGAGCAGCCTGCACCATAAGTAAAACATGTTTATTTCTCATTTGTAGATAAAGTCTTTCTATGCTTTTTATAAAATTTTATTACAGGCCAAGCATACGCTCAAGAGAAGCCTTAGAGGTAACACCTGTCACCTGATTGATCAGCTGGCCATCTCTAAAGATGATCAGTGTCGGGATAGAGGTGATGCCATACTCGGAAGCAAGATCAGGCTCTTCATCGACATTTACCTTTCCAAATACGATGTTGGAGTGCTCGGCAGCGAGCTGGTCAATGATCGGACCCTGCATACGGCATGGACCACACCAGGAAGCCCAGAAATCAAGCAGCACCGGCTTATCAGACTTTAAAACAGTTTCATTAAAATTGCTCTTTGTAATAGTTAAAACAGACATAGTAAAACTCCTTTCGCGAAATAGTATGCGCCCGAAATGGGCGATTATTCAATAATGTTACACCGTTGTTGTAGTGATACTAGTATACAATTACAGTGCCAACAGCTTTGTGATCAGTGTCTCAACGAGGCGAGCGGAATGATAGGACGCCATCTTGGAGAACTGTGTGTAATCCATGGTTGCACTGCCATCTGCCTTATCGGAGATGGAACGGATGATTAAAAACGGTACTTCATTGATCGAAGCAACGTGGGCAACAGCACCGCCCTCCATCTCAGCACAAAGACCATGGAAGGTATCGATCAGCCAGTTTTTCTTTTCCTGACCAGAAATAAACTGGTCGCCGGTCAGAATCAGACCTTCGTAAACGGTAACATCTGGGTTTGCCTCATGGCTGCAAGCGACAGCCAGATCGTGAAGCTGCTTGTCCGGTGTGAATACCTTTCCAGTGCCAGGAACGTCACCCGGCTGATAGCCAAGGTCCGTCACATCGAGGTCATGCTGAATTACCTCAGTGGAAACCACGATGTCGCCGATATTGATGCGGGCATCTAAAGATCCAGCAGATCCCGTGTTTACGATCATCTTTACATCAAACAGATCAATTAACATCTGGGTGCAGGCTGCGGCATTAACTTTTCCGATGCCAGCCTTTACGATCACGACTGGATACTCATGGATGGTACCGCAGAAGAAAGACAGTCCGGCCTTGTTGACGGTCTTTTCAAGCAAAAGGCGCTCAAGTAACAGATCAATTTCCTGCTGCTCGGCACCGATAATACCAAGTGTTTTCTTCATAAGAATAAAAACCACCTTTCTTGTTTTTATCTAAAAGTTACATCCGGGAGCTGATGCAAAAATAGTCGCAACTGATTGTATAAGCGCGCGTTTTTGCGGATTTTGCCCCGGTATGATATAGTATATCAGCCAAATTTAAAGTCTGCAAGGGAAACTTTAATTCCAGATATCTGTCAGAAGAAAATCGCGAATATTGCGATGCTTAATTCCGTTTCGGCTCATATCAAATTCATCGAGTGATACGACATATTTTGGAAAATTATCGCGAATGCTGTCATACACACCAAATTCTCGTTCAATGGTTTCCGGTGAGGCAAGCAGGTATGTTACTTGGATATAGAGTTTTTCAGCACGTTTATCACATACAAAATCAACTTCTTTGGCACCAGATTTTCCGACCGTGACCGTATAGCCACGGCGCAGCAGTTCCATGTAGACAATGTTTTCAAGAATGAGGTTAATGTCACGCATATTGCCGCCAAAAACAGCTTCTCGAATACCATGATCTGCAATATAGTATTTCTCATTTGAGGCTAAAATTTGTTTTCCCTGAAGATCCTGACGCTTCACCTGATAAAACAAATAGGCATCGCAGCAATATTTCAAGTAATTAAGAATGGTATCGGGGGAAACAGCGCGCTTCTCGCTTTTTAAAAATTTTGCTAGAGAAGAAGCAGAAAACGGTGTCCCGATATTCGCCATAATATAAGCAATGATTCGTTCGAGAAGGTCGACATCACGTACTTTGTTTCGCTTAACAATATCCTTTAGCTGTACCGAGTTGAAGAGATCCGTTAAATACTGTATGGATGGCTCATCTGCATATTGGAGATTTGCAAGATACGGCATACCGCCAGCCAGAAGATATTTTTGAAAACAGGCAGATGTAGACGCATTTGGCTCTGTCTGGTGATATAATTCAAGAAATTCTGCAAACGAAAATGGGTATATGACAAATTCAACATAGCGACCGCCAAGATACGTAGCAAGCTCTCCGGAGAGTAGCTTGGCATTGGAGCCTGTAATATAAATATCGCAGTCCAGTGTGATGCGAAGAGAATTGATACATTTTTCCCAGTCTGTGACCTCTTGAATTTCATCAAAGAAAAGATAAACTTTTCCATCAATGGTAGAGGCTCGTTTCAGAATTTCGTCATGTAATGCCTGCGCAGATTGCAAAGAAGTATAGCGCATATCTTCAAAGTTAATTGAGATAAAATGAGACGAATCAATGCCAGATTCTTTCAGTTCATCTTTGATCAATTCCAGCATAACAGATTTTCCGCAGCGGCGTATGCCGGTCATAACTTTAACCAGTTCGCTTCCAATAAAAGGACGTATGCGTTTCATATAGAGTTCTCGTTTAATCATAGTAGATGCTCCTTTCTGCGTGATAGCTATACTATATCACACTTATAAAAGAAAAAAACAGGAAAAAATAAATTTTGTTCAGTATACTGAATGAAATTATAATGATTCAGCGCAGAAAACTCCGGCCGTTCGCAAGAACGTCCGAGGGATGAATGTGCCGATTACAAACAACGCAGCCATCATTCCAACAGGGTTTTCTTCTGGAATTTTTGGTCTCTCTCAGCCTGATGTTCTTCAGAACGCTGTGATTCGATATATTGCTTTACTGTTTCAAGAGAAACACTTCCTGTAGTAGCGATAAAGTAGCTGCGGCTCCAGAATGAGGTATCGTCCCCATAGATATACTGTTTGATCTTTGTTGACACCATTCTTATTTGTTCTCATAATAGTACCTCTCTCGTT